>CAZOLI010000005.1:0-128215 GCA_964580675.1 uncultured Planctomycetia bacterium
TCCCTATTCCATAATGGAGGACAGGTCATACATTTTTCTTTAGATGGGGTCTAAATAAACGATAATACGACCTCAGACCGATCCGTCCTCCTACTTTTCGTCCGGGAACCGTTTGTTCCGGCACTGAAACGCCGGGGACAGGGACCAGGTGGCGTCAAAAAATCCGGCCACCCGGACGGAGGCAAATCCCGTTTTCTTCCAGTTTTCGTCCAGCACCAGGTAATCCGGCAGTTCGTCGGACAGCAATCCCGGCAACAGTGCGTTCCGCTGACCGTCGACGGACAATCCCCCGTTCACGTACACCAGTCGCCGGGGATGCTCCGGGTTTGGATACACCACCTTTATCCCGATCCCGTCGCCGGTCTGCTTCTTACCACCGACCTCGATGCCGTTTCGAGTAAATCGCACCGGGAGTTTCTCGTTGATCTGTCCGATGACGCGATTGGTTCGGTGGTTGCCCAGCAGTACGAGATTGTACCGTCGCATCATCGCGTCGGTCACGTTTTGGTCCGACACGATCCGCGCGTCTCCGCCCCCAATCTGCCACCAGTACTGAGCAAACCGGCGGGCCTGTCCGTAGGTGACCTGCTTCCACTTCGACGAACCGCCGGTGGCGTACACCAGCAGAAACGGCCGGTAAAACACCTGTCGGACCGGTCCACTTCGGGATGGGGTTTTCTGTAATTCGTCGGTCTCTCCGTTCGCTGTCGACCAGCCGGATTCGTTGTGAATCAGGGTGATGTTTTTGCGTTCCACGCCGTTTATTTTATTGTCGTCAATGTGCACGGTCGCATCGCCGATTTGCGGAAGCCCACGGGAAAGATCGATGGTCATCTTCCGGACGTTGGACGTGTGGACCCGCACGGTGCTTTTGTCCTGAACGCTCGCCTCGAGACGGGCGTCCGCCAACATGTCGTGTCTCTGCAGGACGCGGACCCAGTAATGCCGGCTGTTTTCGGCGGGGGAGGCGGTTCGGAATCGAAGGTGCTCCGGGTTTTTCGTTCGTTTTTTTCCCCGGAAAAACGACATCAGCGACTTAAGCTCCAACCACCGTTCTCCCCGGTGTTTAAACGTGTGTTTCGCCCCCGGCACCTCCACGTACTCCACCGGGTATCCGAGTTGCATCAATCGTTTCCGGAACGTCCGTGCGTGAAACGGCGGCACCACCGGGTCCGCGCCTCCCTGTACAATCATGGGGGGCACGTCGTGAAGGTTTTCCAGAAAATTCTGAGGACGGTCAGGCCTTCGGGCGGCGCGCAACACGGCCGATTCCCTCGGGCTGCCGAACAGGTGGTCCTTTCGCATGTAATACGGGGTATACACGTCGGTCGACAGCCAGCCCGCGCCGGGACCGATGGCCGCAAATCGATCCGCGTGCGCCGTCCCCACGACCCACACGCCGTGGCCGCCCATGGAATGGCCGCCCAGGTACACTCGATCCGGATCGATGGGATACCGGGAGAGCGCGATGTCCAGCGTCTGCATCGTGTTCAAACGGCCCTGGTTTTCCCAGGAAAACCCGAACCGGCCCCGGTTCGTCGGGGCCACGACAAATGCCCACTCTTTGGAGGAATATCTTTGAATAAATTTTTCCTGTGTTTTTACGTTGGCCCCGTGAAGCCCGAGGATCAGGGCATACTGCCGGTCCGGGTCATAATTTTTCGGCGGACGGACGCTGTAATACTGCACGGAGCCATCCACCTTCGATCGAAACGTGACGCGCCTCGGTTCCCCCGGATTTCGCACCGGCAATTTGTCCTTTACGGAGGTCATCATCTCTCCGGAAGATACCGTTACTGTAACGGGTACTCCCTTCTTCCGGATCCACTTCTTCGGAATCCGATCCGGAAACGACAGCGGGACGGTTACGTGACGAAACGCAAACGGGCCGATGGAGACATCCTCCACACGGCCCAGGTTCTTCTTTCCGTTCCCGGCATTCACACTCAACCGAACCGTTACGTTTCGGTGCCAGCGGGAGGTGTTGTTGGCAACGGGCACGCCCGCAAACGATTCATCCGGGGTCTGTTTCTTCCGGAGATCCGGCAACGTCAGGTCGTTCTTCACCGGCTGCAGGTTGTTCTCCACGGGCCGGAGTCGAAATTTGATGTTCTCCGACCGGTACGTTGAGACGGAAAGCAGAATGTTGTTTTTCCCCTCGTCCAGTTGAACCGGCACCCGCACTTTGTCGCGACCGATGAATCCACCGAGGTACGTACGATCGTTGATCCGAAACGAACCAACCTCCTCCGCCACGGCCACCGCCCGGCACGCGTTATCGAGGGTTACGTCCGCATAGAGATAATACGTCGCAATATAGACCGGTGCCCCCTTCCGGCTTGCGACGGTGTCCCAGTCAACATTCTCGCCCATGATCTTTACCGTTCCCTTTTCCCCGGCATCCACCTGTCGCCAGGACACGGTTCCGTCCTTCGTAAGGATCCCGGGATGGGTCATGCCCGTCTCCGGTTCAGTGTGCTGGAATCCTCCTTCGTTCGCAAGTGGATCGATGCCCTCTTCGTGCCGGCCCGACGAAAACGGCCCCGCGATGAGCCAGGAATCCGGTGTTACCGTTTTATCGATGGACGGAAGGGACCCATCTTCGTTTTCCTGTCCTTCGACCGGGTGATTTCCCCCCCAGATCCCGGTGCCGACCAGAACGACGAACCAAAACCACAGTACAAGTGTCCAACCCGATCCCGAATACCCCCGGTACATACCTACCCTCCGCAAATTAGAAAAGAGTCGATGGGGAAGAGACCCCGTGGTACGGAGCACACATTTCTGGACAGGGGAGCAGTGTTCCCAAATAACGTGCAATTCGCTCCGCTTCGTGCACTCCCATCCCGCCGTCTACTGCGTCGAACGTTCAAACAAAAGGAAGAATCAGCAGCAGGCCAAGCACGATGAACACCGACAGAAACACAAACGAACACCCGAATCCACCGGTCGAAAGCGGGCTTCCACAGACCGGACAATCCTCCGAACTGTATTCTTCGGCCACAATATTTTCGCAGCTGTCACAGACGAGTATGGTTCGATTCTCCCCACAACCTTCACACTCGATTGTTTCCCCCGCCGGGTTCTCCGAAACGTCCGCCGGGAACCGGTTGCCGCATTTGCAATTAAATAATTTCTGCATGTCGGTTACTCCTGAAAATTGCCATCTCCTTGTTCCGTATCCTGATCTGACGCCTCCTGTTGGCCACCGGGCCCGTCCTGATCCTCGACGGAAACGGTGGTTTCACGATCGCAGTAGGGACACACAAACCGATCGCCCTCACGCCATTCCTCAACGCGGTAGTACTGACCGCACTCACACTGAAACTGAATCATCGACCGTCGTCCACCGAAAATAGAAAGGATCCGTTACAAAACGGAAACCGGGCGGGGAATTTCGGAGTGGAGCCGGTTTTCTGTGGAACCGGGTGTCCTCCGTATCTCCCCACCGATTACAAAACGTCCGACCCTTCACGACACCATAGAACGGCAAGCTGCACACTTACACAGCACTGTGTGAAGGGTAATAACATTCGGTAATACTGTAACAACCGCACCCGTAACTATCAAATATAGACCCTGTTCACAGAAGGTTCTTCGGGATGATTTATTAACCCTGATTGCGGAGGGATACAGTGGCTTCGAAATACCTCTCCGCTGGCCACCTGTTGCCGTTCCTCAGTGGTCGGCACCCCCATTACTTCCCTTTTTCCGTTTGTGCCCGTATCGTGATTTTCGCCGCGGATCGATCAAGGAAACGGATCGAACCCGAAATGATTCGAACCTTCCGCAACCGGTTCGCCACTTCCCGGATTCGGTCCTGCAGACCGGATTGCATTTTCCGACGTCGTTTTCGAAATTTCTCGGTTACTTCCTGCCGGAGAACGCGTTCCGGTGGCCGCTCGCGGTTGTCCTCCCGATACGTTGCCAGTACGTCCTCCCGCACGGAGCGACGAAGCGCCCGTTCGTCGACGCTGTTCATCCGGTGTTGAGCCAGTGACCCGGCGGTGTCAAACAGGTGTTTGGCCAGCCGCCGTACGTGCAACCAAAAACCCATCTGCCGGTTCCCCTTTTTCCCGGGGAATCGGTATGACGGAAGTTCGCTGATCCGGTTCATCCGGCCCTCATTCGTGCGGAGCAGATCCCGGACCAGGGAAAGGGAGGTGGAGACCACCAGGTACTCTCCAACCTTTGCATAACACGGTGCCAGTCCCTCCCCCCATTTCTCAAACGCCACCTCCAGCACACGTACCTTCGTGTCCCGTACGATTTTCTCCGTTACACCGGAGACCCGGTCAAGGCCCCCATCGTTCTCCAGAAATATTTCATCCAGAATCCGGAGGGCCGCCCCGTCCCTGCCGGCCAGATGAACCAGCAGTGCTCCCCCAAACTGTTTTTTCTGTCTGCCACCATCGGGTTCCGAACGCACGAGCACCGCCGCGGGGGGGGATAGAGCACGAAGAAATGCCTCACTCCGGCCACGATTTCGTATTTCATCCGTAAAGTACGAAAGTTCGCTGTAAATCATGGTGGCTTCTTCCCGTACGGACCGGGCAACGGCCGCGACCGGCTGTTCCCTCTGGATTTCAAGCAGCCGGTTCCAGCCGGCCCGGACGGGATAGTTCGTCAGTTCCAGGAACAGGGTGCCGTCTGCGGGAACCATTGATTCCAGGTCGCGCCGTGCCCGCCGGTTCATGGCCGATACGTTTTCCCGGATTTCATCATCATAGCGATCCGGCGGTATGGATCCCCGGGCCCGAACGGTTACCGACTTCGGCGTCAACGATGCCCGGGCAAACACATTCCGAAACTGATCCGCCCGGAACCAGTGCACCAGTTCCCGAACCGGTGAACGGTCCAGTACCGGAAGTTTGTCGGCCCATACCCGGATCGGGGGGTCCGGTTCGGTTTCCGAAAACTCCTTCGCGGCCGGATGTGATTCCCCCGATGGATCGGATGTGCCCAATGACGCCTTTACGAGATCCTTCTTATCGGAGAAAAACAGAAACGGCCCGTCCCGCCACAGGAAAAACGGCCGGCCTCCACGGGAGGAACGATAAACGGTCCGTCCCCGGATCCGTTCGGTGGATACCCCACCGCTCGAGAGGCGATCCACAAGATAGCCCATGCCCCATCGCAACCCCATGTATTCAAGAAAACCAGTTCGCCCGGCGGCCAGGTATCCGCCTCTTTCTTCTCGAACACGACAGAGCACAGCGGAGTGCAGCCGGGAAAGATGGCGGGTAAGGGAACGGGAGGTTTTCGGCGGTTCGCCCCCATTTCCCCGGTTTCTTTTTTTTCGTTGCTTTTGACGGCTCGCAAATGGCAACACCAGGTCCTTCCACGGGCCGGCGACAAATATTCGCAACTGGCGGTCCGGGTTTTCGACGGCTGCGACCTGATCTGCCGACGGCGGGAGGTAATCAGCAACCTGCCGGTTCCCGTAACCGGCGTACTGCAGGTAGCAGACCGTTACGTAAAGAAGGACCCCGAGCACCAGTAAAACCCCCGCCATAATCAACCGGCCGGTCCAGCTCTGCAGAGATGATTTTAACCATTCAAGGAGTGAGTTCACTTCTTGCTCGGTTTGTAATAGTGCACCTCAATATTGCCCCGCTCAACCATCATCATGTTGGATTTCTCGTTCATTTTGATGGAATTCAACTGAATGTTGTAGGTTTTTAGAACGGGAATACTGCTTTCGAGCTGATACAGAGCATCCACGAGATGGAAGAGGGACACGTCCTGCACTTCCACCCGGAGACCGCCTTCGATGTATGGTTGATCATCCATTTCTCGTTCCGTCACCCGACTTCGATTTTTCACGACGGATCCCGGGTTTTTCACCCCGACCTCACCAAGCACTTTCACAATGTGGTTTTCCAGCCGGGAAAGGATTTGTTCCTGCCGGTCCGCTTCTTTGGGTGCCCGGGCTTTCACGTTCCTGATGTGCTGAATCAACCGCCTCGTTTTTTCCAGGTTCTCCTTCTGTTCGGGAATTTTCTGGTTTTTAAGGGTGGCCGCCTCCGAATCGAGGTAAAACGCCCAGACAAACACCAGAAGGGCAAGCAGGAAACAACCGGAAATCCCGATCTCAAGGAGACCAAATTGTGATGATTTTGTTTGTTCCATCACTCTTCCCGCTCGGGTTCAATCGGAAACGAAAAGTGGAACCGTTTTCGGTTTTCCCCCGCATCGGTGATGCGGGACTCGTTTGGATTGCCGATGCCCCGGGACCCGGAAATTTGATTTCGAAGACGGATGGGTAACTGGTCGTTACCGGTCTGGCCGGACACCACAACACGTCCCCCTCCCTGTCCGTCGAGTGTTATGGAAAACCTGTTCAGATAAATATCCCCTCGCACGTTCACGTTCTCAAACATCCGGTACCAGTGCTGAAGCGCGGAGGTTTTCAGGGGAAGTCCCTTCCCGATCTTTTCCTGCTCCTCCACGAGGTAGTCTTCCAGCTGATTCGGGATTCGAGAAGAAGCGGAGATCTCTCGATCCGGATACAGCTCCTGAAACTCCTGTTCCTGTACCTGTAAATATCGACCGTGAATTTTCCGCTGGCGATCCCGCTCATTTTTCACAATCAACAGATAGGAAACGGAGGTAATCAGGAGAGCAAAAACAAATACGGCAACGGCGTACTTTATGGTCTCCCACAGTTTCTTGTGAGCAAATTCCCCCTTCCTCATTTCAACGTCACAGGGCATCGGTATCGCGTTCACCGGTGCGGCACCAAGGCAGACCACGTAATCCCGAATGTCTTCTTCGACGTCCCACCGAATTTCGTAATCCGTGGGGAAATCCCGGATCGGGCTGGATTCCGTCACGGCTTCCTGAAGAGCCTCCTCCACTCGTCTGTCCGCGTCCGTTCCGGAATCGGCCTCTTCTTCGTCCGAATTGGTATTTTCATCGTCCGAATTCGATTGTTCCGCCTCCTCCTGTGCCCGGACCATTTCCCCGGACCCGGAAGAAGTAATCGCGGAAAACGGATCGACCATGGAGAACGAATCGGCCAGTCGTTCGTTTAAATCACCGGTATCCACGGACGCCGGCGGAATGCCGAGAAGAAACAGACGATCCGGTGAAACGACGACGCCCGCGGACAGGAGTGTTTTTTCCATTTCCTCAATCAAACGACTGCTGTACCGTTCGGCATCAATGAACGGCTGCGCCGGACGTTGTCCATCTTCCGTCCCGTTCCCGGACTCCGTTTCGGTGGACGGTTCGGCCGGCACTGGTTCACCGGTCCGCGAACCGGACGCCGTCCGGTCCCCTCCAGCGCCGGCAGGGGTTTCACCGGGAGTGGAATGGGCCTGTGCCTCCGCCGGGTCCTTCTTTGATTCGGGGTCTTCGGTCCGGGTGCCGGTCGGTAATTCGTCGGACTCCACCGTCTCTCCGTCCGGCAATTTTCGATTTCCCTCTTCCGGCAATATTCGAAACTCACGCATAAAAACGGGGATCCGGTCCTCCACAAGCGTTATGGACACGTAGGGCCCGTTCATGTATACAACCCATCCTTCCCCCTCTTCCGAAAACAACCCCTGCGTCGTCAGAAAGTTGAAACTGGAAACGGTGTCAAACCGGAGTGATACACAATCCAGACCGGACGAAGACACCGCACGGATTAGCTGTTTGAGCTGTTCCTCCTCCATGGCACCGGCCATGACCCGGCTTCCGGACGACGTTAGACCCATGATGGAAAGGTCCACCTGCATCTGTTCGACGGACACCGACTGGACGTACTCCTCCAGTTCAAAGGGTGCTGTTTCCCGAATCTGCTCCTCCTCCGTAAATGGCACACGTAACATCCGGAGAAAGCCAAGGTGGGAGGGCACACTGACGATCAGGGGAAGGTCATCAAAATCCGCTTCCCCGAGAAAAGCCACGAGATCTTCGTTGACGGTGTCCGAAGGCAGGGATCCGTCGATGACGGGTTTGTCCGACCGGGCCGCCCTGGTGACGGTCAGGCCTCCCGAGGTTACGTTGCACTGAATGGCTCGTGTGCCGTTTCCGGAGATGTAAGCGGAAATAACCTCTGGCATTTTGTTCGGACAGAATGAAATCCAGATGGGAAGGGATTCGTCCGCCGTCAATCAACCCTTCACCATAGGTTGGCTCGTATTCGGTCCCCCGGAATCCTCCCGGAAGGACTGCTGCATACCTTAAAACGAGTGAAGGGCCCGATCGTTGGGAAGTTCATCGTTGATGCGCTGAAAGAAGGATGGATCCCGGGTAAGTGACGTGATGGCGTCGAGATCCCGGTAAAAAACGCGATCCCGATCCAGTGGTTCAACGACCTCCCGGATTTGTTCGTGTGCGGCCTCCAGAGGGGGCGAGGTGGAAAGCGGTTCACGATAATCAATTCCCTGGGCGGCACAGATTAACTCAATACCAAGAATTCGCTCAAGGTTTTCGGCGACCTCCGACACTTTCCGGCCGGCAAACGTGGACATGCTCACGTGATCCTCACGGTTGGCGGAGGTGGGAATGGAATCGACGGAGGCGGGATGGCTGAGTGTTTTGTTCTCGGACACCAGTGACGCAGCGGCCACCTGCCCCAGCATCATGCCGGAATTGATGCCGGAGTTTTCCGTGAGGAACGGAGGAAGGTCACTCAGGTCCGGATTCACGAGGTTCTCAATTCGTCGTTCCGAAATACTGGCCAGCTCGGACAGACCGATACAGAGGTAGTCGGCCGCCACCCCGATGGGCTGTCCGTGAAAATTCCCCGCCGAAATAATTTCATCCGACTCGGCGAGGACCAGGGGATTATCCGTGGAAGCATTCATCTCTCGCCGGGCAATATCGCGGCAATTTTGAAGGGAATCAAGGGAGGCGCCATGCACCTGTGGCACACACCGGAGACTGTAGGAGTCCTGAACACGGTCACAGTCACGATGCGATTCCCGAATTTCACTCCCCTCAAGCAAAGCGGAAATCCGTTGAGACACCTGTTTCTGTCCCGGGTGTTCCCTCGCGCCGTACACCTCCTCCCGGAACGGAACGGTGCTGCCCTTCAGGGCATCAATGCTCATGGCGGCCGTGACGTCGGCCAGGGTCTGTAATCTGGTGGATCGAACCAGTGCTTCAAGGAGGAGTGCAAGCGATACCTGGGTTCCATTCACGATCGAAAGCCCTTCCTTCGGCTTAAATTTATACGGCTCAATATTTGCCGTCCGGAGAGCCACAATGGAGTTGGCGACCTCCCAGTTGTGGGAACCATTTCCCGAATCCTTTCGCCGGTAGACCTCGCCTTCCCCGAGCAGCATCAGCCCCAGGTGGGCAAGAGGGGCGAGATCACCGCTGGCCCCCACCGATCCGGCTTCGGGAATTTTCGGATAAATACCTTCGTTGAAGAGTTTACACAGTTTCTCAAGCAGTCCCGGTGACACCCCGGAATACCCCATCGCAAATTCCCTGATTTTCAGGAACATCACCATCTGACAGACCCTTCTACCGAGGTCATCCCCAACCCCCATTGCGTGGCTCCGGATCAGGTTTTTCTGAAGTTGATCAAGGTTTTCGTCCGACACCATCTCGGAGGACAGCCGGCCGAACCCGGTGTTTACCCCGTACACGGCCTCATCCCGTTCAACGGCCCGGTTCACCACATCACGGCTCTCGGAAACGGTCTCCATCACCCCGTCCGAAAGTGCCACCTCGGGCTTCTCCGCCCGGTACAGACGCCTGATGTCCTGAAGCTCGAGCGAAGACCCGTCAAGGAGAAACTCAGTTGTCATTGTCCTCCAGCTCCTTCAGATATGCCTTCGAAATTTCACGAACATCCCTGAAATACTTATGCGCCGACCGAAACTGTTTTTTAATTTCCCCCTCCTTACCGGAGAGGTTCCTTAACATGTTATTCACCCTTTTCAGCAATTTCGTAAATCGCCGGTACAGAAAGTCGGGGATGTCCGAATCGAGTTCGAAAAGATGTGATTGTAGTTCGGTCAACTTCTCCTCCGCCTTCCGGGTCCAGGCCGAAAGATCCTCCGCTTCGGACCGCCGGGAAATATGCTCGTCCATCTCCTGGAATATCTTGGTGAACTCCTTTAAATGTTTGCGGAACACCTTCCGCTTTTGCTTTCCAAGGGGAATGGATATCTTCAGAAACGAGAGGGTTTTGGCTATGCTCCTCTGAAGTTCACGATACGACTTCCTGAATTCCTGGGTTTGCTCCGGGGTGGGTTCCTCCGAACGGACGATTTGATCGGCGAGTCCATAAACATCCCTCAACGACTGGAGATCAAACTGAAGGAAAAACCCGGTTCGATCCTCCACAAAGTGAAACTCCACGAACTCCCCGTCAAATTGCGGTCGCCGTCTATTGGATTCCTCGATTTTCCTCAGCTGTTTTTTCCAGCGTTTGCTCCATTGTTCCCAATCGTCCACATCCAGATCCCCCGACTGCACTTCCCGCAACTTCAACTTCAGTTCCTCGGCCAGTTCAAGGGTCCCGTAATAGTCTTTCCGGGCCTGTTTCACGGCCTTTTTTTTCTGTTTCTCCAGTTGTTCCGCTGTTCCGTGGTACCACGTTTTTGCAAATTGCACCGGTTCATCCAGGTCCGGTAACTTCTTTCTCACGGGACGAATCTGATTCTCCGGACTCACCTTGAACACCACCTTGTACGGCCCCGCCCAGAGCGATCGTTTCAGTCCCAGAAGCATCGCTTCAATTCGCCCATTGTCCCGAACCCGAACCGTGTTTTCATACACCTTGTGATCAATCAGATCTTCTATGTTCTTCTGTTTCCTCTGGTAATAAAGAATAACGCGAACGCGGGTTCCCTCGGGAAAATTGGCACTCGTCCGGACGGAGAAAAAATGTTTCGTTCCCTCCTCGCTGATCCCGACGGTCTTCGGGGTAATCTTTACGTCCCCGGAAAACCGCTTCTTCGCCCGTTTCGAGTTTTTGACCTCCTCCGGTTCTGGCTCTTTTTTCTCTTCCCTATCACCGTCCTCCTGTGACACCGCGGGGACGGTCTGCAGAACCATCAGACCGATCATGACCATACCGGGAATAATCCATTTCCGGCATCGCAAATGTACGCCGGTCATCCGCCAGGGATTTCCGTAAGACGATCGGGTTCTATTTGTTCCCGTTTCCAGTTTGTTCATCCGGAACCAATGAATAACCGAAATGATGCATTTTCTTCTTCAAAATGGTTCACTCGAACTGTCGGAAAGTGGATGTTTTTCCTCAGATCACTCCGGGTTCTCCCACGGATCCGAAACCTTCCACTCCTCATCGGGCAAAGACTCCCGCCATTTATCTTCACGCTCCATTTTACCCTTTTTCACATCTTTCCGATACACGTATACGGCAATGCAAAAAAGGAAAAAAACGGTAATCGCCAGAAACAGATACATTCCCGGACCTGTGACTTCAAAAAATCCAGAACGCGCGAATAAACCTTCTCCGGAACCGTTCAACCCATTTTGTTCATCGTTTCCAAACGGCAATTCAGTGCTGACCTTATTCTATGACATTTGCCATCAAATCGAAACCAGGAAGACCGCAGGAAAGGCATGGTCGACGGGTCCGCCCGTCCGATTTGACGGGATGGGGATACGGTCCGCGAAACGGGACCGTCAGAAGCGGTTCATTGTAGAATAGACCGGGACCTCCTATAATGGTGTAACCTATTGTTTTTCGCTATGAACTCCCGCATTTAACAGGCATATTAAACGGATAATTGTCCGGTGCCATCGCCGGATCACCATGGCCACACCAATCCGGCAATGACGGGCCCCAGACGTTCTTGAAGTCCGAAAATTTTCGACATGGAAACACCGCTTCGCAACACACGAAACATCGGCACAATAGCCCATATTGACGCCGGGAAAACCACAACGACGGAGCGGATCCTGTACTATACCGGCCGTGAACACAAAATGGGCGAGGTGGACGAAGGAACGGCCACAATGGACTGGATGAACCAGGAACAGGAACGCGGCATCACCATCACCAGTGCCTCAACCACCTGTCAATGGAAGGATCACCGCATTAACATCATTGACACGCCCGGGCACGTGGATTTTACCGCCGAGGTGGAGCGATCGCTCCGTGTTCTTGACGGGGCCGTCGGCGTGTTCTGCGGCGTGGGTGGCGTGGAGGCACAGTCCGAAACCGTCTGGAACCAGGCCGACACGTACGACGTGCCCCGGATTGCCTACGTAAACAAACTGGACAGGAAAGGCGCGGATTATCAGGAGGTGCTCAACGAAA
The DNA here is from genome assembly GCA_964580675.1 of uncultured Planctomycetia bacterium. GTDB lineage: Bacteria > Planctomycetota > MHYJ01 > CAYXQY01 > CAYXQY01 > CAZOLI01. Next base: position 12,239 of record CAZOLI010000005.1, read on the forward strand.
TCCGCGAAGAGCTGGATGCCAATCCCGTCCCCGTCACCATCCCCCTCGGTACGGGAGATGACCTGGAGGGCGTCATCGATCTTATTGAAGGTCAGGCCCTTCACTTTGATCAGGAAACTCACGGTGCGGAAATCGATCGAGAGCCCATTCCGGACGAATACCGTGATTCCTTTGAGACGCACCGGGAGTTGCTGATCGAAGAAGCCAGTGAATATTCGGACCAACTCATGAAGGTTTACCTGGAAGAGGAGGAAATTGACCCGGACCTCCTGCGAAACGCCATTCGGGAGGGAACACTCCTTGAGGGGATCGTACCGGCGTACGGTGGTGCGTCGCTCCGAAACATCGGTGTTCAGCCTCTTCTGGATGGAATTTGCTGGTTTCTTCCTTCCCCGCTGGACCGTTCGGATATCACCGGTGTGCATCCCGACACCGACGAGGAGCTGACCCGGGCCCCGGACCCGGAGGAGGATCTGGCCGGCTTAATCTTCAAAACTGAGACCGACCAACACGGTGAACTCGCCTATACCCGAATATATTCGGGAACCATCAGCAGCGGTGATCAGGTGTACAACGTGACGCGGGACGAACGTGAACAGGTGTCCTCCATCTACCGGATGCACTCCCATTCGCGGGAGCAGGTGGACACCGCACAGGCCGGAGATATTGTTGCCATACTCGGCTTCAAACAGTCCCGGACCGGCGACACCCTCTCTCATCCCGACAGCAAAATCCTTCTCGAACAGGCGGAATTCCCCGAAACGGTGATCGACATGGCCGTTGAACCGAAATCATCGGACGAACGGGAGAAGCTGGACGAGGCCCTCGAAAAGATGGCCCTTGATGATCCCACCTTTGAAGTACGGGAATCCGAAGAAACGGGACAGCAGATCATCAGTGGCATGGGGGAATTGCACCTCGAAGTACTGCGTGAACGGATACTGGAAGAATTCAACGTGGAAGCACGCGTGGGAGAAGTTCGGGTCTCGTACCGGGAGCAGATTGCCCGGGAAATTCGTCAGGAAGGTGAATTTGAAAAAGGCCAGAAGGAGGACCGGGAATACGCATCCGTTGTTGCCGAAGTAACCCAGAACCCGGACCAGCTTCAGTGGAACGTCGACATGGACCTGGACGACGACCTGGAGGACGAACTTCCGCCGGAGGTGCTGCACGCCATTGAAAAAGGTCTTGAAAACGGTGCGTCCGGCGGAGGCGAACGGGGATTTCCACTTATTTACACGAACGTTACGGGGATACACGCGGATTTTCAGCCCGATGCGTACACGGCTTCGGCCTTTGAGGCAGCTGCCTCACGGGCTGTTCGAAACTGCGTGAACGAGGCGGGTTGTGAGATACTGGAACCAATCATGAAACTTGAAGTGGTCTGTCCCTCGGATCACATGGGAGGAATTGTGGAGGACCTGAACCGGAGACGGGCCGAAATATCCGAAATTGATTCCCAGGAGGGAGACCGGGTGATTGACGCGTTCGTCCCGATTTCCGAAATGATCGGATACGCGACAACCATTCGATCTCTGACGGAGGGACGCGGGACGTACACAATGGAACCCCATGATTATCGCGCCCTTCCCGAGAAAGTCCGAAAAGAACGTTTCGGCGAAATGGTTTTTTAACGGAACATGATTCATTCAGAAATACAGGATCGGACACCAGACATGATAAATATGCTTCAAACCTCGATCCGGAAAGGGGCCTGTGTCTTTTTTGTACTGCTGGCCGGCGTTGTGCTGTCCGGATCTGCGTTAACCGCTCAGGAGTCGCCGGAAACCGGGCCGTCCCTTGAGGATGGTGTGGTCGCCTGGGTCAACGACAGTATCATTCTCCACTCCGATGTCATGGATCGAATTCGGCCTCGACTCAAGCAGTACCGAAAACGTCTGTCGAAACGGGAGCTCGCATACCGAAAACGAACACTCTTCATGCAGGAACTGAGCCTGATGGTGGAGGAGAAGGTGATCATCCAGGCCGCCCGGGAAGAAGGACTCCAGGTCACCAACCGTGAACTGAACCAGCTTGAACAACAAATGGTGGAACGGTTCGAGTCCCGGGAGAAATTTCTCGAAACGCTTCGCCAGAACGGTCGGACCCTCGAGGACTGGCGCCGGAACAAACGAAAACAGGAACTTCAGAAAAAACTTATCAGGAAAAAGTTCAGGGGAGCCGGAGTTGACACGTTTGTTTCCCCCCGTGAAATCCGGAAATACTACCAGGAAAACAAAGAAGAATTTTTCCGGGAACCACGCGTGAAAGGTCACATCATCACCATTCCAACCGCGGAGGTCGGGGGGGAGAAGGAAGCCAAAAAGTTAATTGAGGAAACGCTGCGGCAGATTCGAACCGGTGCGGACATGAAGACACTCGCCCGCCTCCACAACAAAACCTACGGGGAGAACAATCGTACCTTTGACTGGACCCGCCGGGGAAACTTTCACAGGGACGTGGAGAAGGCGCTGTTTGAACACCTCGAAGTGGATGAGGTCTCCGATCCCATCGTCCTGCCGGACCGTGTTGTTCTGGTCAAACTAAAAGGAAAGATCAAAGGAAAACAGAAAACGTTTTCCGATCCCCAGGTACAGGAAAAAATTCGTAACCGGCTCCGGTCCAGAAAGTTGAAAAAACACCGTAAGAAATTACGGAAGGACCTGTTTCAGAAAGCGTACATCAAACCGCAGTTTCTCCGGGAGCAAATGAAAGGTGGATCCTGATCGGCCCCGGCCCCCGACGTTCTTTTCCGGAGGGAAAATTACTCGAACGAGAAGGAATCCTTGTTCTTGTCCCACCAATCCTCCCACTTCTTCACGTACTTGTAGCGCGCCTTGGGTTTCCGCGGCATTTCCTCCGCAAACTGCTGGCCGGTAAATTCGTGAAGGCAGGTGCGTGCTCCTTTGGAAACCGCCGGCATATGCTTGTCCTTCATGAGGGCAATTAAAACGGGAATCACCTCTTTCCCCCGCTTCTTAATTTTCCTGCGCGCCTTCTGTTTGCCGGCGTATCCCTGTGTTGCAACATCCTTGCAGAGCGGTTTGACCTCTTCCATCCGTTCCGCAAACTTGGCCTCTTTTTTCAGTTTCTTTTTGTAGCCTTCCCAGTTCAGGTGAAGCCAGAAATCCTTCCAGGTCTGAAAGTTCTCCTGCCGTTGTTTCCGGGAAAGCCCTTTCGTTACTTTCGGTGCACCGGAATATTGTGTAATTTCTTTCAATAACTTGTTGGCCTGGGCGGCGATTCGTTCATTCGCATCGCCGTAAACGGAAATCAGAGCCGGTATCACTTTGTTGAGCTCGTAATCCTCCTTAAATTTCTTGCGTTCCATTTTGAGCTTTTTGGTGGACATGTTCGAGACATTGCTGAACCGATTGAGGAAGGCCTGTTTCACCGTCGTTGGCACTTCCCATTCCCGCGGTTTGTTCCGCCATTTCGTACCACCTGACGAGCTCGCTCCCTGATCGCTCTCTTCTTTTTCCGCTTCCTCTTCTTCCTTGTCCGAACCACCCCAACCTCCTTCCGTATCGGCTTCTACGTCCTTGCCCGACGTTCCACCGGTGTCATCCGCTGACGAAGCGTCCGATCCGGAAGATTCGGACGGAGACGATGATGAAGAGGACGAATCATCCACGGAAGCACTCCCCACGCCCGAGTCCGATGCGGTGTTCTGGTTTGATTTTTTGTTCGTTTTGGCGGTTTTCTCCTCACCGGATGCTTCGTCTCCGCCGGAACCGGTTGAAGAAGCAAGGACAAAAATACCAATGAGGGCTCCTATGCCGGCGACGAATGCAAATATCAGCTTCGCCGTTTTGTTGCTGTCGCTTTTGCGGCCCCTGAAGCCTTCTTCCTCCTCTCCTCGAGACCCGTCCTCACGACCGCCGGAACGGGTGCCGCGACCCCGTCCAGAACGGCTTCGGGTCGACCTCGACGAGGTGCGAGAACGACCGGATCGGGATTTGCTCTTGACCTTCGGTCTACCGGATTTCGATCCTTTTTCCGAGGCGACCTCCGGTTTTTTATCCTCCCCCAGGGACTCCGGAATCTTCACAATCGCCCCGCAGAGCTGACATTCAAACTTCTTCCCCGGTTCAAATCCCGAGGCGTCATAACTCGCATCACAATCCGGACAGGTGATTAACTGTTCTTCGTTTTCACTCATGGGTGTTTTTTCAAAAAAAGAAGTAAAAACCCGGTTTTAAACATCACTCCAGTCGGACCGAACGAAACACTTTTGACCGTTCACGCTCGATCCATTGGCTGTTGAAGAGCCAGATGCGTCATTTTCCCGATCATGAAGTCTTATTCTACAAAGAACCGTCATATTCTTCAACATTTCGTCAAATGAGGACGCCGGGACGCCGGACGAATGCCGTTCTGCCGGCTGAGGACAATTGCGGATGTGTTTGCGGTAAGATTTCAGTTTCCCCAGCGTTTTCTTATGGTTTGCCACACCCCGGGACCCTTCTCCGAAAGCCGTCCCTTTTTATCGTAGAGGAAAAACACAGGGGGACTCTTCACGCCGTATTGTGCTGCAACGGGGAGGTCGGGATTTTGCTTGATGTCGGTAATGTCCACGTATCGCACTATGAGGTTCTCCTTTTCCCGGGCCATCTTCTCAAGGGAAGGGATAATCCGTTTACAGACGGGAGACCAGTCCGCCCGAAACAGCACCACGGTGTGATGGCCGTCAACGGTATGATCCGTGAGTTCCACCTCTTCTCCTTCACTTATTACACGAACAGGGTCCGCGTTCTCGGTGTCCGTTTCACGGTCCGCTGTTCCGGGTGTCCCCGGATCCGGGAGATTCGCTTCCCGGTGTGCATCCTGCGCGTCGCTTCGTTGCCCCTCGTGACTCTTCCTCTGTAACGATTCATCCGTTGAACAACCGGATATATAAAAAAACACCAGGAAAACAACAACGAGGATGAAAACAGAAGAAAACCGAATGATCTTCACGAATCAATATCCCTGTAATATGCCGATGGACAAAAAGGGATTATACAGTTCACAAAACCGGGGAACCAGTAAAGACGTCCTTTTTTCTCCGTTGCGACGATTTGTCGAGACCTTCCCGGTCCCCCGACGCCGGGCGGACTTGACCACGTTTTCCGTAGGCCGGACCACCCGGTGTTTTTTATCCTTCGCCCGATCGGGAACCGGCGGTCGCACCCGCTTTCGCTTCCTTCTCCTCGTTTTCCGACGGTTCGACGAACTTTTCCGGAATTCGCTTTTCGAGGTCGAGGGTGACCAGTTTTGAAACACCGTCCTCCTCCATGGTCAATCCGTACACGCGGTCCGCCGCGGTAATGGTCTTTTTCTTGTGTGTTACGATGAGAAATTGCGTAATGTCGGTGAATTCCTCAACCAGCCCGATAAATAGATCCAGGTTCGACTCGTCCAGTGGTGCATCGGCCTCGTCCAGGATACAGATTGCGCTCGGGTTCAACATGAAAAGAGACATCATGAGGGCAAGGCTTGTCATCGCTTTTTCTCCGCCCGAGAGCAAAGAGAGTGTAGACATTTCCTTACCGGGAGGCTGCGCCTTTATTTCAATACCGCATTCCAGGATGTCGCCCGTCTGCTGGTTGCTCTCCTCTCCGTCCCCTTCCTCCTCGTCATCATCTTCGTCTTCGTCGTAGACCACCTCAAGCGTCGCCCGGCCCCCACCGAAGAGCTTCCGGAACATGTTTCGAAAATTTTCCTTCCCCTGCTCGAGCGTCTTTTTGAACCGCGATTCGCTCTCGTTCCGCATTTTCCGGATGATCCGCTGAAGGCGTTTCTTGGATTTCACGAGGTCCTCCTCCTGTTCCTTTATTTCCTCGGCCCGTTCCTCCGCTTCCTCCAGCTGTTCGAGAGCGGCCAGATTGACATTCCCCATATTATTCAGGTTGGACTCCAGTTCCCGGACTTCCTCCTCGAGGCGTTCCCGGTTAACATCATCGATTTCATCCGGGTCAAATTCCTCGTATTCCTCTTCCAGATCTTCCTCAAGTTCCTCCTGCGCCCGTTCCTCCAGTTTCTCCCGCCGGGTTTCAACTTCTTTGAGGTCAATTTTCAATTCCCGCGCGCGCTCCTTCATCTCACGATACTTCTCCGTAATATCCTCCCGACGTTTCTCCATCCGGTTCCGTTTTTCCTCCAGTTCGGATCGTTGCTCCTCGATTTCCTCAATTTTCTCCTCCAGCTCCTCCTGTTTCTTGTTGCAGTTGTACAACTCCGATCGGCAATCCTCCAGAGAAGCAATTATTTCCTCCCGGCGGTTCTCGAGTTCGTCGATTCGATTTTCACTTTTTCGGAGGCGTTCTCTTGTGTTTTTTCGATCCGAGGAAAGCATCTCCAGTTTTTCCTGCAGGTTCTCCATGTTTTCACGGGCCTGAGCAAGCTTTACCTGCACATCATTCAAATTGTCCTTTCGGTCACGGAGCCGCTCACGGGCTTTTTCCTTTTCCTCTTTGAGATCATCAAGTTTCCCGGTAATTTTCTCAAGCTGATCTTCGTGACGTTCGATCAGGTTTCCAATATCCGATTTTCGTTTTTTCAATCGCTGGTTTTCCGCCCTGTTTTCCTCGATTTCATCCTCAAGAACTTCCAGTTCTTCCTGATGCACGTCCAGTTCATCGTTTACCCATTCGAGGCGGTCCTCCAGTTTCTGCTGAGTTACCTCGCGTTCATAAATTTCGGTACGCCGTTTCTTGGCCGCCTGGCGTATCGCGTTAAGTCCCCCCTCCACCCGGCTCACTTTCCGTTCAAGACCTTCCACGATTTCTCCCTGTTCATCCATTTTTTCACGGAGCTCATTGATCTCCGAACGGCGGTCCGTCAGACTTTCCTCGACCCGCTTCTCTCCCCGGTAATAAAGCAGACCGGCGTCGGAAACGATCAGTCCGTTCCGATCGGACATCACGCCCTCGGGCGGAAAAATGCCGTCCGGTTCGGAAACGACGTATGGACCGTCCGTTCCCTGTCCCCCGAGAAGCCACGCAACGAGCTTCTGAACCGAGGAATCAGCTTCGATTAATTCATTCAGACGGTACTTCTCCGTGGTCTTTTCGCCCGATCCGTCCGGAGACGACCCGGATTCGCACAGGTAATCACCGGCCCTTCCCTTCTGGTCGGAAAGATACTTCTCCGGATTGCCCATGTCGTAGTCGCCCACCTCGGGAGCGGCGGGATCCGGTCCTTCTCCTCTGGAGGAATTGCCCGGGCTCATCAGTTTTGCGAACTGGTCCGGAACGGCGGTCAGAACGAAAACCCCTATTCGTCCATCCGTGGAACGGGCCACGTTCAGTACTTTTTCGGCGGTGACCCAGTCCTCAACCACCAGGTGGGTCAAATACGGTTCAAGCAATCCCTGTAAAACGTTTCTCCCATCCTCGGTAAACTCAAGACAGTCGTCAAGCAAACCGTGGAAGTTTTCCTCGGGCCATGGATTGTGGTTTGATTGCAGCACCTTGCGGGTTCCTGTTGGAACGCCGGCATGCTGTTCCTCCAGTTCCTGAAGAAAGGATATACGGGACTTCAATCCGTCAAATTCTTTTCGTTCCTCCTCCAGCTCGGACTCCAGTTTCGTCAGTTTCTCCTTCTTCTGTTCTCGTGTTCTTTCCAGTTTCTCCAGTTCTTCCTCCCGTTGTTGAATCTCCTGTGGAACCTCCTCGAGTCTGTCTTCAATTTCCTGTTTTTCCTCCTGCCGTTCTGTTTGTTTTTCCGCCAGTTTACGCTTTTCTTCCCTCAGCTCTTCCAGGCTATCCTCCAGGGTACTCATACGGTCATTGATCCGGTTTCGTTCGCGGTTCCGCTCATCAATTTCATCCTGGTGTTCCTGTTTTCGTTTCTCCAACTCCTGTTCCTCACCGTCCAGCTCTTTCAGGCCGTTCGAGAATTCCTCAATTTGTTCCTCAAGCTCGTTTTTCCGAGTGCCGAGCTGTTGCAGTACTTCCTCCTGCTCCACCTTCTCCTCTTCCACCTGTTCAATTCGTTCTTCCAGTTCCTCAAGCTTCTTTGCAATTTGCTCCAGCTCTTCCTGCTCGAGTCGTTTTTTCTCCTGTTCGATTTCCGTTAACCGTTCCTGTTTCCGTTCAATGTCTTCCTCGAGGGACTCGATCTGATACTCCACGTCACGCAGCGTGGAGGACACGTCCTCGTACTCCTCGTTCAGTTCCCGGACGGTGCCCGTCACCTCCTGCTCCTCCTCACGCGCGTTTGACATCTTGTCCTGCAGATTCTTCCGTTTCTCCTTCGCGTCCTGCCATTCCTGAAAGAGATCTTCCTCTTCGTCCACAAGTTCATTGTAGCGATCGAGCGTGAGGAGTAATTTTTTGGTTTCCAGCTCCTGCTGGTATTCCTTGTATTTCTTTGCGCGACCGGCCTGCGTTTTGAGGGAATGAATTTCCCGTTTTAATTCATTCAGCACGTCTCGAACACGCTCAAGGTCCGAATCCACACGGGATAATTTGCGTTCCGCTTCCTGTTTTCGATTCTGAAACGTACTGATCCCGGCCGCCTCTTCAATGAGTTCCCGACGTTCCTCCCTGGAGGAATTCAGCACCTTATCGATTTTCCCCTGTTCGATCAAACTGTAATTTTCGACCCCGATGCCCGTGTCGTAAAGAAGTTCCTGAATGTCCTTCAACCGTACCTGTTCACCGTTCAGCAAATACTCGCTTTCGCCCGACCGGTACAACTTTCGCCCGATCGCCACCTCCGAGTAATCCACGGGAATTTTGCCGTCCTCGTTCGAAATAATCAATTCCACCTTTGCGTACCCCATCGGATCCCGCGACTCGGAGCCCTTAAATATCATGTCCGCCATTTCCTCTCCCCGAAGGGATTTCGGACTCTGGGAACCAAGCACCCACTTAATGGCCTCGACGATATTGCTTTTTCCACAACCGTTCGGACCGACGAGCGCGGTTATCGGCGCGTCGAGTTCTATTTCTTCCCGGTCCGGGAAGGATTTAAAACCATGTATTTTGAGGGTCTTTATATGCATGGTTTGGATGTTTTAACAAAGAAAGGAATGAACAGGTCACCTGGACGGTGTGGCACCCGTGAATTGTAAAGCCTCGAAGGCATGTTCGGATGACCTTGTACTGATCGCAACTCGTGGTTCGTCGCCGAACCATCTCCACCCCGGGAGCATTTCCTCGGGTCAGATTATAATTCGTCAATTCACCGAAAAAAATTCAAAAAACCCGGTCTGTTCCGGTTGCAATTTCCCGGTTCTTTCTATAAGGTTTATCTACGTTTCAGCGGAATTACACGGGTAAAAACCGGTTTATTCAATAATACTTCACGCCTTCGCAGTTCCTGTTTTCACCCGTCCTTCCGCAGGACAATTGGGCCTTTTCCATCACCCGCTGCATTCGTTCATCTGACGGTTCCGGAGCTCAGAAAATGATCTGGTTGCTTCAAAATGGTGGCTACATCATTTACGTTCTTCTGTTCTTCTCCATCGGTGCCGTCACGGTTGGAATAATCAAGTTTTCCCAGCTCCGGCGTGCGGTCATCGAACAGAAGGAATTCCTTCAACAATTTCAGGAACTTCTCGGCGAAAATCAAATTAAAGGAGCATTCCGTCACTGCCGGGAAGGACCGAAACCGATTGGAGACATTTTTCTCGCCGGACTCAAGAAAATCGGAACCTCGCGAGACGAGATATCCGAGGTGATCGAAGACCGGGCCACGATTGACATGAAACAGTACGAAAAGGGATTGGGCGTTCTGGCAACGATTGCCCATATTTCCCCGCTACTGGGGCTCCTCGGCACGGTTATAGGCATGATCCAGGCATTCATCAGTGTACAGGAAGCCACGGGGAGCGGCATGGCCGTTCAGGCCGCGGACCTGTCACAGGGCATCTGGCAGGCCCTCCTTACGACGGCGGCCGGTCTCACTGTTGCCATTATTGCTTACCTGATGCATAGTTACCTCGTCTCACTGCGAGATAAACTGTTCGAACAACTGGAAACCTACTCCTTTGATATCGTGAACCAGTTAAACCGGTTCAGACGGAGTAACGACTCGGAAGGTTAATCCCCGTCCACCGTTCCGGGACAACGGGATAAAAGCGTCAACGTGTCAGGTCGTGTCTTTCCGTCACAATCCCTATGCAGATTGAGCGCCACGAACAAATCGAGTCCAGTCCCCGGCTCACCCCTCTTATCGACGTGGTTCTCCTTCTTCTGATTTTCTTCCTGCTGACCTCAAACTTCATTGACCGGTCCGCCATCCCGGTCAACCTTCCCGAAGCCGAAACCGGAGAACAACCGGTACGGGACAGTCAGATGATCGCGGTAACTCCCGACGATCAATTAAAGTGGAACGGGGATTCCGTCACCCTGGACACCCTCAAGAACAAAATAAAGAACAATGCCGACAAAACCATTTCCCTGTACGCCGATCGGCACGCTTCGTTCGGTATTCTCGTGGACGTCTGGGACCTTCTCCGCCAGCACAACGTACACCGGTTCCACATTGAGGTCCGGCAACGAGAAGATGCGTTGGATCGGGACGGGGATTGACCAACGCTGGTTTTTTAAGACGCCGGAAATGAACGACCGGCAACAAAATCTCCCGGTTGACGGTCCGAAAAAGCACGATAGGAGCGACCCGGCCTGATCCCCGGGGTCCGTTTTCTTCTTCACAGCCCATCCCGGCACGATCTTCAGGAGGGTCCATCCCGCGTCCGCCACAGGCCCCGGTGGAATAATGGATCACACCAAGGGGGTATACTGCTTTCTTCTCCCTGTTCCAGGCAATCCGCGATCAGACCGGTAAAAACCGCACAGAAAAGAGGTGAAAATTGACTTATACATCACACTTGGATACCATACTTAACCGGATCAACCATCGATAATTATATTTATCAGGGTGCCCGAATCGGCCCCGGAACGAACCATGAAAATGCTTCTGAACTTCTGGAAGGCCCGGTTTGTGTACCGGCTCGTGGGAATCATGGTGGGGTTATTCTTTCTTCTTGCCGCCACCCTTAAAGTGTTTTCGCTCGGGCCATTTGCGAAGGTCATTGAGGCGTACGAATTCTTTCCATCCTCCCTTTCCTACCCGGCGGCCGTGACACTCGTTGTCCTTGAAGGTATTGGTGGATTCGGTCTTCTTCTTGACTGGCGACCATCCATTCTCCTGGTTACTGCCCTGGTCATTCTGTTTCAGAGTGTGCTCGTGTACGCCATTTACCAGAATTTAAACATCAACTGTGCCTGTCTCGGGTTTCTGGGTCCGGATTGGCTCCAGTTCACCAGTGAACAATCCCTCTATAAAAATACACTCCTCCTTTTCGGGTGCGGTTACTTGATTTACTGGAACCTGGAAGTCAGAGAAACCGAGGACGATGACGGGAATTAACCTGCTTCCATCAAACATAAGTTCCAACGGGAGAACCGTTTATGGATGAACTGCGTCTGTTCACGGCGGTCGACGTACCGGATTCGGTCCGGGAGAATGCTGTTCAGCTCCAGGAGCGGTTAAAAACGGATCTGGACGGGGTCAAATGGACGCGACCGGAAAAAATGCACATCACACTCAAATTTCTGGGAGACATGGAGGAACAGAAACTCCCCTCCGTCAAAGAAATTCTCCGTCAGTGTGCGGGTGAACAAACACCGTTTGACCTCCGGGTCTCCGGTCCGGGAACCTTTCCTCGCTCCGGGCGGCCCAGGGTTCTCTGGGTGGGTGTACACGAAGAGGAAACGAGCGTTCTTGAAGACTGCCACGACTACCTGGACGAACGGTACGCGGATTTGGGGGTGGATCGCGAATCAAGGGATTTTCACCCCCATTTAACACTGGGCCGGGTGCGCAACGGGGCCCCGGACAACGTCCGCGAGGTGCTGAACGAGGAGCAGGGAACAGTTCTGGGAAGATTCACCGTTACCTCCCTCACGCTTTACCGGAGTGAATTGCACCCGGACGGATCCCGCTACACCGCACTGATAGAACCCGAACTAACGGATTGAGCACCGGCGACGGAAATCCCGAGCCGGTCATTGACCCGATAAATCGATTGCCGATTTGCAACCGTGGAACACCTTTCCTACACTCAGTCCAAATGTATATTTCGGCCGTTTGAAGATGTGTCAAACGGTTGCTCTCCCATCTCGTTGCTGTCACCTATTTGAGGTTATGATGCCGGGCAACGACTATCGCAATACACCGGGAGCGATGCTCGCCGTCCTTGGTGCGTTCATGCTGGTTCTCATTGGCTGTCATCCTCTGCACCGAACTCTTACAAACCGGGATTACGGCCCGAAGGGATACAAGATTGATTCGCCGTACGGAACCTTTGAATACAAAAAATCGTCGGACAACCGAACCTTAAAGATTGGAGAAGGTTACAATCATCGAACCTATACGGACAAAGACGGAGATGGAAAGGTCGACCACATAAAATACGCCGACAAAGCATTCACCCGGGGAGAGGAGGGAACGGAAAAGATGTTTCAGAAGGCGGACCGGGAATGGAAAAATTACATGGAGTCCTTTGACGTGAAGGAAGTGCATAAACGATGGTCCAATATGTCACCCGAGGAACGACACAAACAAGCAAGTCACTTCAGATAAGAAAGGGGGATCCTTATGCCTAAACGTGAAGACATAAACAAAATACTGGTGCCGGGTTCCGGCCCGATTATCATCGGTCAGGCCTGTGAATTTGACTACTCCGGAACACAGGCCCTGAAGGCCCTCAAGCAGGAAGGTTACGAAATCGTACTCGTCAATTCCAACCCCGCAACAATTATGACGGACCCGGAGTTCTCGGATCGAACCTACATCGAACCACTCGATCCGGAATTTCTGGAAAAGGTCTGCCGGGAGGAACGACCGGATGCGATATTACCCACCCTGGGTGGTCAGACCGGACTGAACCTGGCCGTTCAGCTCGACGAGAAGGGCGTTCTCGATGAGCTGGACATCGAGTTAATCGGGGCGGACACGGACGTTATTAACGTGGCCGAAGACCGAAAATTGTTCAAGGAGCAGATCGAGGAAATCGGACTCGACATGCCCCGGAATGCTTATGCCCACAACCTGAAGGAAGCACACGAAATCCGAAAGGATCTTGGCATGCCGATAGTTGTTCGCTCCAGCTTTACTCTCGGTGGAACGGGTGGCGGAATCGCGTACAACATCAAGGAATTCGAACGGATCGTCAGCCGGGGGATCGAGCAGAGCATGATCGGTGAGGTACTTCTGGAAGAATCCCTCATCGGCTGGAAGGAATACGAACTGGAAGTGATGCGGGACATTGACGACAACACCGTCATTGTCTGCGGCATCGAGAACATCGATCCCATGGGCATCCACACGGGGGACAGCATCACCGTTGCTCCCGTGCAAACTCTCAGCGATCGGGAGTACCAGAAGATGCGGAACGCCGCTCTTGCGATTATGCGGCAGATCGGGGTCGAAACCGGTGGGTCCAACATTCAGTTTGCATTTGACCCGGACAGTGGCCGCATGATTGTCATCGAAATGAACCCCCGGGTTTCCCGGAGTTCGGCACTTGCGTCAAAAGCGACGGGTTTTCCCATCGCCAAAATTGCTTCTCTGCTGGCCGTTGGATACACGCTTGACGAAATTCAGAACGACATCACCCGGGAGACCCCTGCCTGTTTCGAACCGACCATTGACTACACCGTCGTGAAATCTCCTCGCTGGGAATTCGAAAAATTTCCGGGGGCCGACGAAAACCTGACCGTTCAGATGAAGAGCATCGGAGAAGCGATGGCCATCGGGCGGAACTTCAAGGAGGCTCTCCAGAAATCTCTGCGATCTCTCGAGAAAGGTTATGATGGGTTTACAACGGAAAGCAACGGCACAATTTCCCGGGACTCCCTGCGACGGAACGTGGGTCTGCCAAGGGAAAAGCGTATTTTCGCCGTTTACGAAGCCCTGAAGACCGGTATTCCCATTGAGGAAATCCGTGAACGAAGCGGGATTGATCCATGGTTTCTCCACCAGATGAAGGACATCGTGGAAAAGGAGGAGGAAATTGCCACGGTTGGGTCCCTGAACCGGATGTCGGAACATCACTTAAAAGAGGCAAAACGGTACGGTTTCTCCGACAGCCAAATCGCGGATCTCCTCGAAACCAGTGAGGATGAAGTCCGGGAACAACGGAAGGAAGCCGAAATTACACCCACGTATAAAACGGTGGATACCTGCGGCGGGGAATTTGAAGCTTATACTCCCTACTACTATTCCTCGTACGGACGGGAGGATGAAATTACGGCATCGGATCAGGATCGGATTGTGATTCTTGGAGCGGGCCCGAATCGCATCGGCCAGGCGATCGAATTTGATTATTGCTGTGTTCAGGCGGCGTTTGCCCTCGACGAGATGGGTTACGAATCCGTCATGGTCAACAGCAACCCCGAAACCGTAAGCACGGATTACGACACGTCCGATCTCCTTTTCTTTGAACCCATCACCGGTGAAAGTGTGATGGACATCTGTGACCGCCTGGATCCCGATGGTGTCATTGTACAATTTGGGGGCCAGACCCCCCTCAACATCAGCAACCGGTTACTGGAGGCCGGCATTCCGGTCATCGGTACGTCACCGGAGAGCATCGATCGTTCGGAGGACCGGGAGCGGTTTAACGACCTTATTCAGAAGCTCGACCTCACACAACCCCCCGGGGGCGTCGCCGTGAGCTTCGAGGAGGCCCGGGACATCTGTAACCGGCTCGGATATCCCGTTCTGGTTCGCCCCAGTTATGTGCTGGGAGGCCGGGCAATGGAAATCATCTACGACGAACAGGAACTGGCCAAATACGTCCACAGCGCCGTAAAAGCCTCCCCCGATCACCCCATCCTGATTGATCAGTTCATCGAGGACGCGATTGAAGTGGACGTCGACGCTGTTTCCGATGGGGATGACGTGGTGATTGGTGGCATACTGGAACACATTGAAGAAGCTGGAACACACTCGGGAGACGCCACCATGACCCTCCCGCCCTTTTCCCTCGGCTCTGATCAGATCAGTCGAATTCGAGACATCACGTATCGCCTGGCACGGGAACTGAACGTGAAAGGGTTGATGAACGTACAGTACGCCGTGCGCCACAAACGGATTTACGTGCTTGAGGTCAACCCCAGAGCCTCACGGACGATCCCCTTCATTTCCAAAAGCATCGGCGTTCCGCTTGCCAAAGTGGCCACAAAAGTGATGGCCGGGATGTCGCTTGCCGAAATCGGATTCACGTCGGAAGTGGAACCCAATTGTTTCTGTGTGAAAGAATCGGTCTTTCCGTTCGATAAATTTCCCGGTGTGGACATCATCACCGGCCCGGAAATGAAAAGCACGGGAGAGGTCATGGGCATTGACCCGGACCTGGGTAGTGCATTTGCAAAAGCCGAACTGGGTGCCTCGGAGGAAATCCCGACGGAAGGGAAGGTGTTTGTAAGCGTGAAAGATCAGGACAAGCGGGACGTCATTCACGTGGCCCGGGGACTCGACAGGCTTGGCTTCAACATCGTGTCCACCTCCGGCACCGCAAAGGTCCTTGAACGCAACGGTCTTGATGTGGAGACGGTAAACAAACTTAACGAAGGTCGGCCAAATACCCTGGACCTGATCATTAACCGGGAGGTGGATCTGATTATTAATACCCCCAGCGGAAAAGGCCCACGGACGGACGAGGCCAAAATTCGAACCAAGGCCGTTTCTCACGGGGTCCCCGTGATCACCACAATTCAGGCCGCACAGGCAACGGTCGAAAGCATTAAAGCCCTGAAGGAGCGGGAGATCGACGTGAGGGCCCTCCAGGACATCACCGGACAATCCGGTACACCCACGGCCGATTCGGTGGAGCGGGAAACCGTTCGGGACTGACAGGTCGAATTACCGTTTTGCTTCCCGTTCGCGCTCCCGCTGCATTTCCTCCCGTTCTTTTTCCGCCATTTCTTGTTCCCGGCGCCTTTCCCACTGTTTCCGGCGCCGATCCACCACAAATCCGTTTTTGGATCGGGACCAGACGAGGTATTCCGCATGTTCCGGCAACCAGTTCCGGAGCTTCTTACGCTGCTCCCTCGGCGGAATTTCCATGTTATGAAGGTCGTCCAGCGTAATCCCTGATCCATAAATATTCTTTAATTCCGGCTTGAGGGCCCGGTTGAATGCCCGAAGTGCCCATTCTTCAATCGCACCTTTCTTTAATTCACCGGTTAACGTACTCACTGTGGCTCGTTCCGGCGTGTGAAAATCCTGCTGAATGACCCCGAGCACATCCGTATCGGGAACGGGATACCTCTTAAGAAGAAAGTACGTATACAACTTCGCCTTCTTCGTCAGCGTCGGTGAACGAAGCAAACGGCGAAAATTAGCGGTCAATTCAGCAGGCGTATAACGGCCCATGCGAAGCGTTTTCTGAATTCTCTGCATGGCCTCAACGGCCCGTTTTTCGTCCGGTGACGCCGCTCTCAGAAAGGTATACTTCATCGGCAGGCCGTCAAACACCGTTTCTCGTTTTTGCCCCCTGTTCCGGACATACGAGTTGTAGTTACAGGCGGATAGAAAAAACACAACCAGAAAGCCGGCCAGGAACGCTCCGAGTAATGTTCGTTTCATGATTTGCACTCGTTTATGAACTTCTGAAAAAGCTTGTGGGTCTCACGGCTGCCCGTCATTCGTTCGGGATGCCACTGCACGCCGAGACAGAACAGGCTCTCTCCTTCTAGTTCCACCCCCTCTATAATACCATCGTCACTTCGGGCGACGATCCGTAATCCCTCCCCGGGGTTTTTCACGGCCTGATGGTGGGATGTATTAACCCGAACTTCGGATTTTTCCAGAATTTCGTGCAATTTGCTTTCCGTGTTTACGGTGATTCTGTGAAAAATAGCCTCATCCTGATTCGGTGCGCGATGTCGTTCCGCCTCCGGTACCTGAGAAGGAATATCCTGGTATAGATCACCACCTCTGGCCACGTTTATTAACTGCATTCCGTAACAGATCCCCAGCATGGGGCGTTTCTGGCGAAACGCAATCCGTATTAAGTCGAGGTCCGTTTCTTCCCGTTCCTCCGGCAAATACTCAACCGACTCCGCCGCTTCTTCACCGTAATGCCGGGGATGAATATCCTTTCCCCCCGTGAAAAGGAACCCATCCGCCATCTTCGCAATTCGACCAAGTTCTTCTTCGTCCGCCCCCGGTGCTATGGGCACAGGAATGCCTCCAGCCCCTCGAATATGATCCACGTATCCCTTCTTGATTGATACGCGATCCGGATCTTCGTTTACATCCGCATTTACCGCAATTACTGGACGTTTCTTTTCCGGCATCTCAATATTTCGGATTGATATTCGGTTTCACAGAAGAGGTGTTCTCGATCCTGCCCGATGATCATAAGGCCGATGAATGAGGAACGTTCCGCATCCGGTTACCTGTCGTACGTGCGTCCTGTTATTATCGGAAGAAATTGAACCCGATTTAAAAAACAGGTACGGGTTCTATCGGCAGGGAACGTGAAATGACGTGACGTTTTCCTTAACATAACAGGTTAAATTCATGATTCATATCGATCGGTTTGATCACCCAACCGGACGAAATAACCAATGGCAGGCCCACCTGATCCACTTGACAAACGGGAAGTCATTTACGGCGACGACACAACCGATGAAGAACTCCGCGAAACGGGAGATCTGTATTTCGAGGAGAACTACCTCGTTGACGCAATCGAAGCATACGAAGAGGCGGACTATAAGGAGGGTGGTGAAAAAATTCTTGAGAAGGCCGTACAAACCGGAGATTATTTTCTGGTACAGCGAGTGGACGAAAACTGGCCGAATCTGGTGGATAAGGAAACCTGGAAGAAAGCAGGCGAGAACGCGGAGGCCAACGGTCGCTTCACGGACGCAATCAAACTCTACCACGCCGGCAATTTTTCCGATAAACGGAAAAACGTGGAGGAGGAACTCGAGGAAGAATTCGGCCACTCCATTCCCTCGGTCGTCATTCGGGACATTGCCGACGCCAAGGAAAAAGACGAGGTTGAAGATTCATAAATTGGATCGACACCCGTTTTCGTGAACGGAATGAACCATTTATTCGAAGCGCCGGGCCTCAGTTGGGCCTGAATCTCCTTCAACGTATCGTGGCAAATCAAGAACAAATCAGGAACCCGGAAACCTCCCCTGGTCAGAAATGAATAACGGATCCCAATCACAACCTCCACAGTTCTTTCTTTTTACGGATTTCGGCCCGGAGTCTATCTACGTCGGGCAAATGATCTCCGTAATCAAGTCCATAGTTCCCGACGGCCGGACGGAGATTCTGACAAGTACTGTTCCCCGGCAGGATCCCGTCGCCGCTTCCTTTTTGCTAAAATCCACCGTGCCGTATCTTCCGGATGGTTCATACGTGCTCTGTGTGGTCGATCCCGGCGTGGGCACAGAACGGCCCATCGTTGCAATACGTGAGGAGAAAAAAAACTTAACACTGGTCGGCCCGGACAACGGCATGTTCGGTTTCCTGAAAAACCATACAACCGAATGCCGCAAACTCCAGAATGATGATTTCTGGCGAGACGAGGTGTCCAATACGTTCCACGGCAGGGATATTATGGCGCCCACACTTGCTCACCTGAGCCAGAAGGACGATATCGAGGAGGTTGGACCGGTCCACGATCAGGTAAAGACACTGGATAAACAGGAATGGATGACGTCCGAAACAGATGACAGCGAAATCAGGGGCCGCATAATTTACGTCGATGATTTTGGCAACATGATAACCAATATTCATCGATCGGATCTGACCGATCTACAGGAGGAGCAACCGGAACAAACCCCCGAAATTAAAGCAGGCCACGTAACACTCCACCGAATTTCAACGGCCTACAGCGACGTTCCGGAAGGATCCACACTCGCCGTAATTGGAAGTTCCGGATACCTGGAAATCTCGGTCAACCAGGGATCCGCCGCGGACACCCTGAACCTACAATCCGGTGATCCCGTGACCATTCGTTTCAGTTAACCCCTCGGGATGGGGTTTCGGGAAACGGTTAACCCGCTGAGCGAAGAAAAAAAGAAAAAAAACAAACCGTCTCCTGCCCGTGTATCTTATTTCATGAGCCCACCACGGATCCCCGAATTTAAATAACAAGGCAACACGGATGGACCGTTCGGATCATTCAGGAAAGGCGGGCGAAACAGACCCTTTAATGATAAACGGCGTTCTCCCGAGCATCCGTGAGACGCATTTCCTCCTGTTTCTCGTCGTCGCCGGGGCCACGGCTGTCGCGCTAATGGACCTCGGAACGTTATCCTTCTGGGAGGACGAAGCCCAGAGCATGCGGTTCGCGGAATTTCTCGCCGAGAACCGTACGCTTGATGAGGGAGATCCCTATCATCCCCCGGGATACTACCTCTGGCTATCGACGTGGATCGAAATATGGGGTACCTCCGAATGGGTTGCTCGGTTTGCCTCGGTCGTGTTCTTTCCCCTGACCATCTGGATCACGTATCTGATCTCCTCGGAATTCATGGACGTCGGCACCTCACGATTAATCGCTCCTGTCCTTGCGGCGACCTCTCCATTTTCCCTTCTCCTCTTCCGGGAAGCCCGGCCCTACGGGGCCCTCATTTTCTTCTCCACGATGGCGATCTATCTGTACATCCGTCTCCGGCGGCAACCCCGTTCCTTCTTATGGATTCCTCTCTTTCTGACGGGCGCCATTTCCGTCTTTTTTCACTACGGGGGCTTGTTGATGTTCCTTCCCCTACTGCTGGATTGTTTATTTCGGCGGTCGGCGGATGCGCGATTTCCCATCCGGTTCCTCCTCTGTTTCGGAGCGGTCCTGCTTTCCATTTTCCTCTGGACCCCGGGTTGGGTACAGGACCTCTTTCACCTCCTGCAACGGATGACTTCCGAAGGAGCAGGCTCATTTCCAGGCGGCGTCATCGGACGCTCCGGATACGGTCTGTTTTGCCTCGCCCTCGGAGAAACGATCTTTCCGTGGACCTGGTGGATTACCGTTCCGGCATTTCTGGCGTATTCCACTACGCTGTGGCTGGTGTGCTGGAGCAGTTACAAACGGGGTCTTTTCTCAAGTCACCGGTTCCTGTTTCTTCTCACACTGTTCCTGCCGGTTCTGGCCTGGAGCATCCCGGAAAACGGCACAATTCGAGGGATGGCAATTGCCCTGCCCGGACTATGGCTTACAGCCGCTTCCGGCCTGAGGGAGCTGACCGACGGAAAACGAATTCTTACGCTCGTGGTCCTCCTGTCCGCCGTGTTCTACTCCAACCTGAATCTGTACACCGGTCACGAATATCATCACCCGGTCTACCGAGAACCGGCAAAGAAGATCGCGAAGCTGGTTCGTGAAATCAGCAAACAGCACAGAACCGAAGTTCTTCTATCACAGCCTCATCAAAGCATCAGCTATTACCTCCGGTCTTCGGACGTACCGCTGTCAATACTTCTTCACGGATCCCGCATACGCGTAAAAACCGGATCCGCCCGTGTGCCGTTTTCTCAGTACCTCCAAAACCGGTTTCTATCCGGTGACTGGCTGATATTTATCGAACGCGTCCCCGGACCAATTCACCGTCCGGAACGGGTTCAAAAACAGAACAGCAAAATTCGGAAACAACTTTCACGGTCAGGTTTTGTCCGTGAGCGGTGGAAAAACGGTAAACGAACCCTGAAAATACAGAAGGATCCTGCTTCAGCGACCAAAGAAAACGTCCTCAAGCGTCCCTTTCCCCGATACCGGTTTAAATTGTACCTGTACCGAAAACCAGCGCAAAAATCAGAACACCACTGAAATTATGACCCGCAGTCCGAATCAACCATCCGGTGTATTTTTATCGCTCGTGATCCCGTGGCTTCCGGTCCTTCCACTCATGACGGGCTTCTCGATTCTTCTTTATACCTATTTGCTGCTGACCGGTTCCTGCAGCCAGTGTACACTGACGCTCTCCCCCTATCTTCTTCTGTTTGCCGGACTTGCCTGGATGGGAGTTGGGGTAATTGGTTTGCGTGGGGGACTCTGGCGTTCCTCCTGGTTGGCCGCCCTCCTGACGGGAATCCACCTCGGCATTCTTCTGTTTTATCCGGCACCGTTCTGCCTCTATTGTTTTTTGTTCTTCGGGGCCGAAGCCACGACAGCACTGCTGCTCACCACCGGGGCTTCCGTCGATCTTTATTCGGTATTGGGGGCAACTGCTTCATCCCTCCTCGCCTTTCTCCTCGTTGGAACGGTTTTTTCGTACTTCATCGTCAGCGAAATGCCCCAGGTCCTGGAGCGGTCGGGCATTAGTAAGGATCGGCTTGTTATATATGAACTTCGCCGGCGAACCTCCGGTTCAGGAAACGTTCCGGACGCCCGGAAGTGGGCCCGGGACATTCAGAAATCACTGGTCCGGCGGATGACGGTTCGTGTCATTCCCGTTCCCTGGAACAGTAACGGAGGAAAAAATTTTCGGGAAAGGTACGACTTTTCGGAACCCCCGGCATGGATTGTCCTCCATAACGACCGCGTTCTTACCGTTTCTTCCCGTGGTGCCCGGCCGGACCTCCTCCGGCGGATCCGGAACAAACTTCAATCAAAAAAGGACCGGCCCGGAAAACAGTCCCATTCTTCGTTCCGTGACGGAAACAACCGCATCGGAGCACGTCAAAGAGCGTTCACGGCCGTGGTACCATCACATCCATACCTCAACGACGACCGATAGATATCGTTCGTTTCTTTCGGGAAAGGGGTCTCCGTGAAAACCTGGACGAAAGAGGAAGTAAAAAACGCACTGCCGGAAATAATCTCCGTAACGAAAAAACATCATAACAACGTCCGTGACCTAAAAACAGAACTGGACGAGGAGAAAAATTCGGACAGGGTTCAGAAGCTACACCGGGAAATTGAATTCGAATTTCGGGAATGGGTTCGTGAAATACGTCACATCGGTGGCGACGTCAAAGGCCCCTGGATTGTCGATTTTGATGCGGGAGACGGTATATTCTACTGCTGGCGGTACGGAGAAGAAGAGCTCCTGTTTTACCACCGTTACGAAGATGGTCTAAAGGACCGCAAACCGATCGAGGATTGATCTGGCCCATTTCCGCCTCTTCCTCCGGTAATTCTCGCCTTTCCGAAACTCCTATCGATTCGGACCGCTAAAGTCTTTTATCTACTTACCGGCCCGGGCAAAACAGATATTCGGAGGCGCCGGACACGGCAAGTATTTGAGGTTTTGAACCGGAAACGTGCTGCTTCATGTTCCTGACGGCGTCGTTTCCATTGCCGAACACCTCCACGTTCGGGAGGACGCCCTCCTCCGGTACAAGATCAGATACCATGGATAAATTAACCGTCTCCGTAATTTCCTTCAGGGCCATGGCCGTCTGCCCGTACACAGCGAATGAGTTTCGTAACGACGCCTGCACATCAACAAGATCCCCCCGGCCCAACCATTCGCGAAATTGATCGGATCCAACCCCGTTTCGACATTCGGCCACAAGCAGAACAGGCATGTCTTTTCGAAACAGGTTCCTGGTGTGCTGCAATGCTTTGTGTGACTGAACAAGATTAATATCGTCCGGATAACCGCCGGGAGAAACCACCAACGCGTCCGGTGATTGCCCTATTCCCACTTCAAACTGATCCCGGTACGTTTCAATGGCCCGTTTTTGAGACGCCAACAACTTCCCGGAAAACAAATTCCGGAGACATCCATCCGGGGTAACCACGCCGTGAATGCCCGCGACCGGTGGAAGTTCCGGGGCCCGGGCTATACGCCGGATGGTTTTCTGCATGGGGTTATTCTGAAGTTGTCCCGGTGCCACGTTCGGGTTTCGTCCCGACCCCTCGGTACCGGTGAGGGTCTTCCGGTGTACGGCGTTGATTGAGGACACTCCGCCGAGACCCGGACAGAGCATTTTGCCCCCTCCACCAAATCCAGCCAGGTAATGATATTTCACGAGACCGTAAGAGACCACCAGATCCGCATCCAGGACGTGCCGGTTCAGTCGAACGGGGACCTCATCGATTTCCAAACCGATTCGCTGCAGTCCCTCTTCCTCAAAAGCATCATGCACAATGACCTGATCAGGAGAAATCGCGGTATTCGCCGTCGGGACGAGGGAAGAAAGCTCATCGGTGGAAGGGGGATCATGCCGCCCCGTCGCCACAAGGATGGCAGGTGATACGTCGTATTCCTCCAATGGAGGAGAGGAAATCATCCGGGAAAAAGCCCGGACGATACGATCCTGTTTCGCCCGTCGGGTGTGGTCCGGAACCGCAAGAACAACATTCGTCGTTCCCGACGATTGAAACACCGATTTATATTGGTCAAAAACCGTCGACAGGCGATCTTCCAGTTCGTTCTCCGACAGTGATTTATCGGCCGCCTTTCCATCGGGAGACCAGTGATTCAGGACCCAATCATCCGGAATAGGAATGGAAACGCGTCCCTCGCCGTACGGGAGCTGGATGGACTGCTCACTCACACTTAATACTTTGAATTACTTGCCGTAATACAGCCGTTCGCCCAGGAGTTCCGGAAGACCCGCATCGTAAATTTTGTTCGCCGCCGTGTCGATGTCGTACTCCACACGTCGAATTTCGATTTTTTCTTCCTCTGCGTCGAACAAACAGTAGGAAGCCCGGGGATCCTCGTCCCTCGGCTGGCCCACACTTCCGACATTCACCATTGCGCGGGTGTCCTCTTCGAGTGTAAATTCGGTTTCCTGGTTATTGATCACATTTCCCTTCAGGAGGAAATTAGCCGGGATGTGTGAATGTCCCAGGAATCCGACTCGGGTATCCATGGTCTGGAAATTGATGTGTGCGTCGTAGGAGGTCAGAATGTAATCAAACTTTTCCGGTGCCTTAAACGTCGCGTGGACAAGGGTTAGGTCATCCTTCCAGTTTTTCAGAAGAGGAAGGTCTTCGAGGAAGGAAAGTTGATCCTCATCGAGACGATCCATCGTCCATTCAGCTACTTCCCGGGCATAGGCATTAAAATATTCCATGCTTAACTTCCCGGCTATTGCGTAGTCGTGGTTGCCGGCCACGGTACAATTGGCCCGCTCCTTGACCAGTTCGATCGTCGCTTCCGGATCCGCGCCGTACCCCACGACGTCACCAACACAGAGGTATTCGTCGATGTCAAATTGGTCCATGTCCATAAATACAGCTTCGAGAGCTTCGAGGTTGGCATGGACATCACCAAAAATTGCGTATTTCATACGTCGTCCTTAATTACTCGATCTCCGTTCGATGAAAGAGAGCAGCCCCAAACGCGAGAACCATGCAGATATAAATAATTCCAGAAACGGTAGCCGATAACAAGTATTCACCGGTTACCGGTACGGGCCCACCAATGACCTCACCCGACACGTCCAGTCGACGAAGGTTGGGGAAGAGCAGGTGAATCAACCAGCCGAAGCCGGCGGCAAGGACATTTCCGGTCTCCTTCAATGAATGAAAAATATTTCCCGAGAGGCTTCCGAGGAGAAAAAAACCGATGGTGATTCCCGCAGTGGGAAGAATTTGAAGAAACAACGAACTAACCAGACAGATTGATAGAACAATGCTCACCGTAATAAACGCCGTTAGACCTCCTTTCAGAGCCGGAAGGAACCAGCGAGCCATAAACAGCCGAGTGTATCCGTCCACCGTGAGCCATACCGCATTCCAGTAATCGGTCGGAATGTCATTATTTTCGAAAAACTGAACACGAATATGGTCCAGATCAGACTGCAACAATCCCACCTGCAAGAGAAAAAAGACCAGGAGTAGTGAGAGAAAGATCGACCAGAGGAGACCGAGGTACTTACCAACGACAAAAGAGGTTCGGGACACCGGTTTGGAAAGGACCGTCAGAACCGACATCTGCTCCATTTCCCGTCGTACGATGATCCAGGAAAGAAGCAAACTCAGAAGAACCCCGGTGGCCACGATCGACACCAGCCCGGTTTCAAGTATGGCCCCCTTCTGGTCCTCAAAAACAAAAACCACAAAAAAACGGGACATATAAACAAGAAACCCAAAAACCAGGGTCACCAGATAGTAGATGGGCTCCCGCTGGGCCCGATGCGCCGTTGTTCGAAATATCTGGTAAAGCCCTTTCATAACTTGTGAATAAAATACGTTTAACCCCGAGCGATTTCAACACACGAAGGCGGGAAATAAAAAGGGGCCTCCGAAGGTTGTTCGAGGTCTATTAATTCAGGGGGCTGACCTTTTGCCATTCCGCAATTTTTCGTAACATATGGATCGATCCCGAAGCCGACCATTTCACCTTTCATTTTTGAGACTTCCATGAAAAGGACGAGGACCTGGATCAAGCAAGTGGTGATGCTTGTGTTGCTTCTGCTGTTTCCGGTGATTACGGGCTGTCTGGCTCCCCCCAGAAAACCGGGGCCGCCCCCGCATGCGCCGGCTCACGGCCACCGTGCGAAGCATTCTATTTTTTACTTCCCGTCCCTTGAAGTTTACTTTTATCCCGATCTGGAAAAATATTACTGGAAGAAAAACGGGAGGTGGAAATCCGGACCGAATCCTCCCGTCCGTATCAAAAACCAGCTTCGCCGGGTGCAGGTGGACGTCGAAGGGACGGATCCCTCCCGGTTCCACAACGAAATAAGGGAAAAACACCCCGGTAAGAACGAAGGAAAAGGGAAGGGAAAAGGAAGGGGCAGAGAAAAAGGAAAGGGTAGAGGAAAAGGCAGACGATAACCCTTTCCCGGTACCGAATTGTCCGTGGACCTTCTCCGTTACGAGGGAACCGCGGCGAAAAATCCCCGTTTATGTGATCCGCACGGGGTGTTATCTGCCGGGACGACCCTGACAGGAATGGACCGGAACGAATTACATTCCGGGCAGTCCACCACCCATTCCGCCCATTCCTCCCATCATGCCGCCCATGCCGCCGCCCATTCCACCGGGCATACCACCGCCCATTCCCCCCATGCCGCCTCCCATTCCACCAGCTCCGGGAGCGGCTCCGGCTTCCTCACCGGCTTCTTCTTCGCCGCCGGAGATCAGGGCGTTCGTGGTTAACATCATGGCCGAAACACTGGCGGCGTATTCGAGGGACTGTCGGACCACTTTCGTCGGATCAACAACGCCCGCTTCGACGAGGTTCGTGAACTCATCCTCGCGAGCATTGTAACCGTACTCGAATTCATCCGCTTCGAGAATCCGTTCGGCCACAACGCCCCCTTCGCTACCGGCGTTGTTCGCAATTTGCATTGCCGGCTTCCGGAGGGCCTGCTTGACGATGCGAAGCCCCGCGCGTTCCTCTTCCGTAAGGCCCTTCACACGTTGCTCGAGGTTCCTGGTCGCACGGAGCAACGAAACCCCTCCGCCGGGGAGGATGCCTTCCTCAACAGCGGCTCGGGTGGCGTGAAGAGCGTCTTCGGCACGTGCTTTCTTTTCTTCGACTTCAACTTCCGTGGCCCCTCCAACGTTGACCTGTGCGACACCACCGGCGAGTTTCCCCAGCCGTTCTTCGAGCTTCTCCCGATCGTAATCGGAATCCGCTTCATCCATCTGCCGCTGGATCTGACCGGCCCGCTTCTCGATGGCTTCCGTGGAGCCGGCGCCCTCGATAATCGTCGTTTCGTCCTGATCTATTACCACTTTCTTGGCCCGGCCGAGCTGGTCAATCGTCACGTCCTCGAGATTGATGCCGACGTCGTCCCAGATGACGTCCCCGCCGGTCAGGACGGCGATGTCCTTCAGCATCTGTTCGCGTCGATCACCATATCCGGGGGCTTTTACGGCAGCGGAGCGGAATGTGCCGCGAAGCTTGTTCACGACGAGCGTGGCAAGTGCTTCGCCCTCAATATTTTCCGCGATAATAAGGAAGGGCTTGCCGCTGTCCTTCACCTGTTCGATGACCGGGATCAGCGATTGCAGGTTGCTAATTTTCTCTTCGTGAATCAGAATGTACGGATCTTCCAGCACCACTTCGCGGTTTTCCTGATTCGTTACGAAGTACGGGGAGAGGTAACCCCGGTCAAACTGCATTCCTTCAACCGTTTCCACCGTGGTCTCAAGGGATTTCCCTTCTTCGACCGTGATAACACCATCTTCACCCACTTCTTCCATGGCCTGGGAGAGCTTGCCGCCTATGTCCGGGTCGTTGTTGGCCGCAATGGTTGCAATGTTCTCAATTTCTTCCTGTTTGCTTACGTCCGAACTTTTTTCCTGGAGGAACCTGGAGACACTCTTGACCGTTTTGTGAATGCCCCTCTGAATGGCGATGGGATCGTTACCGCCAACGACGGACTTCATGCCCTCGAGAAAAATGGCTTCGGCAAGCACCGTTGCCGTAGTCGTGCCGTCTCCGGATTGCTCATTGGCCCGGGACGCCGCTTCTTTTACCATCTGCGCCCCCATGTTTCGGAACCGTCCGTCCAGATCAATCTCTTCGGCGACCGTCACACCGTCTTTGGTCACCGTCGGACTGCCGAAGTCCTTCGAAAGGACCACGTTCCGTCCTTTGGGACCAAGTGTTACTTTTACGGCTTTGGCAAGTGTCTGCACTCCGCTTCGAAGCTGCTCCCGTCCTTCCTGGTCGTAAATTATTTCTTTGGTTGCCATGGTTTATTTCCCGTCGTTAACCACGTGATATGAAATCAGCGTTCCATTCGCATTCCATCGTTAACGAAATTATGGACCCCGCCTCTCCGGTGCCGGAATTACTGAATAATCCCCAGGATATCCTCTTCGGACATCAGGAGGTATTCCCTTCCTTCAAAATTCACTTCCGTACCGGCGTAAGATTCGAAGAGAACTTCGTCTCCCTCCTGTACCTGAAACGATGCGTTCTCGTTTCCCTTGAGCTGGCGACCGTCTCCAAGGGCAACGACTTCCCCACGCTTGGGCTTTTCCTTCGCCGAATCCGGAATCACAATTCCTCCTTCCGTCGTTTCCTCGGCCTCAGAACGTTCAACGAGAATTTTGTCACCTATCGGAACAACTTTCATGGTTTTCTTTCCCGATCAAATGATGGAAACAATCCAAGAAGCGAAACGCATTTTCAGCAGCATATACAAATCCTGTGCATATAGTAAAGCAAATTACATGCCAGAACCCCGAATCCGTACCTGTTTTAGGCCATCAATCCGGTCCGGGTAAGGCCTTTAATATAAACAGGTTACAGGATGAATGCTCTTACGGACCAACAGAAGAATAGGGTGGGGTGACCGAAGCGCGTCAGTTCGTCCGCCGAACGGGGAATGTTCCGCCATTCTGTCAGGTAACCACCGACAGATGTGGTTAAAGAACTTCGGCTTTTTCGAGAATGGACCGGACGTTATCGGTCGGTTTGGCCCCGTCGTTCAACCATTTATGAAGTTTGCCTTCATCAATGTCGACGCGCTCTTCAAAATCTTCTCGAATCGGGTTATAACTGCCTAGCACCTCCAGCGGGTCCCCGTCCCTTCTTGTGGTCGCATCGAAAACACAGAACCGAAAACTCGGGCGGTTTCTACGACCGGTCCGTTTTAATCTAATTCGTACAGCCATGGTGGAATCCGTCCGAAATCGTTCAAATTAGCCAGGAAAATTCATTGCTAACAGGCTTATTTCCTGATATCGCGACGAAAAAGAGTAAATCAGATTTAATCTGAAGATTCAAGAGACACAGATGAACTTCTCTTGATCACGGGCCCCGGCCCACGGCTCAGTCCTCTGTCTCTCCGACGTTTTCCTCTTCCCCAACACGATGTTCCGGTTCCTCCGATTCGACCGCCGCATCCGTATTTCCCGGACTCAGGGCCTGTTCAAGCTCATCGGTGATGGTTTCCACTTCGTCCTCTCCGATCTCTGGCTCAGGGATTTCGTAGTATTCATCATCTCCCCCACGAACCCGTACGACAAACCATTTCGTGCCCTCTTCCCGATACTGTTTTTCCAGAGCCAGGTACCCCTTTCTCATCAACATGAGGGTAATCAGAAAATCCACCTTCCGGTTGATGTTTAATTCATCGGTTGAGCCGTCTCCGGACGAGGCACCGTTTTTCTCCCGGAACCCCTCCCAGATCCCGACCAGCGTAGAACGATCCGGTGTTTCTCCGTCTTCTTCCTCCTTTTCCGGCACCTCCGTTTTCCAGAACGAGTACACATCGTCCCCCGGTCCGGACCAGCAGGAGGCACAGAAATCGCGTCGCTCAAACAATCCCTCTTCCTCATCCTCTTCTTTATACTCACCCTCCTCCGTTTTCTCGTTTTCCTTCTCCTCTTCCGTCTCCTCCTCCCGGGATGCTTCCTCCGTCCCTTCGGCCAGAACGGAATAAAAGGTATCGCCCGGCTTTGGTTCGCGCGAACAATTCGAACACGTGCTCGAAAACGATCCGAAGGTCCATTCCTCCTTCTTCCAGCTGGCTAACGGTGAGGCACACATGGGAGTTCATTCAAGGAGTGAAGACTAATCAAAGGATTTGACGTACCACTGATGCCACGCTTCATATGTTCGGGATAGATTTCTCTGACCCGTTAATTTCTCGAGCGTTGAAAATATTTTTTTCTTTCGTTCTTTTCGATCCTCACCGGATATGCGATGAAGGTTGTTCAAACAGGACAGGAGGGACTTAATCACGGGCTTTTTGGAATCCGCCTTAATTTCGGTCATGGAATTAATCGCGGTCATGCCCACGCTCTGACGGCGGTCGAGCGCGGCTTTCCGCAGTACCGAAAGCACATCGGGGTTGTTCGTGTCCCCCAGGGCCACAACCGCCTGTCCTCGAACCCAGCCATTTGGGTCCCTGGTTGCCAGTCGTTCCAGTTCGGAATACACCCAGGACGGCGGTTTCTCCACGATTCCGAGCACACTCGCCGTGGCCCCACGGATTCGGTAGGAGTCATGCCGGAGGGCTCGTTTGATCAAATCGCGTCTTTCCGCGTAATAAAGGACTTCTGCCCGTCCCTTGAGAAGAGAAATGTAGGGCTTCTTTTTCCAGGAAAAACCCTCATCCTTCCGGGTGGCTTCTTCCGCAAGTTCCTTCATCTGTTTCCAGCAACGCTCCACCACGTCCGGTCCCAGCTTCACCAGTTGCCTGGCCGCCTTGGTTCGATACCGGGTGCGGGCACCGAGCATTCGAAACATCCGGCTTTCAAAACGAAGTATCCCGGGCTCCCCAAATTTGGCCATTTCCTTTCGCACACTGTCCCACCGGTCCTCGTTGGGTGTCGGCAATTTCAGAAGGAGTTTTGACATTTTGCCGATCCGGGCGAGTCGTTCCCGTGTTTTTTGTCCTTCGCGGTTCTCCTGAAGAGCTTTCTTGGCGGATGCCAGGGTGGAATCGGGAATGACGTTGTTCTGATCCGTATGTATTTCCTTGAGGAACTTCGTTGACTTTTCCCACTCCGACCGATCCGACGTTCCGTAGGCGATTAACCGTTCGGCAATGGTTTCCTGAAGACGCCGGATATCCCCCGAATCCATCGTAAGACTCCGGCCTTCCTTTCGTGCATCGATAATGGTTTGGCCGTTCACCTGTTTCTTCACGCCCTCCTTTTTGAGGTTCAGGCGGTTCGTATTAGACGAACTCGCCGGTTCGGTTGTGGTGCAACTTCCCGACACAAGTAACAGAGCCCCAAAAATAACGAACAAACACCAATCAAATACGTGACGCATCACTGAACAGAACCTCGTAACATATTCCTATTTTGCGCGAAAAAACTTCCCTGGTTCCGCATCCGGATCCACCCGAACCACAGCCTTACCCGCACAACGGGGACACCATCCAACAAACGCATCGCCGTCGTTGTTTAAATATATCCTCGAATACGTTTTACAGCACTCAAAATACATATTTATATAAGGGGAGGAATCCGTTTTCTTTCCTGCATTCCCTTGTTTCCTTTTGCCGCTGTTCATGACGACGCCCTTTGATCAAGCACCGATTCCGCGTCCTGAAACAATACGTCGGCCGATTCATCCAGATTTTTAAGTTTCTCCTGTATGGACTGTGCCGCTTCGGAATTCGAGAGGTATTCCAGGTTATGGGTCACGAGGTTACGAGCGGTCTCCCGAACCGTTCGAAGAAGCCCCACCGCCGTTCTGAGATCCGGGGTTAACGAGGCGTTTATGCGCTCCGCACATTCCAGACACTGCTGCATGGCCCGAACGGACGTTTCCAGAATTCGCAGCGGAATTCTCGTGGTTTCAAGCAATTTTTCCCGTCTCGATTCCTCATCCGAATTCCCGTCCCGTAATTCGGACCGGTACTCCTCGTACCGCTCCCAATCCAGGTCCGCCAGCTCAAGAAACCTGCGACGTATTTTCGAAAGAGCCGTGACGGCGTGACGTAGCGCCTTCTCTTCGTCATTTTTCGAAATACGACAGCTCATTTCCAGCAGAGCTGTTGCTATCGCTCCTGAAATCGCACCAGCGCTCCCACCACCCGGCGCGGCCGTTTCCTCCGACAGCCGCCCGACAAGTGCCGTTACGGAAAGTTCGTCCAGCCGTGTCTCACCACCGGCTTGTTCACTCATGATTGACGTAAAAACAGAACGGTTCGTGGATGGAAAACCGATGCATCGGCGAACGGGAAACCGACATATACAACATCATGAAAATACGGAACCAGCATCCGGTTGAACGAGTGTAATTGATAAAGATATGGGGTTCAACGAATTCGATCTCAGAATGGTCGGAAGAACCGGAAGGAAAAAGATTTTCTCCCGAAAATCCATCGTATTGATCACGCGTTCCCGACACGACCCGGCAAATCAGACCTCATCAGAGCGATACGAATCACCCGGAACGGATGTTAGTAACTGAGTGCCATGGAAAATTCCATTGATTCCTCAGGACCATTGAGGTAAATTTCTGATTGGCCGGGCAGAAACAGCAGTTCAAGCGTCAGACCATAATCCACTTTTTGTTCAATCGGATCCACGGAAAGATCCCCGGAAAGGGAAAATTGATCCTCGATAATTTCCTCAAGCGTCATCTTCTTCACACCCGGAATATCGTGGCCTCCTCCACCGAGCCGTCGGCCGCTGTCTCTATCGTTTAAAGAAACTTCATCCTCAACCGATTCCTCAATAAATTCCTTCTCTTCCAGTGACCACTCGTATGTCCGATTCGCTTCGGAGGCCAGTTCACGGAATAAGTGACTAACGGTGGCACCGAACATTTCTTCAACAACGTCTTCGTAATAAATGATTAAAGCCGTGTACATCCGTAAATCGTCCTTGTCCGTTAGCTCTTCACCATCGACATCGGGCCAGTACTGTGTCATGGCCGGATGATTTTCGAGGAAGAGCGCATCAAGCTCCTCTTCCGACCAGGATCCCCCGCCGATGGCGTCAATGCTTACCTCCTCAACGGAAACCGAGAGGTCCTGAAACCGATCCGGCTGGATACCTTCTTTTTCTGATGTTTCAACGGGATCGAACCCCTGGTTCGTCATAGCGGTTCTCGGGGCGTAGGAAACAAGCCCTTCTTCATCACCAAAAATACGGCCACGCTTTTCCTTCCTCGTTTCTTCCTGACCATAGAGATACAGGATACGGTCTCGATTCGCACGGGGGGCGAAGGGATCCCCCCACATCTCTGGCACCTGCACCGTCCCGGAACCTGAATAGGATGCACTGACAATTTGCTCCGGTTGCTGTTCGCCCACGGGATCCTGCCACGGCTTATCCGGAGCGTTATTCGTTTCCCCGGAAAGGGTCCGGTAGGATGTATCGTAGCTGCACGAACAGACCAGGATCACCAAACCCGATAACATCGCTATCCCGATCAAGTTGTTTATGTGATCTGTTTTCATGGATTATCAACTCCGGAATACATGCCTCAGGCTTTTGATGTTCTGTTGTTCCGGCGTTTGCTCGGGTGCGTCCCCCTCCCACCTCCTACTCTATATTATACCACGCAAGTACCATTCCGTCAATAAAAATTAGAAGAATTTTCCACTAAACAAGCCGAATAACCAAACTTAACCAGGATTTTGGGGGGTCTTATTAGAATTTTAACATCGAGGGTTTTTCCGGGATTTTCGGCTTCCTCCCGAATAATTTTTTATTCACACCGGAAGAGGTTCCTCAACTCGAGACCGCCGTCACGTTGAAAAACGATAACCGTTTCGGTAAAAAATTAGGTCAGTCGATTTCATTACTTTCCGTTTTTTGGGAATTTTTATGGCGCGCAGCGAATCCTCCTTATCCGGCGATTCCGTGGTGGTGGAACGATCATCGGATGCTGAAACCCCCTCCCCCGAGAAATTGAAGGAAAAATTGGAACAGGAAGGACTTTCCCCACACCGCTGGTCCAATCATCCGAATTACCAGTACAGTGCCCACAAACACAACTACCGAAAAATTTTATACGTTACCCGGGGGTCCATAACGTTTACGTTTCCCGACCGAAATCGGGAATCCATAACACTTCGTGCGGGGGATCGATTTGAACTGGCTCCGGATATCTCTCACGGGGCCATCGTCGGAGAGGAAGGCGTCACCTGTCTGGAGGCCAAACAAACATGACGGACCGTTCGGTGACTGGTGTCCTCTGTCTATTCACAATCCTCGTCTTTTCCATCCTCCTGTCCACCTGCAGGGAATCCGGAAGCGGCGGTGTTCAGGTATCCGGTTCCGAATCGTCGGCGGGAACCATGTTTCGAAACACCCTCAACAGATCCGGCGAATTTGATGGATCCGCACCCGCTTCCGAGCCAGCGGTTCGGTGGAAACAAAAAATGAATGGACCGGTTCACGCTTCTCCGATACCGGAGGGAAATGCTGTTTTTGCGGCCTGTCGAAACCACGTCCTGGTTCGATTTCGAAAAGAAACCGGCGAGGAGGTCTGGCGATTCCGTACCGATGGATTATTGATATCCACCCCGGCCCTTGCGGGAGATCTCCTTGTTTTGGGCACCCGGAACGGCACTCTCTACGCCCTGAACAAAAGCAACGGAAACGTGTACTGGAAAAAGGAGATCCCCGGAAGTTTGATGTCTTCTCCCGCCGTCAAAAACGGGAAAATTTTCACGGGCACAAACGACGGCCACGTCCTCGCACTGGATCTGCAAACCGGCGAGGAACAGTGGCGGTACACCATGGATGGACCGGTGGAATCGTCCCCCGCTTTATCGAACCGGATGCTTGTGATCGGCAATAAAAAACAACACGTCGTCGCTCTTGATCCCAAGACCGGAACCAAAAATTGGGATCGGAAATTGGATGGATCCGTTTTTGCGACGCCCGCCATGACCCCGGATCAAGTCATCGTCTGTTCGAGATCCGGAGGGGTTTTCAGCCTGCATCGGGAAACCGGAAAGACACTCTGGAAACAACAGGTAAACGGAGAAATCTGGGCCTCTCCGGGGGTTGCCGGAGATAGGGTCTTTGTCGGTGACTACGGCGGCAACCTTACTGCGTTTTCTCTTAAGGACGGATCAAGGATCTGGCAGTTCGACGCGGATACCCGCATATTTTCCTCCCCGGCGGTCTGCACAAACGCCGTCCTTTTCGGAGGCTACAACGGAACACTTTACGCACTCAAACGTTCCGCCGGAACCGTACTCTGGACTTTTTCCACCGGTTCCCGCATCGCCAGTTCACCCGTTCTTGAGGACGCCACGGTCTTCGTGGGGAGCGACGATCAGTATCTGTACGTACTGGATTCCTGATGACGTACAGGGATAATACAGGGACTTCCCGTCCCTTCCCTCCCCGCCCATTACGTGGAAGGGTGCCCCCGTTTCCGCAGAGGAATCGGAATGAAAACGTACAACGCCCGCCGGACGATACGGGAGCGGTATGCTCGATTGCCAGCCCCTGGAGTTCCGTGCATGTTAATCAATCCGGTTGCCTGCTTCCTCCTTGATCCGGTTTGCGGTTTTCTCACCGATCCCTTTCACCTCCTGCAGGTCCGAAACGTCGGCACCGGCAATGTCCTCCATGTTATTGTACCCGGCGTCAAATAAGGCCTTCTCGGTGGCCTCCCCGATGCCGGGCAGATCCCTGAATTCCTCCCCGAAATACTGGACGATCAAATTCGGATAATGTTTTTCGGCAACCATCTGGAACTGATCGTTTTTCTCCGGGAGGGTCTTCAGTTCTTCAATAATTTGATCCCGCGGGAGATCCTGACCGGCAATCTTTCGAAATTCCTGCAGATAGGCCAGCCTGGCAATTTCTTCATCAACCGGATCAATTTCCTCGTGAACCTCCGACAGTTCCACCTGATTTTCGGAGGTCGAAATGACCTCGCCGTCCCCGGCGTCCCCATTCGGCGAAACCGTTTTGGTCTCGTCCGGGTCACCGGATTTCGACACTGATTCTACTTCCCCGTTCTCCGACGTGGATTTGAACCTGTTCAGGGTCAACCGACCATGGCACCTCGGACAGAAAAACACATCCGATGACTCCTGTGGCTCGCCGTTATCGGGCTCCCGGAACTCCGGTTGTTTCGTCCAGATGACGGTTTTGTTTAATTCACTCGACCCGCGCTGTATTCGGAACTCCATTCCGTCTTCCGATAAGGTGCGCAACTTCTCCCGCACGTACTTCAAACGCTCCGGCTGAAG
The DNA here is from genome assembly GCA_964580675.1 of uncultured Planctomycetia bacterium. Classification (GTDB taxonomy): domain Bacteria; phylum Planctomycetota; class MHYJ01; order CAYXQY01; family CAYXQY01; genus CAZOLI01. The sequence goes on from CAZOLI010000005.1 coordinate 47,750, forward strand.
CTGATCAAACAGAGTAACGGGGGTTTGTTTTAAAATTTTCCGGCACTGACGATGATCGATTCGGAACACTCTGCTTAAGTTCCTGGCCGCGGCATCCAGAGTGCCTCCGGCATCCGGTGCCTGCTGAATCTGAATCGAATACGTGTTATCTGTCATGGCCATCTACCTGAAATATGAACGTTCTAATGGATTCCGGAACGGAAATTTTTGATTATTCGACGTTTCTCCAGACGCAAGAATCATTTATCATAACGAAAGCGAGAAAGAAAATCATCGGGGAACAATGTCTCCCTGAAACCCGGGGATTTTTCGATCCGATTATTTGTCCTTCCGTCATCCGTTTCCGATGAGAGCCACGTTGTGAGTTTATCAGATCGGGAAAAACTCGTCCTCCAATCCGCGGTCGAGGGAGGAACCGGCCTGTACGAACGTCTCCGTAAGCGATTGCGGAATACGCAACTTCAGACGAAGGACCTCCTTCAAATATCCGAGGCCTTTCTGCAGATGCACCTTTTCGTGGGTTATCCCCCGATGATTGAATCTCTTCGAATTCTATACGAGGAAACGGAGAACACCGTCAAACCGGAAACCGGAAAAGACGGACCGGATCAATTTCTCGACGACGGAACGGAACTTGCCCGGAAGCTTTACGGAGAGACGTACGAAGAAATGATAGAAACAATGGGACGGTATCATCCGGTGTTGCCGAACTGGATTCTTCGGGATGGCTACGGGCGCGTTCTCTCTCGTTCCTCGCTCCCCCTTCGATCCCGATCACTCGTAACCATCAGCCTTCTTGCGGCGTCGGGACACGAACGACAGCTTCACTCCCACCTTCGTGGTGCCCTGCGGGTGGGGGCCGATTCAATCGAACTGAAAGAAGTCAATACGTTGCTGGAAAACGTGCTTCCGGAGCCCCTGGACTCAGCGGTGCAAACGGAATTTGACTCGGTAATACATCAGAAGGAGTAGGTCCCTTTACCGCAACATGAACACCAGTCAGCGGGAAAAACGTCTGTTCCTCGTCGGACCGACGGGATCGGGAAAAAGTGAGGTGGCCATTCGTTTGGCCCAGGAGATGGCGGTGGAACTTCTGGCCCTCGACTCGATGAAAGTATACCGGGAGGCAGATATAGGTACAGCCACCCCGGACGAGGATCGGCGGAAATCCATTCGGTACCACTTTCTGAACATAAAGGAACCGCACGAATCCTTTTCGGTCGCGGATTACATCCATCTCGCGGAAAAAAGGGAGGAGGCAATTCGGCAGCGCGATCACCTTCCCCTGTACACCGGTGGTACGGCGATGTACATGAAGCGGCTTGTCCACGGTTTGTTTGAGGGACCGGAAGCCGACTGGGATCTTCGAGAAACACTGAAGGAAAAAGCGGCGGAGGAAGGTCGAGCTCACCTGCACCGGCAGCTGGCGGAGGTGGATCCGGAACGGGCGGAGGAAATACATCCCAACGACCTCCGGCGTGTCGTCCGGGCGCTTGAGGTATACAAAAAGACCGGGCGACCAATGAGCGAACTCATCCGGGAATCGAAGGAGGAGGCCCAAAAAGTGGACAACCGGATCATCGTTCTTCACTGGCCCCGTGAAGTGTTATATAAACGAATAAACAAACGGGTGGATCGGATGATTGAACGGGGGTGGTTGGACGAAACCCGGCAACTGCTACAGCGGGAGCCGGCGCCGGGAAAACACATCATGCAGGCGGCGGGATATCGGGTGCTGGTGCGGTTTATTCAGGGAGAAATAAATCTGGAGGAGGCCATAGAACAAATACGAACAGAGCACCGGAATCTCGCAAAAAAGCAGTTGACCAGCTTTCGAAACCTGAATTATCCGGTATACGAGGTTGATCCGTCGGAGTTTGAGGACCTTTCCGAGGTAGCGGAGCAAGTTCGGACACATTTTCAGAACTGGCCCCCGAATCCGGAACACCAGCTCACCGAATCCGGGTCCAGTGGATGAAACAAAGGGAGAAATGCAATATATTGACCAGCGTGTTTAATTTATCGGATGTTATTGGGGACGGGCTGTATTTCTTCCGATATTTTTATTGAAATCTCCGGAATTCACCGGTTTCCGGCTGGTTTCACTATATTGCGTCTGCTCAACTGAAGTATTTGAATTCGGACCGGACCCGTATAAAATAACCGGGTGCTGGTTTTTCCGGTTTCCGTCTACATTCTCGTTGTTTCTTGGAAGGAGGTTACACCGTGGCTGATCAAGCTGGCACCCTTCGCAAAACGGCGGAGGAACAGGCGCTGGAACAGAAGGAAATCTCCATTTCCGAATTTTTCACGAAGAACCGACACCTTCTCGGGTTCGACAACCCGACCAAATCTCTGCTGACCACCATTAAAGAGGCCGTGGACAACGCCCTCGATGCCTGTGAGGACGCCGGTATCCCGCCGAATGTGGAAGTGTCCATCGAAGCCCTCGACGCGGAAAACCGATATCGGGTGTCCGTCTACGACAACGGACCCGGTATCGTCAAGGACGAGATCCCCAGCATCTTCGGGAAACTACTGTACGGGTCCAAATTCCACCGTCTGAAAATGAGCCGGGGCCAGCAGGGCATCGGCATAAGTGCCGCCGGTTTGTACGGACAACTGACCACGGGAAAACCCACACAGATTCGCTCCCGGACGGCCCCCGATGAACCCGCAAACCTCTACCACGTGCAAATCGACACCAACAAAAACGAACCGGAAATCACGCGCGAAGAAGAAATCGAATGGGACCGGAAACGGGGAACCGAAGTCACCATCGAACTGGAGGGTCGCTACCAGCGCGGGCACCACTCCATCGACAACTACCTGCGACAGACGGCCATTGCCAATCCCCATGTGCAGATTACGTATACCAATCCAAAAGGGAATGAAACGGTTTATGAACGGTCGACGGAGGAATTGCCCGAGGAGCCCAAAGAAATCAAACCCCATCCATACGGGGTCGAACTCGGTCAGCTGATGAAGATGATCAAACAGACGGACCACAACAAAATAAGTGCGTTCCTCAAAAACGAATTCTCCCGTGTGAGTCCCCGGGTCTGCAAAGAAATTCTCGGGAAATGCGAAAACGTTACCACAAAATCCTGGGTGAAAAGTGCGGACCTCGAGGACGCGGAGGAAATCCACAACGCCATTCAGGATGTGGACATCATGGCTCCCTCCACGGACTGCCTCTCCCGGATTGGTGAGGACCTCATCCTGAAGGGAATGAAAGACGTGATCCCCGGGGAAGAGTTTTTTGCCGTAACCCGTTCCCCCGAGGTGTACCGGGGTAATCCTTTTCTGGTCGAAGCCGGCATCGCTTACGGCGGCGACATCCCATCGGACGAATCCGTGGAAGTACTTCGTTACGCGAACAGGGTTCCCCTCCTGTACCAGCGGTCCGCCTGTGCGGTGACCGAAGCGGTAAAAAAGGTGAACTGGAAAACCTACAACCTCGACCAGCCGGGCGATGGACGACCGGTGGCCCCGGCGGTCTTTATGGTTCACATTGCGTCGGTCTGGGTTCCGTTCACCTCCGAAAGCAAAGAAGCCATTGCCCACTACCCCGAAATCATCAAGGAGATTAAGCTCGCACTTCAGCAACTGGGCCGAAAACTGCGCGCTCACATTAACAAAAAACGGAAGAAGAAGGAGAAAAAGCGGAAATTAAATTACCTCGAAACGTACGTACCCCACATCTCCGAAGCCCTGAGCAATATACTGAAACTGAAAAACCAGGAGCAGGACGACATTGAGAAAGACCTCGAGGAACTCCTCCGGGAGAAATCCGAAATTGAGGACGATGGTTAACAACTTCCTGCGTTTTCCTCGAAAGGGACCCCCCGCGGCCCGGAGGCCTGTGGTGAGGAACTCTCCGAGCATGACCGAAACAGTGTGTCATTAATCCCATTTGCCACAAATAAATCCCATGACTGACCTGCATGAACGAATTCTGGAAACGGCCGAAGAAATTACGGAAAAGATAAAGGATCAGGAGCAGCCCGCCATGGAATTTCCCGTCCGATCCCTCCGGAACGTGGAATTTGATCAGGAGGAAGGATACCTGAAAATCGGGGACCGGACCAAAAAGCGCACCCTGAGTGTGAATACCGTGAAAAAATTTGCCCAGGCGCTCCGCATGTTTGCCCTGTCCAAAACCCTGATCGAACAGGATGACTTCGCCACGAAACGTGAAGCGTATTACATGAGCAAAAACTGGGATGAAGCGGGCTTCAAGGACCAGAGCGAAAGTGACTCGGTTATGGACGACGTCGAGGCGTTTTTCCAGGTAAACCGGGAACAACTCCGGTTCAATCCAGAAGAAAAAGGCGGCGAGGTGGCCGGACCGCTGACGGTTATAGACGATGATCCATCCAGTGACGACCGTGTCGAAGTGGATTGTACGGATTTCGGTACCGGGGCGTACTCCATTCCCATTTCGGTCGAACACCTGGAATTCGAGACGGACGCGGATTTTGTTATGGCCATCGAAACGGCCGGCATGTTCCAGCGGCTGGTCAAACACGATTACTTCGAAAAAGCCAACTGTATTTTGATTTCCATGGGAGGGGTGCCCACCCGGGCACTCCGGCGGTTCATCCGGCGCCTGGCCGACTCGGAAAACATCCCCGTCTATGCGTTTGTGGACGGTGACCCCTACGGAATGTTTAATATTTATCGCACCCTCACGGTCGGATCCGGAAACGCCGCACACCTGAACGACTATTTCTGCGTGCCGTCGGCAAGTTTCCTCGGCGTGGATCCCTGGGACATCGAAGAACACGACCTCCCCACACATCCCCTGTCCGATCGGGACATCAAACGGGCAAAAGATGCACTGGACAACGATCCCTTCGTGAACGAACACGACGAATGGCAAGAGGCCATCAACAAATTCCTGGACATGGGAGTCCGCGTTGAACAGCAGGCCTTTGCACGCTGGGGATTGAATTACGTCATCGAAGAATACCTGCCCGACAAAATAGACAATCCCGGTGAATTCCTTCCCTGATCATCGCCCACGAACCATCATCCAAACGGCTTTTCGCATTCGGTCATGACCGAAGCGGAATCCCTGGCGAAACTGGCCGAACAGATCACGTCCTGTACCCGCTGTCCGAGACTCGTAAAGTGGCGGGAGGAAAAAGCACGGGAAAAACGCGCCGCCTACCGTGATGAGGAATACTGGGGGAAACCGGTTCCGGGATTTGGTGATCCGGAAGCCGAACTCCTGATCGTGGGTCTGGCCCCCGGAGCCCACGGAGCAAACCGAACAGGACAGATGTTTGGCGGAGACCGGTCCGGCACGTGGCTGTACCGGGCGCTCCACCGCATCGACATGGCGGACCGACCGGACTGGAAAAACGTAAAAGTCAAAAATTGCTGGATTACCGCCGCCGTTCGATGTGCCCCACCGGACAACCGTCCCGAGGCCGAAGAGCGGAAAAATTGCCGCCCCTACCTGGAACAGGAAATTGATCTTCTACACGACGTCCGGGGCATACTCGCGCTCGGGGGTTACGCATACCGCCACGTAATGCGGATTTACCGGGATCGTAACCATCCCGTTCCGTCCCCCATGCCGGATTTTGCACACAACACCGAACACGACCTCGGGCCGGACGCCCCCCGCCTATTCGTCTCCTATCATCCCAGCCAGCAAAACACGTTCACCGGCCGGCTCACCGAGGATGGGTTTGACCGTGTATTTGAACGAGTCCGGACGTATCTCGAATAATTTCTTTTACTGCAATATGTACGGATCTGGTTCGAGCCGGTTCCCCGCAGAGGCCCTTGGCGGTCCCCTCACAAAGCTCCCCATTTCAGGAAGAGTCCTTTTACCAACCCGGAGACCCATGATCACGCCTCACCGGACCAGCCCCACACGACCGACCATCCATTGGTGACGAATTCCAGCCGATCATTCTGGAAGGCCTTACCTCCTCCGAAAACCAGGTTCAGTATTTACGCCATGGATCAACCAGCAATGTGCACACCGCCTTCCGAAAATACCACGATACGACCTCCGATGATCCCGACTGTATTGTTATAAAACCAAACAAATGTTCCGAAACGTTATACCAAATTAAAAAACCTCCCGGAATTGATCGGTAAAAATTCAAATTCCATTATAAGGTCTTTTAATTAAACGGGATAAAGGGTGGCCATGTAAACCGATTTGAGATATATGGCATATAAATTGCGACCTCTAATCTGTTCTATTAAAATAATACCGATGTGCGGTTTTTTGAACCCGAGAAAGATGAGGGGGAATTTATGCCTCGGAAAATAACGAAGGAGACCTGGAATGCGTTCTGGATTCTTTCATTTTTGGGACTGATCGCCGGACTGCTTTTTCTGTTTCCATGGTCCCCTTTTCAGCCCGAATCAACCGCCGAAAAAGACGAAACAAATCAAAAAACCTCTTCTGAAGTCAACCAACAGACGATCAGGTCAGAAGAACCATCCAACGTTGCGGGGCCGAACCAGGACAACGTATCTCCCGACGGAATACAGGACAAACATACCGCTCCCGAAGAAAATAAGAACAATGACGAAACCAAAAAGGGAGAAACACAGGAGACGAACAAAACGACAACATCCCCGGAAGAGATAAGAAAATACATCAATGCCGACGACGAACGGGATTGGACGAAACACATTGACGAAATGCTGGACGGGGAGTACGTCCCGCACGAACTGCTGGTGGAGTTTGACGGAGGCATAAACGATAGTGGCCTAACAAAGGTCGTTGATGCTCTAGGGGCAAAACGAACCGGGAAGTTACAAAAACCGGACGGCACCCCCACACTGCCCGGCTGGGTACACATCAAACTTCCCGACGATGTTTCCGTCGCGAAAGGGCTAAGCACACTGAAGGAAAATTTCGGAGACGAAAAGGTTCTCTCCCACGCAGAGCCAAACTTTGTGGGAAAAGTAAACGTGGAACCGAATGATCCGGATTATCCGAGTCTATGGGGCATGAATGATTCGGACGACACCGATATCGATGCACCGGAAGGATGGGACACAAAACGAAACGCGGATGACGTTGTGGTCAGTGTTATAGACACCGGGGTGGATTACAATCACGAAGACCTGTCCAATAACATGTGGGTCAATACTGACGAAGCGAACGGGACGGCTGGTGTGGATGATGATGGCAACGGATACGTGGACGACGTCCATGGATACGACTTCGTCAACTCCGATTCGGATCCGGATGACGACAACAGCCACGGATCCCACTGCGCCGGAACCATCGGGGCAAAGGGAGACAACGGCACCGGGGTTGTCGGCGTGGCCTGGAACACCAACATCATGGCCCTGAAAGTTGCGGATTCCGGCGGTTCACTCACCACAGCGGATACGGTTGATGGGATTACCTACGGCACGGACAACGGGGCCGATGTGCTCAGCAATTCCTATGCGTTCCCCTCATTTTCCTCGTCAATGAAAGATGCCGTTCAGTACGCCGAAAGCAACGGTGTGCTCTTTCCCGCAGCAGCCGGGAATGATTCCTCGGATAACGACACGGACCCGGTTTATCCCGCCAATTATGACGTACAAAACGTCATTTCGGTGGCCGCCACCGACTCCAGCGATGAACTTTCTTCTTTTTCAAATTACGGAGACGAAACCGTGCATCTCGGTGCTCCGGGGAGTTCCATACTCAGTACAACACCGGGGAACAACTACGGATACAAGTCCGGTACATCAATGGCCACCCCGCATGTATCCGGTGTCGGAACCGTTTTGATGTCTGTGTACTCCTCCCTTTCGTACACAAAAATTAAAGAAGCTATAATCCAGGGCGGGGATTACAAATCAGCCCTTTCGTCTTATACGATCTCGGGCAACCGTCTGGATCTGGAAGGTTCCTTTGACTACCTGTCTGATCCCGACAACAACGACCCCAGTGCCAATTTTTCGTTCAGTCCAACCAATCCGATCCCGGGGGAGACCGTAAACTTCACGGATGAATCCGGTGACTCGGACGGAAGCGTTGATGCCTGGAGCTGGGATTTCGGCGACGGGGCCACCAGCACCGACCAGAACCCCTCCCACACCTATGCCTCCGGCGGCACCTACACGGTCACCCTGACGGTCACCGACGACGACGGGGGCACAGACACGACCAGTCAGGACATCACCGTATTAAACGCTCCGACCGCGGATTTTTTCTACTCCCCCACTTTTCCGGCCACCGGTGAGAGTATTGAGTTCACGGACCAATCCAGTGATGCGGACGGCTCCATCTCCTCCTGGGAATGGGACTTCATAAGCGACGGCCCCACCGACAGCACTACCCAGAACCCGACACACAGTTACTCCTACGCCGACACATATACGGTGACCCTGACCGTAACCGACGACGACGGATTGACCGATTCCACAAGTAAGGACGTCAGGGTGGTTTCCGGCAATACCGTATTTGCGGATAACTTCGACGACGGAACCCTCACCGACAAGTGGAACGTCAATAACATCAGCGGCTACGGCGTTTCCGACGTGGACACAAGCACCGCCAGTTCCGGATCGTACTCGATGTACACCGGGGAGGACGAAATTGCCACCGCCACCGACTCCGTGGACCTTTCTTCTTATGATGTGGGAAGCGTAAACACATGGATCCGCCGCGGGGACACCGCATTCAGTGATGACCCGGAATCCGGCGAGGACCTGGTTGTGGAGTATCGGGCCTCGGACGGCACCTGGAACAGCCTGAAAAGCTACGCCGGGGACGGCACGGATGGCGAGATCTATACCCCCACCCTCTCGCTCCCCGACGCGGCCTTCCACAGCAGTTTCCGACTCCGGTTTCACCAGCTTGACGGAACCGGCACGGATTACGACTACTGGCACGTCGACGACGTCAAGATCACGGCCGATACCTCCGACAGCACGAACTCCCCGCCGAGTGCTGATTTTTCCTTCAGCCCGAATCATCCAAACCCCGGGGAAACGGTGGATTTCACGGATCAATCCAGTGACTCGGATGGAAGCATCTCCTCCTGGAGCTGGGACCTTGACGGGGATGCAAACGAAGACAGCACCAACCAGAATCCCTCCCACAGCTTCTCCTCCGGCGGGACCTACACGGTCACCCTGATGGTCACCGACAACGTAGGGGCCACCGACACGGTAAGCAAGGACATTGTGATCAACAAATCACCCTCGGCATCGTTTTCCTACTCGCCGGGTGATCCCGATCCCGAAGAAACGGTGGATATTACCGACCAATCCAGCGATCCGGACGGAAAGATCTCCTCCTACAGCTGGGACTTCGGAGACGGGTCCACCAGCACCGATCAGAACCCGTCCCACAGTTATTCCTCCTCAAACACATATACCGTCACCCTGACGGTCACCGACGACGATGGGGCCACCAGTACCACCAGCCAGAACATTCTGGTGAATATGCCGCCCACGGTGTCGTTTTCTATCTCGCCGGGAGACCCCAATCCCGGGGAAACGGTGGATTTCACGGATCAATCCAGCGACTTGGACGGAACCATCTCCTCCTACAGCTGGGATTTCGGGGACGGGTCCACCAGCACCAATCAAAATCCCTCCCACAGTTATTCCTCCTCCGGCTTCTATACGGTCACTCTGACGATCACCGACGACGATGGAACCACGAATGCCCTCAGTCAGACGGTGGAGGTAAGCGCCAACACGTCTCCGAAAGCCGATTTTACCTTCTCTCCCCAATTTCCGCTGGTCGGGGAAACGGTCTATTTCTCGGATCAATCCACCGATTCGGTCGGAACCATCTCCTCCTACAGCTGGGACTTCGGGGACGGGTCCACCGGAAGTGGCTCAAGGGTGAGTCACAGTTACGGATCGGACGGCTCCTACACCGTGACGCTGACGGTCACCGACGACGACGGGGTAAGTTCCTCCGTTTCAAAGACCTTGAACGTTACGAAGTTACAAACCATATTTTCGGATTCCTTTGAACGAAGCAGCCCGGGCACCGACTGGGACGTCTCCGGCAACGGCGTCGGTGATACCGGCACCCACACGGCCGGTTCCGGTTCGTATTCCCTGTACACCGCCGAGAGCGAAGTAACGGTCACCTCCCGGGCCATCGATCTTTCTTCCTACAACGAAGGTCGTCTAACCGCCTGGGTACGGAAAGGATCGGATAACTTCAGCGAATACCCGGATGCCGAGGATGACCTGGAGGTGAAATACCGGACCTCCTCCGGCAACTGGGACCGTGTCAGCAGTTATGCGGGGGGCGGCATGGAGGGTCAGATTTATAAACTTGAGGTCCCCCTTCCGGTCGACGCATTCCACACGGATTTCAAAGTGCGGTTCCATCAAACGGACGGTACCGGAAGCAACCTGGACTACTGGCACATGGATGATGTGAATGTGGAAGCGGCCTCGGCCGGCACGGTGATCGGTGAAACCGGACGGATCAGGGTGGACAACGAGGGCTGGCATACACAACAGTTTGAAGGAAACTACCTGGACCCGGTGGTCATTATGAAACCGGCTTCCTACCACGATGGACAGCCGGCCCACATCCGTCTCCGGAACGTCACCGGCAGTTCGTTTGAGTTTTTGATCGAGGAGTGGCGGTACCAGGACGGAAACCATGGCGGGGAAACGATGAGTTACCTGGTGGTGGAGAATGGAACGCACCAGCTGCCGGACGGATACCAACTTGAGGCCGGCACGGTCGATTCGGGCCTGGTCTTCGGGGACGGCTGGGAGACGGTGTCCTTCAGTAGTTCCTTCTCGGAGACCCCGGTGGTGTTCGGTCAGGCACAAACCCACAACGACGATCATCCGATCGTCACACGGATCCAGAACGCGATGACTGGCGATTTTCAGATGGTGATGCAGGAGGAAGAACAGGAGGGCGACCATCCGCAGGAAACCCTTGGATACGTGGCCATTAGCCGGGATGAGGGAACCATCAGCACCGCCTCGACCGATGTGGCCCGGACGCCAAACATCGTGACCCACAGCTGGTTCCGGATGAACCTCTCAAACCAGTTTGACCAGAACCCGGTCTTCCTTGCCGGCACCCAAACGACCGACAGTGGTGATACGGCCACCATCCGGTACCGGAACCTCTCCGGGACGGACGTTGATGTGAAGATCGAGGAGGAACAGAGCAACGACAGCGAGACCTGGCACACCACAGAAATGGTGGGATACCTCGTGATGGACGGCAGGGTGTTTATCAAGAAGTAATAATCGAAGGTCTTCACCTCATATACCGGAGAACGTATTTGGGTTCTCCACTTAACCTGGACCCCTGTAGCATTGACATCACGAGAGAAGATCGGAGGGGGAAAAGGGGTTGATCCATCCACAGGGAAGAAACACCGCATTGGGTGCTGAAGGAATTCGAACCATATCCTGCGGTTGACGTTTACATTTGAATATTGCACCGAGGGATGGGAAGATTTCTAAAGAAACACCGAAAAATACATAATCACCGGGTCAAGTCAATAATTAACATTTAAACTGGGGTCGTATTGAATAAATTCCAAATAACCACAATGGGTGCTGTGGCCATCGTGGGCTTATTTGTGCTCGGTGTGGCCGCAAAAAACCTGTTGCTGGATTCCGACGATTTCGAAACCAATACGCCTGGCGAAGGAACGGTTTCCAAACGCTCCGGTGACGTGTCCCAAAAGCCGGGAGAAAACGATAAGTCGGCCTTCGACACCGCCGAGCCGTCAGAAGGCCAATCCGACGATTCCACGCCATCGGATGAAGGAACAGATCGGGGGAATCAATCCGCAAACCAGACCGGAACCGGAAGGAAACCGACCGGAGATAACACAGCCCCTGATGGAGGTACTTCACGATCCACCAATGCAAAAAGCGACGTGGATCAATTCCTCGCCGCCCCCGACGGTTCCAAAAAAGCAGAGGAAGCGAAGGAAGCGATAAAAGAGAACCTGTCGGACAACCCGGGAAGGGCCATTTCATCGCTGGAATCCAAATTAAAAGACTCGTCCACGTCCCGAACAAATACAAGCCGCCTGCTCCGGCTACTCCATGAAGAAGGGGGAATTCACGGACAGCTGTTGATGGGGGATCTGCTGAACAGCGAACGAACAGTGCTGGTTCGAGCAGTCCTGGACACAATATCACAGGTAAGGGAACCGGCTTCGGACCTTGTGGACGCCCTGATGCATCAGATACGGATAAGGAAGACCTCGGATCCCCTGTTTTCCCGGTTTGTGCAGACGGCCCGGAACCTCTCCCGGGACGCTGACCCGGAACACCGTCCGGGGATACGAAATAGGTTGCTCTCAGCCCTCGGAAAACGAATCAAAACCCCTTCCCTCGATGAGCTAAAAAAACAACTTAAAAACAATCCATCCGAGACCAGGAAGGCAATGCTGGTGTCCGCGCTTGCGGACGCATCGGGGCCGGAGGTGGTTCGTTATTTGCTCGATGAATTCCGTAATGCGTCCACGCCGCTGGCGGTTGGTGCATATGCACATGCTCTGGCGGAGCGTGACCTGGACGAATACAGATCGGATGACAGACAGGAATCGACCTCCGACGGCAAACGTGTCGAGCATGAGGCGTGGGCGTTCTTCAAAGAGAAGCTCTCTTACAGTGGACGGATCTTCGTCCGGTACACGGCGGTTGAATTTTTCGGGAAGCGACACCGTAACGGAAATACGGAAGCGACCTCCCTCCTTCAGGAAGCAGCTCGCAAAGACGAAAACGTGGCCGTGAAAAAACGGGCCAAATTTTATCTGGGTGATTAAACCGCCGGCTGGAGTGGTCGCCGGGTTGGTTTTTCCCCTGCCTACCGCCTGATAGAATATAACGTTTCGGAAACCTATAGAAGGAACGTGGTTTCTCCACGATACCGATAAAACACATGCAACGCTGGTTCCGGCGTGGAATGGAAAAATTACAGAAGTGGTCTACGTGGAGGTACATCTTGTTGAAAATTCTCCTGTACGTGGTCATCACGCTCTTGATTCTGGTTGGTTTTGTTCTGTTTTTTGAAAGCAGTTTTGTTTACCACCCGGTCAAACACCCCGGTGGAAACTGGGAGCCACCTGAATTACATGATTCGATCCACGACGTTACCTTCGAAGCGGAAGACGGAACAGAACTTCATGGTTGGTGGGTACCAAAGAAGGACACGGACACAACCCTGCTATGGTATCATGGCAACGCGGGAAATTTGAGTCATCGGTTGGGGGGGATCCGGGATTTTTTTGATCTCGGGGTCCAGATACTGATTATGGATTACAGGGGATACGGAAAAAGTGAGGGATCACCATCCGAAGATGGTATATACATGGATGGAGAAGCGGCGTACACATTCCTCCGTAAAGAGAAAAACGTCCCGGCATCGGAATTGTTTATTCTCGGGCGTTCCCTCGGTGCAGCGGTGGCGACGCACGTGGCCGGGAAGTTTCCGACCGGCGGTCTTATTCTGGTGTCCGGATTTCCCTCCGCCAGATCAATGGTTCCCCGCGTATTGCCGATCCCCGGATTGCACTTCCTGGTTCGCCATAACCTGGATTCCGCCTCCCGTATTGGCAGTATTGAAACCCCCTTGTTAATGATGCACGGATCCGAAGACAATATTGTGCCACCGGAGCTCGGCAGGAAATTATTCGAACACGCCACGGAACCAAAAGAATTTCGACTTCTCGATGGTGCGGGCCATAACAACATTCACCTGAGGTCCGGCAAAGAATACCTCTCGGCAATCCGAACGTTCATCAAAAACAACGGCGGAAACACACCGAAATAAAGCGAGGACCACAACTTAATGGAACCCGGTCTTCCCGGCACCGAACACGTTAATGAACCGGAATCATGATTATTGATATTCTCGTGCTTTTTGTGGTGTCATTCGGACTGTTGGCGGTATTTCTCTGGAAGTGGGAATGGCGCTTTATTTTTTATCCGAGCCCGTATCCGGAAGGATATTGGAACCCGCCGGAACTCGGATCGAAGATTCAGGAGGTCACATTTGACGCCCCGGATGGCCTTAAACTAAACGGCTGGTGGGCACCGGGGAATGAAACGGATCGCACTCTTTTATGGATGCACGGGAACTCCGGAAATATCACCTTCCGATTGCAGGACCTCAACCTGTATATGGAAATGGGGCTTCAGGTTCTTCTATTTGATTACCGGGGATACGGAAAAAGCGAAGGGACACCGAGTGAGGAAGGGTTATATCAGGATGCGGAGGCAGCCCTTTCGTTTTTGACCGAAGAAATCGGTGTTCAAGAACAGGACGTCATACTTCTTGGAAGATCGCTGGGCGGGGCCATCGCGACACATCTCGCCCTTCAGTCGGACCCGGGCGGGCTTCTGCTCCAATCGCCGTTTACGAGCATCCGGGACATGACGGGAAACGCCCTTCCCGTTCCGGGAGTGCCTCAACTTATGACCATCGGACTGGACTCCACGGAACGGATTCAGGACGTTTCCACACCGGTCTTTATCATCCACGGTTCGGAGGACGGGGTCGTGCCGATTCAATTCGGGCGGAGGTTGTACGAGCTGGCGGAGGAACCAAAGTGGTTTCTCGAGATTGAGGGTGCAGGACACGATTACCTGAGCAACGTCGGTGGAGACACCTACAGAACGGCCGTTAAACGGTTTGTACTGGAAGGGGATCCCAAAATTGACGATCAGGGAAACATGGACAGCTGTTCCGGTCCGGGTCGTGAGTAATTGGATGTGGTCAACGCCATTCCGCTTTCCGAGAGACCGCTTTTTTCAAGGCCCACCTGATAAAGGGATTTCATCTGCTCGGCAAATACGCCGCTTCCCTCCATCCGGGAGTGAAAGGAGGAATCATTTAACGCGCCGTCTCGCATGCTCCGGATCCGGTTGGTAATTTTGTTTTTCTTCTCCGGAAACACCTCCTCGAGCCAATTCAGAAACAGGTCCTTTACGCCGTGCGGAAGCCGAAGCGGTACGTATCCCGCCGAAGTGGCCCCGGCTTCAGCAGCTCGCTCGAGTATTCGGGGAAGTTCATGGTCCGTCAGACCCGGAATAACCGGTGCCACCATTACGCGAACGGGAATATCCCGGTCGGCAAGTTTTTTCACCGCCTTTAACCGCCGGTGAGGTTGACTGGTCCGTGGTTCCATTTCACGACAAATTTCCTGGTCCAGGGTGGTGATGGACAGATTGACCCGGACACAATTCTGTTCGTGAAGTGTGGAGAGCAGGTCGAGGTCCCGGGTTACCAGGTCATTTTTGGTAATGATCGAGACCGGGTTCCTGAATTTTCGAAAGACCTTCAGGCA
The DNA here is from genome assembly GCA_964580675.1 of uncultured Planctomycetia bacterium. Taxonomy (GTDB): domain Bacteria; phylum Planctomycetota; class MHYJ01; order CAYXQY01; family CAYXQY01; genus CAZOLI01. Next base: position 63,034 of record CAZOLI010000005.1, read on the forward strand.
ATCCCGGGTTAATTCCAGACCTTCTTCGATGGGTTGATACGGATCCGTCACTCCGCTGAGGGCCACGACCTCGGGTTCCCAGTCCGGATCCGAAAGTTCCTCCCGCAGAAGTTCCGGCGCATTCTCCTTGATAAGAATTCGTGACTCAAAATCCAGTCCTGCGGAGAAACCAAGGGTTTCGTGTGTGGGACGGGCGTAACAGTAGATGCAACCGTGCTCGCAGCCCCGGTACGGATTCAGGCTTACGTCAAAAGAAACGTCCGGGCTGTCGTTTTCCGTGATGATCGATCGACTGCTGTCGCGAATAAGTTTGGTATCCGGCTCGATGTATTCCTCGAGATCCGTGTTATCCGGATCAATTTCCCGATGGTATTCTTTGAAACGATTTTTCGGGTTTCCGGAAGCTCCACGACCGGGAACCGAATTGTCCCTGTTGCCTTCCATCGGGGTGTACCTGTATATGGTACGGTGCTATTTCACAAATGCGTACTCAGGATTCATCCGGATTCCAGGACACCGTTGAGGTTGTTTTGGCCTGCTCCTGAAGTGTGGTCAGTTTCTGTGTGGCGGAGCGGGCGGCATCCACCATTTCGGAAAGTTTATCGGGTGAAAACATCTGGTCCTCGGCAGTGCCCTGAATTTCGGCGATCTCCCCATCACCGGACATTACAATATTTAAATCAACATCCGCGGACGAATCCTCGTTATAGTTGAGGTCGACCACCACATCTCCTCCGCTCAAACCAACACTAACAGCGGCAAGCGTTCGTCTCACAGGATGTTCGGCCACCAGGTTTTCGGATTGTAATTTTTCAACGGCATCCCAGATGGCAACCCATCCTCCCGTAATTGAGGCGGTCCTTGTTCCGCCCGCGGCGTGAATCACGTCACAATCAACGCGAATCGTCCGTTCCCCCAGCAACTCAAAATCCACTGCCGCCCGGAGGGAGCGACTGATCATTCGCTCAATTTCGAGAGAACGCTTGTCCACGTATCCAAACCGATCCCTTCGCTGTCTCCGTGGAGAGGAGGACGGCACCATTGCGTATTCGGCCGTAACCCAGCCTCCTCCCTGGTGTTGTTTCCATCCGGGAATATCGTGCTGTATACGCGCACCGCAGATAACCCGGGTTCTGCCGGTTTCAATCAGAACGGAACCATCACAGAAGTCCGAATAATCCTTCGTAATTTTTACCGGTCGTAAACCCTCGGGGGCGTCTGACATCTTACTCTTTCATTAATGGGGGGAATTGGCCTGGACGAGAAATGTGCTGTACTGTGGTTAATTATTCCTGATTTTCCCTGGCTTCCCGGTCTTCCTCCAGCGCTTCCTCGATAAGTCCCTGGATCTTGATGGATTTCTCGATGGAGTGATCGAGGTAGAACTGCAGTTCCGGCACTTTTCTGATATCGGTCGTGCGTGCCAGTTCATTTCGCAGGTAGGCCGCGGCATTCTCCATTAATTCCAGCAATTCCTCCTCGTCGTGGTTTTCCTTATCGAGAACGGAAATACCGATGCGAGCCTCCATGAGGTCCGGTGTTACGTCCATGGCCGAAATCGCAATCATCTTCGCCCTGGGATCGTTCATTTCCTGGAGCATAATATACCCCAGTTTTCGTTTCAGGAGTTTTTCCACCGAGGATAGGTACCGTTCTGACATATTACTTTCCGATTTCAATTTCATAAGAAGCGATGACGAGATCCCGTCGCCGTTCGAGGGACTCACCAATCTGATCAAACGTTTTCTGTATTACTTCCCCGTTTCTGGAAACACAGGAAAGGCCGATCACGCAGCGTCCGTGCTGGTCGTGGTCTTCCAGTTCCGAAACGGATACGTTGTATTCGTTCTGTATCCGATCCTTAACGCTGTTGACCACGCTGCGTTTTTCCTTCAGACTTCGACTGCCCGGAAGAAATATCGTAATACGACCAATGCCGATTACCATTGAGCAATTCTGGTGGAGTGATCATCAGAAACCGGAAACACGCCGGCGTTCAATCGGCCTGACTTTTCCTCACCAGTCTCGACAACGGATTGTGACCCGATCCGCCATCTTCACCCAGACGGCCGGAGCCGGGGCGGATTATGCTTTTGCTTCGGTTGTTTTCAATACTTCTTCTTCCTCGAAGACCTGGAGGATATCTCCGACGTTGACTTCTTCAAAACCGCGGATGCGCACCCCGCATTCATATCCTTCCTTCACCTCCTTCTGATCCTCCTGGAACCGCTTCAGAGAATCGACTTCTCCCTCATGAATCATTTCTTTGTCTCGATAAACCTGAACGATGGAATCATTCGTGATTTTTCCATCCGCCACGTAGCAGCCGGCGACACGTCCAACACCCGTTATGTTAAAGGTCTCCTTGACGTTTAGCTGACCAATTTTATTCCGGACCGTTTCGGGCTCAAGAACACCGAGCAATGCGTTTTCAATGTCTTCAAGAAGTCGGTAAATCACATCGTAGGTCCGAATTTCGACGTCTTTTTCTTCGGCCACTTCCCGGGCCCGATGTTCAACACCGGTCTGAAAACCAAGGACAATTGCCTCCGATGCGTCGGCAAGAAGCACGTCCGATTCCGAAACCGTTCCGACGCCGGAGTGAAGAATTTCCACGGAGGCATTTTCAACTTCCTGGTTTTCGAGGGCTTCCACAAGAACCTCACAGGCCCCGTCCGTGCCCGCCTTGACAACCAGGTTGACAAATTTTTCCTCTTCTTCATCAAGGCGATCCAGGATGTTGGAAAGCCGAGCACTCTGCTTCTTGGACTGGCGGGCAAGGGCTTCCTCCCGCGTTTTTTCTTTTCGCCCCTCGACGATTTCCCTCGCTTCGGTTTCGTCCTCCACCTCGTAAAACGGTTCTCCGGCTTCAGGAGGTTCGTCCAGACCGAGAACAACGGCCGGTTCGCTCGGTTTTACCTGTTCGATGTTGTTTTCCCGGTCGTCAAACAGCGCACGTACTTTCCCGGTCGCCGTTCCACAGAGAATAACGTCTCCTACTTCCAGAGTTCCTTCCTGCACCAGAAGCGTGGTGGTAACGCCCTGCTGATCATCCATTCGGGACTCAATGCAGGCTCCCCGGGCCTGTTTGTCCGGGTTGGCTTTTAGTTCCAGAAGCTCGGATTCCAGAACAATCATATCCAGGAGTTCATCGATGCCCTCACCAGTTTCGGCAGAGGTGTTCACAAATGCGGTTTCCCCACCCCAATCTTCGGGGATCAGATCAAGCTCGGAAACCTGTTGCCGGGTGCGCTGGATATCGGCGTTCGGTTTGTCCACTTTGTTTATGGCGACGATGATCGGCACGTCCGCCGCCCGGGCGTGGTTGACCGATTCTTCGGTCTGTGGCATAACACCGTCATCGGCCGCAACAACCAGGACCACAAGATCCGTAATATTCGCACCGCGAGCTCGCATGGACGTAAAGGCCTCGTGTCCCGGCGTATCCAGGAACACAATCTCATCACCGTTGTGGTGAATTCGGGATGCACCGACTTTCTGGGTAATACCTCCCGCTTCTCCTCCGGCCACCCGGGTTTCTCGTATTTCGTCAAGTATCGACGTCTTTCCGTGATCAACGTGACCGAGGAACGTAATGACCGGAGCCCGGGGTTCAAGTTCCTCCGGCTCGTCTTCTTCCTCTTCAATCTCTTCCAGTACCTGTTCTTCCAGGTCCTGTTCTTCTACAATTCGAATGTTCTTGTTCAGCGCACCGGCCACCAGCTCCAGGTCATCTCTGGTCAGCTGATCATTAATGGTTTTCATGATTTCATGCCCCATCAGCGTCTGAATAATTTCGTTTGATGGGATGCCAAGCTCCTCGCTGACCGTTCGAACCGTCACCGGCGGGGTAAATTCCTGCACTTCTTCATCCGTGTCCGTTTCCGTTTTCCGGGGTGTGGCTTCCGGTTCGCTTTCGTCGGATGGTTTCGTGTCCAGATCCGACTTTCGCATGCGCCGCCTGGGCTTTTCGCCCTCCTCCGATGATTCTTTTTCCTCTTCCTCTTCTGCTTCCGACTCGGGTTCCTCCACGGGTTCTTCCACTGTTTCTTCTTCCGGCTCCTCGACCTCCTTCGATTTCTCCTGGTCGGAAACCGATTCTTCGGCGGGTTCCTCCGTTTCCTCCTCTTCCTGTTCGGGGGTGGTGCCGCCGTCGTCCCCACCAAAATAGGAAATGAGTAACTCGGCCACCTCTTCGTCCACGTCGCTCATATGGTGTCCGAGCTCATAACCCTCCTCCTCGGCAAATTCTTTTAACTCGGCGTACTCGACATCGAGTTGTTCGGCCAGTTCATAACCTCTCATTTGTTTTCCAGAAAACCTATTTTCTTTCGTCCAGAATAAAACGGTTCACGATTGTCCGGTGTAAGCCGGAACCGGTTTCCTCTACCAATTCAGGTCTGGGTCGACTCCGGTTCCGCAGGAGAAGTTCCCTCCGTTTCCTCTCCCGTGTTTACGGCGGAAAGATTTTCAGCTTCGCTCAACTTCTCTTCCTCCTCCGGTCGTTCATCCACCTCGTCACCGGAGGGGTTCTCCGCGTCCTGCTCTTCGATCCGGTCCTCATCCTCGTCCTCCACACTTTCCGCTTCAACTTCGTCCGCCTCTTCCAATTGATCTTCGTCATCAACAGGGTCTTCGGACGTCTTCTCCCCGGTCCGTTCCTCCTCATCGTCTTCAACCCGGTCTTCGTCCTCCGAATTAGAGGTTCCGGAAGGCTCCTCGTCCGATCCCGGCTCCTCTTCGGTCTCCTCCTGTGTCGCTTCCTCATCGGATTCATCCACCATTTCGTCCGCCGTTTCTCTGGTTTCCTCCGATTCGGAGGTATCTTCAGATGCTTCTGCCTCTTCCTCTTCGGAGAGTTTCTGTTCCTGTTCGAGCAATTCCTGTTCTTCCTCCCGGGACATAACGTCAATCTCCCAGCCGGTTAATTTGGAGGCGAGTCGAACGTTCTGACCGCCTTTTCCGATGGCGACGGACAGTTCGTCTTCGTCGACAATCACCCGTGCGAGGTTCTCGTCCTCAAACAGTTTCACGTGTTTGATGTCCTCGGCGGGTTTCAGGGAATTCTCAAGCATTGTTTTGTCGTCGGCCGACCAGGGAATGATGTCCACACGTTCGTCGTTTAATTCCGCGACAATGCCCTTGATTCTTGAGCCACGTACGCCGACACAAGCACCAACAGCATCCACGTCCGGGTCATTGGAAGCGACGGTTACCTTCGTTCGGTTGCCGGGTTCACTGGCGATGCCTTTTATCTCGATAACCCCTTCCTGGATTTCGGGCACTTCCAGTTCGAAGAGTCGTCTGATAAATTCCGGATCCGTTCGTGAGAGTTCCACCATTACTTTGCTGCCTTTTTTGTCCACCTCTTTCACAAGGGCCCTTACCCTGTCCCCCACCTGGTAACTCTCCCCGGGAACCTGCTGGGACTTGGGGAAAAACGCTTCGACTTTACCGATCGTTACCAGAATGTTCGGACCGCTAAATCTTGAAACGGATCCGTTGACGATGGTTCCAACGCGCTCCTTAAAATCTTCGTAAAGGCTTTCACTCTCGGCTTCTCGAATTTTCTGAATCATAACCTGACGTGCAGTCTGGGCCCCGATTCGACCGAGGGTTTCGGGATCGATCGGCTGGCCGTTTTCCTGCGCCGTGATGTCACCCGTCTCTCGATCGATGTTGACTTCTATTTCTTCTTCGGTATCAAGCTGTTTTCGGGCTGCCGATTCCAGTGCCGCTTCAATGCCCTGAAAAATGACCGACTTTTCTATGGATTTGTCGCGGTGGATGGCATCAACAAACCGTAATATATCGCCATTCATGTTTTTCTCTTCTGTAATGTGTGATCCTTATTTTTCGGATCGTTCACCGAGCATCGATCTCGTGCTCACCCGGTCGTCCGCGGTATTCGGCGTTTTGTACGCCCCGGATCGACCATGTTCGATCCAATCTGGCCGATCACAACACGTCCGGACAAGCACTGCAGCCGTTCCGGATTATCCGGCGATTACAAAAAGGTGGGTCCCTCTGAACAACACGAGAGACCGCAATTACTGCGGTTTCCGGATGTTCAGTCTGCCCACCTGATGACCCAAACGCTAATTTTCGTCGTCAAGCCACCGGGGAAATCCATCAACGACAGCAGACTCCCCTCAATAGTCTTCCATCTATTATAAATGTGCCCCGTTGTGAGGTCAAATTTGTTTCTGGGGACAGTAAAATTTTGATAAACGGGCAAAATTACAGGGAAAACCGACGTGATTGCCCAAAATAACAGAAAAACTTCGAACCGGTGTTCCAGGCAATTGTTGCATAATCAAACAATTATTTGACGGCGTTTCAGGCGTTGCGGGGGATGGGTTCCGGACGACCGGGATTTATGAAAGGTATGAATCAAGAAACGACACCGGATGAATCGCCGTCTGCCCCGTAAAATCGTTTATCTGGTGACGGCACGAAAAGCCGGATGCAAGAACGGGACCGCCATCGTGCCGGGCCACAGCCGGGGTCAATCGCCGTTCGGCCATTTTCCGGGAAACATTGTAATGTTCTTCCTCGTATCCAAACGATCCCGCCATCCCACAGCATCCCGCATCAAGAATTTGTGCAGATACGCTGGGAATCCCCGAGAATAGGTCCTCAAGCGGTTCCGTACCAAGAAGAGCCCGAAGGTGACAGTGGGGATGAACCAGCGGTTCTCCGGAACCTTCCGAAACGGCCGAGAACTCTTCGCGGAACTGATCGGATCTGCCGAGAAATTCCTCAATTAAAAATACGTTCTCCTGAAGAACCCCGGATTTTTTGTCGGAAAAGAGGTACTTGCTGTCGTCCACGAGAGACGAATAACACGAGGGTTCAATAACAACCACGGGGGTTGATCCCTCCGGGGCGTCCGTCCCGAACAATTGGTCGTAACAATTTTCAAGGGACTGTTTCCACTCATCGTACATCCCCCGGGAGAAATACGTGCGGCCGCAACAGGATCCGCTGACCAGAAGGGGATAATAACCCGAACGCCAAAGAACGCGAACTGCGCTTCTGGCGGTTTCCGGTTCCACGTATCCCGTAAAGCTGTCCACAAAAAGTCGAACCTCCGGACGGTTATCGGTATTGGGACCAACCTCGTTTCTGTACCAGTCAAAAAGCGATATCCCGGAAGGACGGGGAAGATCTCGTTGCGGATGAATCTGAAGAAGCTGTTTTAAGGAAGCGTCCAACCCAACACCCGAAAGAAGCCGGGACAGGGAACGAGCAAACGGAACCCGGTCCATCCACCGGGCGGCCCGCGGGGCGTGCCCGAAAAACAGATCCCGAATGGACCGACCGTGTTCCCGGTTGTAACGACAGAGAAATTCAAACTTCAATCGAGCCATGTCGACACCCGATGGACACTCGCTCTTACAGGCTTTGCAGCCAATACAGAGATCCATTACCCGTTTCATGTCCGGGGAAGTAATTTCCTCTCGATCCACACCTCCCGCCAGCACTTCCCGGAGGGCGTTTGCACGACCCCGTGTTGAATCCTCCTCTTTCCCCGTAACCATGTACGAAGGACACATTGTACCGGCGTCCGTTTTCCGGCAGAGACCGTTTCCGTTGCAAAACTCGATGGAGCGCTGGAGACCGCCCTGTTCGGCGTGTCGCAGGTAGGTCCGTTCGGACAACGTGCGGTAGTCCGGACCATAACGGAGGTTCTGGTCCATCTCGCCCGGATCGACCAGCGTGCCCGGATTCATCAGGTTATCCGGGTCAAAAAGAGTTTTTACCTTGCGAAAAAGCTGATTGATTTCCTCCCCGAAATACGATTGCCGCAACCAGCTCCTGGCACGGCCTTCCCCATGCTCCCCTGAATACGTGCCTCCGTAGTTTGCCGCTTTTTTTGCTACTTTCTGGGTAACAGGTTGTAATTTGTCGATGTCACTCTGTTCCTTCAGGTTCAGAATCGGACGAATATGTAGTAACCCCACGGACGCGTGCCCGTAGAACGAGGCGTCAAGGTGGTGTTCATTCAGAATGCGACGGAAGTCTCGACCAAAGTCCGCCAGATGCTCAACGGGGACGGCCGCATCTTCAACAAACGCAGTTGGCTTGGCATCTCCTTTCATACTCATCACGATGCCGAGCCCTCCTTCGCGAACCTTCCAGGCTGCCTGCTGATCCGAAGGCTCGACCAGATGTGCGACGCTGTAAGCCGAGAGCTGATTCCGCGTCAGTTCCTCAAGTTCCGTCAGTTTATCGTTAAGCCGATCCCTCGATGAACCGGCGTATTCCACAAGGAGAACTGCCTCCGGTTCATCCGATAGAAAATACGTGTATTCCGCGTATGCGTCGTGGCCGGCGGCCAGATCAAGCAAAAATTTGTCGACGAGCTCCACCGCCCTTGGTTCTGTCCTGAGGATCTTCTTGACGGCCCCGAGCGCGTCCCAGATATTTTCAAAATGAACCGCACCAAGAACGGTTCGGGGGGGCTTCTCAACCAGGTTCACGGTTATCTCCGACGCCACGCCAAGTGTTCCTTCGGATCCGACAAACACGTCGGCCAGGTTCTTCCGTCCCTTGCCGGTGTATCGGTCCAGAGCGTATCCGGCCACGTTGCGGAGAAGATCGGGAAACTGCCGGTTAATTTCTTCACGATGGTCCGAAGCAAGGGAAAACAGACGGTTGGCTATGCTCCGCTCCGGTTCCGGAAGATCCGATATCGGCCGTTCCGTACCCGGACCGGCCGGTCCCATTAGAACCTGCTTTCCACCGGACAGAATGGCACGGACCTCCTTTACGTGATCCACGGTCTGACCGTAGGCAATGGAACGGGCACCGGCGGAATTATTGCCCATCATGCCACCGATGGTCGCCCGGTTATGCGTGGCCACGTCCGGACCGAACGTAAGACCGTGCTCGGCGGTTTGCCGGTTCAGGTCATCGAGAACCGTCCCCGGTTCCACCACAGCTGTTCCCGATCCGGGGTCCACCCTGAGAACCCGGTTCATGTGTCGTGAAAAATCCATGATCAGTGCCCGGCCAACAGTCTGGCCCGCCAGACTCGTCCCCCCACCTCTCGGCAACACGGGAACACCGGCTTCGGTGGCCATCCGCACGGCGGTTTCGGCGTCGGACCGATTTGCCGGGTAACACACCCCGATCGGCATGACACGGTACATGCTCGCATCGGTCGCGTAGATGCCCCGCGTAATCTGATCCGTCATGACCTCTCCCTCCAGTGTGTCCCGAAGGTCCCGTTCAAAGTCGGAGGGAAGGTCGTCCGTTTCTCTTCTTCCGCTTTTCGTTTGGTCTGGAGAGGCCACGTTAACTACTCCTGAAAAGTCAGACGAACAAACAGTGAAAAAACGGAACGGAACACCTCTTCGAGCACATCGTACTCGTCGGGTTCAGCAGGATCGGAGGACCTGTGTTACAGTTCGTTTTTATTGGCGTGCGGGGTTCCCGAAAAATGCTGACGTGGTTCCAACGGAACCGGAGGAATTACGCTCAACCCCCACAGGAAGAGGAAAAGAAATACACAACGACCAGCCCGGACAAACCGTAAAGGGCCGGTTGCTGAAGGAAGAATCCCGCAACGGCAAGTACCACCACGCCGGTTGCAGCAGCGAGCTTTTTCATTTCACAATCGCAAACATTCGATGACGCTGGATCCTGACAGCGGAGCCGACAATTCAACGTCATAACATTATATAGGAATTTCATCAAAAACCGCAATGCAATCAACTCCTGACAACACCGGCAATCTATCATTCTTCCCCCGCGGTTCAAATAGACGGATCGCACGGATGAACCCTGCCTGGACGGTTTTGAATGATCGGCAGGGAAGAGACCGGGGCTCAGAGGCAAAATTTTCGGGCTTCCCCCAAATTTTTACCGTATTCCCATTCCTAATAATCAGTATATAAGATATTATAAGCGCTAAAGTTTTAAATATATAAATAATTATTCGGGTGTTTACCGCTGGCATACCATTTGCTTTTTATGAAAAACGAATGAGTTCGAAAGGACAAATTATTCCGGAGAGGATCATGAGTCAGGACAAACAGAACGAAAAAACAATGACCTCCGTCATTGAAGACGCACTCTCCTCCCTTGAAGACGTACTCTCCGCGGAGCGGCTTCGCAAGCAGGTCAATAAGTTAAACAACGCTCCGGACTGGGACGTCAACCGCCGCGTGTTTGAGTTTACCCGACGCGTGGAGCGGGAATGGAAGAAAAAGATGAACAAACAGGCGGGCGAGGACGTTTACTTCAAAGAGGTGCTGTAGCATGAATTACGGCATTTACAATTCGGCGGCCGGTGCACTGGTGCAGAACGCCCGGGTGGAAGTCACATCAAACAACATGGCCAACGCCAAAACCCCGGGGTTCAAGAAAAACATCATGAGTTTCATGGATCGCCGTCCGGAGACGATGGAGAGCGGACATTATGAAGCTCGAAACGAGATACTTGATCGCATGCACGGAGGTGTGTTCATAAAAGGAACCCCCTGGGATCCACAGAGCGGACAAATAAAGCAAACCGGTCGTTCCCTGGATGCGGCCATCGACGGGGATGGATTTTTCCGGGTAACGAACGGTAAGAAAAACTACCTCACCCGGGCGGGCAATTTCCGGTTTAACAGCAACAATGAGCTTGTGACCATGAACGGGGATTTCCAGGTGCTGAATTCGGATGGCGAACCAATAACTGTCGATCAGACCGATGAGATCAAATTTGGCAAGGACGGAACGATCTACTCAAACAACGAGTCGATTGATCAGCTTGGGCTGGTTGACGTGAAATCCACGGACAAACTCGCCAAGAAGGGGAAAGTTCGCTTTCTTAACAAAGGGGGATCAGAAAACCTCAAACCATTCAACGCAAATGTGGTCGGAGGGGCCCTGGAACAATCGAACGTACAATCGGTCAAGGAACTGTCGAACATGATCAGGGCCCAACGTTCGTACGGTTCAAACCTGAAAGCCATGCAGATTCAGGATTCGACAATCGACACCGCTGTCTCACAGGTGGGACGGCCCTCCGGATAGAAACTCTTCGTCGCTGGACCGTAAAACCCTGAGAAACGTGTAATTTCACATAATTTCCTGTTAAAGGAGCAAAAACGCCATGCCAATGCGAGCGCTCTCGACGGCCGCCACGGGAATGAACGCGATGCAGCAGGAGATCGACAACATTTCCAACAACCTGGCCAACGTCCAGACCACCGGATTCAAAAAAGCCCGGGGGGAGTTTGAGGATCTTCTCTACCAGCAGCTGAGCCAGGCCGGCTTCTCCGTTTCCGAACAGAACGAATCCGAACTCCCGACGGGGATACAGATCGGTCTAGGTACAAGGATGGTGTCCACGACGAAGATGCACAGCCAGGGATCCCTGAAGCAAACCGGACGAGACCTGGACGCCGCGATTGAGGGAGATGGCTTTTTCCGAGTCCAGTTGCCCAACGGACGGACCGGATACACCCGGGATGGCAGTTTTCACCGGGACTCGGAAGGAAACATCGTTACCTCCGACGGATACATCATTCAGAACGACATAAATATTCCGGAGAACGTGACACAGGTACAGATCAGTGAAGACGGACGGGTGGAGGGATTTGACCCGCAGAACCCCCAACAGGTGGAGGAACTCGGACAGATCGAGACCGCCCGGTTTGCCAATCCGGAAGGCCTGAAAGCTATCGGGAACAACCTGTTTGTGCCCACAAATGCATCCGGTGATCCCATAGAAGGTGTGCCGGGGCAGGACGGACGTGGTGCTCTTCGACAGGGCTTCCTGGAAGAATCAAACGTCCAGGCCGTAAAGGAATTGACCGAAATGATTGAGACACAGCGAGCCTTCGAATTGAATTCAAACAGCATCGACGCAGCCGACCAGATGCTGCAGAGGGTCAACAACCTGAGACGATAAAAAACGCTACCGTTCTGACAGATACCCCATCAAAATCATGAAATATAAACGCGACCTCACAGTGGTGCTCGGTCTTCTGATCATGGCCGGAATTGGTTGGACGACACCGGCGACGGCGAAGGATCCGGCCGTGTTACGGCAAAAGAAAAAAATGAGTGTTTCCGGCAAACTTATCCCGCTGAAGGACGCGGTAACCGTGCTTCGTGGAACCGACAAACTAAAAGCACGTCTTTCCCGTCTTTACCTGGGCTTTTCCCCCGCTCCCGGACGGTCAACCCGGATCACCCGCATGGAGATAAAACTTGAACTGCGAAAAAAGGGCCTCCGGGCGGGGGAACACTTTTCACTCAAAGGAGCAAAGGAAACAGCGGTTTACCGGCTTTCGAAGGAGAGTAACGCTGGCAATACATCGAAATTCCTCTCCTCCCTGCGGCACCGCATTTCACGGTACGTAAACCGAAAGCTGGACAGCTCCGACCTGGAGGTAGACATAAACGTAATGGAGATTGAATACGGTGGAAAATCAAAACCCGATGCCCGCTGGAAACCGGAACAAATTGAGGCGAGGAAACCGGTCTTTGCCGACATGGTGCCATTTACAGTCCGCCTCAAAAAGGAAGCGGCAACCCGTCCCGAACAAAACAATTCAGGACAGCAACATGGCGAGCAGAAATTCAGGGAGCAGAAATTCAGGGAGTGGACCATCTCACTTCTTGCGGACGTTCGAATATCCGGACCCGTTCTCGTGCCCGTTCGGGATCTGGACCAGGGCGACGTCGTGAACCCATCCGACGTAAAAAGAACGCACCGCCGGTTTCCAACCGGATCCCGACCTGTGATGGACCCGGATACCCTCGGAAACCGTCCCCTGACCACCGCCGTTTCAAAGGGAGAAGTGCTCACGAGATCCGTTCTGAAAAACCCCGTACTGATCAAAAAGGGGCACATGGTGCGACTCACCGTACGAAACAGTGGTGGGACCACCCACCTGCGACTTCACGAGGCACTGGAAAGCGGTTCCCGGGGTGATCGAATTCAGCTGAAAGGCCCCGATGGCACGAAGCGAACCGGTATCGTGAAAAGCCGGTTTCACGTCGAAACGGGACCGGGCGTTATAAGCAAATCCTCATCGAGCGTTCAAACCGGCAAATGACGAGAAACGAAATGGATCTGCAAGTTTCACAAATAACCGCGAGCAAACAACAGAGAAACAACAAATGATAAACACAACATCAGAAAGGTGGCCTCTTCTTCTTCTGCCAATTCTCTTCCTGTTCATCGGACTTCCCGTCACGGCGGGGGACCTCTGGAAAGAAGCAACGGAAGAAAATGAAACAAACAAACAGCAACTGCCCTCCAGCTACGGACAGCTTCCCAGAGAACCCATTCAAAAACACGACCTGGTTACGATTCTCATCCAGGAGCAGGCAACCGCTGAATCCCGGGCGCGAACACGGAGGGAAAAGGAAACAAGCTGGGAGGCCCAGCTCGCGGAGTGGATCCGGTTCAAAAGCACCAATGACAAAACCGGGCTTCAACTCGAAGAGGCCCTCCCCAACCTTAACCCGGGCATAGACCTGGAATCGGAGTACGAGGACGAGGCAAGGGGACGCACACAGAGAGACATGACCCTTACCGACCGGGTAACCGCAGAAGTCAAACAGGTACTTCCCAACGGCAACCTCGTTCTTGAAGCCCGAAAAGTTCGGAAAATCAATGGGGAACGAGAAACACTGCGGGTAACAGGTGTCGCTCGCCCCGAAGACATAAATCGGGAGAACGAAATCGTATCCGAGAAATTAGCAAATGTGTTTATCAGTACGGATGGGAAAGGAACCGTTAGCGGCATCCAGGGCCGAGGTATTCTCTCAACACTTCTTGACACCATCTGGCCTTTTTAATTGTAAAAAAATGATTGTGGTTTGTGGTCAACGAAACGCTCGAAGAGACCTATGAAAACAAAAACAGAAAGAAATAATTCGAAACGAAAAAGAACTCAGGTTTCCTCTATCCATGACCAACATTCCCTCTCCGGAGCCCGAGTGCGATGGGGATGGACCGGATTCACGTCCGGTTCTCCCCATTGCCCGGGGTCTTTTTCCAACCGTTCCTCCTTCAGAACGGGGACGGCAACCCTGGTCATGCTCATCTGGGTCATTGCTGCCATAACGGCAACATCATTTCAGCCCGTTTTCGGACAGGGAGACAACCAGAACCGGAACCGGCGAATGATGATGGTCAAGGATCTTGTTCGGGTTGACGGTGCCGACGACAACGAGCTGGAAGGCATCGGAATCGTTGCCGGTCTGGCCGGAACCGGTGACCAATCCTCCGTGCTCCGGGCCGAAATGCTGCGAAACAAAATTAATCGACTCGTGCCGAGCCTGAACATCAATCCGGACGATATCGGAACGGGAAACACGGCACTCGTGGCGTTGAATTCAACGCTTCCTGCTTTTCAGAAACAGAACACCAAAATTGACGTTTCACTGTCCACCATCGGCGATGCCGAAAGCCTGGAAGGAGGCAACTTAATCGGTGGATACCTGAAAGGCCCGGACCAGAACGTATACGCGGTGGCAAAAGGCCCCGTGACAACGTCCGGGGATCACCTGACATCCGGTCAAATTCACGAGGGAGCCCGGGTGATTCGAGAAATCGATCATCAATGGATCAAGACCGACACGTTCCTGGTGGGCAGGGACAAACAGGGCCGGCCGATCCACCGGAAGAAACGGTACGTGCAGCTCAATTTAAAAACCCCGAACTGGAACACGGCCCAGCAGATCGCTAATTCCCTCAACGCGTTCCTTGAGAAATACACGTGGGCCCGGGAGTTATTGAAACAGGGTAACCAGAACCTCGCCGTTGCCATGGACCGGAGCACCATACTGGTCGAAATACCGGGAATGTCACGGACATCAAAAAACAACCGTCGTTCCTCCGGACGCCGGAACGATGATCGCCGGCGAAACGAATCTTCCGTCAGCGAAGTAAAGGTGCTTTCGACCATACTCGAACAACCCATCGAGTACTCGGAAAACCAGGGGTACAGCCTCAAACATCCGAAAGTGACCATTAACACCAAATCAAATACCTGGGCCATCCAGGGCAACGTTATTGTCACCCCCGTTACCGTGCCCGTTGCCGGAACGGAGGAGATGCAGGCAATAAGTATTGATGAACCACAGAAGCTGAACAAGTTCCTCATGAACAACCAGCAATTTGCGAATCTGACCAACAACGACATCGTTGAAATATTGAAATCGCTTCACGCAGCGGACGCATTAAACGCCGAGGTCATACTCAAATGATTGAATCCGGCGTCGTGCCACAACCAAACCAGGATGGTTCGAAACCATCAACTCCATCGGTTTCCGAATCGTCTCAGAAACCGGAATCCGGGGGAGATGAGGGATCCGGCAATCAAGATTTTCAGAACAAATTGGAGGAGCTCCGGAACGCAGCGGAAAAATTCGAGGCACGATTTATCAACTTAATGCTGAAAAACATGCGAAATGCCGTACCGAAATCGGATTTCCTTTCCGGGAACAACGGCGTGGACGTCTTTCAGAAGAGACTCGACAGCAAATATGCTTCTCTCACCTCCTCCGAAGGCGGGACCGGAATTTCCGATCTGGTGTACAACGAACTGAAAGATGCGGTGACAAAGGGCAAAAAGAAAGTGCTGAACGATTCTACGAATTCATCGGAAGGCGCAAACAGGAACGAACCATAAATTTCGGGAGGCCGAATGAACACGGAAAGTCAAAAAATTGATCGTGAGAAGTTAGAGGAACTGACGAATGTCCTCAAGAAGGCCCTCGAGAACCACCGGCGCCTCCTGGCCGTGGCCAAAGAAAAAAAGACAGCGCTTATAGAACTGGACTACGACCGACTCGAAAAAACGGTCCGGGCGGAAGAAAAGTTGCTCGAAAACATTACCCGAATTGAGGAGAAGCGCATCCGGAAAAGTATTGAAGTAGCCGAGGAAATGGACCTGGACCCGGAGGAAGTCGGTCTTCGGGAAATCGCGGAAGAGGCGCCGGACGCCTTCCGCGATCAGTTGCGGTCCGCCCGGGAGGACCTCCGGGAGGTAATGTCACGCATCCAGGAAATCAACAACCGAAACGAACAGCTTGGCAAACACGGAATGGAACGGGCAAATGATTTTTTGAACGCACTCGTCGGTAAACAGGAAGAGTCCGATACGTACTCGGCCCGTGGTAAAAAACAGAAGAAGGAGGAACAGAAACGAAGACTGATTGATCACCGCGTGTAATGCCGGCGGATGGCGAACCGGCAAATTAGGAGTGGAGGGGCTCCTGCGAAAGAGAACGGAAGAATCATTCACGCGCTGAACCTGTACTGGAACAAAAAAAAGCGGTTACCGAATCAGCACGGAGGCTGATCATGAATTTATACAACTCGTTACGCACCGGACTTTCCGGACTGCTTTCAAGCCAGACATCCCTTCGGACCACCGGTCACAACATATCCAACGCCAATACTCCCGGTTATTCCAGGCAACGGACCATACTCGAAAGCAGAACCCCCGTTGACATGGAACAGTACAAGCTGGGCCGGGGATCCAGTGTAAACAGCATTGAACGAATGGTTGATCAGACCCTTGAGAAACGCATCCAGGACTCGAACTCCAGCCTGGAATCTCTCTCGGAACAGCGCAAAGCACTCAAGCGAACGGAACAGATCTTCGGTGAACTTTCCGAGGCGGATATCGGTAACAGCCTGGCCCGTTTCTTTTCGTCTCTGGAAGATCTTGCAAACAATCCGGAGGATACGTCGGTGCGGACACAGGTTGCAACCAGGGGATCGGAATTAACGGACCAGGTTCAATTTGTGTCTGATCGACTCCAGCGAGCGAGACAGAACATTGACGACCAGGTGCAGGAAGTGGCCCGGGAGATCGATCGGCAGATCAATGAAATTGCCCGTCTGAATAGGGAGATTGTAAAAACCGAAGGCGGTGGCACCAACCGGGGAACGGCAAACGACCTTCGGGATCAGCGAGATCTCCTGCTTCGAAAGCTGTCGAAGAACCTTGACATCAAAACCCGGGAAACCGAGTCCGGGGCCATCAACGTACGGGCCGGAACACGGGTGCTTGTCTTTCGGGACAAAGCGGAAAACATCGTAACCCGAACGAAAGTGGAGGGAAACCTGGAAAAACACATCCCCCAGATTGAATCCACCGGCACCGAATTGCCCAGCGAGGGGGGTAGGCTCGGGGGTCTCATTCAGGCCCGGGACAACGACCTGGCATCGGTACGCCGGGATCTCGACCGCCTCGCGGAGGGCATTAAATACGAATTCAACAAACTTCATTCGGAAGGTGTGGGACTGAAACGACTGAAAAGCGTTACGGGAGAAGAAACCATTTTGCCCCCGGCAATTGACAATGCCGTTAGCGGTGCGGATCCGTCTGCATCGCCAACGGGACCACCGCTGGCCACGGACGGGACCGTGGACACGGCGCCCACGGATAACTCCATCGTGGACGACAGCCTCGCCGGTCTTCCGGACGATCACTTCAACAACATGCGCCTCGTCATTAAGGACGGGCCCAACCGAAAACTGACCCGCCGGATTAAGGACTTCGACGGGTCGTCGGGAAAAGTCATCTTTGATAGCCCCCTTCCCGAACGGCTGAGTGCGGGGACGGAATTTCAGATTTCCGGACTGAATCACCCGGTAAAAAACGGAAGCTTTGACGTGGTTGTGACCAATGAAAACTCCGGCAAACAGGAAACATTTAACATCGAGGTGGACCTGGACGGGATCGGAACGGACGACGATCTGCAGGACATCGTGGACGAGATCAATTCCAAAGTGAGTGCGGATTTCCCCGGTGTCACCGCCCGGGTAACGAATGACAATCGGTTTGAAATGGAGTCCAGTTCGGACAACGTCCGGTTCCGTTTTGACAATGATTCCAGCAACTTCCTGGCCGCGGCGGGCGTCAATACATTTTTCACCGGAAACAACGCCAGTCAGATTTCGGTTCGTGAGGAAATCCAGAATCGGGTTGACCTGATTACCGCGGCTCGATCCGGGCCCGGAGGTGACAACACAAACGCCGTTCGAATGCTGGAACTTCGGAATCAAAAGGTCCTGAACGAAGGGTCCGAAACATTGGAGGAGAATTACCAGAGCCTGATCGGCGAAATTGCCTCCAACCTGGACAACTTAAAAAACCGAACCGACAACCAGAAGAACCTTAATGAACAGTTGATGAACCAGCGAGACCGGGTTTCCGGGGTCAACCTGGACGAGGAGGCCGTAAACATGATTGAGTTTCAGAAACAATTCCAGGCGTCCGCGCGGTTTATATCGACGGTAAACCAGATGCTCAGCTCGTTACTTCAGGCGACCTAAAGGAAGTCCGTTAACCGGGAGGTAAACCAATGGCTTCACCAATTGTTAGCTCAACGTTTTCACGGACGACGGACCCGCTGCGACAGCGGCAGATTCTCAACAACATTGAACGCATCAACAATCGAATTGATCGATTGAATGAGCAGATCAGCAGCGGGAAGAAAGTACTCAATCCCTCGGACGATCCGCTCGCCTCCAACCTGATCCAGGATTTTGAAAAACGAAAGGGAGAAAACGAAAAATTCGTAAACAACATTCAACGAGCAACCTCCAGACTGGACACCACGGACACCGCCCTGTCCAACATGCACGACCTTGCCGTCCGTGCCCGGGAAATTGCCACCTCCCAGGCCAACGATTCCGCCACCGCCAACACCCGTTCCTCCTCCGCGGAAGAAGTCAACCAGCTGTTAAACGAGGCGGTAAACATCGGCAACACAAGATTTGAAAACAGATTCCTCTTCGGGGGAAGCCAAACGGAAGAAGCTCCCTTTGAAAAAGTCGGTGACACCGTGGCCTACACGGGAAACACGGACGATCTTCAAACGCAGATCGCCGGCGGTGTGTTCTCAAAGACCAACCTGGATGGGAATGAAGCATTCGGGGCATTAACGGAAGAAATCCAGGGGCGTCAGGACCTGGATCCGGGAATCACACCGGACACACGACTCGACCGGCTGAACGAAGGTAACGGCGTCGAACGGGGCAGAATTTCGGTTGACGATGGTTCCGGATCTCCCGAAATCATCGATCTTCGAAACGCCGATACCGTCGAAGACGTAATCACGAGAATAGATCAGGCATCGGACGTGGACGCTTCGATTTCCCCCTCCCAGAACAGCCTTCGCCTCGATGATACCACCGGCACCAACACCGTCGTTGTCCAGGAGGTGGACGATGGCTCAACGGCGGATGAACTGGGTATTCTGACCTCTCCAGGGGGAGCATCTCCAACGCCGTTTGACGGACAGGACCTTGAACCCGAATTGAAGGGGGACACCCCGGAATCCATCCTGAACGAGGGAGCCGGCGCCGGGGACCTGTCCTCCGGCATCGTTATTCGAAACGAAACACCAAACACGACACATTCCGCGACAATCGACTTTACCGGTGCGGATGACGTCCAGGACATTCTCCAGAAAATAAACAATTCCGGCACACACGTGGAAGCGAAGATAAACGAGGATGGAACCGGTATTGACGTTGTAAATACGTTGCAGGGCGGCCGTCTTACCATTGAGGAAAACGGAGGAACAACGGCGTCGGATCTCGGCATCGAAACCACGTTCGGCCGGTTCCCGCTTGACAACCTTAATGGGGGTCGAGGTGTGAATGAAGTGGCGGGAAATGATCTTCGCATAACAAGGCGTGACGGGGTCACCGTTGACGTGGACATATCAAACATCAACCGGGCGGAAGACTTCGAGCCACTCGTGGAAAACGATTCGGAAAACACCGGAGGAGCAGCCAACGGAATCGACGTCATACTGGACGACGCAAACGACCGGTTCATCATTGAGGATAACACCGGGGGCGGCGGAACCCTTCGCGTGGAAAACCTGAACGGAAGTTTCACGTCGGATGATCTAGGCATTCGCGGACAGGGATCGGACACTCCCCCGGCTGATCGTATCACCGGGGATTCCCTGAATCCGGTGGGTTTCCAGCCCGATAGTATGTTTTCCGGCCTTGTCAGGCTCCGTGAGGCCCTACAGGACAACAGTGTTTCCGAAATCCAGCGTTCCGGTCGGCTCGTCGAGGACGGGGCTCAAACCGTACTGAACGCAGAAGCTCGCGTGGGAGGCCGCATAAACCGGCTTGACATGACGAAGAATCGTCTGGAAGAAGAAAACAAAAACCTGAAAAGCATGCTTGGCGACATCAATTCCGTTGACATGGCCGAAGCGGCTTCGCAATTGCAGCTTGAACAGCAAACGCTCGAGGCCGCTCTTTCCGCTACCTCCCGAATTCAGGGACTCAACATGTTTAACTTCCTTTAAGAAATGAGTGACGAGACTGAAGTAATCGAAACAACGCGATTTGGGCGCCTCGAAGTACCGGTGGATTCCGTGTACACCTTTGAAACCGGTATTCTCGGTTTTCCGAACGTCAGCCGATACGTCATTCGGGAGAATCCCAGCGGTGGCCCGTTTGAATGGCTTCAGTCCGTTGAACGTGGGGACCTTGCGTTCGTCATTATCGATCCCCTTACGTTCAAATCCGATTACACGGTGGATTTCCCGAAGTCCGAGGCGGAAAAACTGGGAATTTCGGATTCGGAACAGGGTTTTGTGCGCGTAATCGTCACCGTTGGGGATAACCCGGAGGACATGACGGCAAACCTCAAGGGACCCCTTATCTTTAATCCCGAAAATCGGATCGCCACCCAGATCGTTCTAACGGGTGAAGAATACACCACCAAACACTGGATTTTTCCAGGACCCGATCAGGAACCGGGCGAACCGGCGACGACACAGGATTCATGACAGCCAGTAAACGAATCACTACGCCTGATAACGGACACAACCGATGCTGATACTGTCGCGAAAAACCGATGAATCCATCATGATCGGCGATAATATTGAGATTAAAATCGTCGACGTAAGCGGGAGTCGTGTGCGGATCGGCATCGATGCACCGGAAGGAATTCCGGTACACCGAAAAGAAGTGTATCAGGAAATTGTCCGTCAAAACGTGGAGGCCGCCGAGGCCGGTGAGGAAGCGGTCGAGGCCCTCGAGGACGCCACGGAAATGATTGACGACAGCATGGGGAAGGACAAATCAGATAAAGACAAGGAAGAGAAGGACCGGACCGGAAAACCGTCGGACGGAGACAGCGACCCAAAAACCGATTCTAATTCGAATCAGGGAGGTGACCAAAATGGGACTTCGGATTAACAACAACCCGTCCATAATCAGGGTTCTCCGGAACATCGAGAAAAACAACCGGAACCTCGAAAACACCCTGGAACGCCTGTCCACGGGCAAAAAAGTCAATACGGCATCGGACGACCCGTCCGGTTTTGCCCTCTCCGAAAGGATTCGATCACAGATCAGATCCATGGAGAAGGCCGCCAGCAACATACAGGACGGCAGCAACATGATTTCAACGGCGGACACCGCACTTCAGAATGTGACCGATCAACTTCAGAACATACAGCAATCCATCACGTTTGCGCTGAACAATGGCTCGGCGTCGGAGGACCAGATTGCCGCCGAACAGGATGCCGTGGACAGTGCCGTTTCCGCCATTGAGCGAATTGCCAGAACAACGAAGTTTAACGGAACCCCTCTGCTGGACGGAACAAACGACTTCGTCGTGCCGAGCACAACGGGTTCCGCCATAAATGACCTGGATATCAATCGCATGGATTTTCCCACGGGGGCCAGCAGTCGCCGTCTGGAGTTAAGTCTTGTGCAATCCGCCCAGAGGGGTGCACTCCAGATCGGAAGCGCCACAACGGAGGCCAAAATTCGTGTGTTCGGACCGCGGGGAACAAAGGATATTAATGTGGCATCCGGTGATGAAAACGACGTACGGGAAGCCATAAACAACGTCGCGGGGGAAACGGGGATCTTCGCAAGCGCCGCCGGGTCGGCCGGCTCTTCCCTGGCCCTGACAGAGGAATTTGGCGAAGACGAAATGGTGAAACTCGAAGTGCTTGAAGGAAACGTCGAAATTCAGGGATCCGGACGAAGCAAGGGATTTGCAACCTCCGACAACGGCTTAAATCCGGAAGTAAAATTCAATGGCACAACCGTGGAGGGACAGGGGCGAGAATTCCGGATTATGAGCAACTTCGTGGACTTTCAGTTTCACTTAAATCCGGCGGGATCGACCGTTTCCATTTCCCCTTCACAGTTCAGTGGCGATCAGGCATTCCGCGTGAACAACTCCGGGCTGAACATACAAACCGGGGGCGACTTTGGTAATTCGGACAGTTTGCGTCTCGGATTCCGCTCCACTTCCCCTGAACAGATCGGTGTTGAGGAAGTGCAGGACGCCATCGGACGGGCCCTCGGAGATGCGGGAGCTGAAAAGGGAGGTTTCCTACAGTCCATAACAAGCGGCGAGGACAGCAGCCTCTTCGAGAACCCCGAAAACGCAAAGAAAATTGTGGATCAGGCCCTCGAAAAAGTTGGGCAGTTCAGAAGTTTTATCGGATCCACAAAATCGGGTGTTCTGGATAATCGACGGGATCTGTCGGAAAAACTAAACGAAAAGCTCGAATCGTCGAGAAGCCAGATTGTGGACGCGGA
This sequence comes from uncultured Planctomycetia bacterium, assembly GCA_964580675.1. Classification (GTDB taxonomy): domain Bacteria; phylum Planctomycetota; class MHYJ01; order CAYXQY01; family CAYXQY01; genus CAZOLI01. The sequence continues at coordinate 85,601 of CAZOLI010000005.1, forward strand.
CATGGCGGAGGAGTCCGCCAACCTTTCCCGGCAACAGGTCATTCAGCAGGCCGGCATATCCGTACTCGCCCAGGCCAACACCTTACCGGGACAGGCTCTTCAGCTGCTCCAGTCCTGAGGTCCATTACGGACCGTCCCGGGAATGCCCATGGGCAAAACGGGAATTAACTTCCGAATCTGGAGGAGGATTTCGATTCTTCCGATTCCACCGGTTCACCGGAGGAAATCTGCAGAAACCCTTCCCCCACAATCCACACGGAAATTGTAAACAGGACAAAGGAAAGAACCGTCAGTAATCGGGCCTGCCAGTCCGTGGCTGATTCAAGAAAACCGTCCCGGAAGAAACTGATGGTCTGCAGAACAAGGGAGAAGCCCGTCATCAGAACGAGAAAGATCATCGGAAACAGGTAGTTACGAACCTGGCGCCGATTTCGGAAGAGGTATACGGTAACCACCATCAGCGAAAGCCCGGCAAGCATCTGATTCGTGGCACCAAACAACGGCCAGAGTGCGCCCCAGGCCGAGCCGAACACGAGAAAAATGGGAGAGAACGCCGCGAGGGCACTGCCCTTGATCCGTCCGCTGAACAGCTCGGTATTTACGACATCGGCCAGTTCATTCAGAATATAACGCTGAATTCTCGTCGCACTATCCAGCGTTGTTGCGGCGAAACTAATTACGATAATCGCAACGAGTGCCTGGGAGAAATCGGCGGGCAGACCCAGTACTTCCACAAACTGACTCCCCCCCTTTACAAAGGCCCCGATTTTGGCCCCGAAGTCATTTGCCCCTCCCCAGGACGAATAATGGGTCCGCCAGAGTTCAAGAGCTCCTATTCCCTGTCCCTCAGCCAGCAACGAAAACCCGGCCGTGGTGGCAAATACCGCCATTAACCCGAGCATGCCTTCGCCAACCATTCCGCCGTAACCGATGTACCGGCTGTGTGTTACGTCCGCCAGCTGCTTGGAGGTCGTTCCGGAACTGACCAGTCCATGAAAGCCGGAAATGGCTCCGCAGGCTATCGTAATAAACAGAAACGGCAAAATAGGCGGAGCGGATTTGACGGGTTTCTTCGTGGAGACCGTGATACCGGTGGAAGCCAGTTCCCCGGTCACGGCCTTTTTTTGTTCCCCGCCACTTTTCCGAACGGTCATTCGCTTTAAAGAGCCCTCTCGATGCACCCACGCGGTTCCGTCCCCGGCAAGGGCGGGGACAAGCGTTCCGACAAATCCATTTCCCTCCGTCTGGGTCAGGGATCGTATCGGGTGGGAAGAATTCTTCTTTAATTTATCACCTGTAATGGAACCGACAACAATAAATCGCGGGCTCGTGTTCCGTATATCCTCTCTTTTTATTTGTGTGCCGTTGCCGTTCTCTGACGGTACGGTCCCTTCCGGTAACAGAACAAGACCGTCCGGAATTCGGGACGGTGGCGTTTCGGACTCAATAGAAAACACCCCCATCGCTCCGGGATAACCCGCCTTCTCATTCCACTTCGGGGACTTGATCTGAGGACTTGCGATGAGCAGTCCCAAGTACAGTGCCCCGAGCCCAATGTAAAGTTGATGACCATTAATATAATCCCGGGGCTGAAGAAGTACCCAGACCGGTATCACCGAGGCCACAAAACTGTATCCCAGCAGAATCACCACCCAGGTAAAGATCTTTTTCTGCTTTAAGGACGTCATGCCGATGGTTTCCATCCACCCCACACCCTCCAGCGAAAATGGAAGGATATACGTTATTTGAAAATTCTTCAGGGCCGGCACTTCGAGGGTTAGAAAAATAACAGCATAAAGAGCAACCAGAGCAATTATGGAAGGTATCTTCAGGTCCCAGTCCATCCGGTACACCACAATACCAATGACAACGGCCACAAGTATTTCAAAATTTACGGGAACGACCGACTCCGGAAATTCCACGAACAGTGTACCAATTACAACGGCAAACACCGCCAGCACCAGCCAGATGAGAATAGACACCAGGAGGAGAAACAGAAACCGGGACCGTGGTCCGATGACCTCACCACAGATATCCCCTATGGACCGGCCTTCGTGACGGACGGACAAAACGAGTGTTCCAAAATCATGAACAGCCCCGATGAAGATGGTCCCCAGTACCACCCAGATCACCGCCGGAAGCCATCCCCATAGAACCGCCACTGCCGGACCCACAATCGGTGCGGCACCGGTGATGCTGCAGAAGTGATGACCGAAGAGGACGTGCTTGTTGGCCGGCACGTAATCCACACCGTCCTCAAACTCCCGGGCCGGGGCTTTTTCCGAGGGATCAAGCTGAAAAATTCGATGGGCCAGGTACCTGGAATAAAACACATATCCAAGGCCAAAGGCCACAAGGGACAAAAGGGCAACGACGGTTGCGTTTTCCAGTATGCCCATTGGTTCCGGCTACGCTCTGAACGATAGAGTGATTTTGATCAGAACGAAAGACAGAGCAATGTGTACCAGAACACTGTTCCGATCCAGTAACAGCGTTCGACAATCTTTTTATAAACCTCGTCCCCGTTTGTCAAATGATCAAAGAACGGTTCCGGACCGGTTCATGTTGAACTCAACGGGTTCCCGATTTAACATAAAAACGTTCGTACCCAGCGAGGATTGCAACAGGTTTTTCGGGATGTGCCCGCCTGTTTTCGTCCAGCTGTCGATTCGATTCCCCGATCGCCATTCTACGGTTCCGGGGTCTCTTCAGCAACGCAATTTTCCGTTAAGGAAACCTACGATGGAAGAAATAGCAGGTGAGAACGGCGCACTGAATGTTTTTGACGTGGAGCTTGACAGCCAGGAAAAGAAACTGATCGACACGGATGAAGTTGAAATTTTTGGCCGGCAATTCTCCGAGTCCCGACATGATTTTTCACAGTACGACAAGAACTTTGATCGCATATGGTACTGTGTAAGTGGTGAAATAACGTTGAAGGTAGTGGATGAGCGGATTCGCCTCGAGGAAGGAGACATGTACCGGATTCCCAAACAGACCTCCCACGGAAACGTGGTGTGCGAGTCCGGTTCCCAGGTTCTCGTCATCCGGGGCAAGTTCCATTAACCCAAATCACTCCGCAACAAATGCTCGGCATATTTGAAAAATTATCGGATTTCTTCTCGGTCCTGTTTGGAAGCCACAACGAGCGCATGCTCCGAAAAATGGTTCCGCAGGTCGAGGAGGTAAAGAAACTGGACCCGGAGATGAAACAACTCTCGGACGCTGAACTACGGGCCAAGACCGGTGAATTCGAACACCGAATCAGCGAAGGGGAAACACGGGATGACCTGCTTGAAGAGGCCTTCGCGACCGTCCGGGAGGTGGCCAGCAGGACCATCGGTATGCGGCCCTACGACGTACAGATCCTGGGTGGCATTGTCCTCCATCAGGGACGAATTGCGGAAATGCAGACGGGAGAAGGAAAAACACTGGTCGCCACAATGCCCGCATACCTGAATTCCCTCGGGGACCGCCAGGTTCACATCGTCACCGTAAACGACTATCTCGCACGGCGAGACCTTCAATGGATGGGGCCCGTCTATGATTACCTTGGCCTGGATGTCGCCGCCATTCAATCCGAGCGGGAATCATTGATGTTCGACCCGGAACACCGGGACGACCCGGACGACAAACTGCGAAACCTGCGAACGGTCGACAAGGTGGAAGCTTATGAAGCGGACATTATTTACGGCACAAACAACGAGTTCGGGTTCGACTACCTCCGCGACAACATGAAGATTGACGTGGAGGACCAGTGTCAGGACGATCACCACTTTGCCATCATCGACGAAGTGGACAACATTCTCATTGATGAAGCTCGCACACCTCTGATCATCTCCGGTCCCGCCGAGGAATCGGCACAGAAGTATTACGAGGCGGACCGGGTTGCCAGAGCCCTCAAGAAAGGAAAACACTACGAGGTGGAAGAAAAAGACAATCAGTGTCTTCTCACGGAAGAAGGCATAGAAAAAGCAGAGGAAGTCGCCGGTGTGGACAGTTTTTACACCGGTCAAAACATGGACTGGCCCCATCACATCGAACAGGCCCTCCGGGCTCATGAACTGTACGAAAAAGACGCGGAATACGTCGTAAAAAACGGGGAAGTGATCATTGTCGACCAGTTCACCGGTCGATTGATGGAGGGGCGCCGATGGAGCGACGGCCTGCACCAGGCGGTTGAGGCGAAGGAAAACCTGGACATCCGGAAGGAAAACCAGACACTGGCCAGCATTACGCTGCAGAATTTCTTCAAGATGTACGACAAACTCTCCGGCATGACGGGTACCGCCGCCACTGAAGCCAGTGAATTTGAACAGATCTACGACCTGGAAGTTGTTGTTATTCCGACAAACAAGCCACTGAAGCGGGACGAAAAAGCGGATCTCCTCTTTCGGACGGAGGAGGAAAAATTTGAGGCCGTTGCCGATGAAATTGAACAGCTCCGTGAGGAAGGACGACCGGTGCTTGTGGGAACCACGGACATCGACAAGTCCGAAAAACTGAGCCGTCTGCTCGACAAACGGGGCATTCCCCACGAAGTCCTGAACGCAAAACACCATGAGAGGGAGGCCCATATTATCGCGAAGGCGGGTCAGGCGGGAGCTGTAACGATCGCAACGAACATGGCCGGTCGTGGAACAGACATCATCCTCGGTGAGGGCGTGGCCGAAAAAGGCGGTCTGCACGTGATCGGCACGGAACGACATGAAGCCCGGCGTATTGATAACCAGCTCCGGGGTCGGACGGGCCGCCAGGGAGACCCCGGTTCCTCCCAGTTTTTCATATCCCTCGAAGATGATCTGCTGCGCATCTTTGCGTCGGACTGGGTCAGCAGTATGATGGGATCCCTGGGACTTGAAGAAGGCGAAGGAATCGAAAGTCAGATGATTACCAACTCCGTGCGACGGGCCCAGGAAAAGAAGGAACAGCGCAATTTCGAAATCCGAAAGGACCTCCTCGAGTACGACGAGGTCATGAACGAACAGCGGAAGATCGTGTACGGCCAGCGCCAGGATATACTCGAAGGGAAAAACCTGAAGGAAATGGTTTTTGACATGATTGAGGACGTCGTGGACGACGCCCTGGAAACCTACCTGGACCCGGAAGAACACCAGGATGACTGGGACTACAAAGGATTGAGTGACTGGGTCATGCGGAAATTCGGCCTGGGAATCGGGGTTTCGGAACTGGAAGACGAAGCACCGGAAGAAGTGTTCCACAAAATTATGTCCCGAATTGAGGAAGCCTACGAGGAACGGGAGGAACAAATTGGTGAAGAGGAAATGCGTCGCATCGAACAGTTTCTCCTCCTGGACAGACTGGACGAAAAATGGAAGGATCACCTCTACAACATGCAACAACTTCGAGACGGTATTAACCTCCGGGGATTCGCACAAAAAGACCCGAAAATCGAATACAAAAGAGAAGGATACTCAATGTTCGAGGAGATGCTCACCTCCGTTAAGGATGAGGTTGCGGACCTGATTCTCAAAATTACCGTGGAAACCGGGGAGGAAGAGGAACTCGAACAGCGATGGGCCCCCACGGACTACGTCAAGGAAGATTTTGAATCCTACGATCAGCCGGAACCACAGGGAGGACAGGGTGCCGAAACCACGGAGGCTTATGAAAATGCACAGGCCGAGGGAGAGGGGGGACCCATAGAGCCGATCCAAAAAGACGAAAAAGTCGGACGAAATGAACCCTGCCCCTGCGGAAGTGGAAAGAAATACAAGAAATGCTGCGGGGGCGGCTCATACGAACAACACTGATGCCCCACTTCTTTGTCCCGGGGTCCTATCACCGTATCCTGCAGACTTATCATGTCCCACGATGACATCCCCACCGATGAATCCACCGCCGTGGACCCCATGATATTCGACCTCCTTTATGGAGGAGCCGCCCTGCCCGCCATTGCCTTATTCTCACTGTATACACTGCGGCAGGGAACCCCCTCAGACCTGCTGGAGATCTTCCGCCAGAAATCGGGGTGTTACGAAAACCTGAATGAACGTCGGTATCCCGTCTGGATCCATGCCGCTTCCGTGGGTGAAGTACAAACCACCCCTCCACTGATTCACAGACTTGAAGAGATGGGTGAAGCAGGGGATTTTGTCCTGACCACCAATACCCTGACCGGACGAAATGTAAGCATTGAGAAGTACGGACGGAACCACTCCTCGTTTCTTCCGGCGGACTTTAGCTGGTCGGTCCAGCGTGCCTTTTCCCGTATTTCCCCGGATGTGCTTCTTTTGATGGAACAGGAACTCTGGCCGAACCTGATTCAGCTGGCACGCCGGCGGAACACACCGGTCGTCATCGTGAACGGCCGGATGACCGAACAATCTCACCACCTCTATGACAAACTCCCGGACATCGTCAAACGAACCGTTTTTGGAAACCTGGAACGGGTGGCCGCTCAAAATGAAACCTACGCGGACCGTTTTCGCTCACTCGGGGTACCTCCGGAACGTATTGATGTGACGGGAAACCTCAAATACGAAGCCCTGCTTGCTAATCGGCCCACAGATAACGACGTGCGGGAACTCGAAGACATTCTTCAGCTCACCAATCACGAGGGACCTGTCTTAACCGGGGGAAGCATCCACCCACCGGAGGACGAGTACCTCGTTCAAACATTCCGTTCGGTGCGAAATAAGAACGATTTCAGCAACGCCCGGCTCCTCCTTGTGCCCCGGCACCTGAAAAACACGGATCGGGCCCGGGAGAAGGCCCGGGACGCCGGATTTCAAACTTCCTTTCTATCGGAACTCCGGGAGAATTCAGAACAAATGTCGCCACCACCGGAAGTTGTTGTGATCGACGAAATGGGCGTGTTGAACACGGTTTATGGCATTGACTCCATTGTGTTTGTCGGTGGAAGTCTAATGGACCACGGTGGACAGAACATGCTGGAACCGGCGGCGGTTGGTCGACCGGTCCTCGTGGGACCTCATACGGATAATTTTCGGCAGGAAATGGAGCTGCTCAACAGTGTCAGAGGAATTGACGTCGTCTCCTCCCCGGAGGAACTAACCGAACGGATCCTGCATTATCTGCGGCAACCCCGGGAAGCACGTTCGATGGGCAAACGGGCCAAAAAAGCCATAGCCGAACATGGTGGGGCCGTGGATAGAACGTTAGAAATTGTGAAATCCTATCTTCGTAACACCGGCGACTAATTGTTCAATCGCATTTCGCTGTTATGGGTAACAAGGAGAACATCCGAAACAAGATATGGAACAGGTTAAAGGAAAACGACGTCGCCCGTTTTCCGTTTCCCGTGGAAGGTCGCATTCCGAATTTTGAGGGAGCAGACCGGGCGGCAGACCGAATCATGTCCCTGGATCTGTTCAAGGAATCCAGCCGGGTGAAAGTGAATCCCGACAGTCCGCAGCGGCCGATCCGAACGGAGGTTCTGAAACAGGAAAAGACCCTGCTTGTTCCATCTCCCCGGTTGCGATCCGGGTTCTATCAGCTGCAGCGGGAAGAACTTTCCGGCGCGGACCCTTCCGATGCCACAACCATTAAGGGGATGAAAAAATTTGGCACATCGGTAACGCCCCGGGACATAGACTCACCGGACCTGATTGTGTGCGGTTCCGTCGCCGTGCACAGAGACGGCGGCCGAATTGGCAAAGGAGAAGGTTACAGCGACCTGGAATACGCGATACTAAGAGAAACGGGTCATGATGATATCCCCGTGGTCACGACGGTTCATTCCCTACAGGTTGTGGAACACTTCGAGACCGACCCGCACGATGTACCACTGGATGTCATCGCCACGCCCGATGAGGTCATCAACACAAATACGGAACTCTCCGGGCCGGATGGAATCCGCTGGGAACAGATTTCCCGGGAACAACTGGAAGAAATGCCGATCCTGAAAACACTCCGAAAACGAGAATAAATCCCGGACGTCGGTGTTCGTTTCCATTATTTCAGTCCCCATGTCCGTAAGAATTCGACGTATATCCCACGTCCCTTCGAAACCCATCAACCTCCAGATTACGGATCACGTTCTGCAAGCCCTCATGTATCCAGTGATTCCCGAAGTATTCCATTTCACGTATCGCCTTCTCCTTTTCCCAGCCCTGAACGACAACCCGGTAAAGGGCAAGCATAACACCCGTTCGATCCGAGCCGTGATGGCAGTGGATAAACACCGGTTTCGGCTTGTGTTTCAGCACCCAGAAAAACTTCTTCATCTGTGATCGCGTGGGCCCGTGAAACGCCGTCATGGGAAGTTCCACATAGTGTAAACCGATATTCCGTATTCCCGACACATCCCTGTGATAGGCGCGCAGGTTAACAACAGTCTTTACGCCGATGTTCTTCAGGTGTTGAAACCCTTCTGGCGTCGGCTGGCCTCCCCTGTAAAGGTTTTTTGTTACTCGAGCAAAATTTGGTACCTCGGGATGGGCAATCCGCACGGCATATGTTGACGTTTCTTCGGACAGAGCATCCGGGGAAGAAGAACATCCCCCCTGAATGATAATGATCCAGCATCCGACCAAAAGAAAACAATAAAAAAGTAAGGCCTTCCGCATGTTCTCGCTCCGTAAACAGAGGAGATTAGATTTGATATGATATCGGCATGATGATAATTTATCCAAGACTTTCAAGAATTGGAATTTGAACATTTCGCGAGCCAAATTTTTATGCCTTACCCATTCACCGGAGAAATTCAATAATGAACATCCTGAAACACACGGTCACGAGATTCTCCGCCATCGCCTTTGTTGTGTTTGCGTTTCTTGGTGTCTCCTGCCAGTCGATGAGTTCGAGCTTTTCGAAGAGTGAGGAGACCCGGAACGTGGGACAGTATTCGGCCCCTCCTCGGAACGTAGAGAAACCTCGGCTCGGGGTGCCGGATTTTGAAATAAAGGATAAGGACCTCGGCAAGAATGCAGCCAGCGTAGCTGCCGACCAGCTCGGAACCCTTCTGATCAACTCCCGTCGGTTTCGCGTTATTGAACGGTCACAACTCGAGCAAATCAAAAAGGAACAGAACCGGGAAGGGGTCAAATCAGATGAACAGGCCGAAAAAGGAAAAATTCGAGGGGTCAAATACCTGGTCATTGGAAAAATAACAAATTTCAAAATCCAAAAAGTCGAGCAGGGATCCAACTTTGGTGTCGGTCAGGTCGATTTACCGGAAGGCGGAAGCCTGGGGGGACTGGATGTCAGCAAAGACGAAACCCTGGTAAAGGCCGACGTCGGCGTTGATTTACGGATCGTGGACGCCGAATCGGGAGCGGCAACGGTGGCCGGCTCTTCCGATTACAGCCGGGTGAACAAAGCATCGGCCATGGGCGTGGAAGTATTCGGGGCCAGCGCGCAATCCGATGCCAACCTGGACATAAAAAAAGACAACCAGGGAAAACTTCTCCGTCTTGCCCTCGACGATACGCTGAAACAAATGATGCCGAGAATTGACCGGATGCTCCGGCAGAACCACAAAAAGAAATCAAAATAGGACCAAATCCACTCATTCACTCGGATCCAACCCGGTGAACAGCTCCGGTTTTCACCGGCTTTGAACTTCCGTTCATCGGGTGAGTGATGTTTTCCGTGGATCATCATTCTACCTGCAACGGTAGATTTCCCCGGTAGTTCAGCTGATCACAGGATAAATGTTTTCCTCCACGAAAATCGGCCGGTTCGGTGGCATCGATGTATTTATACATCCCACGTTCTGGCTGCTAATCGGCTGGATTTTCTTCGCTCATTTATGGACCGGGGAACCCACTTCAGCGGCCCTCTCCGGGGTTCTGTTTATACTGCTCCTTTTTCTCTGTGTGGTTCTACACGAATTCGGACATGCGATTGCAGCACGCCGATTCGGGGTTCAGACCCGGGACATTACACTGTATCCCATCGGGGGTGTCGCAAGACTGGAGCGAATTCCGGAGGAGCGACTTCAGGAATTCTGGATTGCCGTTGCCGGGCCGGCGGTAAATGTCCTCATTGCCGGGTTACTGACCGTATATCTCGCGCTCACCCGGAACTTTGTTCCCGTCAAACAGCTCGGGGTGGCAAAGGGATCAATGGTTGAGCGTATCATGATCGTGAACATCATCCTGGTCGTGTTCAATCTACTTCCCGCGTTTCCCATGGATGGGGGACGCATGCTGCGGTCCGTTCTCGCAATCCGGCTGAGTTACGGTTCCGCCACAAACATCGCGGCAGCAGTCGGCAAAGGCATGGCCTTCGTGTTCGGCTTTGTCGGTTTGTTCACGAATCCCATTTTGCTTTTTATAGCGTTCTTCGTCTGGATTGGTGCCTCGGGAGAAGCCGGACAGGTGCAGTTTCGAGAACTCCTGCGGGGGGTATCGGTCTCCGATGTCATGACGAGAGATTTCCGATCTCTTTCACCGGACACGCCTCTCGGTGAGCTTCGAAAAACGTTTTTAACGGAAACACACCGCGCATTCCCGGTTGTCGAGGAAGACCAATTTCTCGGCCTGATTACCGATCAGGAGCTCGTAAATGGATTGCGCAATTACGGCGAAGACACACCCGTTAAAGAAATCATGAACAAGGAGGTGCTTAAATTGACGGCCGGGGATATGCTGGAAACGGTGTTGCCCGATCTGCAGGAGAGAGAACAAACCGTAGCCCCGGTTATGGAAGGAAATCAAATAGTGGGCCTTGTGACGAACGAGCAGACCGGACGGTTCCTCATGCTGCGGGCTTCTCAGAATCAATCCCTTTCGCCGGATGCCCCCGGAGAGGAAACCTCCAGCAATAAATAAATTTCTACCGGTTCCAGATCAGGGGAATTGGGCAAATATCACCGTTCCTGAAGCTTGATAATCCCGCTCCAGCGGGAAAGAAGGAAACATGATTTTGGGATGCAGGAACTAACGGGAATCCCGAATTCGACCAAGACGGCTGTCGATCGCCCTTTCGAGCTTGTCGGCCGCGGAATTAATGGCTTCTCTCACGGACCCACTGTGACTGGTAACGGCGGTGGGGTCCAGACCGCTCAACCGGGCCTCCATCATACATCGCTTGTCGTCCGACCCACCTTTCGCACTGTTCTCGTCGTTCAGGTGGACCTCAACCCTGGTGATTCGATCGGAAAATCGGCCCAGGTTATCTTCCACAACACCACGTACCTGTTCCGTCAAGTCGTTGCTTCCTTCAACATCACTGCCTGTATTTACAAGAACCTGCATTGAGATCTCCCGAGCGTTATTTGGTCACATACGAAAACCGGCCCAGCGTGTCCGTTTCGTTTTTCGACTGTACCGGGGCCTTATCGAAGGGACAAAAACCGATCCATCAACGAATACATTTTACGTTATCCCTCCCCGTAAGTACAACCCTGAAGATTCATTCGTTAACCCGCTCAGAACCGGATAAATTCATAACGTCCCAGAAACAAATTATCATAAAATTCTTTTAAAGCATTTGCCGATTTGATAATATACCAAATTAGGAAATACTGCAATTATATTATCCTCTGGTATAGTCGCATGGGTAAAGAACAAAAACAACAATCCGAGGACGGCGAGGGAGACGAGGATGAAGCCATCCTTTTTGGTGGACTGGCCCTGAAGCTCGGCTACGTCTCAAAGGAGCAACTTCGGAAGGCCCTCGCTATACAGAAAAAACTGGAAAAGCAGGGAAAAAACCCCCCACGCATCGGTGAAATCCTTGTACAGAAGGGATTTATGTCCGAGGAAGAAGCACAGAGCGTGTTTCGCCTTCAGGGCATAAAAGGGGGACACACCAACATCGAGGGCTACGAAATCCTCGAGAAAATCGGTCAGGGTTCGATGGGAAATGTTTACAGGGCAAAACAGCTCAGCATGGATCGAACCGTGGCCCTGAAAATCCTTTCCCCCGATCTCGCCAAGGACGAAAAATTTGTGGAACGATTCTTCCGGGAAGCAAGATCCGTTGCCCGTTTGAATCACCCCAAGATCATGCAGGGTATTGATGTTGGAGAGTCCAACGGTGTTCATTATTTTGTAATGGAATACCTGGACGGACCGACGGTCGGTGACATCGTCCGTCGCGGCGGGGCAATGGACCAGCGGCGCGCCATTCACATCGCCGAACAAATATCCCAGGCACTTGAGCATGCCTCCGAACACGACCTTGTTCACCGTGACATTAAACCGGACAACATTATGATGACCTCCTCGGGAACCGCAAAGCTCTGTGACCTGGGCCTTGCCAAAGTCATCTCCGACGACAAGGAGGAAAACAAGAAAAAACGAATGGGGACCCCGAATTATATTTCTCCCGAGCAGGCCAGAGGAGACGATGGCATTGACATACGAACGGACATCTATTCCCTCGGCGCAACGTTATACCACATGGTTACGGGCCGGGTTCCCTTTGAAGGAGAAGGAGCCCGTGAGGTTATTCGAAAACACATTGACGAACCTCTTCTGCCTCCCTCCGAAGTCCGGGAAGAGCTCGATCCCAAAATTGACAACATCATCAAAAAAATGATGAAGAAAGATCCGGAGGATCGATACGAAAACCCGGCAACTCTCCGGAAAGTTCTCAAGGAATATCGGGAGGAGACGGAGCGGGACGAAGGAGGAGAAGAAGGAACGTCTTCCGATGCCAGTGGAGAAGACAAACCCTCCGGTCCAAGCCGTCGATTTCGCCGACGCCGCCGGTTTCGTTAAACAACAGATTCGGTACGGAAACCGGTTCCCCTTTTATGGTCGGCTAAAGTTTCAGAAGAGCGAGACTCAGAATGGCGAAAATGGTGGCAAGGATCCAGAACCGAATTACAATTTTGCTCTCGCTCCACCCCTTAAACTCGAAGTGATGGTGAATCGGGGCAATTTCAAAGATTCGCTCTTTTCGAAGCTTGTACGAAAACACCTGAAGGGCCACGGATATCGCTTCCATCACAAACACCCCTCCCGTAAGAATAAGGACCAGCTCCTGCTTCGAGATCACGGCAACGATGCCGATCAACCCCCCTACCGGCAGGGAACCCGTGTTGCCCATAAAGATCTGGGCCGGATGACAATTATACCAGAGAAATCCGAGCCCCCCTCCCACAAGAGAAGTCATTAGAATCGATAACTCTCCGGCCCCCCTTACAAACGGAATGTTCAGGTATTCGGAAAAGTCGATTCGCCCGGTGACGTAGGAAATGACGGCATAAACCAGTGCAACCATAACGGCCAGTCCGATTGCCAGACCGTCAAGACCATCGGAGAGGTTGACGGCATTGGACGTCGACACAATGACAAGGGCCACCAAAAATGGATAAACCGGACCGATCGAAACCATGGAACTCACCACCGGCACGTACAGTTTGGTCAGCTCCGGATTCGTTTCCTGAAACTGGTAGTACAAAAACGTTCCGGCCCCCAACCCAACAAGAATCTGCACAATCAATTTGGGCATGACCTGAATTCCATGTTGTTCGGATCGATGTAATTTGATCCAGTCATCGACAAATCCGAGCAACCAGAGAGATATGGTTACGAACAAGCCCGTCAGGACAAGTGGGTTTGTCAGGTCACAGAAAAGGAGGGATCCGGCGACCGTTCCCCCGACAAGAAATAACCCTCCCATGGAAGGTGTTTCCTGTTTTTCTTCGTGCAGATCGGCCAGTTTATCGCTGTGCACTTTGTCCGTCCGCTCCGTTACCTGTCTGTTCCGAAGCCACCAGATGATGACCGGGCCGAACAATATGGACACCAGAAATGCCGTTACGGAGCCAAACGCCGCCCGGAACGTAATATATTTCACCCCGGGAAGCATCTCCGTTAATAAATGATATATCATACCACCCTACGATATCTGCAGGTTTTCAACGTCAACCGTTCTTCGTGTTTTTCGTCGCGCGTCTTTCGGTGTCCCCAAAAGGGATCCCAATCAATAACCGAATATTAATTGTCGGGAATCAGGGCCCCAGAAATTTGACGGATGGAAATTCCATTTGATCGACATCACGGTGATGACCCGTTCTGTTCTTTCTACGAATCTCGTCCGGGCCGGAATCTGGTGCCACTCCGGGCACGATACAACTTTCCATACAACCTCTGTATCCGGTGAAACCTCACTCCGGAAATGGCTGCGGGAAACGAATCGGAGAGAAATCCCCAAGGGCTCATTCATCCGTAAAATCTAATCCCCGTTGCCGATACCTCTTCCAAAATCAGGAAGACTGAACTTCTTAACACTGTTCGGATGGAGAAGAACAAATGATGACAACGGCAATTAATTCTTCTTCAATTTTCGGGAGGACACTTCCTGTTTGAGTCTTTCGGGAATGGCTTCCAGCTCCATTTTTCGAGATCCTTTCACCGCAAGGAAATCACCGGGCTGCAGAGCGTTTAAAACGTCCGGAATGGCTTCTTCGGTGGTCTGATGCTCATGAATGGTTATTTTTCCCGAACTATTTTCCCGGGCCTCCTCCGCAGCATACTTCATCTGTTTCCCAACAAAATGAACTTCGTGAATGTTTTTTTTCTTCGCAACACCAGCCCCCACTTCCCGGTGAAGTTCCTCACTCTGTTCACCGAGTTCGGCCATGTCCCCCAGAACAAGGAGGATTCGACCGCTAATATCCCAGTGATCCAGTTCATCCAGAACCAGTTGAACACTTCTTGGATTGGAGTTGTACGCGTCGTTCAGTACCATCACATTATCCAGTTTTTCGATCTTCATTCGCTTTGGAAGGCCACGGTAGGACGTTAAGCGATCAGCCGACTCCTCCAGCGATAAACCGGCCTCGCTGGCAACGGCCATCCCCGCCAGCACGTTCGAGGCATTCCATCCTCCGGGAAGGGGAAATTCAACGTCCACCTGTTCATTTACCCGAAACGAAATACCGTCCATCGTGGAATTCAAATCCGAGGCCCGGAAATCCGCATCGCTGTATAACCCAAATGATATACCGTCGATCCCGTACTCCTCCACCACTTCCCGAACGTAACGATTATCCGCGTTGTAAATCACCGTTCCATTTCCGGAAAGGTGATGGAGAAGATCAGACTTCTCCTGTTTAACCCCCTCAATGCTCTTGAGGCCCTCCAGGTGCGTCTTTCCGATATTTGTCAAAACGGCCACATCCGGCTTGAGAATTTCACCAAGGCGAGCAATGTCTCCCGGTTGATTCGTTCCCGCCTCGGAAACCACATAATCGTGTGACGGATTCGTCCGGAAGAGTGTCAGAGGAACGCCAATCCGATTGTTATAACTCTTCGGTGACGAGGCGACGGCGTACTGTCCGGAAAGAAGATGAGCGATAATTTCTTTCGTGGTGGACTTTCCGCTGCTTCCCGTGATGGCTATGACGCGGGCATTGATAAGGTTCCGATAATAAGCCCCGAGATCACCGAGAGCCCGAAGGGTATCGGAGACCTGAATCAATCCAAATTCATCGTACTCGTCCGCCTGAAACTCTTCCGGTATCCGTTCCACAACGGCCCCGCAGGCTCCCTTTTCCGCTGCCTCTGAAAGGAAACTATGACCATCGTGGTTTTCCCCCTTCAGGGCAACAAAGAGTTCTCCGGGGGATAATGTCCTTGTGTCCGTGGAAATTCCGGAGGCCACCCCACCCATTGGACGGGTTGCCCATCCTCCCTGAATCGCTTTTCGAAGCTCCTTCATCTTTAACGGTATCACGGGTTCTGGGAATATAACTTGTTTAACCAATTTTCGGCAACTTCCTCATCCTTAAACGGTCTTGTCGTACCATCAATTTTTTGCATCGTTTCATGTCCCCTTCCCAGTATCAGTACAACGTCCCCGGGCTCCGCTTCCTCAACGGCCAGCCGAATGGCCTGCTCCCGATCCGGTTCCACCCTCGCAACGTCCGGGTTCGAGATTCCCTCAAGAATATCCTTAATAATGGCCTCGGGATCCTCCGTCCGTGGATTGTCACTGGTCACGTACGGCACATCCGCTCCTGCTTCAACCGCACTTCCCATGATGGGACGTTTTCCCCGGTCCCGGTCTCCTCCACAACCAAAAACGGCGCGGACTTTTCCTTCGGTGACGGGTCGAATGCTTTCCAGAACATTCTCCAGAGCATCCGGGGTATGTGCATAATCAACGAACACGGAAAAAGACCCGTTCCATTTTACCGGGTCCAGACGACCGTCAACGGGTTGAAACGAGGCCAGAACGTTCCCGAGCTCCTCCAGATCCACCTCCGTCATCGACCGGACCAGCGCCACGCCGGCGAGCGCGTTATATATATTATGCTTTCCAACAAGGTCCCATTCGACGTCTACGGTTTCACCGTTCGCCCGCAGTTTCCAGGTCGTGCCATCCGTGCTCTGATGGACCACCTCTCCCGTAACGTCGCCGGAACGATGTTCCAGACCATACGTACATATCCGACCGGCACAATGCTCCTTCATCATATCCGCACGGGGATCGTCTTCATTAATCACACCCACGCCGGATTCGTCGATTCGTTCGAACAGACGAGCCTTTGCGCGTGCATAAGACGCCATGTCTCCATGATAATCCAGATGGTCCCGGCTGAGGTTCGTAAAAACACCTGCCGCAAACCGTACCCCAGAGGTGCGATGCTGATCAAGAGCATGGGAAGAAACTTCGGTCACGGCGTATTCACAGCCGGCCGAGCGCATCTGGTCCAGAAGCGAATGAATTTTTTCCGGCCCCGGCGTTGTAATCTCGGAGGGAATCACCCGCTCCCCGTAAGCCGTGTGGATTGTATTCATTAAACCGGCCGTCCCGGCCACCCCTTCGAAAAGGTGATGGATCAGTGTCGTTACGGTTGTTTTTCCGTTGGTACCGGTGACCCCCACAACGGACAGATCCCGGGAGGGCTCATCATAAAAACGATCCGCGCAATGCCCGATACTGATTCGTCCGTTTTTGACGAGCAGAACGGGTGCGGACCCCGTATTTATCTCCGGGGGTTTTTCACACACAACGGCAGCGGCCCCGTGTTCAAGGGCGTCGGACAAAAATTCGTGACCATCCTGTTCCGTCCCCTTCCAGGCAAAAAACAGGTCCCCTTCCTCCACGGCACGGGAATCCGATTTCAGGTTGTTTATGTGCAGGTTCGGATCCTCTTTTCGAATGGAAATAAGCTGATCTTCTTCCTCCAGACGGGAGACGAGAGCTGATAAATTCATGTTTTCCGGTTTCGTTCGCCTGGGAACTGATGCCATTAGCATATTACCCCCTCCTGTTTAGAATAGTTTTTCGGACTGCTAAAAACAAATTCTACTGGTTTTTGCCATAAACGTACGGGAACCGTGCAACCTCGACGAATACGGCGTCCTCATTTGTTCTTCGGATTATTTACCTGCAAACCACTTCCGTTCAAATAGGCTGACGCTCGCTCGATTACGCGACGAACGACGGGGGCGGCCACCCTTCCCCCGGTGTGTTCTCCTTTCGGCTCGTCCACAAATGCCGCCACCACAAGATCCGGATCCGGATAGGGAGCAACACCGACAAACACGGAAAGATACTTGTCCTGGTCGCTGTATTTCATCGACGTGCCCGTTTTTCCCGCTATGTCCACGTAGTCGGATTGGGCCCTTGTTCCGGTTCCTTCCGTCACAACTTTCCTCATCATGGATAGCACCTTCCGGGTCGTGGCTCGGGTGAGAATACGTTTCTCCTGCCGGGCTTGCTGCTCTCCGTCGTCACGAACAATTACCGGTTTCACCAATTTCCCTCCGTTGGCAAGTGCACAAAACGCCCCGGTCACCTGCAACGGGGTCGCAAGAATTTCGTGTCCCATGGGAACCGACGTCTGTGTGTAAATTGGGTTCCACGAGTCGGTATCCTGCACGTGGCCGGCATCCTCCCCGGGTAACTGAATGCCTGTCTTTTTGCCAAACCCGAAGGAAAGAACCCATTGCCGGAGTTTGTCCTCGAGTTTAATTCCGATTTTTGCCATCCCGATGTTGCTTGATCGGGAAAGTATTTCGGTAATCGTCAGTCGGCCGAACGAGGTGTAATCATGAAGTTCCCGTCCCCGGTAGTGGTAGCGTCCATTTTCACAATAAATCGTGTCACCACGCTGAATAACACGTTCCTCAAGAGCCGCCGCCATCACCAGCGGTTTGAAAACGGATCCCGGCTCCACCGGATCCGTCAGAGCGCGGTTCCGCCGCTGATTCTCATCGGACTGTTCAAAATTTTTCAGTGAAAAAGAAGGATAATTCACGAGAGCGAGAACCTCACCGGCGTCCGGCTCCATCACCAGAAGGGACCCCCAGTTCGGTCGATATTTTTCTTTGGTTTTTTTGAATTCCTCCCGGGCAATGCGCTGAAGTTCCACGTCAATGGTGACGGATAGATCATCACCGGGCTCGGGTTCTTCCTTCATGCGGGATCGAGCGTACAGCAAATCGTTTTTGCCGTCTCGCCAGAAGAGACGTGTTCCCGGTTTCCCCGCAAGGAGGTTGTCGAACGAATGCTCCACACCTGCCAATCCCCGGCGCCCCTCCCCCACAAACCCGATCACGTGAGGAGCAACATTTCCGTGAGGATAGGATCGGGCCTGTTCCGGTCGGACACCAATCCCCTTTATGTGCTGGTTTCGGAGAAACTGAATTTGCTGGCGTTTCAATTTTCGTTTCACCCAGACAAACCGGTCCTCTTCCCGATTCAGTTTCTCGAGAAGTTCCCCTTCCGGCACATTCAGCTGATTGCTCAGCTTTCTGGCCGTGGCCCGAACGTCCTCAACGAGTTTGGGATCCGCAAACACCGAAAACCGCGTGATGGAAGTGGCGATAATACGGTTTTTTCGATCATGAATTGTACCTCTCGGGGCGGGCTCCCGTTTTGTAACGTGCGTCTGCTGTTCCTGTAAATCCCGATAATTATCGGCCTGAAGCACCTGGAGGTAAAAAAGGCGGCCAAGGAGTGCGACAAACAAGGACACGAACAGAACACGCAGAAGAATTGTAACCGTTCCCGAAGAATTTTCGGACCCCGTACGGTCCTGTTTCGTGGATGGATCCGGGTTAGTCATTACTCTTCGGAGGGATGTGATGCGGCGAAGCGACGTCTGGAACGGCTGTGTTTCCGGAGCCGTCGAAGATCAACCCGTCGATTTGATTCCGGTCGGGAAAGCTCCACCTGATTTCGCTCCATGAACGTTCGCAGACGTTCGGGAGACGTAAGCCGTTCGATCTTCACCTTTTTTCGCCGCTGAACCCGTTCTTTTTCCTGAACCTTCTGCTGCAGATCAGCGATCCGGTATCGGAGTTTAATAGCATGAAGGTGCTGCCACACGCATGCCAGCCCGAGAGAAGCCAGCAGGATGAAAAACAGAACAAGTCTTCTGGTCATGCCGGGATTACCTCCGTTCAACCGCTCGAAGTCGAGCACTTCGGGCCGACGGGTTCTCCTCCATTTCATCCCTCTCCGGACGGACGGGTTTCTCCGTCAAAAGATCATAGAATCCTTGTCTATGGCCTTTTCGAAATGACTCCTTAACCCGTCGATCCTCAAGGGAGTGGAAGCTGATCACACAGCCTCTACTCCCGGTTTCGAGAAGGTCCGGCATCTGTTCCAGAAGACGTTCCAGGTTATCAAGTTCCCTGTTGACTTCGGTTCTCAGGGCCTGGAACACACGTGCGGCAACAGATTTTGCGTTCGATCCACCAACAATATTCTTTATCAGATCGTAAAGCTGCAGGGTCCGCTGAAGCGGTTGTCGATTTCGGCGTGACACAATTTCCTCCGCCAGTTTCCGGCCGTACCGGTGTTCGCCATGGGTCCGGAACAACTCCGTCAGTTTCCCGGCGGAAGCGTCCCGTAGGAACTCCGCAGCTGATTGCTCGGCCTCGGGATGGTACCGCATATCCAGGTATTCATCCTTCTCGAAGGTTAATCCGCGGCCTCCTTCCCGAAGCTGATCCATGGACCAACCAAGGTCGGCCAGAACACCATCGAACAACGGTTCGATGCCGTGATTTTGTAACAGTTCAATCACGTCGGCGAAGTTTCCGTTTAAAAAGGTAAACGAACTCGAAAAATCCTTTTTCTCATGCGGCGCATAGGACAGTGCTCCGGCGTCCCAATCTATTCCAACCAGGGTCCCGGAGGACCCGATTTCCCGGTCAATCGCGTAAGCGTGACCGCCGGAACCGAACGTGCAATCCAGAACCCGGTCCCCGGCACGCGGATCCAGGTATTTCAGGACCTCGTCCACCAGGACCGGATTGTGCGCCGGTTCCGATTGATCGGACGCCTCCGGTTTGTTCACGCCGTGTTCGTTCCATTAGAGAAAACTTGCGGCTTTCATGAACGGGAATCGACGGAGAATGTTCTTCTTGCCCAGCCGCTTCAGAAGGCGACAGACATCCGGACTCAACTCCGGTTCCTGTCCGTCGGGGTACAGGTTCTGCACCCGTTCAACCCGGGAGACGAGTTCGTACAGATCATCCCGAATTTTCTCCGCGTCCTGTGGACGGGCATCCCCATTCTCAAGATCCGCAAGAAACGAGCGAACGCGTTCGAGAGAACTCCTCTCCCCTTTGCCTTGTTCTTTCATGGGCGACCTCCATGAACTGGAATTTAAGGGTCCATTCATCGGTTTCCCCCTCCGCAACTTTGAGAAAACGAAAACCACGAGTGTCCGTCACCACCCCATGCCCGCGGGTCATCCTTAAAATCAGTGCAAAAACGTCGTCGAAACGGGGCTATTCACCCCCCTCGTAAATATCTTCTTCAAGATCCGACGCCTGACGATCCAGATCCTGGTTGACCTCCTGCCACAGGGGCCGATCCCAGAGTTCAATCCAGTTGACGACCCCGACAACTTTTACGTCCCGCTCAAGCCGAGCGGAGGTAATCAGTCGATCGGGCAAATTAATCCGCCACTGGTTATCCAGCTCACAAAAATCAGCATCCCAGGCCATTTTTCGAAGGTACCACTCGGACTTCTTTCGCTGTTTGGCCTGTTCCATAATCTGTTCCGTTCGGGCTTCCCACGAACTCTGGGGATAAAGCTGGAGAAACGTGGTTTTGTCCTCCAGCTCTTTGTTCCCGACTTCGTCCGTGGATGTCTTGGTCACGTAAAGTCCCTTTTCGTCTTCAAATTCAAAAGCATCCCGGAACTTCGAAGGAATAACGATTCGGCCCTTTCCATCAAGTTTGTAATCATACTGGCCGACAAACATTTGTTATCCTGTTTCCTGTTATGTTGTTCCCGGTTGTTCCTTCTTGTTCCAGTTTCTTCCACAATCTACCACTCTATACCACTTTTACAAATTATTAGTCGGTTTGTCAAACGAATCATCTTTAGGGAATCCCACAGGTGAATGGTTCAAAAATGGAACAGCCCCGGATTATTGCCAACATATTGGCAATATAAAAATAACTGCTCAATATATTGAGCAAAGCCGGAAAGAGGAACGAACCGAAAATGGCGTGGAGTTCATTTCTTCGTCCGATAAAAACACGGTGTTCCCGGTTCATATTTCCCATATCGTCCCACAGCGGGGGGACGCTCAAGGAATGGGTGTGGAAGGTTGTGGGGAAGGGTTCGAACAATTATAAATATTTAGGCTTCCACCTGTTTTACCACAAGGTCTTCTCCGTTTATGTCCATGCGGTAGTAAGGGCAAATGGACCGGAGAAAACAGTTTTCACAGTCCGGGTTTCGCGCCGTGCAGACCTCTCGCCCGAAGGAAAGAAGATTGTGATGGAGGCTGTATCCTTTGCCATCCGGGAGAATCTGATGGAGTTCACGGTGTGTTTTGTTTCGACTTTTGCTCTGCTCCACAATCCGAAGCCGATTCATCACTCGATGAACATGGGTGTCCACCGGACAGATATCGAATTCGGTGGCCTCCATGAGAGTAACCGCGGCTGTTTTGGTCCCGATGCCTTTAATATCGGAAAGAACCGCAAGCGGATCACTTCCATCCGCTTTCTCAAGTGCATCTTCCAGACTGTATGAGTCGGTGTTCTGATATACCCACTCCAGCACCCTCCTGATGGCGGTGGTTTTTGAGGCCTGCAGACCGCAGACGCTAATGGCGTCCTCGATCCGTGCATCATCGGCTGTACGAACTCGGTCCCAATCCGGCGAGGGAAAGGAGTCCGCCACCTGTGCCATGCGCAACTCCACGGAATCAATGTTGCCCTCCTCGTCGCGGGGAAGTTGAACCCGTTCGGGAGACGCACTGTCGGCCGGCGAAAAGGATTGAAGCAGGTTTTCGTATGCCTGCAGTGCGTTTGGATCCGTGGTGTTCTGACTGAGAACTGTCAGTACAATGACCTGAAGGGCGTCACGAGGGCCGGGATGTATGGGAGTGCCGAGATTTGCCTCAAGAAGCTCAATGACCTTTTCCAGGCGAGAATCATTTCGCTGCAACCATCGATTCGCCTCTTTGCCGGGTTCCTCCGGTTCGGTTCGAAAGGATCGACTCCCGGATTCCTGTTGTTCGAGCTGGGGATTCTGAGAACTCATTCTTCGCCATCCGAATCACCACCGCTGCCGGATCCGGATTCTTCCTGTTTCCCATCCGTGGATCCGCCATTTTCGCCATCGTCCGATCCTGAACGTTTCTGTTCCTCGGTGGTGTCCGGGTCGTTTTCCTGCTGTTCCTCGCCGTTTTTGGTCTTTTTTTCTTTATTTTTGTCCGACGACGTCTCCGATTCCTCCTCCCCGGACTGATCCTCTTCCTTCCCGTCTCCTTCGTTTCCGGCACGAGGCAATCCGGCGGGGCCTCTATTTTCCTCCTCTTTCTTCTCCTTCTCCGTTTTGATCAGGTCCGCGGGATCGGAAATGTTCTCGTAATCCGAATCGCTGATTTTATACACGGGGATCCGGTACATGGTCTCGCCTTCACCAAAGATGTCCTCCAGGTTTGCCTGCTGTGACTGTTTGAGCAGACGGCTTGCGAATACCGTTTCTGACTGTTCCTGGTCCCCATCTTTTCCGCCGTCCTGTGCCTGTTCCTCCGGAACCGTGCCGAAGAAAAGGCGGTCCATGAACCCGACAAATTTTTTCTGGGGGTTCCACATACCGAGATACACAATAACGGTGGGGCGGTCCAGACCACGGGTTTTCAATTTGTTTTTCGGAATTTTCCGCTGTTCCTGCGGAATTTTAAACGGCGGCATAACCTCCTCCGCCTTAAACTCCTTCATGGTGTTAAACAGAGAACTAACGGCTGTTTGGTCCACGTCTTCCTCCCGACCAAACCGGTCCTTGTCCAGAGCACGGTATCCGCGACCCAGCTGGATCGCCTGTTGAAAATCCGCGACCTTCAAGGTCCAGTCGGTAAATGTATTTTCGTCACCGTCATCACCGTTTTCCTCGTCCTGCCCGTTCCCGCTTTCCTCTGTTTTCTCTCTTCGATAAACCACGTACAGCCTGGCGTTTCGTTGATCGTGAACGGCCATACAGTTCACGTCCTGGTCCTCGAAGTTCACGATTTCGCGGGAAAGCCAGTCCTGCGGGTTCAGAGACACCTCGGGAAAATCCACTTTTCCGAGGCGGACTTCAAAATTACCCGTTTCTTCGGACGGGCGAAAGTAGTAGCGAAATTTGTCCGGCTCCTGATCCTCCTGATCCTCCTCTTCCTCGGATTCTCCATCACCGTCCACAAGTTCCCGGGAACTCTTCTTGTTCTGCCGGGAGGAAAATTCCGTTTCTTCGTTGCCCAGGCGTATTTCATGAATGGTTTTGCCGTTTTTGTCTCGGAGAGTGATGTGTGTACCCGAAGATTCGTCCAGGCCGAACCGCTCAAGGTGGTCCCGGGATTCACTTCGGACTTCTCCCCGTCGGAGCTCCCGTAGGTGAGTGAGTATTCGATCACTGACCAGATTTCGGCGGACCTCGTAATTGTGATAACTGGCAATTTTCCAGTTGCCCCGCACTTCCGGACTGAAGTGTCCCTCGGTTTCCTTTTCTTCCGTCTTCTTTTTCTTCTTTTCCTGATTCTGATCCTCCTTTCGCTGGAGCCGAAGGGTTTTGTCCCCCCGGTTGACTTCTATTTCCTGAATTTCCCCCACCGGAAGGTCCGGAAACGCAAGCTGGTCTGCGGAATCGGAGGTGATGTCGTCGGTGGTGCCGGTGGAACTTCCTCCTATAAAGTACACACCGACGGCCACGACAAGAAGTACCACTTCGAACAAAATGAGCTTGTATCGCATGGTGTGTTACTCCTCCTCCTGAATTTTCGTTTCCTTGCGGCGAATGGTTAACAGAACCCATCGAACAAGGCCGAGAAGCACGACGAGAAATGGGGAAAGCCCCAGCATCACCGTTTGATACACAAACTTCTGGCCCTCATTGAGATCCTTCAACTTCGGGGTTACCGTTTTTTCGGATTTCAGGTTCTTGAGCTCCTCGGGATTTTTGCCGAGATACTCCGCCAGATTCTGTACAAATTTTCGATTCGGAAGGTCCTGTTCCTTTTTAATAAAGTTGTTATAAATGCCTCCCATTTGCTTTATGCTAAACAGATCCGTGTCCCCGAACACCACCAGATCATTGTCTTCCACCTTCTTTACGACCTCCGGGCCATTTTCGGCGGGCCACGGTTTCGTCTTCTCCCCCTCCTCCTTCCCGTTATTTGGTGATCCTTCTGCCCCACCGCCGTTGTCCGATCCGGACGGACGGAACGATTCCGGAATTTTGTCCCGTGAATCGTAAAAGGTCGAAAAGGAGCCCTCCAGGTGGGCCGCCAGATGATGTTTCGCTTTTTGTTCCTCCGGTATATCCCCGAAGGTAAAACCGAAAATGTTGCTCCGGAATTCATTTACAGCCCGCGGCCCCGTTCCGGACGGTTCAAGTTCAACCCCGAACTCCTCCGTACCGAACCATGGTGTGTACTTTACGTCATCCGATTTCTCGTCGGAGGGTTTTACACTTCGAGCTATCATCGTCATCAGTCCACTCGTTCGGCGAACGAACGGGGGGGTATTCTTGCTTCCCAATTCCGGCCGGGCCAGGAAGACAATCGGTACCGATCGTTTGACGGGTTTTCTGACGCCGATCTCCCGACCTCCAACTTTCTTGGTGACCATTTTGTACCTCGTTAATTTTACGTCGGTTGGAGCAATGAGTATTTTTGACGACGCCGAGAGCCCGTATCCTTCAAGTGCGTCCTCGAAGCCGGACTGTATGAATCCCATCCGCTCTTTTGACCGGCGGCGCATCATCATCCCTCCTCTCATGGAAGGTTTCCGTCCCATCCGGTCAATGCCCAGAACCACCGATCCGCCTTTCATGATGAACTGATCCAGGGCAAACCGGTCCGACGCCGGTATCTTTCGGTTGGCCAGCACAAACAGCACATCGATCGTGTCCTCCTTCCGCGGATCCGGAAACTGTTCCCCTTTTTCCAGGTAAATACGTTTCACCGGTCCCACTTTCCGAAGTTCTTCTTCAAGGTCGGTGAAGGAACGCTCGTCCGGCGACCGTGTCATCTGCGGGCGGCTTCCCCTTCTCCGGCTTCTCGAAAGTGATTTTTTCGGAGGTACGTAGACGCCGATTCGGATTAACTTCGGTTTGTGGGCGTAAAGAATGTCCCGGGTCAGCTGATTTTCGAGGTTGGCAACCGAATGAACCCTGTTGATCACTTTCGTCGTATCCCGGTACGTCATGCGAATGGAGGAGATGAAACGGTAACTCGTCGTTTTCCCCTTTCGTTCAATTTCTTCAAACGAGGAAAGCACTCCTTGGGTGGACATCTCATCCCGGACGTCTTCGCTTAACCGCCGCTCGCCCTCCGCGGGATTCACGACGTTCAACTTCATGTTCGGGCCCGTCGTGGATCTGTACAGCCGAAGCAATGCGGTCACTTTGTCCCGAAGGTTCTGATACTGAGGGGTGGGCGGCATCAACTGATCCGTTACGTAGTACGTAATGGTAATGGGATCCTCGATTTTGTCCAGCACATTTCTGGTGGGCTCCTGCAGTTCCATGTATCCCTTTCCCGAGAAATCCTTGCTTACCGTGGATTGCTCGGCCCCGAGATTCAGAAACACGAGAATGCCGACGAGGAGCACAACCGTCGTCACGTGATCCGCAACAGTTTTTGCTTTTCGTTCGTTCATGTCAGTGGTTGAATAAGGAACTCAGGAGGTATATTTCCAGTTACGGAGAACGGTATGATTTAGAAACAGGAAGAACACCATCAGGGAAAAGAAGTACACGACGCTTTTTACGTGAAGCACCCCTTCCGCAATGCGGCGAAAATGAGGCCCCAGGCTAACGTATGATACAAATCGAACGACGGCGGGCCACTCCTGATGGATAAAATCGAGTATTCGTTCGTTCCCGAGAAATGTGAGCAGACCGCACGCGAACAGTGTCACGATAAATGCCAGAATCTGATTTCGGAAGAGGGAGGAAATGTACGTACCTATGGCCACCAGCGCCCCACTTAAGAGCAGGGTACCCAGATACCCCCCCCAGACCGCTCCCCAGTTCAGCCCCTGACCCTGAACGGCGAGGTTATCGACGATGATGGGAATGGGCAGGGTAAAAATAACGGCAATCGTGATAAACGACCAGGCACCAAAAAACTTGCCCAGCACAATTTCGGACAATCGGAGAGGCAACGTGGTAAGCACCTCGATGGTACCGGTGTTTCGTTCCTCCGCCCAGAGCCGCATGGTAATCGCCGGCACGAGAACCACAAACAGCCATGGAAACCAGGAGAAAAACGGGGCAACCGAAGCTTCTCCCCGGGCGAAGAAGTCCTCGACGAAAAGAAACAGAGAACCGGATCCAAGCAAAAATGCGGTGATGAACACATAAGCAATGGGGGAGCTGAAGTACGCCCCGAGTTCACGCTTCCAGATTTCCCAGGTGTGTCGGACGCCCGATCCTACGGCGGAAAGACGAACCGGGGCCACACGTTTTCCGGAACGCTGTTCCGTTCCGGCTGCTTCTGCTGTTGACGTTTCGTCGTTCATGAACGTTCCTGCTGGGTTAATCTCGCAAAGATCTCTTCGAGACTCGGCTGTTCGGGCGCAATTTCCGTCGCTTCCCAATCATTTTCCCGGGCAAGTCCAAACAATCTTCCACCCGCTTCCTCCGTCCGCTCATCATCAAGTGAAATGCGAAATCTGGCCACGCGTCCATCTCCCCGTCCGTTCTGTTTTTCCGTGCCCTCCATCACGGACGACACAAATTCCTGTTCTTCCAGAACAGACCGTACGGTCTCCACATCAAGGTGATCATTCAGTGACACGGAAAAACGCACCGTGTCATCGCCATGAGCCTTCCGCAGATCTTCCTGTGATCCATCCGCCACAATAGATCCTTCGTTGATAATGATGATTCGGTCACAGAGTGCCGTTACTTCCTGAAGTATGTGTGTGGAGAGAAACACGGTATGCTCCTCCCCCACCTCTCGGATCAACTTGCGGAAATCAAGAATTTGATTGGGGTCAAGACCGGTTGTGGGTTCGTCAAGTATCAAAAATTCAGGATCGTGCAGAAGGGCCTGAGCAAGTCCCACTCGCTGCTTGTATCCCTTGGACAGGTGAGCAATCGGACGGTGAAGCTGATCCAAAATGCCGCACCGTTCCGAAATATTTTTTATTTGTTCCGTGGCAGTGTCCGAGGCGATATCCCGGGTACCGGCAATAAACTGAAGGTACTTCACCACGTCCATGTCATTATAGAGAGGGGAAAATTCCGGGAGGTATCCCAGATGCCTCCGGGCTTCCACGGACTCCTCGATGATGTCGTGGCCCGCAATGTTTACGGTGCCCCGATCCGGGTGTATGTAACCGGTGATCACCCGGAGTGCCGTTGTTTTGCCCGCGCCGTTGGGCCCGAGCAAGCCGACAATTTCCCCCTGTTCAATGTCGAATGACACATTGTCCACGGCGGTGATGTCACCGTAGGTCTTCGTTATATTGTTTACGTTAATCATAGATTTCCAAACCTATTTGTTACGACTGGGAGATGACACCGCAACCTCCGGTTTTTCCACAGGTCATGACCGGTTGATCCATGATCTTTTCCGACTCAAGCATGGGTCTCTTATACTGCATTTTTTCCTCTTCCCGTTCCTTCTCCTCTTCCGAAGACCCATTATTTCGTACTGAGGCCGAAGACATGTTCAGATACCTCTCCTGTTTGAAACCGGATTAATGTTTGAGAGTGGGAATTCGAACAAAATCCGCATCCGACATCCCGACAGGGGATGAACTCGGACAATTTTTATATCAAATTAAATCAATTGATGCAACTAATGAGCCTGTTGCACGAACGCGATATGGCTACAGCGGCCTGTTTCCGGGAAGGTAAAGGAATTAAGAAAAGGAGGCGATGTCAAAAGTCCATCTCCGACGACGTCGGACGCCGAGGTTCCCCGGAAAATGGGCCATCCCGGAAGGGCCTGGCGACACCGGGTCGCCTCCGGTGTCGCTTCTCCTCGGCGATTACTTCATCCGGATGGTAATGATTTTTGTGCGATGGTTTCGCTTGATAATCGCTCTTACCGACGCCCCTTTCGACTGATTCGTCCATATTCGATCCAGCGTCCGAACACTATCAACGAGTTGACCGTCAAGATACATCAATCGGTCTCCTTCCTGAAGATCCGAATGAGCCGCCGTGGATTTTTCCTTGATGTTCGTAATGACCAAACCCTTCTGGCCGGCTACGGTTTTCGCCTCAATCCCCGTCTTTTTTGACTTCTTTTTCTCACCGGATTTTTCGGCCCGGTTCTTTGCCTGACGACGGATCCTCGATTTTATGGAGCGTCTTTTGTTTTTGTCTTTGGCAGCCAGTGTCAATCGAACAAGATGACGTGATTTTCCGTCGCGAATTTTTAGCCGGACCCGGTCCCCGGGATTCATGTTCTTAATGATGTTTACCGCTTCCTTAACGTTACGAACCTGCTTTCCATTTATGTGCGTAATGACATCCCCCGTCCGGAGGTTGGAAACATCCGCGGGTGTTCCTCTCTTAATGCGATTTACCGAAACACCGTTTCCCAGAGAGGATTCGTCAAGATTGGCTCCCAGATAGGCGACGTCTCCGTCATCATCCTCGTCATGTGTCTTTGCTTTCTCCCGCTTTATGCGCTCCTTGATTTCACGAACGATTACGTGACATCGCCAGATAAAATCCGGTGAAGTTTCATCATCCAGAAGCTGATTCCGGATTTCCTTCAGGGCGGATCGGCCCCTGTTTATTAACTTTTCCGTGGCCTGCTGACGCCGTTCGAACGAAGGTGACCGGAGGTGCTCTACAAGCGAGGCCACACGTGAATTGGAGCTGGTGTCTTCGTTTTCTTTCCGATCCTCCTGAGCCCCTAACGGGAGGAGAAGGAGAAATACCGGAAGAAAAAGAACGAAGACGCAGGGGGACAAATACCGTTTATTATGTATCATCAATACTTATTCATTCGAGGAGCTGTCTTCCGAATCACTCTGACCACTCTGTTCTTTATCGCTCCCGGATTCGGAGCGGTCCTCGGCCTGTTCCTGATCCCCCGACATCCCGGGTGACGAACCTATTTCCAGTTCAAGTTCCTTTCGTTCACCATCGCGAATGATTTCAACCATCACCCTTCGACCGGGTTCCGAACGAAACACCATTTTCTGTAACGTTCCAATACTGTTTATCGGTTTGTCATTAAACCGGACAAGGACGTCTCCTGGTTTTAACCCGCTTTTTCTTGCGGTTCCCCCTTTCTTCGTGTCCTGTATACGAAGACCGACCCCCTTGTCGAGACCGAGTTTTCTCCGTTCACTGAAAAACAGGTTCTTAACGCTTACACCGATCCAGCCCCGGTCCACGGACCCGTCCTCAATTAACTCGTCCGTAACAAATTTAACCGTATCCACGGGAAGCGCAAAATGAATTCCTTCGGGGGTGACCTGACCGCCTCCAGAGGGCCGATTTCCCTGACGGCGTCGGCTGCGATTCTTCATTTGTTCAAGAATTCTGCTTAGCTTTTTGAGCTTCTCCGATTTTCCTTCTTTATCCCCTCCATCTTCCTGGTTCTCGTCCGCTTCATCATCCTCCGGCGTCCCGATCCGAACAATTTTTTTCATAAGATCCGAAAACGGTCCCGGTCCAGACCGCCTCTGGTAGGTCCCGGTGATCACGCCGATCAACTTTCCGTTCGTGTTCATAACGAGTCCTCCCTGATCCCCGGGATTCACGGGTGCGGTCATCTGAATCAGGTTCGAATAAGACGTGCCATCCTGCATTACTGTTCTCCCCAGACCGGATATGATCCCCTGTCCAACCGTTCCTTCAAATCCAAAGGCATTGCCCATCGTCACCACAACAGATCCGGTCCGCAGGGAATCACGTTCCGAAAACTCAACCGGCGCCAATTCCTGGTCCTTGACCCGAACGACCGCCAGATTTGTGTGGCGATCAGTTCCCACAATCTCCGCTCTGTAAACGGATTTCTCTGATCGGACAATGATTTGACTTGCCCTCTTGAGGGGGTCGGCCACCGTGACCACGTAGCCTCCTTTTCGTATAACGACCCCGGAAAAGGACGTGCTAAATTTTCTTATTTGATTTGTTTTGGGAGTGGTGATCTGTTTTCTTGCCGTGATGGACACCGTATGTTTCCGTCCGGTTTCGGCAAGATTCTGCAGCTCCCCCTCCATTTTTTGCAGAATCCCCTTCTCGTCCTCCGTGCCGGAATCCTCCTGTGCAACAACGGAGGTCTGAACGACATACAGGCCAAACAGAATTAGAACCAGCACAAACGAAAAAAACCTGTTCCGAAAGTTAATCTTTGGCATGAACGAGTGAGGCAAAATGCGGATTAAAAATCAACCGAGGCTTCCTGTCCGGGTCCCCGGTCACTTCGATCCTGCGCCCAATTCATGGAACGTCCCTGACCAAGGGAAAACGTTGTCTCTTCGTTGGACGGAACGGAAAACTCGCGGATGCTGTGCGAGGAAAGCTTTTTAAGCTGTTGTTTGTATTCCTCGGAGATCATGTCGGTATCGGTCCCGACCGCCTTTTTCGAAATCTTTTTGACTTTTCGCCGTTCCGGTGTGTTCTTCTCGGAACCCTTTTCTTCCCCTTCTTCTCCTTTTTCCGCGATTTTGTTTTCGTCCAATTCTCCTTCCGTCACTTCGTTTTCTCCTTTTTCTCTCTCCTCGATAGTCCCTGCCTGTTCGACGGATCCATCCTTCTCCGTCCGATCATTTTCAACGGTCGGTTCCGGGGATTCACCCTGATTTGTGACACCGGATCCGGAAAACACATACCAGCCCCCCAAACCGGCAATCACTGTGACAAGAAGAACGGCA
This sequence comes from uncultured Planctomycetia bacterium, assembly GCA_964580675.1. Classification (GTDB taxonomy): domain Bacteria; phylum Planctomycetota; class MHYJ01; order CAYXQY01; family CAYXQY01; genus CAZOLI01. The sequence goes on from CAZOLI010000005.1 coordinate 116,807, forward strand.
GCCGCCTGAGCAAACCGGCTCGAGGCAACGGTGGTTGATCCTGAATCGTCCGTTTTCTTCCCATGCTCTTCTCCGGGTCCTGGTTCGACACGAAGTCGAGCTTCCAGTTCTCTGTTAAAATCATCCCAGTAAGAGTCGTCGGCTTCATCCGGTTTGAGATGGGAGAGCACGTCCCGGGCTTCCTGATGTTCAGACAGGAGGTTCGAACAGGACGAACAATCTTCCAGGTGACTCCGGAGAAAGCTTACGTCGGACGCGTTCTCCAGGTCTCTTCCAGCATAAAGCGGTATAAGCTGTTCGGCCCGTTCACAGCCCTCGTTCTGGGCGGCCCAGCCTGAGACATCCCGTTCCAAACCCGGGGTCTCCACCTTCAGACGGACGTCGAGCTCCCGGTTAAAATCTTCCCAGTACGCCCGGTCCGACTCTTCGGGCACGAACGCGGACAGGGTTTGACGAACGTCACGGTACTCCTCGAGACGCTCCGAACAGTCGGAACAGTTCGATAGATGATCTTCAAGCGCCTGTTCGTCCCTGTCGTTTGCAAGGTCATTTCCCGCGTGGAGAGGGATCAAGTTTTTTGCTTTTTCACACTTCATAACGTTTCCTTTTATTTTTTGCCATCCATGATCGGATTTTCCTCTTCGTCTCGCATTTCCTCCCACTGCTCCTTGAACAACTCCCTTGCACGGTGCACCCGCCATCTGGTGGTGCCCGGTTTACAATCAATTACTTCGGCTATGTCTTTACAATCCATTCCTTCAATGTCTCGCAACGTTAAAACAACTCGGTACTTCTCCGGCAACTCTTCAAGCACCCGGTGAACTTCTTCCTGAAGTTCCCGGTTATGTGCGTCCTGATCCGGATGTCTTCGCTCGTCTTCCGGATTCGCAATGTCGTCGATCGAACACTTCGAGTACCTGCCATTTTTGCGCAACCAGTCTATGCAAAGATTTTTGACAATCGTACAGAGCCAGGTGTAAAAGTTGCGGTCCAGGTCAAACGTGTCAAGAGATCTATACACCCGAACAAATGCTTCCTGAACGATGTCTCTCGCCACTTCCTCGTTTCCGACGTTACCATATGCCACCCAGTATACCCGTTCCTCGTAATGCTCAACCAGCTTTCGGAATGCCTCTTCATCTCCGTCAAGACATTTCCGAATCGTTTCGGTCTCATTTTCCATGAACGATTTCCGGACCGTAAAAGACAACCAGAAGACCGGGTGGTTCCGGTTTTCGGCAAATTTTCAAACAAAAACATCAACGACATATTGTATTTACCTTTTTTGAAAAATTCCAACTTTTCCGGACCTGTGTTAATCCGATTCCCCCCCCCGTTTTCGATTTTGATCCGACTGTCCCATTCGCTTTTCCAGCTTTTTCACTCTGCTCCGAAGGTTCTTTAACCGATCTTTGATCTGCTCCTCTCTCTTCCTGTGATCCTGACACAATTTTTTGAGCTTCTTGATCTTCCACCCCCCCCTGCGATGGGCCATTTTCTTGATTCTGTTCCGGACGACTTTTTTCACCTGTTTTTTCACCTGTTTTTTCACCGCTCCAACCACATTTCCGTTGTTGTTTCTCCTGATCTGGCGGTAAATAGGCTCAATATTTTGCTCCATCCATTTTGCAATTTCTACCGGATCCACGGGGTATCGAAAAAGAATATTATCGTCCTCGTCCACCAGTGCAACGTGGATCTCCCGATCCCCGCTTCCCTGTTTCACCATCTTCGCAAGACGAAGAGCTTGATCAAATGGGGTATTCTCGGCATCCGACAGTTCCTTTTCCTCATTCGGCTCCGAGGCTCCGGATTGATCGTCCTCCTTCTCCTCATCCCCCTTCTTCTCCTCAAATTCTTTCCGGGCACCAACGTTGACGGACACTTTTTTCTCGCTATTTCCCCTCCGAACCCGGAACGTTACTCTGTCTCCCGGACTCAGCTGTTGATACACCTCATACGCTTCATCACGATTTCGAACCCTCTTTCCGTTGATGGACAGAACGAGATCTCCTTTTTTCAAACCGGAGCGGTCCGCCGGTGAACCCTCAACAACCTTTGTAACGAGGAGACCCTCACCGGCCGGATCATTTTCCGGTTTAAACCCGATAAACGGTTCCTCACCATCCCCCTCGTTTAACGCGGATGAGTTGTTTGACTCCGGGGCGTCCTCGTTCTGTTTTTCCTTCGTGCCGGATTCACGTTCGTCGGTATCCCCGTCGTTTTCCTCCTCTTTTTCCGGAAGAATTCCCTGTTGTTCCAACCGCTTTTTCGCACGTTCAAGAATCTGCGGGGGGATTTCATCCCGTCCCAGTTTCTCTTTAATTTTCTTCTTAACCTGTTTCAGTATTCGTTCACGTCGACTCAGGGATTGTCCCTCTTCATTCTCCTCTCCGGATTGATTGGACTCTTCGGCACGGGTGTTCTCCCGGTTTTCGGTTGATCCGTCTTCGTTTTCCGTTTGATCGTTCTGATTTTCCCTATCCCGTTCCTTCTGATTTTCGTAATCGGAACGTGCAGCTGCTTTCAGGGTTATTTCTTTCTTCCAGCCGTTTCGTTCAACAAGGAGCTTCACCTGATCACCGGGAGATATTTTACCGTACACACGACGCGCCTGTTTCATTGATGTGATTTTTGTTCCGTTCAGCGCTTTTATGACGTCTCCCTTTTTCAATCCGGCACGGTCGGCGGGTGTTCCGGAAACCACATCGGCAATCCGGAGACCGTTTCCGTCCGGATTTTTCTCCGGTGAAAATCCAAGATACGGTTCACCGTTTTCGGTACCGGCCGATTCGGAATTCGCGTCTCCCCGGGAAGCTTCATCGTTCTCGGCACCACTGGAATCGTTTTCAGCAGATTCGCCGTCTTCTTTTAGAAGAGGTGTAATCTTTTTCCTGAAGAACGATTTTGGTCGATAACCACGAACCACCTCGCGAACGACCCCCTTCCGATCGATAATGAAGGTGGTGGGATATGCCCTTACGTTTTGAAGAACGTCCGGCAGATCCCCACTTGACTCCAGGAGAAGCGGGTACGGCACATTCTTCTTTTCGCCGAACCGCTTTACTTTCTCTTCGGCCTCATCGCTGGTTCCCAGAATCGTAAGCCCCTCATCCGAATACTCGTTGTACAGGTCCACAAAATGCGGAATTTCTTTTCTGCAGGGGCCGCACCAGGTACGCCAAACATCAATGATCACGACCTGTCCACGGTAATCCGAAAGGGTGTGGTAATCATTCGAACCGGCTTCTTTCAGCTTGAAGTCCGGCATCTCATGCCCGGTTGCCTCCTGGGGAGACGAAACAGCATTCTGATCATTTTCGTCGCCTTGCTCCTTATTTGCCCCGCTGCGGTCGTTCTGCGGTTCCTCTCCTTCCTCTTCATCCTTTTGTCCGGGGCGGCGAGGACGCTGTCGGTTCCGCTGGTATTCTGACCGGCTGGTAAGCGTCACGGTAAATTGTTTTTCATTTCCGTTTCGGTTTACGGTCAACTTCACACGGTCTCCGGGATTCCGGGATCGGATGGATTGCACGAGGGCCTGACGGCCGCCGATCCGATCCCCACCGAATTTCTTGATCACGTCACCTGTTTCCAGTCCGGCTTCGGCCGCAGGTGTGCCCGGAATAACGCGACCAACTTTCACGCCGGTATCGGGCTGGGTCTGTGCGAGACCGATGCCCAGAAAGGGTCTCCCGGAAGCTGCTTCTTCATTTTCCTCATCTGACTCATCTTTGGAATCCTCCGTTTCGGGTTTGCCCTCGCCTCTGGTGGATTCCTTCTCCTTCTGTTCCTGAAGGAGGTTTTCGAGCTTCTCCGTTTCTTTGCGGGAGAGGTCGTCACGAAACTGCTCCCAGAATTTGCGGAGCTGTTTCTTCATCTCTTCGAAGGACCTGTTCGAGTCTTCCGGCATCTCCGGCGGGGTAATATCCTTCAGATTCTGGGAAAGTTTCTTAAACTGCTTCAGGGTTTCCTTCATCATCTCTTCCATTTCCCGGGTTTGATTTTGAGACCATTCCCGCCACTTTTTCATGAACTTCCGGAATTCCTCACGGTTTTCCAGTGCGGGTTCTTCCGGAAACTGATCATCAAGCTTCTTCCGGAACGACCGGAGGTTTTTCTCGAGGTCTTTCAGATAATCCTCCATCTGATCAATACCGGGAAATGATTTCGGGGAGCGACCGAAATCACCGCCTCCGTCTTCTCCCTCTTTTTTCCGTTCGGGTTTCTCCTGCTTGAGGAACTCCTTCATCTTCTTCCGAAGCTCCTCCGGATCAGCGCCTTCGCGATCTTCCGGTTCACCGGGTTTCTTCTTCCGGTCCTCCGAACGATTCTTCCGAAGCTTCTTCAGGTATTTCTCCATTTTGTTCCGCAGTTCCTCATCCGTCCGGTCTTCCTTTTCTTCGGCGTCCTGTTTGTCCGTCTTCTGTTCATCCTGTCCCTGTTCTTCCTGTCCCGCACCATCCTGATTATTCGTCCCGGAATCTCCAGACTCCTCCGTCGAGGAGGACCGTCCAGTACGGGAACCCAGCTTCAGGGAAACGGTCTTCCGATCCCCATCCCGGAGAACGACGAAGCTGATTGCGCTGCCCGGATTTTTGTTTGAAAGTACCTTCCGCAAATCGGCGACGGATTCCAGTTTGTTTCCGTCGGCTTTCAGAAGAATATCAAATTTCTGAAGCCCTCCCTTCGAAGCGGGAGATTCATCAACCACCTGCTGAACAACAACGCCACTGTCTTCTTCAATATCGAGGACTTCCTGTATCTGTTCCGACAATTCACCGGGTCGAATGCCGAGGTAGGCCTTTTCCTGACGTTCGGCGTTTTCTCCCTGACCATCCTGGGCGGTAACAGCGGGGGTTACCATCATCAGCCCAAGAAGGACAATCGGTATGGCAAAAATGGCTTTCTTTCTCATTGTTTTTTTCATCTTGCTCAATTTTATTGCGTGACAATCTCCAGAACCAACAAAAGCCCGCATGAGTACGGATGAGTTCCTCATTTCATCCGAATGCGGGGCTTTCTCCACAACTTCAATTATTATACGATAACAAAGTGGTTGCGTTTGGTCAAAATTCATTTTGGAAGAGGCATCTACCAGAAAAATTCGGTGGTATTCCGGGATAAGGGGTTTACCACCCGACAATTCCCTCAATTCCCCTTTTCTATTTACATTTATTAATAAAGAACGGCCATGAGTAAATACGTTGAGTTTTCGGCGGAAGAAGACGGAATTTGTTTTCATGGTTCCTGGCGGGAAGGTTCCGGGAATGAAATCGTCTCTCGATCCCCTATTGACGGAAAAGAGCTTGTACGGGTCCGTGAAATCGATCGTGATAGTTATGACCGGATGGTTTCTTCGGCTCAGGAAGTGTTTGAGGAGTGGGCGTCCGTTCCCGCTCCGGACCGGGGGAAAGTGATCCGGAAACTCGGGAATGCCCTTCGAGAGCACAAGGAGGAACTCGGGGAATTAATTGCCCGGGAAAACGGAAAAATTATTGAGGAAGGTCGTGGAGAAGTTCAGGAGGCCATTGACATAGCGGAATTTGCCGTTGGTCTCTCACGACAGCTTTACGGGAAAACAACACACAGCGAACGACCCGACCACCGTCTCTACGAACAGTGGCACCCCCTCGGGGTTAACGCCTTCATCACGGCCTTTAACTTTCCCGTCGCGGTCTGGTCCTGGAACGCCATGATCTCGGCAGTATGTGGGAACACAATGATCTGGAAGCCAAGCTCAAAAACCCCCCTCTGTGCAATTGCCGTTCAACGAATCTGTAACGACGTGTTCGAGGAAGCAGGGTATCCGGGCGTTATGAACATGGCCATTGGTTCCGGCTCAACGTACGGCAACTGGATTGCCGAGGACGAACGGATTCCGCTCGTTTCAGCAACCGGATCCTGCCGGATGGGAAAAAAGGTGTCCGAAAAAGTAAACGCACGGCTCGGGAGAACCATTCTTGAACTCGGCGGGAACAACGGCGTAATCGTGGCACCGTCGGCCGACATGGACCTGGCAACGCGTTCGATCGTCTTTGGTGCGGTTGGAACAGCAGGTCAGCGATGTACGACCACCCGCAGGTTAATTGTTCATGAATCCGTTCGGGAAGAATTGACGGATCGTCTGTTAAATGCATATAAACAGGTAACCATTGGAGACCCACTTGACGATGATACATTGATGGGGCCTCTCATCGACGAGCAGGCGGTGGAGGAGATGCAGGAAGCCCTTGACACCGCAGGGGAACATGGAGCCGAAGTGATTTATGGGGGAGATGTGCTTGATGAGGAACCGTACAAAGCGGGACACTACGTTACGCCCGCACTGGTCAACACGGATCCGGACATGCCGCTCGTTCGGGAGGAAACCTTCGCACCAATACTTTATATCATGGGATACCGGGACTTCGAGGAGGCCATACGAATCCATAACGACGTTCCACAGGGACTCTCCTCGGCCCTCTATACCACGGATCTCCAGGAGGCCGAGTACTTTCTCAGCGAGCGTGGTTCCGATTGTGGAATCGCAAACATAAACGCGGGAACGAGCGGAGCTGAGATTGGCATGGCCTTCGGCGGGGAAAAAGAAACCGGCGGCGGACGAGAAGCCGGAAGTGACTCGTGGAAATATTACATGAGACGACAGACAAACACGATCAACTGGGGGGACGATCTTCCGCTGTCCCAGGGAATAGAATTTGACATCGACCAGGAATAAGTTCGCCTGATTCACTATCTCATTTCTTCTTTCGAACCTCCGGAGGAATACCAATGCCCGAATTAACGGACAAAGAATGCCAGGCCTGTGCCGAAGCGGAAGAACCACTCAAAGGAGAAGAACTGACCGATCTTCAGTCGAAACTGGACGATGGCTGGGATGTGGTGGACGAACATCACCTCGAAAAGAAATATGAATTTGGCAACTTCCGGGAAGCGCTGAATTTTGTGAATGAAGTCGGGGAACTGGCGGAGGAAGAATTTCACCATCCCGACATTACCTTTGGATGGGGATACGCGGAGGTCACCATCTGGACCCATAACGTCGGGGGATTGACCGAGGCCGATTTTGTCTTTGCGGCCAAAACGGATCAACTACAGCAGGACGCGTAACCACCTTCTGTCCAAACGCCGATTCGGGGACGACCCATTCCGTCACCGGCCGGCTTCCTGAAGCTTCCTCCTATTCTTCCTTCTCCTTTTTCAGCTCGTCCTCCTTTTCCTTTACCCATTTTTCCTCGACGTTTGCCCGCCGTGCTTTTTGAAGGACTCTCTGTAACCGGTCTCGATCCCCGATAGCAGAAAAGTAAAACCAGGCTGATTTATAATTTCCTCGTTCCAGGCTGTCCGTTCCCCTCTCCCGAATTCGCGCGGCAAGCGTTTCCTTCCACGGAGCCCCAAGTTCCCGAAAACGGCGAATCATGTCCCTGGTCTGTGTTTCCGTCACGTTTTTATCTTGCATCGCTCCGAGAATACATCTCCGCAAACCCGGCACGTATTCAATCTCGTAGAATTCCGGCCATGCCTTCAAAAACTTTTTTTGTTCCAGGTAGCGTTTTCCCGCTTTCTTCTGTTTTTGCCGGGATGTTTCGGATGTCTCGCGATCCTTCTTCCTCGTGGACAACTCCGGGGTCGTGGAACACCCCAACACGACAAACGGAAAGGAAAAAAGAAACCACAACGCGAAAACCTGAGGAAGCCATGCGGTTTCCAGAGCTTCCACCCGGTACATCATTACTCCTCCGAAAGCAATTTAATCAAACTCTTCTTTACCTGATCCCCGGAAAGGGTATCGTGGTTTTTCGGAATAACGATCATATCAATTCCTTCCGGCAGGTCCGAATACGCCACCCGGAACCCGGCCCGGATCACTCTGTTCAGTCTGTTTCTCCGGGTGGCCTTGCTCACGGAATTTCCCACGACAATGCCCAGACGCGTTCGATCCGTGAGCCCCTCCGCCGAATAAACAACAAGATGTTCGTCACTACTGACGGATCCGCTGTCAAAGACCCGATCAAACTCCCACCTTTTCAACAATCGCTTTTCTTTCGGGAAGGACTCATCCGCCATTTGCACGTGATCTTTTGAACGTGTCGTCACCTGATCACAACTCCTCTCGTTACTTCTCACCCACAATTTGAACGGTCAGGTTCCGGTTTCGAGATTTGTTGTCGAAGTCTATAAACACAATTTGCTGCCAGGTTCCGTGGTCCAGTGAGCCGTCGTGAAACGGAATGGAGATGGATGGACCGAGAAGGGATGCCCGCATATGGGAGTGGCCATTCCCATCCTGCCACCGCTCGTGATGGTGATAGTACGCATCCGAGGGGGCAATTTCCTCGAACATTTCTTCGAGGTCCTGTACACAACCCGGCTCGTATTCAACAGTCGTCAGGGACCCGGTGCTCCCCGGATTCCAGACACATAAAATGCCATCGCGGAACCCGGAATCATCAAGGGATGATTTCACGCGATCCGTTATATCAATCACATCCGTGTGACCGTCAGTATCCAGCTTTATGTTTCCGGTATATACGGACATGGCAGAAAATGTGAAATCACTGAATTCACGAACTTACTTGTGTCCGGAAAACGCTCGCCGCGCAAGTTCCTCTTTTACACCGACAGATCGGCATCCAGTCCCGTGTTCTCCTCTTCGTCAAGGACGGGCTCCACATCCTCCTCGAGAAACTGTTCGACCTGGGCCCGCGCACGACCGCTCAGCCCGGAGGGGTCCGCCAGTTCCTCCAGTCGATCGTGAATCGGTTCGAAGTTGTTGTCATTTTTCAGTCGTTCCACAAGATCATTTTCCTCGCCCTTCTCCACTTTTTCAGCGGCCTTCCTTGCGTGTTTCCGAATGCGTTCATGAATTTTCTGCCGGTTTCCGCCCTTCCGTACCATCTCCATCAGCACATCCTCGGTAACCACGTAGGGAAGCTGTGGTTCGAGGTTCTGTCGAATTTTTTCCCGGTTGACAACAAGTCCCCTCGAGACATTCAGGACCGTACGCAACATTCCATCCGCGGCCTGAAATGCGTGGGGGAAAAGCACGCGTCTGTTGCTGGAATCGTCCAGGCTTCTCTCCATCCATTGCGTGGAACTGGTATGAGGAGCGTTGCCCGCGTTTTCGATCAGGTAACGGGAAAGTCCACTAATTCTCTCGGACCGAATCGGGTTTTTCTTGTAGGCCATCGCTGAAGAGCCGACCTGTTCGTCCTCAATCGGCTCCTGCATTTCGTTTCGACTCTGAAGCAATCTCAGGTCGACCGCGAACTTTCCGGCGGATTCCGCCATATGAGTGAGGCAATTCAGTATTTTTGTGTCGAGTTTCCTGGAGTAGGTCTGACCGGTAATTTTCAGAACTCGATCAAATCCGGCGCGGCCGGCTACCTTGCGGTCCAGCTCCTGTACTTTCTCGTGATCCCCGTCAAAAAGACGAAGAAAACTCGCCTGTGTCCCCACCGCTCCCTTCACGCCCCGGAAGGGAAGTTCCTCCTGCAGCCGGCGAACCTCCTTGAGATCACCAAGAAATCCGGACAGCCACTGGGAGGCTCGTTTGCCAACAGTGGTAACCTGGGCGGGTTGAAGGTGCGTTAACCCGAGGATTGGCTCGCTGGCGTGATCACGAGCAAACCCGGTGAGTGCCTCCACAATACCGGCAAGAAGGTCCCCGAGGTGTTCGAGGGCACGGCGAAACCGGATCAGGTCGGCGTTATCCATCACATACATGCTTGTGGCCCCGAGGTGAATGATCGGTTCCGCTTCCGGACACTGCTCACCGAACGCCCGAATATTGGCCATCACTTCATGTCGAGTTTCTTCCTCGAGTTCATCAATTCGTTCCAGCGAAATGTCATCGGCATGCTGTTTCATTTCACGAATCTGTCGGTCGCTAATTTCAAGGCCGAGTTCTTTCTGGGACTCGGCCAGGTAAATCCACAGGCGACGCCAGAGTTTGAACTTCAATTCACGGCCGAAGAGTTCCCGCATTTCCCGACATGAATAACGGTTCAGTGTGCAGGCGTCGTATTGATTCATGGTTGGCGATTCCGGAAATGAGAAATGGAATCCTGCTGGCTTCTTGTCAAAGGTATCTCCAGGAATCCGTCCGGTCCCTCAACGGACCATTTACGGAGATCGGCCGTTTTATCCCGAACCGACGAATTACAGATGAGAGGCCCTGGTGTTTTTCTCCCGTCCGATCAGCGGTGCGTGGACGAGCACGGGACAGGCCACGAACATACTTGAATACGTACCGGCAATCACACCGACGATAATCGGGAAGGCGAAACTTGCCACGTCCGAACCACTCGTGGCCGTGAACCCGAAGAGAATTGCGGCGGCAATAAACGTGGTAACGGAAGTCAACACCGTTCGGGACAGGTTCAGGTTGATGCTTTGATCAATAATTTCCTGGAACGTCAGTTTTCGACTCTCCCGGACCAGTTCACGGATTCGATCGTAGGTTACGATGGTGTCGTTGACCGAATAACCGATGACGGTGAGGAAAGCGGCAAGCGAAGAGATGCCGATGTCCAGGTTCACGCCGAGGCCAGGGGGCAACAGAAGATCAACGAGCGCCACGATGCCCACGCAGATAATCACATCGTGAACAAGGGCAATGACCGCGCCGATGCCGTAGGTAAACTGAAACCGGAGAGCCAGATAAATCACAATGGCCGCCCACGACAGAAATATCGCCCAGAACGCGTCCCGCTTCAGACTTTCGGCGACACTCGCACCGATATCATTCACGCGGTTGAAGGGCCCCTCGGACAATGTGAGTCCCTCTTCCCCGCCCGAACGGATGTCCGAGAAAATCTGCTCAATTTTGTTCTCGACTTCCTGGGTTGTGTCGGGATGGGACGTTACAGTATAAATTTTTGCTTCTCCCTCCTCGGGCTTGACCAGTGGCCGCTTCTCTATGCCATTGTTCCGGAAGAGGGACCGAATACGCTGCGTAACTTCTTTGGCCGGCTGTTCTTTTTTAAGAGCCACACGAAACTTGAACCGATCCTCCGACGGCAAAACAGCCAGCGGAACTTTCGAGAGACGATCAAAGGTTCGAAGTAGATCGTTCTTGATGTAATTTTGCACCAGATTCCGTGTAACCCTTGCCTCGAACACGTCGGTACGCCCCTCCGATTCTTCCCCGGGTTCATCACCGGGAAGTTTAATTCGAAGTCCGGTGTACGGTGCGATGAAGGATTCGGCATACCGGAATTTCTGAATTTTCTTCCTCACGTCCCCAACGGATACCTCCGAGGAGAGCTGTACCAGGGCACTGCTTCGGGACCGGAAGTTCACCTCCTCGACGTCAACCTCCGTCAGGATGTTCCGAAGGTCCCGTTGAAAGTAATGACGCACAAGCTGATCAAACCGATCCCCTTTCAATCGAATCTGAAACTGCTT
>CAZOLI010000006.1:0-1191 GCA_964580675.1 uncultured Planctomycetia bacterium
ACACGTTTGTCCGGACTTCCGGTGTGTAATTGAGCTGAGTGATCAAAATATCCACGATTTTTATGCCGAATCGTTGTCGGAGTTCGGGGGCCAGCTGTTCTTTTATTTTGCCGATGAGCTCCTTCCGGCCGTATCGAATTTTGGCGGCTTCCGGTTCTTCGACCTGTCCCTCCTCTTCATCCTCCTCCCGCTTCCCGATGGTCTCAAGCCGCTTCTTCACGCGTTCCTCCAGTTCCATGTTTTGATTACGAACCACCTCGATTAGCCGTGTTTTTGAAATTTCGTCCTCGATCTGTGAATTGATCACACCGGCAAGCCGGTTTTCGGCCTGGAGGCGACTGCCGAGAGATTCGTAAAACTTGATGACGTCTCGGATCCGCCAGAACGCGCCGGCATCCACCGTCAGTGTACGAAGATCCATGGTGGAAATCGTCTTCACGTCCCCGCTCCAGTGCAGAATACGGGAGTCAAAGTAGTGGGCTTTATCGATAAACGGCACCTTAAAATACAGACCGGCCTCCGTCTCAATCTTGCCGGGATATTTTTCTTTGAGTTTCTGCACCTGTTCGTCACGTTCCTCCTTGCCGCTGTGAAATCCGGTTACCACGGCGTACTGTACCTCCCCGAACCGTGTCACAACGGCACTCTCCATCTCCGTCACGTAGTAAACCGCACCGGTCAGGTACAGCAGGAACGGAAGGAGAACCAGAATCAGAACAGCACCAATAATGATTTTGTATCGGCTGACGTTCATTTTCCCGTCTCCTTCTTCAGGTCAAGCAGAGGCAACAATCCTTTGACGTTCCGGTCCACGATGTAGACTCGCCTGGATTTTTTCATGACGTCCTGCATGGTTTCCAGAAACATACGTGTCTCCGTAATATCCGGCGCCTCTTCGTACTGCTGAATCAATCGCTCGAACCGCTCCGCGTCACCTTTCGCCCGGTTGACAATTGCGGCCGCCTGTCCTTTGGCTTCCGAAATTTGCTGATTTACTTTTCCCCGGGTTTCGTTGATCACCCGTTCTTCCTCTCGTTCGGCTTCACGCTGGAACCGTTCCCGATCCTGCCGGGCGCTGTCTACCTCGCGGAAGGCCGACTCCACCCGGTCCGGGGGTTCGGTTCCCTGCAGTTCAATGTCCGCAATCTGAATACCGGCGCTGTAGGAATCCATAATGGTCTGCATTTCGTT
>CAZOLI010000006.1:1291-3565 GCA_964580675.1 uncultured Planctomycetia bacterium
AAAAATTATGACTGGTACTCCGGGGAAGAGGTCCCCGAACTGATAAGATATCGGATATTCTATGGATGGATCCTCGGTATTTCAACCTCGGCGGCAGTTACCGATTTCGGTTCGCGGGGGTGATGATCACGCCGAAATTATGGCCGCCGGTTTAATTTACCGGTTTTAACCCGGTACTCGGAATCTTTCCTTTTCGGTTGCGGATGAAAATCACTACGTAAATCACCTCCCGCAATAATCAATTCACAAACCACCTGAGAAATTTGGTAATTATCCGTCGGTTTGGACGGGATGGAACATCTCCGGAACATCGGATTTGCCACGAATGCGGTCGGCAAGAATTTTGCCGCTGTAGGGGCCGAGTTGAAGCCCGGCCGGTCCGTGTCCCGTACAGAGGAAAACCCCTTCCATACCGGGGACCGCACCGATCACGGGAAGGTAATCCGGCTTGTATGGCCGGAGCCCGGCACGAACGTTCTCGATGGCTTCGTACGCCAGATCCGGTGCGAGGTTGGTGGTGGCTTCCTTTAAGGCGGAAATTCCTTCCTCGGTTACGGAGGGATCAAACCCGGCATCGTCTTCGTGTGTGGCACCGGCGTCCAAGGTTCCACCCTCCCACGGAACAAGGTAATGATCGCTTGTTCCGGTCACGATGGGCCAGCTTCCGGTGTCCCCGTGAACCCCGGTTAACCGGAGGATCTGGCCCCGCTGTGGAGTCACCGGGATGGTGGTCTTTAGCTGTTGCTCGAATTTCCGCGACCAGGCACCGCCCGCGATCACCACGTGATCCGCCCGGTGCCCCTTTTCTTCTGAACGTACCCCTTTTACAACGGAATTTTTCACAATTAGACTGCTTACGGATTCCCGTCGAACACGCAGCCCAAAATCACGGGCCGCGGCGGTCAGCGTGTCCGCAAACGGTCGGGCGTCCATCCGGCCGGCGGTTTTATGAAATATGGCCCGGTGCACGTTGTCCAGCACCGGCATCATGTCGCGGGCTGTTTCGGGAGATATTTCCCGTATTGCGCCCTCGGATATTTCGGGAAACCGGTCGGGTCGATCAAGAATGGTGTCAAACTCCCTGTTCCCGGCTATTTGTTCCTCCCGTCGCAACACTTTGATCAGGCCGGGGCGACTCCAGGAGGAGACCGGGTGACCCACCCCTTCCAGTTCCGACACAAGGTCCGGGATGTACTGCACCGCGCGGACGGCAAAGGACGTCCATGTTTCCGGCCGGCCGGTAATGGTTTCCGGGGACAGAATGCCGGCCGCGGCGGAGGTTGCGTTTCCAGGATCCCGACGGTCAAACATTTCGACGTCAAAACCGGAACGGCACAGGTGGTACGATACCGAAATTCCGACGATGCCGCCGCCGACAACAATGACGTCCTTCATTCGTTTTTCGTCCGGTTTCAAACGATTCGTTGTTCGTACCTGCTTTTGAGTGAATCCACATGATAAGTGAGAGCGACGACAAAATTGAAATTTGCGGTCACGACCGCTACAAATGAGGAGCGTGGTTTTGCCTTTTATTTGATCATATGCGACGGATTCTGAACGAATGAGCGATCAGTCATCATTGCGGGATCGTGCACCGGAGGGTTTCGAGGTGCTCGTGGACCTGAACCGGATTCACCGGAACGCGAAACAGCTGCAGTCCTATGCCTCTCCCGCCGAGGTGATGGTGATGCTCAAGGCGGATGCCTACGGTGTGGGAGCCGTTCCCCTGGCCAGGCAACTTGACGATTGTGGGCTCCGGTACATCGGGGCGTACGGTGTATCCGAAGCCCGTTCCCTGGATTCCGTGGTCACGGACACCCCGGTCATGAACCTTGCTCCCCCGGTTTCGTCCTCGATCCATGAACTACAGGACCGTCGGATCACGCAGGCCGTTCACACCGACCGGGACGTTTCGATGCTGGAATCCTCGCTCTCGGAGGAAGAACCCCCTCTCCGGGTTCACCTGAACGTGGATACCGGATTGCATCGGGATGGGGTGCCGGTGTCGGATGCTCCGGACGTCGCCGGTCGGCTCGCTGCACTGGAACTCGTGGAGCTGGAAGGGATCTACACAACTCTCGTTGAAACAGAGGACCGGGACCGGAAACAGTTCGAACGATTTACCCGGGTGCATAAACAGCTGGAGAAGGACGATATTCAGATTCCGCTCCGGCACATGATTACAAGTGCCGGACTCCGTTACGGAGACCTGTTTCTGGACATGGTTCGCCCCGGATTTACGGTACTCGGGTACTGTCCGTATTCGGTACCGGA
>CAZOLI010000006.1:3665-5560 GCA_964580675.1 uncultured Planctomycetia bacterium
ACGAAATGCCGCTTCTGCGGTTTGCCGAGCAGTGTGACGTGAGCCCATACACCTTTCTTTGTGATCTCTCGGCCCGTGCACACCGGTACTACCTGCGGAACGATCAACCGACGACCGTTCGAACGGTTCAGAACATTTACAGGAGAACACAGGCATGAGCAATGAATTTGATCATATTGGGAACCTTACAAGAGAGAAAGCCACTGAACGACTGAACAACTGTCCGGTGGGTCTGTTGCCCGTCGGAAGCATCGAACAGCACGGACCGCATCTTCCCATCGACACGGATGCATACGACGCGTTCTGGGTGGCGAGGAACGTGCTGGAACGGGTGTCGCATCCGCGACCGGTGGTTCTTCCCCCGATGTATTACGGGGTCAGTCCCCACCACATGGATTTTTCACCCACGCTGTCCATTGACCCGGAGACCCTGTCCAACCTGGTGATGGACGTGGGTCGGTCGTTTCAGGAACATGGGGGGGAGGCTTTGATCATGGTGAACGGACACGGAGGAAACGTCCCGGCACTGAAGACGGCCGCACGAAAATTAAGTCACGAACTCGACCTGTTCTCCTGTGTAAACACCGGATCCTTCATGGGGGATACCACGGAGATCGTGGAGACGAAGGGCGACGTGCACGCCGGGGAAACCGAAACGTCCACGTCACTGGCAAACCGACCGGGCCGGGTTCTTGAGGATCAAATTCCGGAACAGGTGACGGTGGACCTCTCGTCGAAATTTCTCGAATACAGAAAGGAAAGGGGGGTTTCGTTCGAAGGGCCGATCTCCGATATTTCGGAAACGGGTGTACTGGGGAATCCCACAAAAGCCACGGCCGAAAAAGGAGAAAAACTCTGGGAACGGGAACTGTCCGGATTTGCTTCGTTTCTTGAAGACGTAAAAACAAATGTTTGTGGAATCAGTTCGCAGGAATAAGCTATGAGCACGATACACAGTGACCAGAACATCGGCGTCTTTGTGGACGTTCAGAACATGTATTACTCGGCGAGGAACCTGTACAGTTCCAAGGTGGATTATCGCAATCTACTGGATAAGGCCGTGCAGAACCGGCAATTGATACGGGCCATTGCTTACGTAATCAGTGCCAACACCCCGGACGAGGAAAACTTCTTCGAAGTCCTGGAAAAAATCGGATTCGAAGTCAAGACCAAAGAGTTGAAGACGTATTACGGCGGAGCCAAGAAGGGAGATTGGGACATGGGCATTGCCATTGACGCGTTAAAGATTGCGCCAAAAATCGACGTTGCCGTACTTGTTACCGGAGACGGGGACTTCACAGTGCTGACCCGTCACCTGAAATCGCGGGGGGTTCGAACAGAGATTATGGCGTTCGAAAAATCAACCTCCTCGGAACTCATCGAGGAGGCGAATAATTTTCTTAACATGGACGACAATCTTGATGCCTACCTGGTGAATAATTAACCGGAGAAAATGGCCCGTTCTTCTATCCTCAGTTGCCGTTGTCCTCTTTCTCCTTCAACCGACCCACGAGAAGATCTGCCTGACGCTGGGGTTCTGGAATTCGGTATCCCTCCCCGCAGTTCAGGACGGCCCGCCGTGTGCGGGGCAGGGAAATTCGGTGACCGGAGGAAACGAAAACGGGTCGCACATCATCCCGGGTCCGAAGAGCACTGCCGATAATTTCTCCGCCGTCCCGGAGTGGCTCAAAAGACCCCCGCTCATTCCCCGGTGTTTCGTGCTCCCCGACGAGAACGGATTTTGCGCACCCAACCACGGGCCGTTCGAGAAACAGACCGAGGTGACAGGCAAGTCCGAACCGTCGGGGATGGGCGTATCCGTGACCATCGGCAATGACGAGGTCCGGGGATTTCGTCAGACCACGAAAACAGGGAAGCAGGCCGGGCATCTCCCG
>CAZOLI010000006.1:5660-33252 GCA_964580675.1 uncultured Planctomycetia bacterium
TCCATGATTTCGAACGTCAGTCGTTCCAGCCCCTGTTCCTTAACGGCCGAGACCGGAAACACGGGCACGTCGAGGTGTTCCCGAAGTTTGTCCACGGCATCGGATGTCCCCGCAAGATCCATTTTCGAGGCAACCACAATTTCAGGTTTTTCCGTCAATTTTCCGCTGTAGTTCTTCAGTTCCTCCCGGATCACGTCGTAAGCGTCCAGAGGATCGGTTTCGGTGTGGGGACTTGCATCGATGACGTGGACGAGAACAGACGTTCGTTCCACGTGCTGGAGAAACCGATCCCCGAGTCCTTTTCCCTCGTGTGCTCCTTTGATTAACCCGGGAAGATCCGCCAGCACAAAAGAACGGTAATCCGGGGTTTTCACGATGCCGATCACCGGATACACCGTCGTAAAGGGATAGGCGGCGGACTCGGGATGAGCGGAGGACATGGAACTAAGGAGCGTGGACTTGCCGGCATTTGGCAGGCCAACCAGACCGGCGTCGGCGATTAATTTTAGCTGTAGAACGATCCAGCGCTCTTCCCCCTCCTCACCGTTCTCGGATTTCCGGGGTGCCTGGTTCGTGGCCGTTGCGAAGTGTCGATTCCCCCGGCCTCCGCCTCCTCCCCGGGCAACGACCAATTCTTCACCGTTTTCGTCCAGGTCCTTCAGGGTGTGTCCGTGCTCCCGGTCCTTCACGATGGTTCCAACGGGCACTTCAATCACACAATCATCCCCGTCGGCTCCTGTTCGTTTTTCCGATTCCCCGTCCACGCCGCGTCCCGCTTCAAACCGTTTGCGGTCTTCCAGGTGAGAAAGACTGCGGTACTTCTCCGTTGCCCGGAGAACCACGTCCCCCCCGTCCCCGCCATCCCCTCCGTCCGGTCCACCTTTGGGCACGTATTTTTCCGTACGGAATGATGTTTTTCCGTCCCCACCCCGACCCCCCTTTACAAACAGTTCCGTTTCGTCCGTAAACATGTGAAAACCCCGGCCTTACCGGCAGAAACCCGATGAAATTGATTTATAATTATAAAATAAATACACTAACACGCAAGGTTGAACAAATGTACCGGTACCGGGACACGCCAGAAACCGTTATCAGCCTTTCCTTAGAGGATCGGGTGTTTGAACTGGACCTCATCCGAGTTCTCGGTGGGGAGCTGATCTCAATGCAACGTGGATGCGGGACCCGGCACCGGTTTTGTCGGTTTTCCGATCAAACCATTTTTTTCGTTGATACTCCGCATGAACCTGCTCGATCGCATCGGTTCCGTCGCCAGGGAGACCTCCGGGGACCGTCCCGTTCTTTCGGACAAGAGCGGTTCCTGGGATTACCCGACTCTTTTCCGGGCGGCAGCCCGTGTTCGATCTGGTCTGCTGGATCGGGATCTGTCCCGCGGCAACTGTGTTGGTATATTTCTTCCCGTTCCCCGTTATTTTGCCGCATCCCTTCTGGGCATCTCCGCGGCCGGTATGATTCCGGTTCCCGTGAACTGGCTGCTGTCCCCCGATCGGATTCAATACATCGAGGAAAAGGCGGATCTGGCCGGCGTGATTACCGATGGGGACCGGGAAAATCTGTTTCAGTCCATCCGAATTCCATATACGGAAATTCAGGATCGAACCGATCGGGAACCGGACAATCCGATCGGCTTCCTGCTCGACAAAAGCCGGGAAACAAATCGGGAAGACATCACGGAGGAAGCTGTAGTTCTGTTTACGTCCGGCACGACGGCACGACCAAAAGGTGTGATTCTGACCAACAAAAATTTGCTTTCGAACATCCGGGGAAGTGAACAGGCCATTTCCCTGGGGCCGGAGGATTCGTTCTGTGCCCCCCTTCCCCTGTTTCATTCGTTCGCCCTGACGGGTGGATTGCTGCTTCCCCTCTGTACGGGCGCATCCACAATCCTTCACTCGAAATTCACGCCAAAAACGTCGCTTCGAACACTGTCGAAAGAAGGGGTGAACACGTTTCTTGCCACGCCATCTCAGTACCGGGCCATGGTTCGTCAGGCCGGAAGCACCTCCGGCGACTTCCTTGAGCAGATTCAGGAACGGTCGATTCGGCTGATTAGCGGGGGGGAAGCGCTGCCGGATGTGGTGGCCGAGCGGGTTCAGGAGACCTTTGGAAATCCGGTTCTCCAGGGATACGGTCTTACCGAAACTTCTCCTGTGGTATCACTGAACCGGCCCGGAAAAAACAGGCCGGGCACCGTTGGACGCCCTCTGGACAACGTCGACGTGCGTATTGGCCGTCCGGACGAACCGTCCGAACCGGTGACGGATGAGCCGGAGGGAGAAATACAGGTAAAAGGACCCTCCGTGATGAAAGGATATCTGGGGGTGGAAAAAAAGAACAGCGACGTCTTTACGAAGGATGGCTGGTTCCGAACCGGCGACCGCGGACGGCTGGACGACGACGGATTCCTGTCCGTTACAGGCCGGCTCAATGAAATGATTGTTCGCAGAGGTGAAAACATCGCGCCGGCGGAAATTGAAAATGAATTGCTGCACATGAACGGGGTCCAATCCGCCGCCGTCGTGGGCAAAACCGACGAAGCGCAGGGTGAGGTGCCGGTCGGGTTCATCGTTCCCGGCCCGGAGGCCGATATAACACGGAGAGACGTTCGATCCTTTTTGCAGGAACGACTCGCGAACCACAAGCTGCCCGCGGACGTGGTCGTCAGTGACGACCTTCCCATCGGACCCACCGGAAAAATTCTGAAAAAAGAACTGGAGATTATCGAGGAAGACAAATGACAGAGATCACCCCCGAGGAAAACACCGTTCTGGTCATCGACGACGAAGAGAAGATCCTGGATATTGTGGAGCATTTTCTCGAGAACGAAGGATATGAAGTGCTGGCGGCACAGGACCCCGAGGAAGGCATTATTATGGCCCAGGAAGAGGACGTCGATCTGCTGATTCTGGACATTATGATGCCGGAAATGAGCGGTTACGAAGTTTACGAAGTGCTGCAGGAACGGGAGGATACCCGGGGCATCCCGGTACTGATGTTAACCGCTCAGGCCGTCATTGAAGACACCCCGAAGGAGTTCTTTTACGGCCTCTACGGGTTCATTTCCAAACCGTTCTCCAAAGTAAAACTGCTGGACGAAGTGGAGAACATACTGGAATTGACGGAGGAGGGTCAAGAGGGAAACGTTTCGGAGGCCGGCGAATAGTTCGCGTTCCCCGTTGGGTTCCTCGTTGCTCGGCAGGAATGGATGAACGGGGAAACCACCACAGTTTCTCAAAAAGGACGTCCGGCACAGTCATACAAACGAACACGTCTTCTGCGTTGCACACGAAAAGGAATGGAACTTTTTGACAGCGAAGAATCGTCCGATGCCGTTGAATCCGCCCCCCTCGCCGACCGGATGCGACCGCAAACCTTCGATGAGGTTCTCGGTCAGGAGGACGTCATCGGAAAGGGGAAACCCATCCGGTCCATGGTGGAAAGGGGCGAGGTGCCTTCCATGATATTCTGGGGACCTCCCGGTTCCGGCAAAACCACCATCGCCCGAATCATTGCCAGCGAAACCGACGAGGCGTTCGTGCCGTTCAGCGCGGTAACCTCCGGTGTGGAGGATGTGCGGACGGCCGTCCGTGAAGCCAGACTTCGGCGGGACAGCGAGGATCGCGGCACCCTTCTTTTCCTTGACGAGATCCATCGTTTCAACAAAGCACAGCAGGACGCCTTTCTCCCCCACGTGGAGGACGGCACCATAACACTGATCGGGGCCACCACGGAAAATCCGTCGTTTGAAGTGAACCAGCCCCTACTTTCCAGGTGCCGTGTGTTTACGTTATCCGGACTGGAGGATGAACACATTCGAACGATCATTAACCGGGCGGTTTCGGATCCGGAACGGGGATTCGGCGACCGCAACGTGGAACTTACCGAGGGAGCCATGAACACCATGGTCCGGTTTGCCGGGGGCGACGCAAGAAAGGCCCTGAACCTTCTTGAACTAACGGTGGTGTCAAAGCGGTCCGGGGAGGAAAACGGGGACATATCCCTGGCGGTGGATGACGTGGAGGAGGCCGCCCAGCAGCGAACCCTTCACTACGACCAGGACGGGGAGCAGCACTACAACATGATTTCCGCCCTGCACAAATCCATCCGGGGATCCGACCCGAACGCCTCCCTTTACTGGTTGACCCGGATGCTCGAGGGCGGGGAAGATCCGATGTACATCGCACGGCGTATTGTTCGGGCGGCTGTGGAAGACGTAGGACTGGCGGATCCTCGTGCTCAGCGCGTTGCACTGGACGCAAAAGACACGTACGAGTTCCTGGGGTCTCCGGAAGGTGAACTCGCGCTTGCACAGGCAGCCATTTACCTTTCCCTCGCCCCGAAAAATGACTCGGTGTACGCCGCTCTGAACAGGGCCCGGAAAGAAGTGCGAAACGGGGAAAACCCGCCGGTACCGCTCCACATCCGCAACGCGGTTACCGACTTGATGAAGGAAGAGGGATACGGCCAAAATTACCGCAACCCCCATCACGAACCGGAGGAAAGCAAAAAACAATCATACCTTCCCGAAGAACTTGACGACCTCTCCCTTTACGATCCAAATTACACCGGCCTCGAAGAACAGATTGTGGACCGGTTCAAAGAATGGTATCGATCAAACAGGAAGGAAGGGGACGCGTAGTTCCCCGCGACACGCGTGCATATCAGGTTGAATGCATCATTTCTGTTCCTTAATATAAGTAATACTTTGACCGTCCGCGGCAGAGGCGGTCGATACCAAGCGGACCCCTTATCCACCTGGATGCCTCCACTGCTGGATTCTGTGTGATCTCCCGGTCCGAACGGCCCGTCTATGGAGATGCCGGAGGATCCGTTTTTTCGCTCATTACTAACGAAATCCGAAGATGTCGAACGAAATCGATTACAAAGAAACCATACAGCTTCCGGACACTGATTTCTCTATGCGTGCGAACCTGACGGAGCTGGAACCGCGTATTCAGGAAAAATGGGAGGAAATAGCCCTCTACGATCAGATGCGTCAGAACCGGGAGGGCGACGACAAATTCGTGCTTCACGACGGTCCCCCGTACGCAAACGGAGACGTCCACATCGGCACGGCGCTGAACAAGATCCTGAAGGACGTGGTGGTCCGGTACCACTCCATAGCCGGGGACGATACCCCTTACGTGCCGGGTTGGGACTGTCACGGACTTCCCATTGAATGGAAAGTCCTCCAGGAGCTGGGGGACGAAGCCGAGGAACTGGAACCATCCGAAATTCGGAAACGATGTGAGGACTCGGCTTCCCACTGGCTGGACGTCCAGCGGGATCAGTTCCGGCGGCTGGGTTGCGTTGGAGACTGGGAACACCCTTACATCACCATGGAACCGTCATACGAAGAAGCGGTGATCGGGGTATTTCAGGACCTCCTGGAATCCGGCCACGTTTACCGGCGGAACAAGACCATTCACTGGTGTATCGACTGCAAAACGGCCCTTGCCGGTGCTGAACTGGAGTACAAGGAGAAAACCTCAAATTCCATCTTCGTAAAATTCCCGCTTCAGAACGGTTTTCTCGACGCGTTTGGTGTCAACGGGGAAGACGACGCCCCGGGATACGTTATTATCTGGACAACGACCCCCTGGACACTTCCCGCCAACATGGCGACCGCCGTGCATCCCGACCTTGAATACTGTCTGATCCGGACCCATGATCCGCTTGAGGACCAGCCCGCTTACTACATGTTCGCGGCGGAACTCGTGGACCGGATGAGTGACGTACTGAACCTTGGCGAGCCGGAGGTGGTTGGTAAGATGTCGGGGAAAGACCTGGAAGACCTGCAATACGATCATCCGTTCCTTGATCGAGAATGTCCGATCATTCTTGCGGATTACGTGGATCTCGACGAGGGAACGGGGTGTGTGCATACGGCACCCGGCCACGGGGAAGAAGACTATTACACCGGACTGGAATACGACATTGATCCGATCTGTCCGGTGGATGAAGGCGGGACGTTTACGGATGGAGCCGGGCCTTACGCCGGCATCAACGTGTACAAATCCGAGGACGACATCTGTAACGACCTGAAAGAGGACGGATATCTTCTGGACCGACGGGATTTTCACCACGAATACCCGCATTGCTGGCGTTGCAAAAACCCCGTGATATTTCGTGCCACGCCTCAGTGGTTCGTGGACGTGGAACACGAGGATGTTCGGAACCGGGCCATCGAAACGACCCGGGAGGTCAACTGGGTTCCCGACTGGGGTCAGACCCGTATGGAAGCCATGCTGAAGGAGCGTCCGGACTGGTGTATATCGAGGCAGCGAAACTGGGGTGTTCCGATTCCGGTTCTGTACTGCAAGGAATGCGGTGAGCCTTTGCTTGATCCAGAAATCGTTGAAGAAACAAAGGATATCTTCGGGGAGGAGGGTGCAAACGTATGGTTCGAGGAACCGGGGGAATATTTTCTACCCGGTGACTTTACCTGTGATGAATGCGGGGCCGGCGAGTTTCAGAAGGAAACCGATATCTTTGACGTCTGGTTCGAGTCCGGCTCCAGTCACAGTGCCGTCGTGGAAAACAATCCGGACCTCGAATTTCCGGCGGATCTTTATCTGGAAGGAACGGATCAGCACCGCGGCTGGTTTCAGGTGTCGCTTCTTCCATCGGTCATACGCCATGGGCATGCTCCGTACCGAGAGGTGGTCACCCACGGGTTCGTCGTGAATCAGGAGGGCGACAAAATTTCGAAATCCGACATGAAAGGCCTCTCCCTTCAGGCGGATACCCTCCGGGAGGAATTCGGGGCGGACATTCTCCGGTTGTGGGTTACGTCGGTTGATTTTACGGACGACATTCCGATTTCACGGGAAATTCTGCAGGAAAAATCGGAACCGTACAAGAAAATCAGACGGACCATGCGGTACCTGCACGGAAATCTGCACGATTTCGATCCCGAAGAGAACAGCGTGGAATTCCACGATCTGGAGGAACTGGACCTCTGGGTTCTACACGAACTGAGCGAGTTAATTGATGAAGTCCAGGAGCACTACGAAAACTACCGCTTTCACCGGGTTATCCGGGAGATTCACAATTTCTGCACCGTCCAGATGAGCAACTTCTACCTGGACGTTTCGAAGGATCGTCTCTATTGTTCCCGGACGGATTCCAACGAGCGGCGTTCCGCACAGACGGCCTCCTGGACGGTTCTCACCTCGCTGGTGAAAATCCTTTCCCCGGTGCTCGTCCACACCGCGGACGAACTCTGGGAACACCTTCCGGGCACCGAAGCCGATAGTGTACACCTCGCCGACTGGCCCACACCGCCGGAACGCTGGAAGAACGACGACCTGGGCTGGCGATGGGAACGCCTTCTGGAAATAAGAGAAGCCCTTTACGAGGAGATCGAAGGCCTGCGGGAAGACGACAAAATTAACGAATCCGGAGAAGTAAACGTGGAATTGTTCTCCGGAAATCAGGAATTTGCGGATCTCCTTGATGATTACGTCGAGAAACTTCCCTCTTATTTTCTTGTATCGGAAGTGAGCATTCGCAACGGATCCATCCCGGAGGACGTTACCACCTCCGACGAACTGGCCGGAATCGGTTTTCGCGTCACGCCGTCCGACAACGAAAAATGTGACCGGTGCTGGCGGTACCTCCCCTCGGTGGGAAATCACGAGGATTTCGAGGATCTCTGTGATCGCTGCCACGACATCGTTTCGGAGCATATCTCCGAATGACTCAGAATGTAGACGTTGCATTTCTCGTATCCGGCGGAGGGACCACGCTGCAGAACGTCCTCGACCACATCGAAGAAGGGGAACTCGACGCCCGGGTGATTTTTGTCATTTCGAGCGACCCGGACGCCTATGCTCTGGTCCGGGCGAAGAGAGCGGGCATTCCCTCCAAAACAGTAAACCGGAAAGAATACGATTCCACCACCGAGTTCAGCCGTGCGATTACCAATCAACTCATGGAGGTGGATCCCGACCTGGTCTGTATGGGAGGCTTTCTACACTTCTACGAAATTCCCGAGGCATACCGGTATCGCGTCATGAACATCCATCCGGCTCTTCTGCCGGACTTCGGCGGTAAGGGATTCTACAAAGATCGAGTACATCGGGCCGTGCTTGAATCGGGTGTGGACGTGTCCGGTTGCACGGTTCATTTTGCCACAAACGAAGGATACGACGAGGGACCCGTGATCCTTCAGAAAGAAGTGCCGGTTCAACCGGACGACACGGTGCAAACACTCCGGGATCGTGTGTTTGAGAAAGAATGCGAGGCCTATCCCGAAGCCATACAGCTCTTCGCCGAGGACCGGATACGGGTGCGCGACGGAGAGGTGGAGATTCTGGACCGCAACGGGGAAGTGTAAGTGAAGAAGAATCGGAGGTGTTGCCGGACAATTTGCGGGCGGGTATGTCGCCGCTGTAATTTATATCCCATCTCCGTTTTCCGTATAATACAACACAATCTCATATAACAGATACGGATGCCAGTCTTACAGTTTCCTCTGCTACTGGCCGAAAACGGGGGACCAGATCATGGATATATCAAATGAACCGGAAGGGGAAGAATTCTTCGCGGCCGATCCGGAAAAAATTATGCGCCGGGCGGTAAACGATGCCCGCTTCGCAAAAAACGGATTTGAAACCGGTCACGGAAAAAAAGGCCTCCTGCTCACCATACGGGGCCTTGAAAAGATCCTTATGTATCACTGCATGACCCGCAACATCCCGTTTTCCCGGGATGAACGAAGGCTTTCCCACCTGTACAATGCTCTCCGGAACACCGATCTCTACGGAGACGAGAAGGCGGAACTGTGCCGGATTCTGGATATGTTTCAGAACGAGCAGGAAGAAGAGATTATGGACATCATAAACAGCAGCGACAGCTGTTACTTCTTTTCCGCTTCCGACGAGGAGGAACAGGAAACCGGAGATGCCCCCGAATTTCAATTTAACCTGGAGGACTGGGAAAAGGGAGAATGGACCAGTGAAGGATGGTCAAAAAATTCGACGGAAAAACCGGAACAGGAAGAAGACGCTTCGGGGCCCGACGAATCCTCCGGCCAAGAAAAGGAGACCGAAGAAGTAAATGAACAAACCGAATCGGACACGTCCAGACCTGTTCAGGTAACCGAAACACTGTTCAAACGGGCCCAGGCCTTTTTTCACTTCCTGGTTCACAAAACGGAGTAATGGATCGGGTTCTCCCGGGAGTGACGTGGACCCGGTGAGGTTTCCATCGGGTTTACCAGTACGGGTATTGTTCAGAGCAAACCTCCTGTAAATGAGCCGGGCCACTCGTCTGGACGGGTCGGTCACGTTATTTCTCCGAGTTTGTCCCCCAGCGCTCTTTGATGACCCGTTTGAACACGTCCCGTCCTTTTTCTTCCAGTTCTCCCTCCGGATTATAAAGCAGGAAATATGGAGTCCCTTCTACGTCGTATTGTTGTACCACAGGGAGATTCGGGTTGTCTTTCACCGACGTCACGTCAATGTACTGAACGGTTAGTTCCGGCGTGTTTCGGGCAATTTCCTCCAACTGAGGAATGATCCGCTTGCAGATCGGTCACCAGTCCGCCGTAAATTTGATGACGTTATACTTGCCCCTGACAAGGTGTGTTGAAACGTCCACCTTCTCTCCGGTGCTAATGGTGGGAAATGATTCCTTCTGTTTCTCGTCGGATGAACCGGCGTCGGCCCGGTCATGTTCCGAATTCGTTTCCGTCGCGTTTTTCCCGTTCTGATTCGTGCTCTTCGGGTTTGTTTCACGAACGTTCGCGTCGGCATCCGACGTGTTCCTGTTGTTATCCGCCGGATTTTCCGACGTACATCCCGCGAGCACAAATGCCATCAAAATGAAACCGGAAATTAATTTGCGCATGACGCACCTCGTTGTTTTTGGTCAAAAAATCCTGGACTAGACCCGGATGCGAGTCATATGGGACATTATAACGGTGAACTCCCCCGTGAATATTCCACGGGAAGAGTTGTTGTGTGGTCCGGCGCGTTCTTTGATGGTCGTGCATCGGGGCTTAACAGGTTGAAAGACCGGTCGGACCCCGTCCGATGAGGAGAATCGCCTGATTAAAGCGCGGTCCTTCATCAAGGAGGAGGACGAGACGGTCCGGAGGACCGTGGATTAAGATAAAGATAAGGATAAAGATAAAGAGGCGAGCATACGTGACGAGTTAGGAGTGAGGAGCGTTACGAGTCAGGGGTCAGGAGTGAGGAGTAAGTAGATTCAGACGGTGGGAAGGAAAAATGAGTCACCAGAGCCAGAGCCCCGAGCGTGAGGGAGTGGGCCCTTTTCAGGATAAAGATAAAGATAAGGATAAAGAGTTCTCATGAAGGCGCGGGACCGGAAGCGGACCTGTCTCCGATGTTTTCGCCGCACCGGATGGGTCCAGAACAGAGACTGTTAACAAGCGGCCCCTGCCGCTCAACAAAAAACACGTTCGACATAATTAATACTGATTATCAGGAAGAAACTCCTCCCGAAAAATGATGGCCATATTGATAATAAAGAGCGATCGGGGTATAACGATACCACGTTTGATTTCGGTTTCGTGTGGCCGCCGGTTGATCCAGTGGGATCGGGCGGGCCGGCTCATGAACCGTTTCCCTCCTGAACGAATTCCCGGAGAACAGGCCCGGTAATCGGACGGACCTCAACGGTATTTCTCAGATATAGTTCCTGATGAAAGATCAATTACTGTACGTTACCGGACGGATTCTTGCTGCGGTGGTTATTGCCGGTGTTCTTGTCTCCACGGCCGTGGCCCAGGAAGAGGAAAAAAATTTTACGCGTGTTCGTATTGATTACGAAAGCACCAGCGACTGGGTGGACACGAAGGACGTGAACGGAGACGGACGGACGGACATCCTTATACAGAAGGGTAATAAAATTCTGGCATATCTTCAGAAAAAGAACCACACGTTTGACATCCTCCGGCCTGCACATCGGCGGGTGGCTTCTCTCCCACCGTCCGTTTTCCTGTTTGATTATTATAGAACCAGAAAAAAGAACGGAGGCTCCCTGCGGCTTGCCGGCCTGACCGCCGGTGGCGTGGAAACCGTTCCCTTTCAGAAACCGGACGAGAAGGAGAAAGACAACGGGAATCATTCGTCCCGGGAACTGATTACGGCATCGACCGTTTTTGAAGGAACGCCCTCCGGTTCCCCGGACCGGGTGGACTTTACGCCGGATCTCAACGGAGATGGTCGTGAGGAATTCCTCGTTCCGGAACGCTCCGGATATCGTGTTTTCCTTCGGGACGAAAACGACAGGTACAGTCGTCAGGTATTTTTTCCATTTTCCCCGTTCGGCAACGCCCGAATGTTTTCCCGATTGCTGAACTTCAAGATTGAGTCCACCGTCTCCTTTCCGAAGTATCACGTGGGCCCGCTCCTGGCCGAAGGGGAACGGCAATTTGCCCTTTTTGTTCAGAATCGCCTGTACGTGTTCCGTGTTCCCGACGTGAAGAACGGCGAAACCGTCCGGGTCAAGCCCAACGTGATTCAGGTGAAAAACGTGGAAAAAAGAAACAACGAGGTGTTTAACTACCTGATCCCACCGGAATTTCTGGACCTGAACGGAGACGGGGTTGACGATCTCGTGGTGACGGTGCCGGGGGAAGGCAACATATACATTTACCACGGGGGAAAAGGTGAAAAATCATACCAGAAACCGGATCAGATCATCAAGTACAGTGGCTGGATCGTTCGAAGCCGGTTTCGGGATCTGACCGGGGACGGGCCCCCGGACCTCGTCGTGCTCCGTATGGAGGAAGTGGGGGTCTGGGATGCTCTCGACATCCTTTCCTCATACACCGTGAACCTGTATCTTCAGGTTCGGAAAAACAACGGAAACGGAACGTTCAAGGACCAGAATTCGTTTTCCAGGAGCGTGCTGGCGCGCATTAGCCTTGGCAGCTCCAACCTCGATCTCCGTGCGGACACGCCCTTTTTCTT
This sequence comes from uncultured Planctomycetia bacterium, assembly GCA_964580675.1. GTDB lineage: Bacteria > Planctomycetota > MHYJ01 > CAYXQY01 > CAYXQY01 > CAZOLI01. The sequence goes on from CAZOLI010000006.1 coordinate 17,624, forward strand.
CCGGATGCCCGAAAACATGATGGGTACCGGTACAGGTCCGGACCTGCTGATGAAGAGTGAATCGGATCGGGTCGATATTTATGCGGGTCGAGAGAAGGGGGTATTCCAGGATTCGGTTTCCCGCGTCATCAAGACCATCAACACCTCCAATTATTCCAGCACGTCCGCCATGTGTGAGGATTTAACCGGCAACGGACGAACCGATCTCCTGTTAAAAAGCCAGAATTTTAACCGGAACCGGAATTTGCTGCAGATCTATTTGCTTCAGAACAAGTAGAGCCATGGATAAGAACAAAATTATTCAGGGAGTGATGTTCGTGGCGTTCCTTCTGTTTTCCGGTGTGATCCATGAACTCTGTCATGCCCTGGCGGCGGATTACTTCGGGGATCCCACGCCCCGGATGAACGAGCGCCTGACGTTGAATCCCGTTCCCCATATCTCTCTGATGTGGACCATCATCATGCCGGTTGTCATTCTGGTCATGAGTAATTTCACCTTTGCCTTTGGCGGGGCCAAACCGGTGCAGATGAATCCGGCCCGTTTTCGTCACCCGGAGCGGGATTTCACCATCGCCGCGGCGGTGGGACCCCTTAGTAATTTCGCGCTTGCAATCATTCCCCTGGCCGTGCTTCTGGTCCTTCCGTTTCGTTTTAAATCCGGAAGCGTACTGAACGTACTGTTCATTTTTTACCTTGCCAATATTATTCTCGGATTGTTCAACCTGATCCCCATACCTCCTCTTGACGGATCCCGGGTTGTCCGTTATTTCCTTTCCCGGGAAATGAAGGAAACCTACGACCAGTTAAGCGGACCGGCGGGCATTATGGTTATACTTGGTCTTGAGTTTGGCTCCAGATTCATACTCGGGTTCAGTTTAATCTGGCTTGTTCTGAACCCGGTCATGGAGGTCTTTCAGGATCTTTTCTACTACTTCGCCAGAATGTAACTCGTCATGAACAGGAAAATCATCGTCACCGGTGCGGCGGGATTTATCGGTCACCACTTCTGTATGCACCTGGCCGACCGCGACGTGAAGATCACCGGTGTGGACAACTTCGATCCGTTTTACGATCGTGACATCAAAGAGATGAACCTGAACCACGTTCGGGATCATTTATCGGACCGCCGGGCGGGGTTCAATTTTCGCGAGATGGACATTCTGAACCGGTCCAAACTTGCCGAACTGTTTGAGGAAATCGACCCGGACGCCGTGGTTCACTTCGCCGCTGTGGCCGGTGTCCGGCGATCCCGCGAGCGACCGATTGAGTACCTCGAAACCAACGTGACCGGTACGGGACTGCTGATGGAACAGGCGGTGCAGGCGGACGTGGACAAATTCGTGTTTATTTCGTCCTCCTCCGTCTACGGCAATCACGACGAATACCCTTTTTCGGAGGAGGCCCGCGACCTCGAACCCATTTCTCCGTACGGGGCCACCAAACGTTCCGCTGAACTGTACTGCCGAACCTATCACGAACACTTCGATTTGCCGCTGGTCGTGATCCGGCCTTTTACCGTTTACGGACCTCGACAGCGGCCGGACATGGCCATTCACAAGTTTTCCCGATTGATTTCGGCCGGTGAACCGCTACCGTTTTTCGGAGACGGCACGACGGAACGGGACTACACGTACGTAACCGACATCGTAAACGGCGTCGAGTCCGCCATGGACTGGGAGGAGGATTGGGGCCTTTTCAACCTCGGTGGATCCCGCTCGATCACGCTGGATCGCCTCGTCGAATTACTGGGGAAGGCCTTTGGCAAAGAACCGGAAATTGATCGACAGCCTCTTCCTCCCGGTGACGTGACCCGCACAAAAGCGGACATCTCCAACGCGAAGAAACACCTGGATTACCAACCGGACGTCCCCGTCGAAGAGGGCATTGAAAAATTCGTCACATGGTTTCAGAACGCCCCTGACGCCGTCAAATGAACATACTGGAATCCATTCTTCTGGCCATTCTGCAGGGAATTACGGAGTTCCTTCCCGTTTCCAGTTCCGGTCACCTGATCATTGCCCAGGAACTGCTCGGGGCTCCGGCGGGGGACCTGACGTTTGAGATTGTGCTTCACATGGGCACCCTGCTTGCCGTACTGATTTACTTCCGCGGTGAGATCGGTGACCTGATGTACGGCATGTCCGAGGAAATTTCCCGGAGCCGGTACGGAAAACACCTTCGATTTCTCGTTTTAATCGGGCTGGCCAACATTCCGGCCGCAATTGTGGGATTGTTCCTGAAAGACGTCATCGAACAGATGTTTCTTTATCCCCCGATTACCTGTTTTCTCCTGCTCGTCACCGGTGGTTTTCTTCTCCTTGATCGTTACGCGGACGATGAGTACCGGTACACCCTGTATACCATATCACTCCAGTCCGCCCTTTTGATCGGCCTGTTTCAGGCCTTCGCCGTACTCCCCGGTGTCTCGCGTGCCGGAGTCACCATCAGTATCGCCATTCTTCTTTCCGTCCGGCGGAGCGACGCCGGCACGTTCTCATTTCTCCTGTCCATTCCGGCCATAACGGGGGCTTTCGTGATCGATACGGTGGAACTTTCTCAAACGGAGCAGATGTCCACACTTATCTCACCTGTGTACCTCACGGGGTTTGTCGTGGCAACCCTGACGGGCTGGGGCGCACTCCATCTGCTGATGCCTCTCCTGCAAAAGCGCCGGTTTTATGTGTTTGCCTATTACCTCTTTCCCGTCGGCCTGATCGGTATACCGGCGTTTCTCTTCCTGTAAGAAGGATCCCGACGGGTTACCCTCCATATCGGTAAAGAATCCACGTCAAACCGACCCGTATCCCGTGTATGTTCCGAGCCGATCCTCCCTTTTGGTCCCCCTGATAACCGGACCCAAATTCGTCCTCAAACCGGGGGTTATTCCTCAGCGAAATCGTAGGTCTCCAGGGCTGGATCATTGAGGGACGAATTGTCGATATCTTCAGAAGAGCCGGATTGATCGTATTACGGTGATCCGGGGCATACAACCAGAAGCGAAAACGGTTGTCCCCGCAGACACCTTCGAGGTAAGCATTCCGCAAACGATCGGATCCTTGGTTTGTAATTAACGCAACGATACATGGCCCGATCAAACAAAAACAGTTCAAGCAGCTCGCTCTTAAAACTCCGGGAAACGCTCGGTATTCTGCTCATTTTAATATCCCTGTTTGTGTTTGTCAGTCTTATATATCATTCCCCCGGTGATTACAGTTCGGCGGTCTTTCCGGGCAACGAGGAGATTCAGAACAAAGCGGGCACGGTGGGTGCGTTTATTTCGTACGAACTCCTTTTTTCGTTCGGTTTTGGTGCGTATTTGTTGACGGGGCTTGTGTTTCTGTTCGGAACGCTGGTCTTTCTGCGCATCAATGTGCCGAACCTGGTGATCAAACTTTTTTCTTTCGGCGTTTTCTTCGTGTCGCTGCTGACCCTGTTAACCCTGATCACCCCCGATTCCTTCGGAAAACAGGAGCCGAGAACCATGATTGGCTGGGGCGGTCTGTACGGACACGCGTGCGTGGAGTTTATGAAACCACGGATTGGTCGAATCGGGTTATACATAACGGTGTTGCTGGGCCACGTGTTTTCGTTTATGCTCGGAACCGATCTCCTGATATATCCCTTTTTGCGGAAGTGTTTCCGGGCTGCCGGGGGAAAATTCGTGGACTCGAAAAAGATCGCCGAATACCTTGCGATCTTCGCCGGCCGGACGATGAAACTCCTGTTTCGGTTTCTTGTGCTGCCATTTCGCGGACTGAAGTGGGCCGGGAAACACTCCTATAGCCTGACCCGTACCGGCCTTCTCCGGCTCAAGCATAAGACGGAGGAATTGGTCGAGGCGCGTAAACGGGAATGGCAGGAGATGATTGAGGCACGTCAGAAGAAACAGGAGGAACAGAACACCGGGACGGAGCCGCCGTCGACCGATCCAGAACAGGACAGTGATCCCGCCTCCCTTGAGGAACCCGAAACGAATACCGCCACGAAGACGAAACCAGCCGAACAGCAAAAGACGACAGAGGATCACTCAACATCCACGCAAGATCCTTCGGAAACCCCAAACGATTCCGCCTCTTCGGAAGAACCGGACGAGAAACCTTCTGTGGAACCGGGAAAACCGCTTGTCTCCCCGGCAGGAGACCACGAATACGAATTACCGGCGGCCGATATCCTAGAAGACCCTCCGGAATCAAAGAAGGAGAAAAACCTCGAAATGATCGAGGAGAACAAGCAGATTATCGAGGAAACCCTGGAGAACTTTGGTATTGAAGGGGAGGTTGTTGGTTCCAGCACGGGTCCGGTTGTTACGATGTACGAACTCGAACTGGCCCCCGGCGTAAAAGTCTCAAAACTCATTAACCGGTCGGACGACCTGGCCATTGCTCTGAAAGCGGCCAATGTCCGAATCGTTTTCCCCATACCCGGCAAGTCAACAGTGGGGATCGAGATTCCCAATGCATATCAGGGCATTGTCCGGTTAAAAGAAATTATTCGGGAAGAATCCGATGCCGGTCGGAACATGCACGTACCGATGTTACTGGGGCGAAGCGCGGAAGGAAATCCGGTCAGCATTGACCTTGCCGAAATGCCACATCTTCTAATTGCCGGTACAACGGGATCCGGAAAATCCATCTGCCTCAAGAACATCGTTGTGAACCAGCTTCTCTTCAAAACCCCGTCTGAGCTGAAACTTGTGTTAATTGACCCCAAAATGGTGGAACTTTCCCGGTTTCAGAATATTCCCCACCTCGTCTGTCCCATCATCCGTGACATGAAAAAAGTAACGCGGACCTTTGAGTGGCTCGTGGATTACATGGAGCAGCGGTACAAGCTCCTCCAGCTTACCGGGGTAAAAGACATCGAGGAGTTCAACGCACTGGACCCGGAGGAAGCCAAACAGCGAATTCGGAAGCGTGGCAAAGATCCGGATGTGTATCAGGGAACGCTTCCGCGAATCGTCGTTGTGGTTGATGAACTTGCCGATCTCATGATGGTGGCCTCACAGGAAGTTGAAAATACGGTGACACGAATTGCACAGAAAGCCCGTGCGGTGGGTATACACATGATACTTTCCACCCAGAGGCCGTCCTCAGATGTGCTCACAGGTCTTATTAAATCAAACATGCCCGCCCGGATTTCCTTCAAAGTGATGTCCGGGGTCAATTCAAGAATAATTATTGATCAGAACGGAGCGGAGGATCTGATTGGGGACGGGGACATGCTGATTTCCCTCCCGGACGAAGAACAGCCGCTTCGTGCCCAGGGCGTTCTCGTTTCGGAGGACGAAATTGATTACGTCACCGATCACTGGCAGCAACAGACCGACGAAAAACGGTCGTCCACCCTCCCCGAAGTCCCGACCATCGAAGATGCAAAATCCGCTCGTGAAGCGGAAATGAAGGAAAATCTTGAAGACGAAATGGACGACGAATCAGATGCGGACCCGGACGAAGGTTCGGCGGATGCCGATTCATCCGACGATCAGGAGGAAAAGGAACGAGATGACCTGTTCATAGATGCCATTGACGTAATCGTCAGTGAAGACCGGGGTTCCGTTTCACTTATTCAGCGTAAACTCGGTATTGGTTACACACGGGCCGCCCGGATTATGGAACAGATTGCCGACGAAGGCATTGTTGGTCCGCACCGCGGCAACAAGCCTCGAAAAGTTCTCATCGACGAGGACGAATGGACGGCCCTGAAAGAAGACGGTCAGCTTCTGTAACCCCCGCCCGGCCTCTATAAACAGGGAACCGAAGGGTATTCACCACCTGTTTTTATACTTTTTCCTCATTTCAAAGGGAAATTCCGGACCACGTTCCCCGTTTGCATTTCCCACGGTCGGAATATAGGATAAAAATTGACCGGTTGATAACGGTCCAAAAGAGCGTTCCGTGAATAATTAAAAATCGGGAGGGTGTCACCGGCTTCTCCCGGGCCGGAAGAAGTACCGGGGTATTTTTAAATCATTCAAAGGGGGAAGTGATGTCCTCGTCCGATCCGGATCTTGATCTGGACCGCGCACTGGGGGATGTTGAACCACAGAGTTCGAAACCGGACACATCCGACGAACCTCCCAAGCCGTCGTCGAACGAGAAAACCTCGCTTCCGGACCCCGTAACAAGGAAACGACGGAAGGAAAAGATTTTGGCGGCCCTGAATCAGCTTCCTTCCCTCCCCACCGTCGTGGGGGAAGTGATGCAGATTGCCAATGATCCCGATTCGTCCGCCAGGGACTTCGAGGACGCCATCCGAAAAGATCAATCCCTTACGGCTCGTCTTTTGAAGATGGTGAATTCCTCCTATTACGGACTTCGGGACGAAGTGACGACCATTCAACGAGCCGTCACCGTGCTCGGATTCAAAACCCTGAAGAACGTGGTTGTGGCCGCTTCCACAAGCAATTTGCTGAATCGACAGCTGGAAATATACGGATACAGTGAAAATGGGTTATGGCACCATTCCATCGCGTGTGCCGTCGTATGCCGAAAAATGGCTGGAGACGTATTTGATTTTGGCAGTGAAGTGGCCGAAGAGGCGTTTGTGGCCGGGCTTCTTCATGACATCGGAAAAATTATTATTTCTCCAGTTTTAAGCAAATACAGCGACGACTTCGAACAGTATGTGTCGGCGAATCCGGCCTGTACACTTCTGGAAGCCGAACAGAAGGTCGCCGGGATTGATCATACCGAAACCGGCCGGGAAATGATGAGTCGCTGGAACCTTTCCGACCGCCTATCAACGAGCATCACCAATCATCACGAAGCGCATAATGCACCGCCGGAAGAAGAACACTATGCTGAACTTCTTGAACTATCCGATTTAATCAGTCTTCAAAAGGGATATGGACTTGCCAGTGATTATCCCTGGCGCAATTCGGTACCGGCTGAACTCCGCAACCAGTTGGATCTGTCCGACGAACGCCTGGATGAACTTTACGAAATTGCCGGGACCCTGGAAGAGGATATTAATGAGATGGTCGCCATTCTTCAGGACTGATGTCTGATCCACCTCCCCTGCACCAAACAATTAATGACCTTCATTCCCCGCTGGAGACGGAGGCTTTTTACGAACGTCTCGAAGAGGCTGTTTCCGAACACCTGAACCACTCCGGGTTCAGTATCCTTTATTATGACGAAGACAAACGGGACTTTTCCTGTTCTTATACCACTCTCGGGGATTCGAGTCGAATAAATCGGTACACGGAGAATCACCGGGAACGACTGCTGACGGTATTCCAGGATGAATCACCGGAAACCATTCCGGAGGGGAATGGCTGGGAGGATGATCAATCCGTTCCTGCCAGGGGAGTGACACTCGCATTCCAGGGAAATACGTACGGCCTTCTGCTATTTCACGGGTTATCCGAACAGAGATTGAAGGAGCAGGAGGAGGAAGTGATAAACGCGCTGGCAGGAGCTGCGGGGGTGGCCCTCGTAAAGGGCAACTTATACGAATCGGCCAACCGGGAAGCCCGATCGGCGGAGGAGAAAATTACCGCGATAAACCAGACGGCAGAGCTCCTGAAGAACCTCGATCCGGACGCATTGCTGACGCGGTTAATGGATCTGACACTGAACCTCGCCGATGCACAGGTTGGTTCGATTACATTTCTTGAGGGGGAACGTCTCACATCCCGGGTCGAATTTGGTCTGAGTGAGGACGTTCTGAGAGACATCCGGACCGACGACGGCACGCCGTTTGCAAAAACGGTTCTGGAACAGGGGGAGTCCACCCTGATTCCGGACCTATCGGCAAGGGAAGATCTTCACACGGGAAATCAGGACGTGAACATCCGTTCGCTGATTATTGTTCCCCTTCTCACACAGACCGAAACCATTGGTACCATCAACATCGTCAATAACGAAACCAGGTTCCGTGAAGATGATTTTGAAATTCTCTCGACCATAAGCAACCTTGCTGCCCATGCCGTTGAAAACGCGATACTACAGGAACAGCAGATTGAAAACGAACGACTGAAGGAGGAAATGGAGATTGCGAGAAAAATTCAATCCTCCCTCCTTCCCGCATCGGCTCCGGACGTAGAAGGTCTCGATCTGGAGGGATGGAGTATACCCTGTGATGAAACCGGTGGAGATTACTTTGATTTTCTGGAAGTGGACGACCGGCGTCTCGCCGTGGTGGTGGGGGACGCGACCGGACACGGCCTCGGGGCGGCACTTACCATGCTTATAACAAGGGCCGTACTCCTAACCCGGTTTGAGAAAGGCCTAAACCTGTCGTCAAATTTTTCGTTTCTAAGCAATCGGCTCGAAAACGACACGGACGATGACAGATTCATGACCCTGTTCTGTGGCGTATATGACAGTGAAAACGGAAACCTGACATACTGTTCGGCGGGACACGAGGGTCCCCTCTGGTACCATAGTGATACCGATGAATTCGAGGAACTGGAGGCGACCGGAATTCCCCTCGGTGTGATGAGCAATTCATCTTACCTCACGTCGGATGACCACGATCTGCGATCGGATGATATACTCGTTCTCGGCACCGACGGAATCTGGGAGGCCATGAACGAGGAGGAGGAAACCTTTGGAAAAGATCGGCTACGGGAAACCGTGCGGAAAAACGCCGACCGTCCCGCCGCCGAAATTAGCAACGCCATTCAGGAACGAATTGAGTCGTTTACGGAAAATCACGAACAGCGGGACGACCTCACTCTTGTCATCGGGAAAGTGGACGAGTGACGGACAGTCCGATCATCGATTACCCTTCCCGTTGCGGGTTGTTAGATCGGAATGGGGGATCGGTCGGTTCCGTTCTCAAACGAAATAGTATCAGGAAGGAGTAATCCGATCCATTCCCTTCAGGTGATCCTGAATCGGCTCCGGGATTTCAACGTGTCCCTCTTCTGTCTGGTAGGTCTCCAGTAGGGCGATAATGGTTCTCGGCAGGGCGAGTCCCGATCCATTTAACGTATGTGGGTGGTGCAGATCCCCCTCTTCGTCCCGGTATCTCATGTTGCACCGGCGAGCCTGAAAATCTGTACACGTACTGATAGACGATACTTCAAGCCACCGTTCGCTCCCGGGTGCCCATACTTCGAGATCGAATGTTTTCCGTGAAGCAAACGACATGTCGCCTGTACAGAGGAGGAGAACCCGGTAATGAAGACCGAGTTCCTTCAAAATTTCCTCGGCGTCTTCCAGCATACCTTCCAGTTCATCCGCATCGTTCCCCGGCTCAATAATTTTGACGAGTTCGACTTTCTGAAATTGATGAACCCGGGTCATGCCTCTGGTATCCGTGCCGGCCGCACCCGCCTCCCGCCGAAAACAGGCGGATCCGCACGTGTAATAAAGAGGAAGGTCTTCTTCCGACAGGATCTCTTCACGATGGAAGTTCACAAGCGGTACTTCGCTTGTGGGAATGAGATACTGATCGTGATCCCGGGTGCGATACATGTCCCCTTCAAGTTTCGGCAGCTGACCGGTGCCGAACAGCACGTCGGGACGATTCAGGTAGGGCACCTGCATTTCCCGGTAACCGTTCTGGTTTGTGTGACGATCCAGCATCCAGTTCATTAATCCACGCTCGAGAAGGGCGCCGTCCCCGGTAAGGGTGTAAAATCCGCTTCCCGAAAGTTTGGATGCGGCATCGAAATTAATGATGCCCAGTTCCGGCCCCAGATCCCAGTGGGGTTTGGGTTCAAAATCAAAATCGGGTTTTTCCCCCCAGCGCCGCAGTTCTTCGTTGTCCTCCTCGACGTCACCAACGGGGACGTCATCCGCCGGGATGTTCGGAATCCACTGAAGCTGCTTCTCCATTTCCTGCTCGATCTCTTTGAGCCGTTCCTCCCCCCGGTCAATTTCATCGGAAAGATCGGACAACTCCTCGATAAGGTCCGAGGCGTCCTCCCCCTTCTGCTTCAGCTCCCCCACTTTTTCGGACCCCTCGTTTCTGCGGTGCCGTTTCTCGTCCAGTTCGTGCTGCAGATTTCGCCGATCCTCGTCGAGGGTTAAGATTTCCTGCACGTCGACGTCCTCTCCCTTCAATTGACAGGCTTCCTGTACCTCCTCCGGGTGATCTCGTATGTAATCCAGATCCAGCATCAGTATACCTCGACGAGAAACCGTTCTTTGTTCGGACGGATTTCATCCAACCGTTCATCACGGTCGGAGAGGGCCGAAAAATCCTTCGTCTTGAGTTCGTCCGGAATGTGAGCGAAATAATCCATGCACTCCTTCTCGAGAAGCACCCGGTAAATACCGGTTTCCATGCCTTCCAAACCACAGATATAAAGAAGGGTGTCTTCGTTATGAATCAGGCTTCCGAGACGGTCCCAGCGATCCGCAAGCCGGCGCTGCACGTACATTTTCTCCCCGTCATCGGTCTTCTGTTCGCGACTGATGGCTTCGTAAAAATGGAAATTATCATGCTTCTCCTCGTATTCCTTAAACAGGTCTCCGTAAAGCAGATCCGTACTGTAGGGCACCCCGAGGATGAGGTGAACTTCCCCGTCAATTCCCATCTCCAGCAGTTCCATCACCATCCCCCGGAACGGCGCAATACCGGTCCCGGCGGCAAAGAACACGTACTGGTAATTGTTTAAATCTTCGTCGTCCGGCAGGACGAAGTGACGACCGGTTGGGCCCGTGACCTTAATTTTATCCCCTTCCTCCGCATCACAGAGATAGTTGGACGCTATGCCCAGAAATAGACGTTCATTTTCCCAGTGTTCGTCGATGACCCGTTTTACGGTTGTCGAAACGGTACTCCCCTCTCCGTTCTCTCCCCAGAACGGGCAGGCAATTGAGTACAGCCGCAGTTTGCTGTCCTCGGACCGTACCTCAAGCTTGTTGTAATCCTGCTCATGCTCGTACTCCGGCACCACGCCAAATGCCTGTCCGATGTCGAAATTTCCTTCAATGGGGGTGCCACTGACGTCAATGGTTACGTGTCGGGTGAAGTTCGGGCTGGAAGAATCCGTTACGAGACGATTTTCCACAACGGTACCAATAGCCGGATCCGTCGGACGAACCAGATTTAGATTTAAATCACGCTTGACTTCCATCGCGGAGGTTCCTGAAAATGTGGCGTTCAACGGAACAGTCGAATGGACACGAAGTACTGAATGACAACCGTCGATTCGTCTACTGAAATGACGGGATGAGATAAAGTATACGTGAGCGATCAAACATGTTCAAATGTTTTTCCGGTCATAACTGGCCGATCGTCTCATCCGTTACCGGCTGTTGCATAATTCCTGATCTGTCATTCTCTCACCGAACACATGATTCATTTCTGGCAATGGATTCGACATCGGATAACGCACGTCTTCCCCCTTTTCCCGCTGATTGCCTTGACGGGTCTTGTTCCGGTGACGTTCGGATGCAGTACGGTTGTTGTCCCACCCGAACAGGTTGAGGAACCGGAAACCGTCCTCCTGGTTGATTACGGACTTCATTCCTCCCTGATCCTGCCGGCGGAGGACGGGGGATCCTGGGAATACGCTTACGGGGAGTGGTTCTATTACGCAAAACGCCGATTCCTTCTGCTTACCGGGCCCCCGGCGGTTCTGTTTCCCACACCGGGTACGCTTGGGCGGCGGAAAATTTCGGCCGATTCCACATCCGAAAACCTCAGACTGCAATTTGTCCCGGAGAAGACCTTCCAGCTGAACGTAGAGGCCGAACGGCTCTCCTCACTCCGCGAACGTCTTGACCGTTATTTCCGAAACCAGAAGGAACACCTGACCCGCAACGACGACATTCCGCTGGATTTTGTTCCGTACGAACAGCCGTACTGGCAGCTCCACAACTGTAATCATGAAGTTGTAAGCTGGCTGGAGGAATTGGGATGTGAAACGAAAGGTTCCGCAATGTGGTCCTCCTTCCACGTCCGGGGATCGGGGGAAAAACCGAACGAACAATCAGGAGAAGATTAGTCATTCATACTGCGGCATCCGGGTGCTTCCGTTCACACCGTGGGACCTGTCTCAGACCTCGGTGCTCAGGAGTTCAAGTGCTTCGGTCCGGATGTCTTCCTCATCCGGCAGTACCGCGTCCGTTGCCGGACCGAGCGGAACGTAGGTATCCTCCGCCGTTACCCGTCGCACCGTGGCGTCGGTGTCCCGCTCACGCAGATGACACATGAGTTCCTCCGACGGTCCTCCCGTCTCCCGACACTCGTCCATGATCAGCACACGACCAATTTCCCGGGCCTTCTGTTCAACGATGTCCGTGTTCAGCGGCTTGAGCCAGTGAAGATCCAGGATTCTGGTCGTTATTCCGTGATTATCGTGCATTGATCGTGCCGCCCGCCTCGACATCCAAACGCCGTTGGCAAAGGTAACGATAAGGAGGTCGGGGCCTCCCGTTCCCTCCGTGTAAATCCGGTGATTGCCGGGCAACAGGTGTTCACCGGGCGAGGGATACGAAAAGGCCCATTCCCCGTCATCCTCCTCGTACAGGTGTGTTTTGTGATACAGGGCAATCGGCTCCAGAAAAAGCACCACCCGTCCATCGACACGGGCCATGGCGGTAGCGGTTCGAAGCATTCGCACGGCATCGTCCCCCCGGGACGGAGCGGCAATGGCCACGCCCGGAATTTCCCTCAGGGCCGCGATCCCGTTGTCGTTGTGAAAGTGTCCCCCGAATCCCTCCTGGTAGGCAAAGGACTGGATGCGTACCACCATACCGTTCTTAAACTGCCCCCGGGAGAAAAAGGATTGTGACAGGGCCTCCCCCCGGAGCTGATCGTAGGCGTTGAACACATACGCAAGGTACTGAATCTCGGGAACCGGAAGCATGTCCGTTGTGGCCATGCCGAGGGAGAGGCCGAGAATGGTGGTTTCGTCCAGAAGCGTGTTGAACACACGAGCCGGACCAAATTTTTCTTTCAGGTCCCTCGTCACGTAGTAAACCCCTCCTTTCTCAGCCACGTCCTCTCCAAACACCGTCATCTCATTGTACTTCAGCATAAGATCCGTCAACCCCCGGTTCAGGAGTTCGGCCATGTGTCTACCCCGTTCCTCGTGTTCCGGCAAATCGGCGGTGGTGTCAAAATAATCCAATCGCTTTTCGTCCGGTACGGTATTCTGCACCTCTCTTTTAATATCCCCGGGTGAAAACGAGGCAAGGGGTTCCATGACCTCCCGGGCCGTCTCCAATTTCGGTGCCTCCGCTGCTTCTCCCGCCCGTTCCCGAAGATCCTTCCCCGCGTCTTCGTACATGTCCCGAACCTCGGACGGCGATAAATAACCGGCGTCGACAAAGAATTTTGCAAATGACTTAAGGGGGTCCTTTGACTCAGTTTCCTGCACGTCCTTCAGTTCCCGATACTCCAGTTCAATGTCCGATCCGGCGTGACCGAGCAGGCGAACTGTTTTCATGTGAAGGAACACCGGACTCCGCCGCTTACGGCAGTGTCGAACCGCTTCGGTAGTAGTTCGATACAGATCGGTGAAGTCGTCACCATCACACTGGTAGTAGCCCAGTTCGTGACGCGACTTCATGCTTTGCTCAATCCATCCTTCCGGCGTGGGGACGGAAATCCCCCATTCGTTGTCCTCACAGATCAGTAGCAGAGGGAAGGGAAGGTTCTGGTGAACGGTCCAGAGGGCGGCGTTCAAAGCTCCCTGGAAAACCGAATGGTTTACGGAGGCGTCGCCGAACGAACAAACCATTACGCTGTCCGGTGGAAACGGCGGATCCAGATTCAGTCGCTTCATCCGTTCGAGGGCAAAGGCCATTCCGATCGCCCGAGGAAGATGCGAGGCAATTGTGGATGTCTGCGGGGGAATAAACGTGTTCGGATCACCCCAAACTTTGTGGCGCCCTCCGGCCACCGGATCCTTCGCCGATGCCGCAAGGGAAAGAAGAATTTCGTAAAGCGGTCTCCGGTCGCGATCCCGAAACATTCGTTGAAGCATAAACCCGCCGGAACGATAGTGCACAAGGGCCGGGTCCGTCGTCCGGAGCACATCCGAAAACACCGCATTCCCCTCGTGACCGGCCGAGGCGATTGTATAATACCCCTCGTCCCTCTCCTTCATTTCGCGGGCCACCAGGTCCACCTGGCGGCTTGCCAGTTGACTCTTCAAAATTTCTCCCGCCTCGGCCCACGTCAGGTCGTTCTCCTCAAACACCGGATCCTCCGGTGCCGGTCCCTGTTCGGACGGGGCATCTAGCGAATCGAGAAAGGACAGAAAATTCTCATGAACAACGGGACCTCGTTTCATGGTGGCCATAACGGTTTCTTCGTTCCCGGAATTCGGGTAATGAACGCGATTCCGTCGAACCCTTCCGAAGGATTCCCCGGTTCCAATCTACCTAAAAAACATCCTACAGGAACCCCCGGCGATACTACAAGGGAACCCGAAACGACCTCCTATAATTTTATCATCACCACACCGGTTACCATAAGAGCCGCACCAGCAATCCGGTATTTCACGTGTTTTTCGCCAAAAAACAGCCAGCCCAGTAACACGCTCACGAGCATGCCCGCTCGCTTGATGGAAATGACGAAATTGACGATCGGGGTGAGTTTTATGGCAATCATCTGGCAGATGGCCATTCCGCCGGTAAGCACACCGGCACCGGCAAACAGAATCCAATTGCCGCCAAATTTCTTGAAGGGTCTGTCGACGGCAAACAGCAGAATCGGAAGAAAAAGCAACACGAAACACACGTTAAACACGGACAGGTACGCGGCCGGGGACGACGAACGAACGGCGACTTTCTCCACGGTGGCGGACACACTCCAGATGGCCGCAACCACAAGCATAAAAAGTGCTCCTTTATCCCGAAGAACTGCCCTTATCGGATCGAGAACACCCTGTGTTGTTTCTTTCAGGTTCAGCACATACGTCCCGACAACCACGAGTAAAATGCCGCACAATCCGTAGAGACCGGGAATTTCCCCGAGAATTGCCCATTCAACGCCGAGAATAAAAATGGGGGTAAAAGCGAGTAGTGGCATGACAAGAGACAGGTCGGACGCATGAACGGACCGAACAAACAGCGGCCAGGCCACGAGGTTCACGGCCAGGCTCACCGCAAGAGCGGGGTAAAAATTCGTCTGTATCTCGGGGAAACCCTCAACCACCAGGAGTCCGAGATACATGGGAAGCGAGAACAGAAAAAGGGACCACGTAACGAGAAGCCGGCTGTCCGCTTCAACTACCCCCTTTACGTAAGCGGACTGTGCACCGTACAACAGGGCCGTAAACACAGAAAACAGAAACCACGTGCCTTCCATTCCCGGATCACCGAAATATAATTCAGAAGTTCCTCCCGATACTGTTCTCGTCAGGATCAAATTGTAAACTCGGAAAGACTGGAAGTGAAACGGTTCCGTACAATATAATTTCGATACTGGATCTTCGATCGGAGGTTGTCCGGAGCGGGAGACAGGGTCTCTCCCCCGTTCTCCGTTTCATCAACACCACCGGTAATCATGGAATACCTGAAAAACCCACTCCCGAACAAACCGGAACAGGAACACAACCGTTCTCCTTCCTCCGGTCGCTTCCACTGGTACCTCATCCTGTTTTTGGGCCTCTGTTATATCACCGGTCAGGGCATGGAGTGGTACCGGAACTGGGAGATCGGTATGAACCTCGGCCTTTCCATGGTGCGAATTCAGACGGATCTGGAGGTCTGGCG
>CAZOLI010000006.1:33352-92457 GCA_964580675.1 uncultured Planctomycetia bacterium
GCGGGCGCGGGCTGGCTATTCGTGAAAATCGAACCATTTCTTGACCGGGCCCTTAAGGCGTGGCGGCGCTGGCAACGCAAAAAAAGAAAAATCGAAGAGAAACGGATCAAGAAAAAAGTCGAGGAACTGCTCGACAAAATTGCCGATGAGGGGATGGACGAACTCACATGGCGGGAAAAATCATTTCTCAAGCAGGCAAGCAAACATTTTGACGACGAATCAACCTCCGATAAGGATTGACGTAATGGAGACCACCGGATAATTACAGTGAAAGAAACCGGGTTTGGGGTCCGGAAATCTACTCAGGAGACGATGAGTTGGTCAACTGTTTCAGGAGGAGAACGTGGCCCACAGCACAAGGCCGATGTAGGTTTCGTCGGTCTGTGAAAATTCGCCGTACGGAACCCGACCGTCCCGGAACTCTAACCCGATTCGCCATAGTTCGTGGTCCCGGAGAAAATAAAAACCGGTTTGAATATTGGTGTCAATCTGCCAGTTCCGCTCTTCCATGCTCTCAAAATCACCGGCGACGAAGGTTCCCCAATCTTTTGTTTCACGCTCCCGGTTGTCCGGAATGCCATATTCAAACCCCGCCTGAACACGAAATGGTTCCTGGATATCTTTGTTGTTCAGGGTCGTTGCAAATCCACCTTCGGTGTACAGCCGCAGGTCATGAGGAAATCGTCTCGTAACGCCGAGGTTGTATTCCTGCCGCGTGTAATCAATTCGGTCCCGACCGGTCCGAAGTGTCAGTTCATCACCAATGTGGGCCGACTGGTGTTCGTATTCAACCATCATCGCCGTTTTTTGATTGATTTTTCGTTCCAGTGAGGCCCCGAACACACCATCCCAACCAATGTTGTCAAAACTATTGTCGATGTCAAAAACGGATTTTAATCCGCCGAAGAAACTGATCTGCCAGTTCGAATAAAAACGGACAATCGCCGCTTTGTGGCCCGCCCGGAGATCGTATCGGTCGTTGCCGGTGTCGTCTATGGTGCTGGACGTCACCCGAATTCGGGAAAGACGAAATTGCGGGAAACGGGTCGAGGCCAGGTAAGGTCGGTAGAAAAGGTTCCCCGGAAATAACTGAACGTTTCCTGTGGACGTCCCGTCTCCGTCGTTCGAAGTGCTTTCCTCTTCCGGTGAAGAAGAATCACCGGAAACCATGTTACCGACTGGTTCGTCCGGCATCGGCAATCGGGACTCCCTGCTCTTTGGAGAAACATTCGGGGTTGAGTGACATCCCCCGCCAAGCAGGAAAACGGTTACGAGAAAAAGACACCCGGAAACGAGCCGATCTGTTATCATCATCTCCATTAATTTGAAAATGAGGCCCACAGAACGAAACCAATGTATGTTTCGTCGGTCTGGGAAAACTCACCGTACGGAACCCGACCGTCCCGGAATTCAACGCCAAATCGCCACAGGGATTTGTTCCGATGTGCGTAAATACCGGCCTGGATGGTGGTGTCGACCTGCCAGTCGAGTTCCTCCATGGATTCAAAATCACCGGCGACGAACGTTCCCCACTCGAATCGTGATCGCCGCCCAACCGGGGGAATGCCGAATTCAAACCCGGTCTGCACCCGAAGGGGAGCCTGAAATTCATCGTCCTCCAGACCCAGTCCATACCCTGCTTCCGCATAGGCTCGAAGAAGCGGTGTCGGGCGGTGTGTTATGCCCGTGTTAAACTCATTCCGGATATAACCAATTTTTCCCCGGGACCGACGAAAGGCAATGTCGTCTCCAATATGGGAGGATTGATGAAAAAATTCAATTTTTACGGCGGTATCACGTGACATTTCCCGGGCGACGGACGCGCCGACAACCCCATCCCATCCAATATTAAACAGGTTATCATCACTATCGATCATGGTCTTAATGCCCCCAAAAAAACTCAGCTGCCAGAAACCGGCAAATTTGAGGAGAGGTGCCTTCTGTCCCGCCCGAAGGTCCCATCGATCTTTTCCAACGACGTTAATGTTGTTGTCGGTGGCCCGGATTCGTGAGAAACGAAATTGAGGAATTCGATTCGAGGCGAGGTACGGTGGATAGAGTAGATATTCGGGAAGGAGTACAATTCCGTGGTCCTCTTGGTTCGTTTCCCTCGGGGTTTCCTCTTGCCGGTTCGAATTTGATAACGCTTCTGGATCTACCGGGGAAGATGACGAAACCGCGTCCGGGCCCCCCGTGGATCCCACGGGGACCGCCGTTGATTGGCAGCCTGTCAGGCATCCCGACAGCAGGAAAACAGAAATCAGAATGAATGGTTTTCGACAGGGCATGAACGTTCCGCTGAGGTGGGCCAGCAATGATTTACATGACGTCGATATTGCCGGGGGACGGAAGGGGGAGGAATCCGATGACCGGGTGACCGTGGATCCCGAACCGTCGTCGTTTGATCCCCTTTTTTGGATGGGTGTCGGAGTTCAGTCGCGGCCGATCACGATCCCGATCCTTCCAGTTCTTTCTCCAGACGGTTTAGAAAGACCTGATGGGGATCTCGGTTGTCCATCTGGTCCATGCAGGATTTTATGGCCTCTTCCAGAGTATCCTCCTCGTAATCCGGAAATTCCTGCAACACAGCTTCCCGGATGATATCGACCTGTCTCTCGTCTCCTTTTTTCACGTAGTGTACATCACTCACGCGCAACTGTTCGACCACATCCGACCAGCTCATCTTTTTCCTCCTCAATAAAATTGATGTACGGGTAAAACACTCGAAATCTTTCACCGGACATTGTGCAATCAATCGCCGGAATTATCCAGTTCGTATTTGTCAATTTTGTATCGAAGCGACCGGTAGGAAAGACCGAGAAGGGATGAGGCTTTCTTTATGTTTCCCTCCGTTCGATCCAGTGCCTGCTGGATGTAATCTTTCTCAATTTCCTTCAACCGTTTCTCAATGTCCAGTCCCCCGTCGGGAAGCTCCAGCGAGGAGGACGGCGAAGACGTAGAGGGGATGTTTCCCGTGTTCTCAAATAGAAGGTCCGCATCAATAACCTTTTCCTCCGCAAGGGCCACAGCTCGCTGGACCGCATTTTCCAGTTCCCTTACGTTGCCGGGCCACGAATATTTCTTCAACCGGTCGCGGGCGTCCTCGGAAAATTCCCGGATCTCCTTTCCCGCTTCGTCCGCGCTTTCGTTCAGAAAGTGCCCGGCCAGCAGAAAAATGTCATCTCCCCGCTCACGCAGAGGTGGCACATTGATGTTCACAACGTTCAACCGGTAATACAGGTCTTCCCGAAATTGTCCACCGACCACACGTTCCTCAATGTCTTTGTTCGTGGCCGCTATAAACCGTAAATCAACCGTTTTGTTTTCAACACCGCCAACCGGTTTAAATTCCTGTTCCTCCAGAACCCGGAGCAGTTTGACCTGCATCTCCTCGGGCATCTCGGCTATTTCGTCCAGAAACAACGTTCCCCCGTCCGCACCTTCGAGAATACCACGCTTGTCCTCCTGAGCACCGGTAAACGCTCCCTTCTTGTGACCGAACAACTCACTCTCGAGCAAATTCTCGGGAAACGCCCCACAGTTCACGGTCATAAATGGACAATCCCGCCGAGGGGAAAGCATATGAATGGTGCGGGCAACAAGTTCTTTTCCGGTACCACTCTCTCCCGTTATGAGAACGGTGACGTTTGTCGGGGCAACACGATTGATGGTGTTCCGAACATCTTTTATGGCCTCGGAATCACCGATGAGGTTCTCCACAAGTGGTTCCTCGTCGGAAGCCCGGTCTCGTTCGTAGTTCCGGGAGTTTATGGCCTGTTTTACACCTTCCCGAATTTCCTCGTTATCGAAGGGTTTGCGGAAGTAATCAAACGCTCCCCTCCGCATGGCTTTTACGGCACTTTCCCAGGTGGAATATGCCGTTATGATAATGACGTTACAATCCGGATCTTTCTCCCGGTATTCCGTAAGGAGATCGATGCCACTGACCTCCTTCATCTTGATGTCCTGTAGGACGACGTCGAAGTCGTTTTTGCCGAACAGTTCCAGGGCGTCCTCCCCCCGTGTCGCCGTATGCACGTCGTAACCGTCTTTTTCGAGGATGACTTCAAGAAGTTCACACAGGCTTGGTTCGTCATCGACGACCAAAATCCGTCCCGACGGTGTTTCGGTGTTACTGGATTCCTGCTTTTTTACGTCCGAACTGGTCATGACGTGTGTTCAATTCAATTGACGGCTTCTTCCCGGATCCCCCCGTCCGGTGCCCGTATGGTTTCCACGACCGTGGCGGTTGATCCGTTTTCCTGATACGTAACACGTTCAATTCGCCGATCCGGCCGGTACCGATATCGGGTGTTCGGGTCTTCCAGATACGGCAGGTAATACCCGTTCATATCTCGATACAGGTCCACGTACATAAGGACATCTCCTTCGCTTGGTTGCGTTGCGTCAACAACGTCAAGGGAATCTTCCTGGCGAACCACCTTGAAGTCTCCGTCCTCGTTTTCGAACCCCACGTAAGCACTTTCAAAATCGCGAAAATAAATATCTGCCTTAAGGGGGTATCGATTCTGTTCCGTTTCCTCAAGAAGTTTATTACCGATGATGCGATACTTCTTTCCGGTCACCGCTACCGGAAACTCGGACACAAAACGATCCGGACAGTGTGTGAGTATCAATTCATCACTGTTAAGACTGTCAATTTCACAGTAATCCGTGTGAACCGGATTCCCGTCCGGGCCACAATCGTGGATGGTAACGGAGTTCCTGTAATACCCGAGGGCTCTTTCAAGACGACGTTCACTCCATGACTGTTGTATGTAATTGTTAATGTCGCCGTAAATGACCCGTGATGACTCAAATTCGTCCCGGGTGATGGCGTCGAATTCCAATTCACGCTGTTCGGTTCCGAGTGTCTTCCACAGATCCGGATTATAAACGGTGTCCGAACTGAACACGAGACGTTCATTTCCGGTTTGAACATCAATACCAATCGTGGGAGGCCCGTGCCAGACCGGGGCTTTTACCGGGGTGATCCGGACGGTGTTCCCCGAGTGTTCGTTTTCGAAGGTGTACGGATGTTCTTTTTCCCCGTAAAACGAGTTTGGTTCAAGGCTGTAAAACTGCTGTGGTTCCACCCAGAGATCCGTTCCGGGATCCCGGAAGAGGAGACGGGGTCGATTCGCAATCTGGGGATCATTTATGACCACCTTCGCACGGTCCTTCGGCACGGTGTTGCCGTCATCATCCACCACATTCCACCGGTATTTCCCGGGCGACGTGTTTTCGAGTGTAATTTTGTACTTTGGCGAAGGACCGAAGGAGACCTGATTGACAAACGTGTGGTAGGAAACTTCCACAACTTCCCTGGAATCCGGGCTGAGTGTTCTCTCAAGGGCCCCCCGACTGTCCTTCATGTATTCCTCGTGAATCTTGTCGGTGGTTACAAGGTCGAGGCGTTCCTCTCCTTCCCGCAGGTAATGAAGATAAAGAGCCAGATCCGTAAACCACCGTCGGTGGTCCTCGTGGGAATGTGTGGCAAAGAGGGCATCCAGCTCTTCTATTTCTTCCCGGGAGAGGTATTCAAATATGGGGGCTCCACAGTCCACGAGAAAACTACGATCTCCGATACGAACAAGGTAACAGATGCTGCGACCAAAACGGGAGAAGGGACGGCTGTCGCCTAAAATTTCGAGAGAGATGCCTTTTCGCGGTCCCTGAAACCGGAACCGTGACTCGGTCGGTGCCATATTAGTTCTCCCGTTCAATCGAGGAACCCGTAGAGGTTTCCGCTATGGTCTTGAGGTCCGATTCGCTCACGCTGGGTTTTTTCGTGAAAATATCGGGAAATAAGTCGACGAGATAATTTCGCAATTTATCGTAGGTTGGACCAAAACCGGGTTCGTACATGAAACGTTCGAATTCTCGCGATAAGGTGCCCGCGTCCTGATACCTGTTTCCCGGCTCACGCTGAAGCATCTTCATGACAATTTCATTCAGCCTCTCTGGAACTTCTCTGTTGAGGTCTCCCGGCTCCGGTATGGGCTCCTCTTTTACTTTCTCCATCAACACCTCCGTCTGTTCCGAATCAAACAACTGTTCGCCCGAAAGCAATTCGTGAAAAACCGTTCCGAGGGAAAACAGGTCCGAACGGTGATCCGTCTCCTCGAACCGTACCTGTTCGGGAGACATGTACGGAACTTTGCCCATCAAAATTTCTCCTTCCCGATTCGGGAAGAAGTTCTTTGCCTTGGCCACACCGAAATCCGCCAGTTTTATTACTCCTTCTGAGCTTATCATGACGTTTTTGGGACAGACATCCCGGTGAACCACTTTTAATCGCTCTCCGTCACGTCCTTCTTTTTTGTAGGCGTACTCAAGTGCCGTGGCCACGCGGGTCACAATAAACGTTGCCATTTCTACGGGAATCTCTCGATCCATTTCCCGGTGACGCTCAATGAACTCCCGGAGGTTAATCCCGTGGACGTATTCCATGGATATGTAATAAATGTCCCCGATTTTGCCGAGGTTGTATATCTGGACGATGTTGATGTGAACGAGCTTGGCAACGAGTTTGGCTTCACCCAGAAACCGATCAACAAATTCCTCGTCCTCCATCAACGACGGACGAATGGTTTTTACCGCCACTGGTTTCTGGAAGTTATTTGCTCCCAGACGAACCCCTTCATATACCGTTCCCATTCCCCCGCTTGCAATTTCCCGGATTAACTTAATGGAGGTTTCTTCCCGGAACCGTTTAAAAATTTCCGTTTCATCCATATCCATGAGACGGGGGCCGACACAAATTCAAACACAATCAAAATTGGTGATCGTTGATGAAAAGAGGTACTGGTTCACAATATCAAGTATAGATGCCATACAATACCGGGTGCAAGTCCGGCCATCCATAATATGTTTTCCCGAATCATGTTTCGGGCATTCATTTGATCCTCCGTCGACATCGGTTCCTCCAGTCCCCTGGAAAGGCTGTTAAACAGTACCATCAACATAAACAATTCGGCCAGTATGGGAACAATTCCGAGAAACAGCCCCCCCAGAAATGCGGTGTAGTTCGGCCGGCCCGGTTCGTACACACGGATGTGATGACTGGCCGCTGTGTCTTCCCCTTTCAGGTCTATCCACCCGGACGTTCGCCTGCCCCCTCCCACAATTGCCTGGAACGTGGCATTCTCACGGAGTTTGCTTTTGTCAATTTGAATCGTCACAGCCTTTTCCTCTCCCGGTGCAATATTCATCTCCCCCGTTTCCTCCGGCAGCAACCAATCCTGTCTCGCACTCAGCCTGCCCGTAAACGCTTCCTCGCCGTCGTTCTCCACCTGGGCTTTCACGGTCGTACCCCCGAACCGTCGAAGAACTACGTCCTGCTCCTCCGGGGAGAATCCGGGCACGGGAGGCCTTCGACTAATCGTAAACCGAACCGGTATTCCCCGGTCTCCTCCGTTTGTTTCCACTTTGAGGGAGGCTATTTTGGTTTCACCCGGTTCCATGTTGTCGGTTCGGACGAAAAACGAAACCGAACACTCCGACCCCGAAAACGTTTGCTCGCGGGGGAGGATCCACGGTACGTCCGGTTCCACGTGACAGGAGCCGTGAAGGATACCGGGACCCTGCGACGTCATGAACAGGCGAATTTCCTCTTCGACACCTCGATAGAGTTCCCCAAGGTCAATTCGATTCTGTTCAATCTTCAGTTCCGGGGGCGATTGAAGCCCCGTCCGCTCAAGGAATTTCTGAAGGGCCACACCGGGACGGGACTCCGACCGGCGAAGATCCCGGGCGACCCGGGATAGTTTTTTTCGGCGGTTCCGGCGGAGCCAGTTTTCGAGGTTTCCTTCTATGAGTTCCCGGCCAACGGGGTCCGGATTCCGTGACACCGCATCCAGCAATTCATCCAGCGAATACACCTTCTCGCCCGTCGGGAGTTGAATGGGCATCCGGGCCACATCAGGGGTTCCGTGAACCGGTTCGGTTCGCCGCTTCCGGTATTCATTAAGAACAAGCGGGTCCTCATTCTCCTGAATCCGGCGGAGGTCCGCCTTCATTTCCGAAATTTGCTCGTACCGGTTTTCCGATTTTGGTTGCAGAGCTTTCCAGACCACGGCATCCGCCGATACGGGAACGGAACCATTTTTCTGACCGGCCGGGGGATAGGCCCCTTCCGCTTTCCGACCCGTCATCAGTTCGTAAAACATCTTTCCGCAGGCAAACACATCGGTTTGCACGGTGACCGATCCCCCGGATTTCTGTTCGGGGGCCATGTAATGAAATGTGCCGGCATTCATCAAACCGGGACGCGACCTCGCCTTTCCGGATTTCAGCAGCACCGATCGCCGTTCCTCCTCCCGACCACCGATCCCGAAATCCGAAATCTTCACGTGACCGCCGGATCGGTGAAACTCCGCCGGCGTGATGGGGCCGCTCTCTTTTTCTGGTTTTTCGATCAGGATGTTGGAAGGTTTCAGGTCACCGTGAACAACGTCTGCCGCATGAGCATGTTCCACACCGGACAAAATCTGATTCATCACCTTCATGGTGGTGTCCCAGGGAATCCTTCCGACTCTATTCATCATGTCACGAAGGCTCCCCCCCTTGATAAGCTCCATGACAATGTAGGGAGGCGTCTCTCGTGTTTGTAGTTGATGGTAGGTCACAATGTGACGATGCTCCAGTTCCATTGGTGGGGTCTCACCGGACCGAAGACGTTTCGACATTCCGGGATCGGTAATAATTTTGACCGCAACATCCTTTGTTTCTTCGGCCCCGGTATCGGACGCACGCCATACCTCACCAAACCCCCCCCGTCCAATACACTCACGGAGGTGGTAACCCCCAACTCGATCCCCTCTTGCATACAACCGTTCGGGATGCACCATAATCAGGGTACCCCCCTTGTCAGAACAAGCGAAACGAGGACCCCCGTAAGGGCCCCGATAAATAAATACATGGATTGCCGGGACCAGAGATAATTTTGCAATCGATCAACCAGAATGGAGGTCTCATCGGCCTGTTGCAATTCATGTTCGCGAACCATCGCGGAATGCACCCGCCGGCTGAACCAGAACCAGGATGAGAGAAACACACCACAGGCGGTGATGGACGCCACCATACCGGTCAATCCGGGCAGGAACCGAAGAACAAACGCCAGTACAAAACCACCGATGAACCACCCCGGAAGCATCCTGTTTGTCATAAGGTAAACAGGAATATCCACACGATCCTTCCCGGTCTCGAGCGAAAGGTGAGCTTTCTTCCCGACGAGGGAATCAAATCCAAACTGCTGGAGAACGTCGAGAAAACTCATTGTGGCCGAGTCTGCGTTTGAGGGCTGAACCCGCACGGCAACGTCATGGGTTTCACCGGGATCTATTCGTATTTGCTGATCGCCCGGAACCTGAACCCAATCAGCGGATGAAGTAATTTGCAGGTCCTGAGTTTGATCCGTGCCGTTTCGAATTCTTCGAACCGCCGAATACGGGGACTCCTGCGAAAAAAACAGAAAGGATTTTGTTGAGGTTTCCAGGGGGAGCCGATTCCGGGATACAACAAATCGAACAGTGAAGGAAAGAATTTCGCGATCGGTGTTCACCCGAACGAGTTCCTCGTACGACCCGGGATTGAGTTCCGATGTATTCACGAACACGTTTATGGGCTGGTCATTTCCTTCAATTTCCTCCGGCTCAACACGCAACCAATCCGGATCGGTTTCACTCGACACCGATGCCCTGATTGTGCCCCTTCCATAATTGGTAAGATAAACCGTGTCTTTCCTGGTATCCCCTCGGGAAATGGTTCCCAGGTCCAGCTCCGTAACATCAAGCTCCGGCTGAGGTGGGGCAACAAGGCCGGTTTGTTGCAGGAGGGCCTCAAGGTCCGAATCCTCCACACGACCTGCGGTTCGACGTTCACGCACAAATTGACTGAGGTCGCTGTAACCGGCATTGAGAAACCATTTTTCCAGGTCGCCGTCCCGCATTTGTTCCAGCGCGAGTTCCCGGTCTTCGTCACATTTCTCGACGAATTCCCTCAAATTTGATACCGTTGTGCCGTCACGGAACTCAAACGGCGTCTCCACTTCACTTGCGACGGGGATCTCCGATTCACCCTCCGCGGTCATGCCATCACGGTTCTGAGCTTCCGGGGAGCCGGTTTCACTTCGTAAGCCATTCAGGGCGGCAAGCGCGTCCTGGCAGGACGAAACTCGCTGTTCCGGGTCCGGTCTCAACAAGTTTCGAACAAAGCGATCAAGATCGGGAGACGCGCTGCTGATTTGATCCGATGGGTTGGGAAAAGCCCCCTCGGGAAGCATGCCCATTAACATTTCGTAGAGTACCACACCACAGGAAAACAGATCGGCTTCCGGAGTCAGTTCGCCCTCGCCGTTTCGAATCTCCGGTGCCATGTAGTTATACGTCCCCCCGATAACAGGCCCCTCCGATACCCCGGAGTCTATGGTCCACGATGCCTCCAGCGACTTCTGAGCACTATCGAGCAACCCTGTTTGGCGGGCCATGCCGAAATCCCCGATTTTCACCGTTCCGAACTCGGGACTTGTGGCATTTGATCCGGTCCTATTTGGTCCTGCACCCGTCAAAAAAATATTCTCCGGTTTGATGTCCCCGTGAATCACACCCCGGTCATGAGCGTATCGCAATGCTTCGAGAAGCTGCTTCATAATAGCGAGACCAGCCGGTACGGACACTTTTCCCTGACTTTGTAGATGGTCCCGGAGGCTCTCCCCCGTCACGTACTCCATCATGAAATAAGGTGGTTCGTGCCACGGGTCAAGGCCGATTGTTTCGACGATACCCGGGTGATCCAACTCCTGCTGAGTCGCTCCCTCGTTTCGAAGAGATTGGATAAACAGGGGGTCTGTGGGAAATTTTACCGCGACCAGCTCATCGTCAAAGATGTGGTGGCGTGCTTTCCACACTTCTCCGAACCCCCCTTCTCCCACTTTTTCCTCCAGTATGTATTCCGTGATTCGATCACCGGATTCAACCGTTACGGTCATTGACAGTCCCCCGTATGAAAATTTGCGAACTCGGAACAGGTGGGGTCCCACCTCCATTCGTCCCCGATTGTCCCTGAAACAGAGGTCCGAATGCGTCGCTTGCCGGATTCCGATCCGGTTTTCACGCCGGTATTGCTACCGGGGCGCCTCCCGCATTTGCCGGAAATGGTGCCCCGCAGGAATAGAGACCTATTTATCCGTCTCCTTTGCTTTCCTCCCGCCCCCCCCTCCGTTCACCAGAATTTGTTTGCCGTTCATGTGGCCGGACACCCGGATCCGTTCTGGAGTTGCCGGCTGAGGCGGATTAATAAAAATACAAATGGCTCCCGGAATCAACGGGGTCTTTTCGGCCTCCGCAACCCGGTTCATGCCCAACATATTATAAATTACCCGGCCAGGTCCTTCAAGGATTTTTGGGAGGCATCACGATGGGTACAGGCACAGCGAATCCTCGAAATTGAGTGGGAAGTTTCCTTACCATACGTAAAGAAAGAAAACGAATCGCTGTGGTTTCCCGAATATATTATTCTCCGGGAACAAATGGACGACGTGGCCGCGACAACAATCGATGTGGAGGTTCCCTGGGGCATAGAAATTGTCGAAGACGACGATGATTGGCTTATCTCCTTTCGCTGGGACGCTCGAAACACCCACAAAAACCCCACTACTCTTCGCTTTCTTTTTGGGGTTTATTTCGTTCTTGCTTTTCTGGTGCTCCTTGGATTGATTGGCGTAATGGGGTACAGTCTCCTGATTGAGTTCAACGAATTATTGTTTGCCACGGTCACTTTGCTCGGTCTTCCTCCGTTTCTGGGCATTTATCTAAATGCCTGCCGCTGTTTCTTTCCCCTTATTCAGCGAACTACCATCCGGCTTGATCCCGGTCAGTTCCGGGTGGAACGAACCGTGTTCGGTCTTCCGCTTCCGGCCCATCAGATACAGGACGCGGATGAGGATGACTGGAAACTGGGGGAGGGAGACCAAAACGGGTACCGGGATCTGGAAGTTCGTTCAAGTGGCTGGCGGGACCGGAAATCCATTACCATCCACTCAAACGAAAAACAGGCAACCTGGATCCGGCATATGCTGAAAGAAGTGGTTTGAGGCCCGGCCTCCGTTGGTTATTCCCCCCCCGGAGAGATGATTTGCCCTGTTATTCTTCCTCGTCCATTTCCGGTGAGTAATTCGGTGCTTCCCGCGTGATGGAAATGTCGTGCGGGTGACTTTCCCGGTTCGCGGCGGACGAGACGCGAAAGTATTCAGCATTTTCCCGCAACTCATCGAGTGTATTTGCCCCGCAGTAGCCCATGCCGGCCCGGAGCCCACCAATAAGCTGATACACCATTTCGTCGAGTGGTCCCTTGTAGGGAACACGGCCTTCGACACCCTCGGGAACAAGATCCTCCCCTTCCTCCACGTCCTCCTGGCGGTACCGATCCTGACTACCTTTGACCATGGCGCCGAGTGATCCCATGCCTCGATAGGCCTTGTACGCCCGTCCCTTGTACAGAATTCGCTCGCCGGGACTTTCGGCAACACCGGCAAACAAACTTCCCGTCATGACGGAATCGGCGCCGACCGCAATTGCTTTTGTGATGTCGCCCGAATGGGTAATTCCACCATCCGCTATAAGTGGAACGTCAGTTGAACCACAGACATCTGCAGCTTCGCGGATGGCCGTAACCTGAGGAACACCAACGCCGGCAATGACACGGGTTGTACAGATGGATCCGGGACCGATGCCCACTTTGATGCCGTCCGCACCGGCGTCGATGAGGTCCGTTGCCCCTTCCTTTGTGCCCACGTTACCGGCCACAACCTGAACATCGAAATTTCCCTTCAACTCCCGAACGGTGTTGATCACACCGTCCGAATGACCGTGAGCCGTGTCCACGACAATAAGGTCCACGTCCGACTTCAGCAATTCTTCGACACGTTCGTAATCGTCCACTCCGACCGCGGCCCCCACGCGGAGCCGTCCTCGGTCGTCCTTGCAGGCATTCGGGTATTCCTCGAGCTTTCGGATGTCCTTAATTGTAATTAATCCTCTGAGCTGGAAGTCGTCGTCTACCAGAAGGAGTTTCTCCACTTTCTCTTTGTACAGTTTCGACTTCGCCTCTTCCAGCGTTGTATCAGGAGGAGCAGTAACCAGGTTCTCCTTCGTCATCACCTTCGATACTTTTAGATTACCATCGCGATGGAATCGAAGGTCCCGGTGGGTGAGAATACCCTTGAGTTTGCCCGAGGAGGAAACGATCGGAATCCCGGATATGTTGTGTTTTTCCATTATTTTCCGGGCTTTGGAGATTTTTTGGTCGGGTTCCAGTGTGATGGGGTCCCGAATGACACCGCTTTCTGACCGCTTGACTTTAAACACCTCCCGGGCCTGTTCCTCCGGAGAAAGATTTTTATGAATCACTCCCATTCCTCCTTCCTGAGCCAGGGCAATGGCGAGCTCGGCCTCGGTCACGGTGTCCATTGCCGCCGAAAGCAGGGGGATGTTCAGTTCTATGTCCCTGCTGACCTGTGTGGTTGTATCTACTTCTTCCGGCAGTACATCACTCTTTGCCGGAACAAGCACGATGTCGTCGAACGTTATTCCTTCTCCCCTTAACATTTTTGTTGTAGAGAAATGGTGTGATCCAAAACGAGTCTGTGAAACGATTTCGGGATTACCAACCCGTTTTCGGAGGAAACAGAAAATTTAATATGTTATAAAGTATAATCCGGAATCGCTCTCGGAATCAACAGCCCGGAAAAGTACTATGCTTCCTTCAACCTCCCGGAAAAAACTTCTTTTTTTTGGTATTTCGCTGCTGTGTATTGGCTTATTCAACATCCTGATCTGGCTTCGTCTCCTGGAACTCGTATGGTCAAACCTCGATCAGGCCCTTACGTTTGAACCACAGGGAACACCCTGGATTCAGTACCTGTTTCTGGGGATTACATCCAGGGAAGCATTGTTGCAACTCCGGGCCCCGAGGGCTGCCATGATGGCCATAAATGTGGGCCTCACGTTTTCCCTGATCTCCTGTTATGGCCTTGGTCACCTGATTGCGGGAAAGCGATATTTCCTGTCCACCGCATCCATCATAATCTGTATGATCCCCGTCCTCTCCCCTCTGTTTTTTGTCGGGCTTCCCCTTGGTGCCTGGTCACTTTACGAACTGCGCCAGGAAGATGTTCGCAAATTGTTCACCACGGGGAACAGTTACTCCTGACGGGAGGAGGTCTGTTCAGTCGTTCTCCGAAGTCACGGGAGGTTTCAGAAACGTATTCTCCTCACGTCCGGCCTCAATTTGTTCCTGCAGAATCTCCACGGCCGTTACCAGCTGGGGATCTCGATTTTCTCGATGATCACCGGGTCGTATATGCACTTCTTCGTCCGGTTCCGTTCCGTAATTTTCCAGGTCCCACCCGACGTCCTTAAACCAGTAAGAAAATTCAGGCTGTGTTGTGTAACCGCCGTCCACCAGGTGATATCTTGGCCAGATGCCGATGACCCCTCCCCATGTGCGTCGACCAACCACCGGACCCAGATTCATCAGTTTGAAACAGTGACTGAAAATGTCCCCATCCGAACCGGTGTATTCATTTATTAATGCCACGAGCGGGCCCTGAATCGATTCCGAGGGATATGGTTTCGGGGGACGCCATCGGGCAACGTCGTATCCAAGCCGGCGACGGGCCAGTTTTTCCAGTACAAGACTCGACACGTGTCCCCCCCCGTTGTAACGCACATCCACAATGAGCCCATCACGTTCCAGCTCGCCGAGGAAATACCGATGGAACTCGGCATAACCCCTCGGCCCCATGTCCGGAATGTGCACATAGCCGGCTTCCCCATCCGTTTGTTCGTGGACGAACGACCGGCAATCTTCAACCCATTCCCGATAATATAAAGGGGTTTCATCCGTCAGTGTCCCGACGACCTCTCGCCGTTCCTCGCCGGTTTCGCCGTCTCGAATGGTTAATGCGACCTCCTCTCCACCCGCGTTTTCAAGAAGGGCCTCCGGCGGCCGATCACGGGACACGGGCTGTCCCCCCACAGCCAGCAGAAGATCCCCCGGTTTGATCTGTACACCCGGGCGGCAAAGCGGGGATCCATCTTTATTCCACACGTCCCCCTCCGGAATTCGCTCCAGGCGGTATGCCCGGGCGTCCGGATCAAATTGAAATACACCCCCGAGGAATCCCTGTGTGTACGAACGGCGATCCGGTTTGTCCCCACCGATAACGTATGCGTGGGAGGTTCCGAGTTCTCCCTGCATTTCCTTCATCAAATCCGTGAGTTCATTCCTTGATCCAATTCGCTTCAGAAGCGGTTTGTAGCGATCATATATTTCGTTCCAGTCCACACCGGACATGTCCTGATCCCAAAAATGCTCCCTCTGTAGCTGCCATGATTCTCGAAATTGTTGTTTCCACTCCTGTTCGGGTTCCACGGCGACTTTTACACGGGACAGATCCAGCCATCCGGAGGAACGTCCCGGACGGCTTTTCCGCCGCTTTTTGGCACCCATTGTTTCACCGGCCTCCAGAACCCGAAGGCGATTTTTTCGCCTGTATATCAGTGTGGATCGGTCGGTGGATAGCCGGAAGCCGGCTATTCCCTTCACGATTTTCTTTTTTTCCTGGTTCTTGAAGTCATAATATTTCAGGACGCCTCGGGATCGGGGGGTGTCACCGGGCCGACGGCGGCGGTCCCGGCTTCCCTCCACGGGATATACCGAATAAATCAGTTTTTCCTCCAGAGCCCCCACCCGCCCGTATATGCCTTCCCCAACCGGCACGCGAACGATCCGTTTTTCCGGGTCTTCCAGATCCCAATTCAATCCATCCTCGTCGCCATTGCCATTACCGGTCCCGTTCCCGTCTCCGGATTCCTCCCCGTTTTTTGACCCGTTTCCCGGAGGTCTCGGTTCCGGCTCGAAGGGAGAGGAAACGTCCTTCCGAAGCGGAATGACGTACGGCCGCATACCTCTCGGAAAATTTAGGTCGAAGTGAATTCGGTCGTAAACGGGATCGAACTCCCGGAACGAGAGAAAGTAAAGATACCGTCCTTCCGGATCGAAACTCGGGCGAACGTCCCGAAAATCCCCTTCCGTAAGGGACCAGTTCTTGTCCGTCTTCAGGTCATACAGTTTAATTTCGGACGTTTTTCTTCCGGTATAACATCCGTAAGCAACAAATCGTCCGTTCGGGCCCCAGGCAATCCCGGCGATGCGGCGGTAGTTGCTCCGGTCCAGCATACGGCATGATTCACGTTCCAGATCCAGATGCACCAGTTCATAACGATGATTTGTAAACACGAGTTCGTCGGCTTCCGGGGATGTTTCCATTAATACGGGACGACCAATGTCCTGGTCGGGGTTGATTCGCCGGTCCTCCATTCCGCTTTTCGTCCCGAACAGTTCAAAACACTGAACGGCGTCACGATCCGAAACCGTAACCACACGGTCTCCGTCCGGCAACCAGCGCGCGAGGCGGTAACGAACCCCGTGTGGTTCACCGTGCTGAAGAACGGCCTTTTCCCAGTTCGGCATGGTAAATGGCTTTCCCCTCACAATCAGGGCCACGGAGTGACCGTCCGGGTGGGGATCATAACCATGAAGATTCTTGCCGGAGGATACGTACCGTCGTTTTTTCCGTTCTTCTGAACTCCGATAATCCGGGGAAATGGTCCGCACCTCCTCCGCATCGGGATTGTACACGTACAGATTCCCGCCTGATCTGTACACGATTCGCTCACCGTCCGTTGATGCGTCCCGGGCGTAAAAGGTGTCGTGATCCGTGTGTTTTTTTGCATCTTCCCCTTCCGGCGTAACGGAATAGAGATTGCCGATTCCCTCGTGATCCGATAGAAAATAAATACGG
The DNA here is from genome assembly GCA_964580675.1 of uncultured Planctomycetia bacterium. Classification (GTDB taxonomy): domain Bacteria; phylum Planctomycetota; class MHYJ01; order CAYXQY01; family CAYXQY01; genus CAZOLI01. Next base: position 50,220 of record CAZOLI010000006.1, read on the forward strand.
TCCTGCACCCACATCGGGTTGGATACGTTACCGGTCAGGTCCACAAGTTCCTCAAAAGACCCATCCTCTTTCTCGATCCAGATTTCACCCGTTCGTCCCCCTCGGTACTGTTTCCAGTGTGCGGGATTTCCGATGTTCCGCCCGATGACACGTCGGCCTTCATCACCAAACGAAAGATCCTGCGCCGGCCCAAGTTCAATTGGTTCCGGTTCTCCACCTTCACGTGGTACCTTCCAGAGTTGATATCGTTTGCTTAACGGTTGCCGGGCATTGGACGCAAAGACGATGTGATCACCGTCCGGCGTCCACCCGACGACATTCGTACCGGCGCCGAGATACGTCCTCCGTTCCGCGGTTCCACCGGACCCCGGCATGACGTACACCTCCGATGGCCCATCTGATTCTCCCGTAAACGCAATCCAGTCTCCTGCGGGGGAAAAACAGGGATCGTCGGATCGGGTAAGCTGAGTGGTCAAACGGGCGGGAGAATCATCAATATCCTCCATCAGCCAGAGGTCGTCTTCGCTGACAAACAGGATTCGATCCCCCGATAGGTGCGGTCGGCGGTAATATCCCTTCTCCGACATTAGTAAAGCATAGAAAATAACAACCGTGTCAGTACGCTGGACCCACCGTCAACGGACGGTTTTTCTGGAATTTTCTTACACCGGTGGATGGAAACAGGGTCAACAATCCCCATTCATCCGGTTACGAACAGCGGTACCCCACCGGTTACATCACCGGTCTATAAGGAGAAGTTTCGAAAATTCCGTGAGGTGCGGTAGGATACCAAAAAATATAGGGCCCGGTTTGGCGGACCGGGACAACGGCAACGAACAGCCATTGCGTTCGGGTTACCAGAAAGGGACAGGGCCTGTCTGCTACTGTAGAATCTTCAGAAAGCTATCGGGACGTGATTTGTTTTTCTTCACGGATTTCCATTTCTTCCGTTTGTCCTTCCAGTTTTTCTTGGTACTGGATTTGCGCTGACGGATCCGGCGGCGCAGACAGTTGAACCTATGGTTTCGGTCTTGCATGTCACCCTCCAAATATCACCCTCTGAAAGCGGACGAAGATTCCGTCCCATTCATTGGAATTGTATGATTTCAATTGAATCATTTCAAACCGGGAGCCAATCCGGCCATTCCGGTGTCAACCTGTCCATGTTATACGACATAAATTGGAGACAACACCTTTTCGTGACGGGGGATATGAAGAACGTAAAATCATCCCCGTCCGAAACGTGATAACAGGATCTGGTTTGAAGAACAAACAGATACGTGTTTTGCTGACATCGAAACGGACGAACGATACATCACGGATGGGGATTCCGGTTACATGACTCATTCTGGATCCGGTTTGTTCGAACAGGCTGGAATTTACGGATCGTCCGGATGAACGTGATCGAGATCTCCCGTGGACTGAATGCTCAGATCCCGGCACTCCTCGCAGGGACAGAGATCACGCAGGTATTCAAAGGCATAAATCCCCGTATCATGTCCGTCCGTCCACTCAATGTTTATCGCGTAGTTACCGACCGATTCCAGGTGGACGGGTTTCACGTCGCCTGGAATGGAGCCCGCGTCGATTCGCCGGTTTCCGGTCACTTCGTCCACGCAGTGCGCGCACGGACAGCAGAATCGCAGGTATATCACCGGGTATTCCGACACATGGCCGTCCCTCCACGTAATGCGCAGTGTTTCCGGCCCGGCCTGTTCGATGTCCTCCGGACGCTCCTCGTCGGTACTGCCGTAGGATTGTTTCATGTTACCGCTTGTCGTCCGCCTCCCAATCGATGGAGAACGTTTCCGTTTCCTGCGCTTCGTCGGACATGTGAAGTGTGCTTAACCGGGCGGCCATGTTACGGGCCACGTCAAGAAACGCTTCGGAGGAGGGGGAGTCGGGATCTTTTTTGAAAAACGGTTGTCCCTCGTCCATCCCTTCCGCGATGCTCGGGTTTATAGGAACTTCCCCGAGAAGTGGTACATCGAATTCGTCGGCCACTTTTCCACCACCTCCCTGTCGGAAGATGTGGTGAACTTCATCACAGTTCGGACAGACAAATTGACTCATGTTTTCAACGAGCCCGAGTATGGGAACATTTACTTTCTGAAACATTTTGAGTCCTTTTCGGGCATCGATGAGACTGACCTCCTGGGGGGTTGTCACGATGACCCCACCGGTAAGGGGAGCTCCCTGCGTCAGCGTCAGCTGTATGTCACCGGTTCCCGGGGGAAGGTCGATGATTAAATATTCTAGCTCCCCCCAGTGGACACCGCCGAGAAACTGTTTGATCATGTTCGTTGCAATGGGGCCACGCCATATGGTGGGTGCATCCGGTTCCTCATTCTGAAGAACACCTATGGAGATGGTCTGAATGCCAAATTTTTCAATGGGCACGATTCGTTCCTCCGAAGTGGCCCCGGGTTTCTCGTCCTCAATCCCGAACATCTTTGGAATACTCGGGCCGTAAAGGTCGGCGTCCATCAGACCCACATCCGCACCGTCTTCTGCCAGGGAGAGGGCGATGTTTGCCGCAACTGTGGATTTCCCCACGCCCCCTTTTCCACTCGCCACAGCCACAATATTTTTTATGTCCTTCAGGGATTCCGGTTCTTCCTGTTTTTCTCCTTTTTTCTTCTTTTGCTTTCCGTCCGTGGAAGCTCCCGTCGGTTGGGCTCCGCCGTCACGTCCCCGTGTCTGGGAGTCCAGCTCCACGTTGACGGTTTCCACACCGGGCAACATCCCCACGTACTCCTTCGCCTCGTTTTTCATCTTGTCCTTCACCGGACAGGCCGGCGTTGTCAGGTTAATCGTAAAACCAACCTGTCCCCCACAGATGCGAACGTCGTCGACAAATCCCAGCGACACAATATCTTTGCCGAGGTCCGGATCCTCAACGTTCTTTAACGCGTTCAGAATCTGGTTCTCCGTGACTTCCTCGTTCTCCTCCACCGCTTCGTCCTCTGCTTTTTCCATGGGAAATTACCGTTAATAAAATGGTGGGCACCGGGGAACGAAATGGATAAACCAAACACCCGATCGGGTGAATAAAATGACACCCCGCCCGAAAACCAGTAAGTGACATTCATCCGAAGAAGAAAACAGGGTATCAAATACGCCCTGTATAGTCAACCAAATTAGCCCCGACCTGACGGTTGAACATCCGTCCTATTCCACTGAATCTCCGGGTTTTCGTTCCCGGGGACCCTCCTCTTTCCGATTTCCGTTATCCGCCTTGTTTTCTTTCGTGGCTTCACGGACGATTTTCTCAAATTCAGAGGCGACATCCACGTTGAATTCCTCGTCCGGGATATTATTTTCGTCCGCTTTCTCCCGGGCCTTCTCCGCAACCTTCAGCAGTACTTTTCGAGATGGTTCTTCCTTAAATCTTGAACCACCGGTTTTCGTCTTCTTCTCAAGCGGACGGAACACCTGTTCCATGGTGTCCGGGGAAATTTTGTCCTCGTAAAGCCCCCGGGCATAACGATCAAGTGCCCTCATTGATTTTTCCTTCTCTTCATCGTTCAGTTTATCCGTTTCCTGAAAGTACGTCTTCTGAACGAACAACACAACCCCGACCTTCAGCAGCGGTCCTTCAACGATCTTGCTGGAGACTGATTGCAGTTCATCCAGATCAATTTTTCCCTCGTTGTACTTGTTCTTCAGCTTGTCAATTTGCTTTTTTATTCGTTTCTTCTGATCCTCCGGGAGGGTCGTGCTTTCCACCGAGGCCTTCAGGCTTCCCGCCACCCAGCTGGAAAGGTTGTAGTAAACGTATAATCCCCCTCCCACGATAAGGGCCATTAACACACCGCCGACAATGGAACATCCAATAAACAGATTTCGGCATCCACTCCCGGATTGTTCCGGTTCTTCCGACACCTGATGTCCCATACCCTCATCGGTTGGTTGCTGTTCTCCGTTATTATTTTTAATGACCGATCCCTCCAGCGTGAATTGTGAGGTCAAAGCTATTGAATCATTTTATTCCAGCTCGTTCCCCCCTATTTTTGTGGATTTGTCCAAGAATATCAAAACCCGTGATTCCCGTTCTCAACACGATCCCATCCCCTTGTACACATTCATTTTGATTCTGTTCAATGGGTTTTTTACACTAATTTTACACATTCCCGGTGTCAAAAGGCCTGTCAACCCGACTTTACGGGAAGCGATTCGGGAAACGGCATGAAAACCATCAACAACCGGTATGAAATCCTCTGGCTTGAAGGAACGGGGGGAATGGGGCGGATTTATCGGGTCACGGATAAAACCAATCCGGACCGGGAACTTGCCCTCAAAGTGCTTCGGGATGATCGGGCCACCGAACGGCACATCCAATCCCTGAAGTCGGAATACAAACTGCTTTCCTCCCTCGACCACCCGAATCTGGAGACGGTATATTCCCTTGGACAGATCCAGTCCGGTCCGGAGGACCTTCACGGGTCATATTACTTCACCTGTGAATTCATCCGGGGAACGTCCCTTGCGGATCGAGTGGGCAACGTTTCCTGGCGGGACCTGATCACCTTCATTATACCGATATGCCGGGGACTTCATTTTCTGCATACCCGGGACCTGGTTCATTTTGACGTAAAGCCGGACAATATGCTTGTGCCGGATACAGTAACGGAAGAATCCACAGATGATGTAGATAAGGAACAGCCCGATCGAACAACACTGATTGACTTTGGCCTCGCCGACGAAAAAACACTAAAAGGGGGCATCGCGGTGAAAGGGACCCTTCACTACATTGCCCCGGAAGTCATTCGTCTGGATCCGGTGGGACCGGCGGCGGATCTATACTCGCTCGGGATTTGCCTGTATGAGTTACTCCGGGGATCTCCTCCTTTCCAGGGAAGCGACCAGAATGAGGTACTGCGAAAACACATCGAGGAACCCATCTCATCCGCTCCCCCACTGCCGGACTCTGTGCCCGATCGGCTTGAAGCACTCATCTATCGATTACTCGAAAAGAACCCCAATCGCCGACCGGCTTCGGCCAATGAGGTGCTCCAGACACTATCCGAAATCGGAAACACAACCCATCGGACCGAAACCGAACACACCCTGAAAGGTTATACGGCGAGCGCCGAAGTCGTCGGTCGAGACAAAGAATTAAAATGGCTGGAAAATTATTTGAACTCGGCGGAAAACCAGGAACAGGGTGCCCGTTTTGCCCTGTTGGAAGGGGAGATAGGCATCGGAAAAACGGAACTGCTCAACGAGATTCGGGTAAAAGCTCAGCTTCGGGGTATAACCGTGCTCCGTGGCCGGGCCAGTCGAGATCAGAGCGTGGACTACGGCCTGATGCGCAAACCGGTAATCCACCTGATTCGTCACCTTGAAGCGTCCCGTGATCCGAATCAGGAAAAGCCCCTCATCGATCAATACACACCGCACCTCGCAAAAATTGACGATCGTATTCTGGAGATTTCCGAACATTCGGAGACACGGGAGGGAAACATTTCGGAGGACCTGGATCCCTTTCTTGATCGGGTCACAAATTTTTTCCTCGAAGCCGCTCAGGAAGAACCCATTTTGCTTTTGCTGGACGACATACACCTGGCCGGTTCCGTCTGCCAGAAATTTATTGACATTCTCTCTCGAAAGGCGGCGGTTCGAGCGGCGAACCACGGCCTTATTATAATCGGGGCACGGACAACGACCGAAAATGCCCCGGGGAAAGAGGACCGAAATCAGATTCATTCCCTTCTGTCGAACCTCGAACAGGAAGGACACCTTCAACGGACGATTCTGTCTCCTCTGAGCCGGCAGGAACGAACCCAGCTTGTCCGCAGTGTATTCGGGGATTCATCCGATGAACTGATATCGGAAATCACCGCTCTGGATTGGACCGGGAATCCGCGGGCCATGAACGAACTTCTGGAAGTCTGCGTGGAAAACGGGGTCATACGGCGGGAAGGTTCACGATGGCTCCTGAATCGCGAAAAACTTCAGGATGTGGGGCTTCCGGATCATCTGCAGGATATCACCGAACAGCGGATAAAACAGCTTTCACCCCGTAAAAAAGAATGGCTCAGGAACCTTACACTATGGGGAGGAAGAACCCGACGTCAAGATCTTCATCGTTTCTTCCCGGAGGAACCAAATCTCATAAGAAGCGACATTCGGTCGCTCGAGCACGACCGGTACCTTCGTGTGAACCGGGACGACCCCGACGTTGTTTACGAGATCCAGAATCATCGTATTCGTGAAAAACTTCTCGATTCGCTGAGCCAGAAGGAGAAAACAGAACGGTACCGAGAATTTTTTAGTGCGCTTCATCGTTACGTCCGTGGGGTAGAAAACCCGGAAGATCAATTTGTTGAACGGCTCGCCCGAATTGCCTGGCGGCTGGACAAGCGGGACGTGTTCCGAACGTACGGAGAACGGGCGGCAAACATTGCCAGAAACAGAGGGGCATGGGAACAGGCGGTGCAGTTCACACGATGGCTTCTGGACTGCGAACCGGAACGAAAAAAACAGAATGAACTGCACCTGAGACTATCCGAATTGTATCAAAAGCTCGGACAGGCGGACCGGGTCAAAGATCATTTAAACAGAATCGGAGGGTCGAACATCGCTCCGGAAATTGAAATCCGTCGAAAAAATCAACTGTTTAGTTTATACCAAAACTCCGGTCGTGAGGAGAAAGCGGTGGAGCTGTTCCAGACCGTTCGGGACGCTTCAAAAGATGTGGATCCGGCAAACGAATCATACTGGGAACATTACCTTCGATTGATGCTCTCCTATTCATCTATTGTTATCAATCACAGGAAAAACCACAAAAAGGGCGAGCAAGTTCTCAGGAACATACAGAACCAAATAGATGACTACCTTGCCGGTGACACGGCCGAAGAACTGCACCGGGCCGTGGACTGGAACACGGGGTACCTCCACATGTCCCGGGGAGATTACAGCAAATCGATTGAGCCGTTCCGACGGGCACTTCGATACCACCAGAAAATTGGCAACAGGCTTGAAGTCGGTCGGATTAAATTCAACCTCTCAACTGTTCAGAAGGCTAAAGGAAACATCCAGGAGGCACTCCGGCTGGTTCATGATTTTCTCGAAATATCCAGAACGATTAATTACCGGAAAGGAATTGGAAAAGCACTGAACAACCTGAGCAACCTATACTGGCAAACGGGCCGCATAAAGGAGGGATTAAACGAAGTGGAAAAATCCATTCGGGCCCACCGGGAGATGAACAACCGGCGGTCCGAACAGATCGCAAAATTCAATAGAGCCAAAATGCAGCTCTACACAGGAGAAATCGATCGGGCCATACGCGAATTCCAGACGGGAATAGAAACTACGGCCAAACAGGAATATCACGGAGTTCGGCTTATGTTTCACCTCATGCTCGGCCGGGCCAGGTACGAAACGAATCGGCTCACCGAGGCCGAACACCTTTTTTCGGATCTCCGGGATGAGAGTCGGGAAAAGAACCAGGAGAAGATCGCTGAGAATGCTCGAATATATCTCGGGAAAATTATGCTTCAAAGAGAAAAACTCGTTAAGGCACGAGATTTGTTTAAGGACGTGGTTGAAACAACCGTTGAACGGAATTGGGTGGAAGAACGCCTGGAAGCCGAAAACGAACTCGGTCGGGTGGAACGATTTCGTGGAAAGATGGACCTGGCCCTTGAAACACACCGCAACCTACTGGAGAACTTCCAGGAACGATGCAGTGAACTCAAACCATACCGGTTTATACAGCTGGAAACGGCGCTGGACGTGCTCCTTCATCCTCGGTTTTACAGTGACAAATCCTTTCGGTCCGAAAACTCCGACTTCCTGAAAGACCTGATCGAAACGTATTTCTCGGAATCCCCGAACACCCAGCACCTGGTTCAACGGTTCAAGGAAGGGGCTGTTCTCGGAATGTACGAGTATGCCACGGGCAATAAACGATCCGGATTGATCAAAGTCCGGGATGTTATTGAAGAAGCAAAAGCCAACCGTTTCCGAACACAGGCGGAAACTCTAAGACGCCATCTGGAGGAAATAAAAAAGCACGTTGAGCCCTCGAGAACGGAAGGGGGCGCCGCAAGTGCGGGGGGGACGGATTCCTCCGTTCCGTCCGCCGGGGTAGTGGAAGAACAAACGGCCTTTCTGAATGAAACGGTAAGTACCATACACACCCTCAAGGACCCGTTTCCCGAAAGGGACCACGGCCGTGAGCTGAAAAATTCTCGGGATCAATTAAACAGAACCCTTCAACAATTCCTTGATCAAAATCGGGTACCCATTACACTTTTATTTATGGAACCAGACCAGATCCGTCAAATCAATGATTATCATGGTTATCACGTCGGCGATCGAATTCTGAACAAAATTCTTGATCTCCTTCGGACAAACCTTGATCAGATTGGGGAAAAACAGTCAGCGAACGAAGAACTTTACCTCGGACGGACAGGGGCCCGTTTTGATGTTTTGTTACCGGAAGTCACAACGGAAAGAAGCCACGAGATTGCCACTCGTATTCAGTCGATAATTTGTTCGGAAACGGTAAATGCGGAAACGGAGGAGGTACCTCTTTCCGTATGTGCGGGTGCGGCCGCAACGGAACATTCGGATCTCTCCCCGGAAACACTATACCGCGCCGCGGTTGGGGCATTGAACAGATCCAGAACAGAAGGAGACGAAACACTCATCATTCATAGACCGGATCAGGAACCGGAACAGCGGAACGAACCGGAAACCGACATAACCCACCTACACGTTGCCCGGGAGTCCGCGGGAACTCACTCCTCACAATGGAACGTTGACTGGCAAATTCTCTCTCCGGTGGAGAAAAAAGAAACTGTTCGGAAAGCTCTGGAGAAAACCAACGGCAACAAATCAAAGGCGGCCGAGTTGCTCGGTGTCTCCCGTCAAACCATTTACAATCACCTTACTTCATAAGCACACCGTATTTGCTGTATTTGTTGCGATCCTCCATTGCCAACCCAAAAGACACAGGAAACCTTCTGGAACGCATACATACTCAAAAAGGTACAATAAAGGTGCGCATCCCGGCCCGGAAGGAAAGCAACCGGAACGGGAGATCAACGTGAAGGACAATTGATCCTCTCGAATGCCGCCGGATTATACCCGGGGAACACCGGATTAGGTTTTCTGACCTTCAAGCCACTGCTCGCAATCCATTGCGGCCTTGCATCCCATACCGGCCGCCGTGACGGCCTGACGGTATCGGTGATCAACGCAATCCCCCCCGGCAAAAACCCCTTCCACGTTTGTGAAGGTGTGTTCCTCGGGCAGGATATATCCTTCCTCGTCCAGGTTGATCTGCCCTTCGAAAATCTGAGTGTTCGGAATGTGCCCGATGGCAAGAAACGCCGCTCCGCAGGGTTCGTCCCACATTTCAAATGGACCCTCCGGTGCTTCTTCCATGGTTTCCAGATCTGCCTGGGTACCCTCAAACCGCTCCTTCGGCTTGCCGTCGGGATGACGGATGAGACGAACACCGCTAATCATTCCGTCCTCGTCCAGAAATCGGGTCACTTCCGAGTTCCAGAAAAACGTAATATTGTCGTGGTTTTTCGCCCGTTCCGCCATAATTTCCGAAGCACGCAAGTTATCACGTCGGTGAATAACTTTGACCTCTTTGGCATAATGCGTCAGGTACAGGGCGTCTTCCATGGCAGAATCTCCACCGCCGATCACCACCATCTCCTTTCCCTCAAACAGGGCACCGTCACAGACGGCACAGGAACTCAATCCCCCGCTTCCAAACAGCTTTTCTTCACTCTGCAGATGGAGTCTCCGGGCCGAAGCACCCGTGCAAATGATGACGGAATCACTCTCAATGAGATGCTCGCCGTCGTCCCCGTACCAGACCTTAAACGGTCGTTCCGAGAAATCCACCCGGGTGGCTTTCTCTTTTTCGGATCGGGTACCAAATCGCAGTGCCTGTTCGCGAAATCGTTCCATCAATTCGGGTCCTTCCACACCTTCGGGAAACCCTGGATAATTTTCCACGTCGGTTGTTAGCATAAGCTGCCCACCCGGGGGATTGTCCTTGCTATCCACGGGTCCTTCGAGAACGAAAGGATCGAGATTTGCACGAGACGCGTACAGGGCGGCCGTCCATCCTGCACAGCCCGATCCAATAATCGTAACGGATTCTTCCTGAACCATCTTCTTACCTCAAAAACTGCATTTATAACTTAACCTCTCGACATCGGCTCCAGTTCTCGTCCGGTTTCCCACCTCTCACATACTTTCTCCCGTATCTTCCCACATGCTTCGATCCAGGAATCAACCATCGGTTTCAGCTCGTATCCGGTCATGTCGGAGAGACTCACCATGTCTTCGTCCTTTACGGCTCCCTCCGCCCGGTTCGTTATCGAACGCAATTCGTGCACGTGCTCTGTTAAGCTCTGTTGATCCACTTCAAGTCCCGTTAAATCCACACCGGTAATGTTTACGACGTATTCAATCGTATTAATGTACTGCTGCAGATGAGCAAGAATGGTGTTCAATTTTTCGAATCCCTCCTCTTTCTTTCCCTGCTGAATCATTTCGGTCACCTTCTCAAGTGATTCTTTCAGATCCTCGAAGTGTGGAACCAGTTCGTCCAGTGTGTCCACACAGATGGAGCGTGGTTCCATCACCTCCACCTCCAGACGGTCAAAGTCACCTATTGGACGATCACCGATTTGATTCTGCCAGTTCTTCCACGCTTCCTCTCCATCAAGAGTAAACGTTTCAAGCACGTATCCGTATTCCATCAACCATTCGTTAATGTCCTGGATCGCATCCTCAAATTCGGTGTCTTCGTCCAGATCAACGAGATCCTGTTTTTCGTCGACGATAATCTCCATTGCTCCTCCCCGTAAGCGACGATTACAAAAAAGCGGATTTTCTTTACAAGACGTACCTGAGTAAACTCAGAGGAACGTCCGACGGATCCCGATTGCCTTCCGCAGGAATTGATCCCTATTATACTACCTTTGTTTCATGAACGTCAATCAAGGCAAACCGGGGTTTCTCCCCGAAAAAAAATGTTCTAAAATCAACGTTTGAGTACGAAAAAATTCCCGAATTTTTCCCGCCGGACATCGAGTAGAATTTGGCGTACCGCGTCCGTACCGAATATTCAAAATCAGTATGGACTGCTTTGCACACCGGGACAGGGAGAAACCACACGGGATCGAGGCCAAAAGTACAGCTTATACATCCATGAAGAACGTACTTAATACTGATCAGAAGACCCTGGGTCGGGACGACATCCGGTACGGTCTGCTGGCGTGTCTTTCCTTTCTGGTATTGATCATCTCCCTGTTGCTAACCCCCGATCCATCCGGAACTGGAACGCACAAAAAGCTCGGCCTTCCCGCCTGCGGTTTTAAGCAGGCCACGGGGATACCGGGTCCAACCTGCGGTTACACCACGGCCTTTGCTCATCAGGCCAACGGTCAGATGTTCAGAGGATGGCATGTACAACCGGCGGGATCCCTCGTGTTCTGGGTTGTTTGTGCTACCGGCGTACTTTCGGTGTTCGAATTACTGGGATGGAGCCGTGTCCTCGATCACGTCGGGAGACATCTATCGAGGCGCCACCTGATTCTGGTCGGGGTGATGTTATTGCTGGGGTGGATCTTCAAGCTCTGGGTTTTTGCCGGTTATATCCCGGGAGGCCCCTAGTCGGATAGGCGTCAAGTGGTCTCCGGTCCGATGTAGGTCCCGATCGCGTCCCCCTTGATTGCCCGGAGGATGTTTCCCTCCTCCTTGAGGTTAAAAACCAGGATCGGCAGTTCGTACTCCATACACATGGAAATGGCCGTGGAATCCATGACGCGGATGTCCCGGGAGAGAATATCCATGTAGGAAATTCGTTCAAACTTTTTCGCGTCATCGTGTTCCCGGGGATCCTTGTCGTAGACACCGTCCACTTTTGTGGCCTTAAAAACAACCCCGGCCCCGATCTCCGTTGCCCGCAGTGCGGCGGCGGTGTCCGTGGTAAAATGTGGATTTCCGGTCCCCGAAGCAAGGATAATAATCCGGTTTTTTTCAAGATGCCTGATGGCCCGACGACGAATAAACGGTTCGGCGACGGACTGCATCTGAATAGCGGTCATGACGCGGGTGGGGGGGCCCTTACTTTCAATAACGTCCTGTAGGGCAATGCTGTTTATGGTGGTTGCCAGCATGCCCATATAGTCCGCCGTTGCGGCCGTGACCACTTCGGACGCGTATTCGGACCCTCTTACGATGTTTCCCCCGCCGACAACAACGGCTACTTCCGTTCCCTGTTCGTGTGCCTCAATGATCTGATCCGCCAGGGACTCCACTTCACCGATGTCGATGCCACGCCCCTGCTCCTCCCCGAATGCATTTCCACTGATCTTCAGTATAACCCGGTCATAATTGGTATCGGACGACATCGCTCCTCCGCGTTCAGAAACACGCTAAAATTCGAGGTCTTCCCCCACCTCAAATCGTTCAAACCGACGCACCGTTATGTTCTCGCCAAATTTTAGTGCGTACTCCTCTATAAATTCGGAAACGGTGAGGTCCTCGTCCCGAAAGAAGGGCTGCTCCAGGAGTACCTCCTTCTGAAACAATTCTTTTTCGAGACGTCCTTCGACGATGTCTTCGATGACGTCGTCCGGCTTTTCACTGACCTCTTCCCGAATCTCGTCTTCTCGTTCCTCAATTCGTTCTTCGTCCAGGTCATCCCGTTCGACGACGGACGGACTCATTCCGTAAATCTGCAGAGCCAGTTCATTCGCCAGCTCCTCAAAATCCTCGTTCTGGCTGACAAAATCCGTCTCACAGTTCACTTCCAGGATCACGCCCCCCTTTCCCTGACCGTGAGTGTAGGTCGCTATCCGTCCCTCACTGGTTTTTCGTCCCGATTTTTCGTCGAGAACTTCCTTGCCCTTTTCCCTCAGATACTCGACGGACGCTTCCATGTCACCATCCGTTTCCTCAAGTGCCTCGCGGCAATCCACGACGCCTGCGCCCGTAATTTCCCGAAGTTCTTTTACTTCATCCATTGTCACGTCGCTCATCTCTTCCTCTCCTTTCGTATGAAAAATTGTGTCCAGAATTTGTCCTTGCTAGATGACCGGGCTTTATCCCGGATTTTCGAATTCCATCGTGTATCGGAAGGGTTTCCGCGGAAAGGGCAAAAAGGAAAACAAAAGGTCGGTGATCCATTCCGCCCGGAGACCCCTCGGATACACGGACAAATCAAACGTAACGGAAAACGGGCAATCAACAGAATCCGGCTGTACCTACCGGTCCGCTTACTCCTCGTCCCCGGCCGCCTGTTCCGTGGCAACCTTTTTCTTCTCGTCGGTCTCCGACTCCTCCACCTCCGATTCATCGACATCCGTTTCGTCTTCGTCTCCTGTGCTGGCGTCGTCCTCCTCCGCATCCGTTTCTTCCAGGTCGGTCTCTTCCGTCTCTTCCGCCGTCTCGGCCTCTTCTTCCTGTTGTTCGCGTTCTTCCTGAAGTATTTCTTCGGCCTTCTCCTCGGCCTCCTCCTCCGAAACTTCCTCCGCCGCCTCCTGATCGGGGATCCGGGAGCGCATTTTCTCTCCTTCTTTCTTCGCGGCAATTACCTGATCCATCATCATGGAGATCACCCGCATCGCTTCATCATTGCAGGGCACCGGAATGTCCACCTTGTCGGGATCCCCATCCGTGTCGATCAAACCGATAATGGGAATGTCTTTTTTGTTTGCTTCCGAAACCGCAATTTTTTCCTGCAGAGGGTCAATGGCCACAAGGGCACCCGGCAGTTCTTTCAAATCACGAATGCCGCCAAGGTTCCGGAGCAGTTTTTCCTTTTCCCGCAATATTTTGGACTGTTCCTTCTTCGAGTAAAGGTCAAGGGTCCCATCCTCCTCCCATTGCTCAATTTCCTCCAGCCGTTCCAGACGGCTTCGGATCGTTTGAAAGTTCGTTAACGTGCCCCCGAGCCAGCGGTCCACCACGTAGGGGATATCGTGTTCCGACGCCTTCCGCCGCACGATTTCACGGGCCTGGTACTTGGTGCCCACAACAAGCAGCCGCTCTCCCTTGGCCACCAGATTTCGTATAAACTTCCTTGCAACAATTAATCCCCGGACGGTCTCCCGAATATCAATTATGTGTATTTTGTTTTTGCTGCTGAAAATATAGGGCTCCATCTTCGGGTTCCATCTGCTCGTCTCGTGGCCGAAATGAACACCTGCTCGAATGAGTTTTTCCGGGGAAATTTGCGACATATTCGGGTTAGCTGATAGAAAAAATACGGTCTAACGAAAGGTGCAAAATGTGACGACGCTCGTAAATATACGAAAAAAACCGAGCAAATGATCTGCAACCATTGTCGAATCCAGGCATGAAAATTTACTCGGTCCGATGGATTATACCGAATCTTCGGTTCATTTCAAACCCGAAATTGCTATGGTCCTCGGGAGGGTGTATTTCGGGGGACGTTTCTTCCGCATCCAAGTTCAGCACCGGCGAAAATGAAACATAACTTCTGGTTTACCCCGCTATGAATCTTTTACGTGATGTTTGCCCGGCCATTTACGGTTTGTCGGTGTGTACCTTCTCACAAACTAAAACGATGCCCCTCCAATCCCGAAAAAATTCCGACGTGGGAACATTCTTTTGATACCCTGTTAACGGGTTCTTTACGTCTATGGCATTCCCACGGATTTCCGTTATGACCACCCAGTGATCAATCAGTAACGTCAGCTCCACGACAGCAAGGATCGGTGGTTCAAGATCAAGCAGGGCTTTTTTAGCAGGCCGGAGCAGTTTTGGTTGATAACCGTGTGGCGCGGCGCGACGCCCGATGGCATTCCACATCTGAAAACAACCCGTTCCCGTAAATCGGTTTGCCGGGGCGATTCGGGCCAGGTCCTGCTCGCTTGCCATCACCCCGAGTTCACCCAGAAACATGGAGCCGGCGGCCGGTCCACAGCTCCAACTTGTGCTCTGAAGAACCACCTCCTCTTCTCCAATCTCCGACTGAAGCTGGTCGTAGTCGGTGAATGTGTAAAACCCGGCGCGAAACAGTGCACCGAAAACAAGAATTCCACACAAAATTCGTAACAGCACAGACAACCGATCATTGTCGACGGCCACGGATGCTGCGGCAATAATAACCGTACCTCCCGCAAGTGTCAGAAAGTCACCGACGTACCCGTAAAGGACGGGGAACGGCATCCACTGAAATGCAATTCCCGGAAAGCGCGAGCAAAATCCCGACGACAGAACAAACAATATGAAGACGGACAGAACGGGATAAAGAATACGGTCCCCCGAACGGCCGAGCCGATAACCTGCATAAGCAAGAAGGGGAAAAGTCATTAAGACCCCCAGCGGATACAGAACACCCGGTGTCATCATGGACCGAATCCATCTGGAACGAACCGATTCGTGAAAGCGAACAGCACGGACGAAACAAAAATTTACCGGTCCTCGTACATTTCCCAGGACTCTTCCCGTACGTACTGGTCCGTAAACTCCGAAACGGTCTCACGTCGTGAGATGGTCCGGTAGCGATCACCGTCCACGAGCATTTCCACCGGGCGGGGATGCAGGTTATAATGTGAACTCATGCTGTATCCATAGGCACCGGCGGAAAAGACGCTGAGGAGGTCCCCCCGCTCCATCGGTGGCAGGGCTCGTTCCTCACAGAAGAAGTCACTGGTTTCACAGATCGGACCCACGACGTTGGTTAATTCCGTGGCTCCCTGCCATGCATCCTCCGAGGGCACTTCTCCCGATTCCACCTGTGAATCCGAAACCGGCCATATACGGTGGTACGCTTCGTACAGGGACGGCCGAATCATGTGGTTCATGCCGGCGTCACAGACGACGAAGGTTCGCTCCGCGGAGGGTTTCCGGTAGAGTACCCGGCTAACCAATACCCCGGCGTTGCCAACAATAAACCGACCGGGTTCCAGAACAAGATCAAGATCTTCGCCTTCAAGATACGGATGAATTGCATCGGCGAATTCCCCGGGTTCCCGCACTTCTTCGTCCCGGTACCGGATCCCGAAACCCCCACCCATGTTCAGAAGATGTGGTTCCCCACCGGCATCCCGAAGCTCCGAAATAAGTTCGACGTTCCGGGAGACGGCGTTCCGATAGGGTTCCAGTTCGGTAATCTGGGATCCAATATGGCTGTGAAGGCCGCGAAGGCGAAGGTGATCCGACCTTATCGCCTCCCGGCCCATTTCCAGTGCGGTTTTGGGGTCCGTACCAAATTTGTTCTCCTTTTTTCCGGTGGTAATGTACCGGTGTGTTTCCGGATCCACATCCGGATTTACCCGGAGACATACCCCCGGATACGCATCCATTTCCTTTGCCAGCTTTTCGAGTACTTCCAGTTCCTTGGCTGACTCGACATTTACGGCCAGGATGTCCGCATCAATGGCCTGCCGGAGTTCCTCGTCTGTTTTCCCCACACCGGAGAAAAATATTTTTCGGGGATCGGCCCCGGCCTCCAGCGTCACGGAGAGTTCACCACCGGACACCACGTCAAATCCACCTCCCTCGTCCAAGATGTCGGAGAGAATGGCGGGATTGGTATTGGCCTTCACCGAATAGCAGATCAGGGTACCCGGAAGAGTAAAGGCCTCCCGCAGGGCCGAAAATTGTTCGAGGTACGCCTGCCGACTGTAAATGTATACCGGGGTACCGCTTTGTTCGGCAAGGTAGGGAACGGGCACATCCTCACAGTGGAGTTCCCCGTTTTTGTACGGAAAGTATTTCATGTCTGCTCCTCCAACAAGAAATTCATTTCGTGTTCACCAACGTCTGTTTACCGGGATTCGTCCTTTTCCTCAGCGGCTTGTTTGAGATTTCCGAACGAAGACGTATCAATCATGAAACCTCCTCCACTACCTCTCCCAATTCATGAAGCTCTCCGTCCCGTATGGCGAGGCCCCGATTGGCTTTTGCGGCCAGTTGATGGTCATGAGTTGCAATAATCAGGGCCGTTCGGTGTTCTTCCCGCATCCGTTTCAATAACTCAAAAATTTTCTGTCCCGTTTTCGTGTCCAGGTTTCCCGTTGGTTCATCACAGATCATCACCTCCGGCTGCAGAAGCAGGGCACGGGCAATGGCCACACGCTGCCGCTCGCCTCCGGATAACTCTGAAGGGGTGTGATGCAAACGATCACTCAGTCCCACTTCGTCCAGAAGATCTTTTGCCCGCTGATGGTACGATGATTTTTGAAAAAACCACCGAAACACCGACGTGGCAATCATGCCGGGAACAAGCACATTCTCCAGGGCGGTTAATTCGGGAATAAGGTGATAGAACTGGTAGACAAACCCGAAGGAGGTGTTTCGGAGCTGACTTCGCATTGCTTCACCCAGGTTCTCCGTCTGTGTGTCGCGGACCCGGATGGAACCTTCCGTGGGACGATCGATCAGTCCGAGCACATGCAGAAGTGTGGTTTTCCCCACGCCGGATGGACCGGCGATGGACACGAACTCCTGTTCCCGCACCTGAATATTGACGCCATCAAGTACCCGTAGAGTTCGGTTCCCCGAGGGAAATTCCTTTACGACGTCCCGTACTTCCAGCACAACGGGTTGTTCCGAGTTCCGGTCGGATTTATTCATGACGAATGGCTTCGATGGGTTCCATTCTCGCCGCTTTTATCGCGGGAAAAACGCTGAACAGAAAACTCGTCACCAGGGTTAAACCACCGATCAGAAGAACGGTATTCGTGTTCCAGATTGCCGGTATCTTTTCGAGGATATAGATGTCGGACGGGAACGGATGCCATCCGGTAAGATCCTCCACCGTGTTTGCAATGCCGTTTATGTTTGTAACCACGAGGTATCCCAGACCGGTACCAAACAATGTGCCGATGACGCCAATAATCAATCCCTCAAGGAGAAAGATGGACGAAACCCCCCAGACCGAACCACCGAGGCTCCGCAGGATGCCGATGTCCCGGCGCTTTTCCATCACCATCATGCTCAACACGGCGAGGAGCATAAAAGCTGCCACGACAATCACGAGAAACAGTAAAATGGAGGTCAATCCCCGTTCCGCCTTGACCGCCTGCAACAGACCGCTTCGCTCCTCTTTCCAGGTTTTGACGGAGTTCGCGTGAAAACCCCGCCGGTTCCGGAGGATGTTTTGAATATCCGATTTCGCCGACGACAGCACGCTGTCGCTGTTGTATTGATCCACGGAAATCGCAATTTCGGTGATGTAGGATTCCATGTTGAGGAAATCCTGGGCGGCTTTTAGCGAACAATACAGCCGCCGGTTGTCGAAGTCGTACATGCCGGAGGAATACGTCCCCACAACTTCAAAGGTGGTCTGTAGCTCCTGTTTCTCCCCCGTCATGCGACTGCTCGTTACACGGTACAGTTTGGGTTGCAGTTTACTGGACCGCTGGTGGGGTCTTGCGGTCCCTCCCGGCTGAGGACGCGCCCCCACAAGCAAACCCGGGTGATCCGGTTGACCGTCCCGGTACGTAAACCGGACGTTATCCCCTTCCACATAGGAGGCGATGTTCGTCGTATTGATCTCCAGATTCGGATCAATGCCCGTAAGAATGCCGAATCGAATCCGGCTCTCGGCACCGAATCCTTTCAGGGAATAAAGAACGGGCCAGTTTATCCGGGGACTCACGTGCTGCACATGATCCACGTCCCGAATTTTTTCCATTAATTCTTCGTAATCCGGAATAAACTTGCCCACCCCTTTTCGAACCACCATGTGTGATCCCGTGCCCCGGATTTTTTCTTTCATGTTCTCGGCAAAGCCGCTCATCACCGACGTAACGATGATCAGCACGGCCACGCCGATGCCAAAAGATCCCATGGCGAGATACGAGGTGATCCGGCTCGCCATGTATCGAATTGCCAGAAAATAGGAATACATCGTGTTTCCTTACGTCGTCGGATATGGCAAACACCGAATACCGGCACAAAACCGGAGGATAGGAAGTCAGTTCTCGGTGTGCAATTGGGTTAACCGTTGTCCTTCGGTCGAAGCTGTGGAAAGAGTATTACTTCCCGTATGGAATCCGAATCCGTCAGAAGCATGACCAGTCGATCAATACCGATACCGAGTCCCCCCGCCGGAGGCATACCGTGCTCAAGGGCTTCGAGAAAATCTTCGTCCAGTTCTCTGTATCCTTCCTCCCGGTCTTCGATCTGTGCCTGCAACCGTTCCTTCTGGTCAATCGGATTCGTCAGTTCCGTAAAGGCATTGGCAATTTCCATCCCGTTGATGAAGAGTTCGAACCTCTCGGACACGTCCGGATTTTCATCGGACCGGCACGCAAACGGCGATATTTCCACCGGGTAATTCTTCACGAAAACGGGACCATCCAGGGCCGGCTCCACAAGGTCCTCAAAGAGTTCGTTGGCCACTTTCCCGTACGACCGTTCGGAGATTTCCTCCACGTCGTGCTGTCGTGCCGTCTCCAGCACGGCTTCGCGGTCCGACCACTCCAGACCCGTGTGTTCGGCAAAAAGGTCCATGTAATTTTTCCGGTCGAACGGAAGGGAGTAATCGATCGGTTCTCCCTGAAACGTAATTTCGTCGGAACCAATCACCTCTGTGGCAAGGTGGTTGATCAGTTCCTCGGTCAGGTCCATCATCGTTTCGTAATTGCCGTGAGCCTGGTACAGTTCCAGCATCGTAAACTCAGGATTATGACGCGGGGAGATGCCTTCGTTCCGAAAATTCCGGTTGATCTCGAAGATCTTGGGCATACCTCCCACAAGGAGACGCTTCAGGTACAGTTCCGGAGCGATGCGAAGGAACAGGTCTAAGTCAAGGGTATTATGATGGGTAACAAACGGTTCGGCCGCCGCTCCACCGGCGATCGGATGCATCATCGGGGTTTCAACTTCCCGGAATCCCTGATCCTGAAGGTTGTTCCGTATCTCCCGAAGTAACCGGGAACGAAGCTGGAAGGTTTCCATCACGTCCTCGTTGGAGATCAGGTCCAGGTACCGCTTCCGGAACCGGATTTCCACGTCCTTGAGCCCATGCCATTTTTCTGGTAGCGGACGCAGACTCTTGGTAAGAAGTTCGAAATCCCGGGCAAATATGGTTTCCTCACCGGTTCGTGTTTTGCCTCCCTCTCCCGAGACCCGAATCCAGTCCCCGATGTCAAAATGCTCAAAAATTTCGAACTGTTCCTCACCAACACGGTCAATTTTGACGTAAACCTGAATGGTATCGGACCGTTCCTTGATGTCGAGGAAAGCGGACTTCCCGTGTTCCCGGACCGCGACGATTCGACCCGCCGTTTCGTATTGTTCCTCCGTAACGTCCCCCTCCTCAACGTCCGATAGCTGCGAACAGATCTCCCGTATCCGGGAAACCGGTCCGGTGGATTTCGCCCACGGATCCACCCCGAGTTCCTTCAGGTCCTCCACGTTCTGCAATCGAGCTTTTCTCTGATCTTCTGCCATCGTCTTTTCCCCAATGGATGGTCGAATTAAACCGGAACCTGCTCTCCGGATTCGCTGTATTCCATGTAATCCGCCAGTTCCCGCGCTTTTTCTTCCCCGGCGAGCTCTTCCACCAAAGAAAGAGCAAATGGTATCGCGGTTCCCGGTCCTCGGCTTGTAAACACCCGACCGGATTGAACCACTTCGTCCGTTCGATAGTCCGTACGGTCCATGCGGTCCGCCACACCGGGGTGACTCGTCGCCGGATCCCCGTCGAGTATCCCTTCCTCAGCCAGTACGCGGGGAGCCGCACAGATCGCTCCCAGGAGTTTCCCCTTATCGTCATGCCGCTTGAGAAACGACGCGACCGATGGATTTTCTTCCAGGTTTGTCGTACCCGGTTCGCCACCCGGAAGAACGACAGCGTCGAATACCTCCTCCTGAATGTCCGCAAAAGCACAATCCGCGCGGAGAAATATTTCGTGGGAACCGTCAATGTCCGTACCCCCAACACCGGCCGCCACCACGTCGACACCGGCCCGTCGGAGAACGTCTATGATCGTCACCGCTTCGATTTCTTCCAGCCCATCCGCAAGCAATACGGCCACACGTTTACTCATAACTATATACCGGTGTAAATACGGTGATGGATAATAATGAAATTGGAAGGACGGAATTATTGTACCAGCTCGAAATGCTGTTTTAAATTCCAGGTTCCACGTCTACCGGTTGGTGAAAATTATTTCTTTTCCATCGGAATAGCCAGCCGGTGATGAGCCGTAGGTACACCGCATCCGAAAGGTGGGGGATAGGAAACCATATCCGAACCTTCTTTACATTATTGTTTAATCGTTTGACAGTCGACAGTCATGACCGGTTATGGTCATCGGAGGTCGTCCTTCAATAAGAATTTGCACCGTGCAGATTATTCCTCGTATTTCCGTTAAATACCCCTTTTTCCTATGTATTTTCATGATATACGTCGAGAATTGGCGGGATGCAGGAATTCATCTCCTTAAATGGTGATGAAAGTTCAGCGACGACCACAAACCGGGAGTCGGTACATAGAACTGGCACACAAATTGCGATAAATTAATGAGTACGAATGTTCGGTATGTTTTTCTAAGGAATCTGGGACGGTCAACAAACAATGACGGAGAAGTTGATTGAGCGTGCCACTTCCGACAACTGGTTATTTCGAACGTGGAGACCATGAAAAATAACAACAAATTGTTACAAACGACATATGTTGTTCTGTTGTTCCTGTCCGTCCTCGTTTTTCTTATGGCAATTTCAGTGAATCCATCTTTTGCCCAGGCCCAGGGTCAGGATTCCGAACAAACTGTTTCCCCGAATAAAGTCAAACTCACCGTGGAACAATCCGGAATGACACTGAAAGATCTGGCACGGATCATCGAAAAACGAACCGCTTACAAAGTTCGAATCTGGAAAAAAGCAAGAGATTCTAATTTGGAACTGGATCTGCACGTCCGGGGTGTATCCCTCTTCAATCTCCTCAAAGGTGTTCTGCGTCCCGAAAATCTCTCGTTTTCGTTTTACGTAAATGAATTAGCCATTCATTCGCCGTCCAGGTCCATTAACGTGAGCAAAAATTATTATCTGGACATGTTTCAGGATGAAATAAATCCACTGCCGCCGACCAACTTTTTCCGGGGCCCTGCTTCCCCTGAGGTAAGAAAGGAAAAAATAAAAATATTCCCTACGTTATGTCATTACAAAGACATCGATTCAATTATCGATTATATTGTTTCTGGTTCTGTTTCGGACAAGGGTGAGTACGTAGAAGTAAACGGAAAAACCAAAGAGCACCGTCGGATCGAACGTCTCCTTCGCCGAATGGAGGCCCGGTTCGGCAGAAACATTCAGCTCCAGGGAGAGGTCTACCGGGTGAAGAACGGAACATTACGAGATCTAAGGTCTGGAATATGCAACAAGAAGGAGACGGAACGTATTCGGAACCGGCTCAATGAAAAGGGTTCTCTTGTTCACAAATTTTCAAAACACCTGACTAATGGTGTGCCGAAGAATGAGGCTCAGCTCACAAGTGAAGGTTTTATGAAGGACGTAGATCCTAAGGTTGCAACAAGTCGTGTGATACCAGATCCGAACATCGGTACACTTGCCGAAGGTACTGGATTCGAATTTTTGTGTCGCTGGCACGAGGCCAGGAAACGGCTTCAGGTAATCACACAATTCGTACGAAACCAATTTACATCTACTGGAAATCGTGTTGTTACCCGAAAAATAGGGGAATACCGGGACGGGGATCAAACCGTTCCCGCCCCCAAGGAAGGATCATCCTATAAATGGCCGATCCGGAAAGAACATCGTGTACAGATGCGCTGGAACACGATGCTGAAAACAGATCAGGCGCTCGTTCTCAACGGAGGGCCGGTTCAGTTGACATCCGGTGCCGATCAGGTGGTGCTTCTCCTTGAACCGTCCGTTTCCGAATCCCTCGTAAATTTATATGAACGGATCAAAAACACAAACAAAAAGAAAAACTCAGCCTCGAACGTAACGAAAGAGGAGATAAAAAAACAACCGGATTTATTAACCAACGTCGATAAAATGTCGGAGAAAACCGGGGTACAAATCTACGTAACACCCGGGGCCCGAAACACGTCGTTGCCGATCGATTCGATGTTCAACGACCGGAAAACCATGAATGGATACACGTTTCTCAAGGAAATAGCCGAAAACTCCGATCTTGCGCTTGATGAATACCCGAATTTCATTGTTCTTCGAAAGGAGAAGCAACCCTCCGGAAATGCCTTTCAGGATCGGGTGTTCCCTCTTCATAACGACGTGCCGATAGAGAAAAAGGAACTTCCTCATAATCACCCCACCGTCCCATTCGATCAGGACGTGGATGATATGGGCGATCATCGTCATGGTGATGGAGGTTTTATTAGATCCCCTTTTTCCAGAAACAAGAAAACCAAAACCGAAAAATTTTTAACGTCCGTCCTCGAAAAGTTACGTTCGGTTGATTTTGATGCCAAACGTGGAGATCTGAACCGGGAGGGAATGTTTCTCCTGGTCCGGCAGAAGAAGAACGTTCTCAGAAACATCGAGAAACGAATCAACGACATCAGTCAATTCCCGGTTCGGAACACCTTTTTGCAGGTTAATATGTACCGGTTTCCGGCGACGGTGGGTTCCGATATTTCCCTACTAAACAGAAAGGACAGAAACATCAGTTCCGGAGAGAGAAAAAAATTACGGACGAGACTGAAGGACCATTCCGACGTACACTCCCTTGGCTCCTGGCTCCTCACTCCGGGAAGCACAGGAGAAAAAGTGAGAGCCTCCACCGTAACCAGTTATTCGGGCATTGTGGATTACGACATTCAGGTTGCCACGGATTCTGTGGCGTATGATCCCATTCCGGGATCTTTTCGGACAGGTGTGCAGTTTAAAAGCTGGCTCAAAACCAGCGAGAGAACGGAAAACAAAATTCACCTGGACGTGGACATAAGCAAAAAGACAGGACCAATCAAAACGATTGATAACAAACAAAACGGGGAACACTTCACAGTCCCGATCACCAACCACAAATCTTCCTTTTCCTGGCCCCTTTCTTCCGCGGGCCACTTCCTCAACACATTTCGACCCTTTTCACCGGATACTGTGTATCTCATCATGGTTTCCGTTAAACAAAATAAAATAAAGTAACCTCCGTTGTATATTTCGGGGCACCGGGGTATTGTTGTTCCTTCTCCGGCAAAATTCGAGATTGCCTTCGTCCCCTTTTCTTTATGCGTCCCCTCAAAACCGGTAAGATGCAGGTACCGCGTGTTTGCCATTTGGGATTATGAACCGGTGGTTATTTTATGAACGATCCGTACGAATACCATGCTGAACAGATCATTGCCAGGCCGCGGGACGACGTGTTTTCGTTCTTTGCCGACGCCGAAAACCTGGAAACGCTGACGCCCGATTATCTCTCGTTCGAGGTCACCTCGGAAACCCCGATCACCATGGAGGAGGGATGCGAGATCACGTATTCCCTCAAGTTGTACGGCATACCGGTGACGTGGATTTCGCGAATTGAGATCTGGGATCCTCCCCGGAAATTTGTGGACGTGCAGGTCAAAGGTCCCTATAAAGATTGGCATCATGAACATCGATTTGAGGAAACGGACAAGGGAACCAACGTCATTGATCACGTGAAATACGATGTGCCCGGCTGGGTGTTCTCTCCAATTATTCACGCATGGTTTGTCCGTCCGGACGTCGAATCCATCTTTTCGTACCGACGGGAAAAACTGAAGTCCATCTTTTCCTGAATTTCGCCTACCGGGACAGTTTCCTTCAGCCGTTCTGGTGGCAGTGCGAAACGAACAAATATCCAGACCATTTATCAGAAACCCTCTGGACCCTATAATGATGTTTACTTCCCGCCATCTTGCATGAGGAAATCCGGCTTCAGGGGACGGCCGATCCCCCACGTAAGAGGCCGGAATGAAGATACACGGGTTCGTAATACGGCATGACCTCGTCTTTTTCATCAACCATCCATTAAACTGAATTTACGGGACCGGATTTTTGTTCCGTCTCCTTCCGTGACGGGGAAATCACGGGATCACCATCTCCTGAAATTTGTCGGTTACTGCCCTGACCAATTCGCGGGAAAGAAATGAACGTGGACATTCGTTTGCCTCTAAAGTTACGGTTATAGTGCCGCCCTCAAGCATTTCAGACGACAGTTTATGAGTGAAAAAGGAAAAATTGTGGTTGTCGGTGCGGGACCGGGTGGGGTTACCGCCGGCATGATTCTGGCCAGCAAAGGATACGATGTACGGATTTTCGAGAAGGAAAACCGTGTCGGGGGGCGAAACCAGTCCCTGGAGGTGAATGGCTATACCTTTGAGATCGGCCCCACGTTCCTGATGATGCCTGGCATTCTTCGAGAAATGTTTGAGATCGCCGGAGAGGACCTGAGCGACCACATGAACCTCCTTCAGGTGGAACCGCTGTACCGTGTCGTCTATAGCGACGGCCGAGAATTTCTGCCCTCACAAAAACATCCTGACCGGACCCGGGAGCAAATTCAGGAACTGTTTCCGGGAAATGTGGAGGGATATGACCAATTTATGGAGCGTGAGGAGACGAAGTACGATCGTCTCCTTCCCTGTCTTCAAATTCCGTACGAGTCTTACTTCGACCTCTTTTCGAGAACGATCTTTCACGCTCTCCCGTATCTCGATGCACACAAATCGATGATCCAGCATATGGGGGAGTACTTTGACGATCGTGATCTCCAGATCGCGTTTACCTTTCAGTCAAAATACCTCGGCATGTCTCCCTGGGAATGTCCCGGTTTGTTCAGTTTGATCCCCTACGCAGAACACGCCCAGGGCATATGGCACCCGGAAGGGGGACTGAATCAGATCAGTAAGGTCATGGCCGACGTCGTTCGAGAGAAAGGAGGACAGATTCATCTGGGAGAACCGGTTGATCAGATTCGGACCAGCGAGGGTCGGACCACCGGCGTCAAACTGGAAAGCGGCCGGAACGTGGATGCGGACCGGGTACTGGTGAACGCCGATTTCGGGCACGCGGTCAAACACCTATTTCCGGATTCCTCTCTGGACAAATGGACGGAAGAAAACCTGAAGGAGAAAAAATATTCCTGCTCGACTTTTATGCTCTACCTCGGGATGGACCGGACGTATCCGGATGTGCCGCATCACAATATTCTCCTCTCGTCGGACTACAAACGAAACGTGGATCAGATTTCGGACGAACTCGTACTCCCCGACGACCCGTCGATGTACGTTCAGAATGCCTGCGTAACCGATCCCGGTCTGGCTCCGGACGGATGCTCAACCATTTACGTTCTCGTCCCGGTTCCGAACAACCGGTCCGACATCGACTGGCAAAAGGAGAAGGACGACTTTCGGGAACGTGTCCTGGACATCGTTGAAAACCGGGGCGGTGTCGACAACATCCGGCAACACATTGACGTGGAACGAATGATCACCCCCGAACAATGGGAACAAACCGGCATCTACGAAGGAGCGACATTTAACATGGCTCACAATATCAATCAGATGCTCATGTTTCGCCCTCACAATCGGTTCGAGGAGCTGACCGATTGTTACCTTGTGGGAGGGGGAACGCACCCGGGAAGCGGATTACCAACCATATTTGAGTCCGCCAGAATTAGCTCCGGTCTTATCCTGCAGGAGGACGGCGGCAAGTACGTATAACACGATCCGGTGCCCGCGTCCGCACAGACTTCTCCATTGCCGGAGAAAACGAACACAGGAAAAATAGGGTTCTTCTGCCGGTACCGGGCATCAGTCCCTGAGGTACTTGAGGGAGATGGATATCGCTTTTTTGCCCCCGGAAAGTTCAAAACTGGACCGGGAGAACGACGGACTCCCTATGCCTGTGTCCGCTGATCCGGAGGTGCCGTACCCTTCTTCCGGAACCCCGAATCCCCCTTTGTTGAGCGTTCCGTCATCGTTCTGATCATGGTAAACAGCCACGGCATAATTGCCCGGGGGCAAATTCCGGAACGTCACCTGAACCGGTTCGTTATTTATCGACACCGACCGTGAACGGAAGGCTTTTTCTTTCTGACCGGGAAATCCCTCCCCCTTACGAAATAAGTTTAGACGGATGGTTCCCTCTCTGTTGTTCACGTTCGTCACCTTCACCTGAAGTTGCTGGTTTCCCGACGTGTTCCGATCCTGGGTTTCTGGCCGTTTCCCGGATGATGTGGTCCCGCAACCGGAAACGGCCAGAAGAAATAGCGAAACGAGCAAGTACGTCTTCTCCTTCATCATAATTTTCCTTATGGAAATCAACGTTCATGAATGTCGCTCGAATACGTTCGTCCCCGCCAGCTGGTTGTTCCCCCGAAGGCATCACGGAAAAACGCAAACCACTGGTTGGCCAGAAGAACCGCCACACCGACTGGATGAAGGAGGGCGGAAAGAACCGGTTGGCGAAACTGAAACACGCCCGCAATTCGTGGAAGATACGAGATCATTGTGGCCGCTGCCGAAAGATTCCGTACTCCGGGAGAAGCACCAAAAATGAAACCACCGAGGAGAAGCATGGGTGGCAGAATCTGCCCCCCCAGTAGAAAAAGCGTAAAAAACGGTATGGCCAGCGGTCTCGCCATTCCTTCGGACGCATTTTTGGCCAGCCCAATCCAGGTTTCGACGAATCCCGTGTACATTCGGACGCTGGCAAGATCGGTAAGATCAACGAGGTCCGTGTACAAACCGGCGCGTCGAAACGCGGCGGGTAGCGTAATGCCATCGTGTTTGGAATGCCGAATCTCACGGTGTCCTCCGGTCTCTTTGTACGCTTCCGATTCCGTCATCATAAACTGCCCACATCCGGCGGAAAACCCCACCCAGGTTGAATGGCGAAGTGCATATATGGGAAGAAAACCGAGAAGTGTATACTGAATAAACGGAAGCAGTAATTGTTCCCCAAACGAACTCGTCTCCTGTTCGGGAAATCCTGAAAGAAGTGACGATTTTCCGTTACGGAGCCGACGGGCCGTCCTCGAAAGGGTCCCCTCACTCAGACGGACGTCCGCGTCGACAAAACACAGGATCTCCCTCTCGGCTTCCCGGGCAAGCTGCCAGCAGGCGTACTGTTTTCCGGTCCATCCGGACGGCAGTTCGGTTCCCTCAATGAGCTGGACCCGATCGTCCTCCCCGGCATGCTTTTGTACCAGCCGGGGAGTACCGTCGTCGGAGTTGTCATCGTACACAATAATTTCCAGATCAACGTTTTTGCTTCGACGAATGGAGCGCAGAGTGGGTTCAAGGCGTTCCTCCTCGTTACGGGCCGGAATGAGGACGGAAACCCCCGGAACTTCATCCGGATCGTCCGATCTGTTTTTCGGGGGACGATACGAAATGGAATTCAGAACCCAGAGAACGGCCGGTACAGCCGCAAGTACAAGACTGGAGATAGCAAGCCAGATCATGATTGACCACCTCCGGAACGATTCGAATGTGCTGGCGGACCGAACAGCATATTCCGCATGAATTGCCAGGTGGTCTTGACCCGGCCGGCGTCCGGCGCTGCATCCAGAATGGTCAAAAACTGTTCCTCCGCCCGATCCTGATCCGCCTCAAGCAACGGGTCCAGGACGGAAAGAAGACGTGATTCCAGTAACGCCGTCCAGCGATCCCCCCCGGCGTCCTGATCATCAACGGAAACCGGATCACCAAACCCGACAAGCACTTCCGGATATTGATGTTCCCAGAAGGAATACGTGAGGGCCAGGGGAATCAACGTTGCGGAACGGTGGCGTGCGGCCAATTTTCCGAGCCCGGCCTCAAAATTGAGCGGCCGTTTCCGGGCATCAGCAAATTGACCCTGAGGGGTAATCCAGAGAGCATTCCCCGGTTCCTGAAGCACCTCCAGTGCCACGCGAAGAAACGTCCTGCCACCGGCCGGTGACTCTCTTTCCACACCGAAAAAACCAAGTTTCTTAAAAATACTGTACTTTTCCAGCTGGTCCTGTTCGATGGGAGCATAATTCGTGTAATCCGTCCAGTATAAATTAATGAGTTCCAGACAGATCAGGGGATCCCACCAGCTCGGGTGATTCAGGTAAAAAATAAGCGGACCTTCAACCGATTGAGGAACCTCCGCCGGTTCGTACCGTCGTATCGCGTGAAAATACCGTCCGAGATACCAGTGTGTGTACCGGCTGAACATCCGAAAATACCACGGGTTCACGGTCGGGGCGTTATCCATAATTCTCCCTTCCTACCTCGACTAAAAACGCTGGATGTGCAAACCGGGCTCGAGGCAACAGGAATTGTTCCACCCGCATCAGGAAAAGTTCTCCATTATTTCGTCCGCCACGAGCTGACCGCAGAGTGTTACCATCGGCATGCCGGCACCCGGATTCACGCTTCCCCCGGTAAAGAACAGGTTGTCCAGCAACTCGCTTTTTTTCGGTGCCTTCAGCGCGTTGTTCTTCTGCCGGTCGGAAACCACGCCATAGATGGAGCCCCTGTGGGAATAGTACATCTGCTGTATATCCGACGGGTAAAGCGTTTGCTCAACAATAACGTGGTCCCGGAGATTCTCCAATCCCATCCGTTCCAGTTTGGAAAGAAGCCGGTCCTCAAACTGGTCGTATTCTTCCACCGAAAAACCGCCGTCCCGAATATGCGGAATGTGCGGCAGTATTTTCAGATTTTCGCACCCGTCCGGTGCCAACTCCGGGTCCGTTTTCGCCGGAGCCACCACGTATACCGTGGGATCCGCCGGTAGTTCGTAATCGTGAAACACGGCGTCAAAATGAGCACGAGGATCCTCGGAGAAAAAGAAATTATGATGTGCAAGAATGTCGTACGTACGGTCAACCCCCAGGTGCATAACCAATCCCGAACAGGACGGCTCAAATTTTTCCCGGTAGTCGTCCAGAAACGGAACGTCCTGTTCCACAAGGCGGTCGTACGTGGGAATGACTTCCATGTTGGAAACAACCACGTCTGCCGTGGTCCGTCGATCGTCCGACAGTTCAATTCCCGTCACGGCTTCACCGTCGGTCGTCAGGCGATGTACTTCCGAATTCAGGTGCAACTCGACGCCGACGTCGTCAAGAAGTTCCCGGAGGCCCTCCGCAAGGTTATACAGCCCCCCATTTACGTACCATAGTCCATATTCCTGCTGTACGTGAGGAAGCAGGTTCATGACCGCCGGGGCGTCGTAGGGCGACGAACCCACGTATTTAATGAAGAAATTGAAGATGTCCTGCAGACGCGGATCATCAATATACCGGGTGACACCGTCGTTTACGGTGGAAAAATAATCAAACCGAAAAAAGGCGAAGAGCCCGTAATGGAAAACGAAGTCCCAGAACGTATCAAGGCCTTCACTGAAATACCCCTCCTCCGCGACGTTCCAGAGTCCGTGGGAATAGGAGAGGAACTCCCGGATGTTCTCGATGTGATCGCCGGTCACGACCTCGTTCTTTTGAAGCGTATCATCCAGATCACTGTACAGGTCAATCACCGTTCCATCTTCAAACAGTGAGCGCCACTGCAGGTCAAGCTCCTTCAACTCCACGTAATTCCGCAGGGATCGGTCCGCTCTCTGAAACAGGTCACGAAAAATCCCCGGCAACGTAAGAATTGACGGCCCGAGATCAAAGGAGAACCCCTCCGTTTCATAAATATTTAACTTCCCCCCGATTCGTTCGTTTTTTTCGAACAATTCCACATCCCATCCCTCCGCGGCCAGGGAAACGGCGGCTGATATCCCCCCGAGACCCGCTCCAATAACGTAGGCGGTTCGGTTCCCCACAGTGATAACGAATAGAACGAAGATGAAAAGAAACGGTGTTTTCGGAATCTTACATCGAATCCGCCGGCAGGAGCCATTTCACGGCCCGGCCGGGACCGGGAACACATCTATGGCAGTACCTTAACGGGCAAATTTAACTCTGCGGTGCCTGTGATCGACGCCGTTCATTTTAACTCCCCGCGGCATATTTTTCGAAGCAAATGAAGAATTTCCCGAAGTTTCCTCGGGAACGATTCGTCACCAAACTTCAACCGAACAAGGGACCGCAAACTTTCGTACAGTTTTTGCGTATAGGGATACCAGTGTATTTCGTCCTCTTTACTTCCTCCATCCTCCATGATCGAGGTGGTCTGTGTGAATGCATGTAGTCCCTCCGGGCCATGATACCGACCCTGTCCGGAAGCACCGGTCCCCCCGAACGGCAGATCCGGATTTCCGATGTTCGTCACGACGTTGTTTATGTAACAGTTCCCGACGTCAAGTCGATCCGCAATCTCCCTCGCCCGGATTTTGCTTCCACTAAAAACGGAGGCGTTTAATCCGTACGGACTGTCGTTGGCCAGTCGAATCGCCTCATCACGGGCTGAATACGACATGACCCCGAGGACCGGTCCAAACGTTTCCTCCTTCATGACCTCCATACTGTGATCAACATTCGTAAGAACAACAGGAGAGATCAGGTTTCCGTCTATGACCACATCCGTCCGGGCCGTTGCACCCGCCGACAGCGCCGCCTCGATCTGTGATTCCACAATCCGTTTCTGCTGTTCGTCCATAAGAGGTCCCACCTCCGCCTCCGTCCCTGTTTCCAGACTGGACGTGGCCTGCATCAATGCCTCCAGAAACTGATCGTACACGTCTTCATGCACATAGGCCCGTTCAATGGAAACACACATCTGTCCCGCATTGCAGAATGCTCCCCAGGCGGCGGCTTTTGCAGCACGGGAAACATTTGCGTCCGAACAGACAATCATGGGATCCTTGCCGCCAAGTTCCAGATCCACGGGCACGTGCATCTCGGCCGCTTTCTTCCTAATTTTCACCCCGGTTTCCTTGCTGCCCGTGAAAAATATTTTGTCGGGACCGGCCGAAACAAGCTGTTCCCCGACCTCCGGACCTCCATCCAGCACCTGAACGAGATGTTCCGGCCCCGCCACCGACGCGAAAAGTTCCCGGAGCCTTTCATTCACTGTTGGGGTCTTTTCGGAGGGTTTTAACAGAACACTGTTTCCGGCAACGACCGCGGTGAGGGCCGGAACCAAACTGAGCTGAACGGGAAAATTCCACGGGGAGATGACAGCCACGGCTCCGTAGGGCCACCTCTGAACCCGGGCTTTTTGCCCGAAATAAAGAAAGGGAGAATCACGGCGCTCGTTGGCCAGATATTTCCGTGCGTTCTTCTCGTAATAATGAAGTTGATGAACGGTCGTCATCAGGTCCCCGGACAGCACCTCAATCGACGGTCGCCCGGTATCGGTCATGACGGCGTCGACGACGCCTTCCTGATTTCTCACAAGGAATTTCCGAACCCGACGCAGGTATCTGGTTCTTCGGGAAATCGTTGTCTCTCCCCAGACCTCCGCCGCTTTTCTCGCCCTGTACAACGCTTTGTCCGCATACGTTGTTTCCTTCCCGTTACGTGATAATTCACCTATTTCGACCTGGGACGTTTTGTTCAAGGTGTGGAGTAAAAATAAGAGGAATAATTCAGTGACCGCGATAAATTGGGAAATGAATGCTGGAACCTCATTTCAGGGCTTCGAGGTGGCGGGATGTTCGGACCGAAGAAAACAGCAGCCATTTTTTTATGTTGGGGTGGTCAGGTCCTTAATTCAAAAAGAAATCACAGATTGAACCCCTGTTTCAACATAAATTTGTCCGGAAAACGGAAGAAGAAATTCGAGAATCTTATGATATTCGAGCGGGGATAATATCTGGAAAAAAGAATTAAAACAAAAACGTCCAAACGTTTATTGGAACCTGACTCTTTCGAATGTGTTTTGTATAATAACTTGAGTTCAAGATACAGACAAATCAAATTGCAATAGAAAAAGAATGCAAAAACAAAAAAAGATAGGACAAAGAATTTTGTCAACACAGAAATGGTCGGGATTTTATTTTCAATTCATGTCACTGCTGTTTGGATTTCTAATTTGCATTTCTGGTGGTTTGGAATCATCCACGGGGATACATCCTCGGTTGATGGAATCACCCCAGGAGAACAGCTCGAATTCCTCAGAACAAACAGTACCGGGTTCCCTTCTCAAGAGATTACAATCTGCCGATAAAAATAAAAACTACAGCAAAAGCATGTTCCTATTGAGGGAACTTCGTCAAGTACTGGGAAATAAGAACATGCCGGCCGATCAACACCTGTTGGCCATGGAATACATTGCAGATACGTATTTCAGCTATTCCCGTTTCTATGAATCTGCACAGGTTTACAGAAGAATGGAAAGCATTGCCCGAAAATATCTTCAAAATCGTCTGCTGGGGTCCGAAAAACGGCGCTCATTCGAACAGCGAATCCAGGAATACATGTTTAAAAGATCTCGCTGTTATCTGATTAATTATGATAGGGAAGAGATTCAGAAGGATGAGGAAATCGGATTTAAGATAATGAAAAAATTACTTGCTGAATTTCCTCAGGACTCCTATGCAGACCGGTGTCGTTTAGTAATCGGTGACCGGTTCAGGAGAAAAGATCAATTCTCAAAAGCAATTAATTTGTTTGAAAAAATTGGCTTCGGCAAGTATTTCAGGAAGGCCACACTAAGAATAAGTGTCACGAACTATATATGGGGGAAAGAATACAAGTCAAATGGCAATCCAAAAAAGGCAAAAATAAAGTTCCGAAAGGCCCGAAAATATTTGATTCGTTTTTACTGGCTTCAGGAAAAAGAAATATGGCGAAAGACCGGAGATCGTCCTCGTCGGCACATCTCTTTTTTTAACAAATTAATGAACGCGGGTATCGGAGATTCTCTTGGTAATCTCGCAATTCTTCATCTGTTTGACATTGAACAGTTTTCGGGGGAGCGGGAGAAGGAAATTTACCGCTCTATGCAAACGTCCCTTAAGAAAAAATTGAAGGAGAGGAACGTTATATCAGAATTTCTCGATAAAGTGGAAGCAAACCCTTCAAAATCGACCAAAAAGAAAGTGAAACAGAACATAAGGAAAATTGGATCAAAACAGTACGCCAGAAGAAAAAAAGCGACCCGAACATTACGAAACATGGGGCCCAAAATTGGTCCTCTCCTCAAAGAGGCATTAAACTCGGATCGCGCAGAAATACGCCACAGAATCCGATCGGTGTTATTCCTCCTTGCCCTTCAGCATGAAAGGAAAAGGATATTTAAGCAAGTTCGAGAAAGGGTAGAAAATAAAGAGTGGCGGCCAAATTCTGAATAACATTCCCGGAACAATTAATTCGCTTCACCGTTAGGGCCTACTCCTGGTCGTACCGAGACATTAAATTCCGGATCGAAAGAGTCCGCAATAACTTTCGTATCTGTTTCCTTTTTTTCGGAATCGACGAATTCCGTTTCCTGTACAGGACCGGGTAAATTTTCATCCCCATAGATTGCAGTTGCTTACGTGCACGGTTTCGTTTTCGGGTATCTTCAGCTTCCAATTTTGTTATCAGTTTTTTGGCCCGATTTTTCTGTTGCTCCGTAATTCCATTGTTTGAAGTCTGTCGATTTCTTATGGATTTAAACAGGTCGTTCCAGTTAATTTTGCTTTTCGCCTCGTTCTTTATATCCGAAATTAGTTTATGATGTTTGTGTTTTTTACTTTCGATCTGGTTGAGCAATTGTTTCGTAATCATGTAACAAAGGGCGGGTTCGGATGACAGGAAGTTTCTCTTAATGGCATATATCCAACTCGAATCTTCCAGAATTTGCTCTTTTTTGCCCAGCAGATACCGAACTTCGGGATGCTCCGGAACTTTTCCTTTCGATCCAAATTTTGTCCGCAGATGTCGAAGGTATGGAAGGACCTTTTTCGTATCCAATTTACGTAACTCAATTCGACGAAGATTCCGCAGAGAAATAAGGTTTGTACAACCGTTTAAAGTTACGTTCGAGTGGTCAAGATTTAGTACATTCAATTCTTCTAATGACGAGAGGTATTTTAAATCTTCTATGGATATTCTGGCTCCTTCTGCATGGAGCTGCCTCAACCGTTTCAGATTCTGAAGATGACGAAAACCATCGCCTGAAACTTTTATTGGTCTATATACCGTTAAGGTTAATAAGTTTTGAAGCTTTCCCAGAGACTTCATTCCCTGGTCGGTGATATCAATACCATCAAACCGTAAAAATGAAAGATTGATCAACGCCTCGAGGTGTTTCATGCCCTCGTCACTCAATTGAACATCCAACAAATCCAGATATTGGAGATTCGTTAATTTTTTGAAGCGCTGAAATGCACCCTCCGATATTCGGGTGTTGGCCAATGACAGACTTCGAAGGTTTGAGAGTGAAGAGAGGAATCCGAAATCTTCATTGGATATATTGGTCAACGACAGGTTTAAATTAACAACGTTCT
Source organism: uncultured Planctomycetia bacterium (assembly GCA_964580675.1). Taxonomy (GTDB): domain Bacteria; phylum Planctomycetota; class MHYJ01; order CAYXQY01; family CAYXQY01; genus CAZOLI01. The sequence continues at coordinate 85,497 of CAZOLI010000006.1, forward strand.
CGAAATTTTCTAACGGTGCAAAGTCATCGACCGACATCCTCATGATTTTTAGTCGTCGAAGGTTTTTCAATGAACTGATTGTTTTCAGGTTAAGGGATTTATTCACAGTACTAACCGTATTTTGGCCCTGTAATCTCAGTGTATTCAAGTCCGAAAGTGATTTTAGATGTCTTAAACCCTTGCCTTCACACTTCTTTACCGTAATTGATACGTAACGCAGAGAGGATAGGGATCGGAGAAACTTTAAGGTTTTTGAGTTCAGATTTGGTGTGTATATATTCAGATAATTTAACCGGGGAAATGATGGGAGTTTTTGCAGGTTATTTGATGATATTTGTCTGTTATTCAAACTAAGCATTTCCAGCTTTTTTAGGTTTTTTAGATGGTGCAGCTCATTTCCATTGACCACTGTGTCCGAAAGATCCAGGGATGATAAGGACGTGAGCTTCTTTAGGTGTTTTAGTCCGCTGCTGGAAATTTCAGTATGATATAAACGGAGACCCGTAAGATTCGGCAGAGATTGAAGAAACACCAGTCCCGCATTGGAAATTTTTGTGACGGAGATATCCAGGTATCTGAGGGTGGAAATAGAAGAAATATACCGCAAACCCGTATCCGTTATTTTTGTATTTAAATGATCCCCACCGGTGACATCCAGGTAAACAAGGTTTTCCAGACTTCTTAAATGTTTTAAACCCGCATCCGTAAAACTGTTAGTTTGAAGAACCAGGCAACGAAGTTTGGACATGTTCGACAGGCGTTTTAGGTCCCTGTCTGATATCCCGGACCCCGAAAGATGAAGAGAGGTTACGCTGGAGCCAGAGGTTAATTCTTTCCATTGTGCTTTCGATGGGGTTTCGGAGAAGGAATACCATTGCAATTTTTTCCCGTCAACCTTATGCGGGACATTGTTCCAGGTCCCAAGCCTCGCTCCATATGGTTCACCGTTCAGATAAAGAATATGTTTCTTAAATTGAAATCTGAGCCGATCGAGCTTTTTGTACTCGTGAATAAGACCGATCGATGGAATGCGGATAATATCTCCCGGCTCAAGCCACACATCAAGCGGTAACCGGCCAATATGATGATCGTTTACCTTTACTCGTTTCACAGTCCCCGGTAAAGATATATGGACTTTCCGTTCCTTCTTCTGATTCCCCGCCGGTCTTTCTTTTGACTGCGCCGGTAATCGGAGGGGAATGAGATTCAGTACAATTACGAAAACAACAAAAAAGATAGTTCCTGTAAGTTGTTTTGTCCAGTGTTCCTGCATGATTTTCATATGCTCCTTCAAAACGTAGGGTTATCCTTTTCTTTCATACTCTCCAGTACATCTTGGTGAAATTCATCCTCGGCAATGCTTTTTATATTCATCCGTTCCGTTTCCCTCCCTGAAAACTGAAGAGCAGCGTCCACAAATGAGTTTTCATTTGTTTGTCCGAATCAAAGATGAAAACCTTTTAATTCACAGTTTCGACCGATAGCCTCAATAATTGACCTTCGGAATCAAACGTCATTGTTCCCTGTAACCATCGTTGTTTTTTCTCTTTCGACCGATCAAGATACAGAACACCGGAAACAGAAATTTTCTTTTCCGACTTTTTGATCTGAATATCCGAGGACCGAACGAACACAGCGGATCGGGATTTTCCCTTAAACAATCGGGCAAGGTCCAGCCAGCCAAGAAGCAATTCTTTCATCTTTCGTCTGGATTGGACCGGTGCAAACCGATCCAGCCGCAAAAGAAATATCCGCAACGATTGTAATGAATCAAAAAGCAAAACACGAGTTTTGTCTTTTCCTCTTGACACCAGGAACACGTTTTCCTGTTCCAGGAGAGAAAGATTGACGGAATCCTTCCGATTTCTGTAGACCTTGCTCTTGATAATTTTTTCCCGGGGCAGAAACAACATTTCCTCGTTTTCCGTCAGAGCGTGATCGAGGAAGGAATTGGAAATCCTGGCTCTCTTAAGGTGCTGTAAAAGCAATCCGGCCAGTTCGGTTTTGATCTCCCGTTGTTCCTGTTTATCCCCATTTTCCGGGTCCGTTTTCCCACCGAAATCTCCTCCCCCACCGGACCGTTTACTTTCCCCCATTGATTTTTGAATTCGATCCAGTAACCATTCTTTCGTGTACTGTATCGATTGCTCCGAGGGGGTACGGACATTCGAGTTATTCTCCTCAAGATATTCAGAGAACTGAACATAGGTGTCCGATTCGGATCCTGGATTTCGGGATGTATGATTCTCCACCGATTTCCCGTCTCCGTTGCCCGTTTGGTTGGGAAGCATAAAGAACAGTATACCGGCAATAGCAACGAGAACCATCGCCGCCGCCACCTGAACCCGCGTTCCAATTGGGTATATCCCGTCTTTTTCTTCTCTGTCTGTTGTTTCAGTGGTCTCATGTGTTGAGTCCGGCATGGAACTCCCCATTTTCCGTTGAATGAGATCTTGAATCTCCCGGCTCTGACGTTCAGGAAAGGATGAAGGCAGGTTGTGTTTCCAGTTCTCAAGGTTCTTCCGAAGCCCCTGAAATTCCTGCAGAACCTCCCGGCAATCCCCACACTGTCCCAGGTGCTGACGCATGGCGTTCTGTTTTTCGCCGGAGTGGTCCTCGGTTAGGTAGCCCACCCACTCTTCCGCTTTGTATTCGTTACAGCTCATGAGAATCTTCCTTCAAATCAAACCGATCTCGAACCGATTTCCGGAGCATATTCATGCCCTTGTAAAGGCGGGATTTTACCGTTCCGATGGGAATGTCAAGAATATCGGCAATTTCCCGGTACTCACATTCCTCGGACACCCGAAGAATTACGACATCCCGGTGTTTTTCAGGAAGATCTCTGATGCATTCCTGAATTTCTCGGACGTGTTCGTCCTGGACGGCACGTTTCTCCGGATGCGTTTTTTCCCTGCTTTCCTGGTGATCTAACACGTAACGATCCACATTTTTTTCTTTTCGTTTTTTGTCGAGAAGTTTCAGACAGTTGTTTCGGGTAACCTTATACAGTAAATTTTTCAGTTTTGCGTCGGGCTCGTACCGATCCCGGATGTTCAGTAAATATTCAAAGGTTTTCTGCACTGCATCCGCGGCCACTCGTTTGTTATTTGTGTACTTCCAGGCAAAATTAAACAGACGTTCCCGATGGCGCCGGTAAATCTCCTGAAACGCATCCTCGAACCCTCGGGCGGTTAACTCCATTAACCGGTGATCATCGGCATCCCGATAATTCGTTTCCTGTTTCTCCATCCTCCGAGTCCGCAACAAGTTCAGAACGATTTGTTCGCAGGGAACTTCGTTTATTATGCACAAACAAAATCGGGATTGCACAAATTCTGTCGTTCGTTCACCCGGCATGTTACCTTACGGGTTCAGGATCGACGACCGTGCCCCAGAACAACGGCAACCGGGTTTCTTGATCCCGAATGACGTAAAAAAACGGCCGATCAGCCACAAATTTGGTTTTTTTGGGTATTCCTCCAGATGCACGAGCAGCAGTCGCGGCAGCAGCCTCTGTTCCTTTTTCGGTTACCTTCAAACGGGTCCTGTGAATCACCCGGGAAATAGCCACCTTGCGTCCGGTCTCGCCCCGGATCATTGAGGTAAAATCCGCTTTTTTTCGTGAAAAGGCAATCCCCATGCCGAGTTTTTTAAGAGGCTCGTTCAGCTGAATCGGTTTTTCCGGACCGTAGGACACCTGAAAACGGGGAAGTTTGATCAGATCTAACTTCTCTTTTCTGGATTCGGTTAACTTCGTCAGCCACGTATTTAAATTTTTCACGGATAATCGAGAGAGAAATTGCCCAAGATCCCGGTCTCGATCCGGAAGAAATACCGTCATGGCAAATCGTCCCTCCTCTCCATAGGGCAGGCGGATCATCCGAAAGTGTTCCCTGTTTGTGTAGTGGTATTTGTATTTCACTTCTTTCAGATTTCCGTTTTTTCTATACGTTCGTGATTTCTGGCACATTAATGGAATTTCCTTCTTCTCGTTCCCCGGAAGGTGGAAATTGGCTTTTTTTGTTTTCTTTGCGTCAAATTCCAGCTTCCAGTTTCCGTTGAAATAGACCGCATTTACCAGCGCGGCCACGTCTCCCCGGGCGAAACTTAGCGTGTCGAACATCTTTTTAATCATGCCACTGGTGTTCTTCTTCACCCAGTTATTAACCCGGTCGGCCGCCGGGCGCCCGTTGAACGATATTCGTCGGGACTCCACGGAAAACGTCTTTTTTACCCGTTCCAGAAACGACGCCCGGAAATGGAATTTGTCGTGTACCCAGGCAGAACTGGCATCATTCAGGTTGACCCCTCTTCCTGCTTCCGTCAGTGATTTCCTCAGATTAACGAAACCGTTCCTGATATCTTTGTCGGTCATCTGGTTCAGGCCCAGTGTCTTTGAAATTGCTTTCCGCGTCTTGCCGGCAGCACCGGTTCGAATCATGGCCAGACAGGACGTGATGCTCCATGGGGATAGAGCGATGTTTTTCTGCTGCCAGCCTCCCTCCTGTTCAATGAGAATCTTCATCAGTGATATCCCCAAAGAAGTACTGCCGTCAACGGTTTTCCGAACCTGTTTTTTTGACTCAGAAACCGTCGGTTCCTCCCGGTCGTCCGAACCAGCCGTGGATTCTTCCCCGTCTCCGGCAAATACTGAACTTGTCACCAGCAAACCGATTATTACGGTAAGAATTATCAGGAATTGGCGTTTCATGGTTCCTCTTCGAAAAAATTTGTGTCTTGTGAAATTCATGAATGCTCGAAGGACCTGCCTCGTTCCGGATTCAACGTGGCATCGGCAGGATCCCCCACCACGTAATTTATAGCGCCGGGAAGGGATATTTGTTCATTTTTATTTGTCAGGGATGGATGAGAACAGGAAAATACCCGTATCCCTCAACTTTAAGAACACCTGGGGAGATGACGGCGAAATCAGAGATTTCGGGGGTTGGTCCAACGGAGTGTAGGCCCTTCACCACCTACCTGTACATAAGGCCGTGAATTTGCTGGAACAAACATCGTTCTTCCAGCAGTTTCTTATAGCAGCTCCACATCCCCTTCCAGGTGCTCCAGAAGCTCGTCCCCACAGGCTTCACTGCAGAGCACAAACCAGAGGTCGTGGCCGCTTTCCCGGGCGGGGGAACCGGGTGGCGGAAGCAGTCCGTAAATGGTTCGGTCCACTCCCTCGACCTCGATACCAATCATAAACTCGTCCGACTCCGCCGCCTGGTCGGGATTGTCCAGGCTGGCCCCCACGCCGTACGGCTCGGGAATTTCTGCCAGGGAGGAACCACACCACGCGCATGAGCTTCCGCGATGTTGATCCCCGTTTTCCGCTTTGCTCATTTTTTAACCCCGCTTATCTCCGAAACCAGAACACGAAATTCAGAGACCTATCCGATCACTGCAGTCCGAGCAGAAGGACATGTTCTTCCGGTCCACGTCCGCGAGACTGTTCGAAAAATTCATGACACAACCGTTGTTTCCACAGTGACGAAGTCCAAGGGTGTGTCCAAGTTCATGCGCCGACTCCTTAAGTGCCCGTTCCAGATACTTCTCCGATATTTCGTCCTCCGGTGTTCCTGAGCGAAGCCGGTGCAGAGACACAAGTCCCACTTCACCGGGGCTCTGCGCCTGTCCGAACACAAAATTATGGCTTCCCGAAAACAGGTCCTTCTCGGTAATTCCCAGGGTTTTCACCCTGTCGTTTCCCGATTTGCGCTGAAGGACCGAAAGAAAGGCATCGGCCTGATACTGCGACCGATGCTCCACGTAGGCATCCCCCGGAACTGCGATACCCGGCCCCACCTCAACACCGGTTGATATGTTCTCAAAAACACGTTCCAGATCCTCCCGAAGGTGCTGAAGTACTGTTACCGATACTTTACCAATCGGAATCAGCTGTATGGGCACGTCACTGGTCATGGGTCCGAACCCTCCTGGTATCCGAAAAAATTAACTCCGGGGATTCAGGTAGCGCCGAAACACAACCTCCACCGGTTGGTCCGGATGCCCCTCGAAATCGGAGGCATGCTCAGAAATATCTTCCGCAAAATGGATCAGTTCTTCAAGCCGGAGCCCGGCAAAGAACTCCCTGTCATGTTTATTTTGAAGATTCCTGAAGATTTCGGCCCCTTTCTCTCCGTGCCGTTTAATACCCCGGTTGTTGTTTGCACGAACCTTCACACCGGCGGCGGTTAGTTTGATCAATCCGCGCAGGAAATCTGCCACGGAACCGGACCGGCCGGCTTCGTGCCAGAGTGCCTCCCACTCTTCGTGAGCCTCCCAGTAATATCCGTTGTTAAACAGGTCGATACCAAATAGGTATGCCCTGCTGGACGCCCAGTCATCGGGTTCAAGCGGCTCAACTTCAGGTTCCCCTTCACCACTGGAATGTCCCTCCGCACTTCGCCTCGGATGCGGAGCGTGTCCCGGAACGAATCCGTACGACGGAAAGGATGCTTCGGGGACGAATCGGTCCGGCAACGTATTGGATATGGTTTCACCCATGTCGGCTGGACAGGTGAATCATCTGATCAGCAAACCGAATTTCAGACAGAGAAACATGAACCCAAACGGCATTATCCCAGACGGACCCGGTTCGTTTCCAGCAGGGAACAAACCGAAACTTTGTTTACAAACGACTGTAAAACTCCTTAACGCAGCGAATAAATTCTCTCTGAAACTATCAAGGAAACGAAAGAAAATTTAACATATACAAAAATAATGAAAATATAATACCTGTAATTTTTAAATTATGAACTGTCCCCGACGCTGGTATGGGAGTTGCTTATATAAATTTGTCGAATCGAGGAAAAGAATTGATCAACGAAAAAAATTGCTGGAAAGACTTCAGCTGATTGGTGTCTGCGGTTGTGGGATCACGATCGTTAGACGACCAATCGCTGCTGAAGGGACACAATACAGGCACAGGCAAACCGGGATGGATCACCCGGCGGGG
>CAZOLI010000006.1:92557-124148 GCA_964580675.1 uncultured Planctomycetia bacterium
TCTTTTCAGGACGCGGAGGAAGGGGATCGAGTCAAACTGTTGCTCAAAAATGACACGGTTTTCAAGGGCATTCTTACGGAAATACGAAAAAAGGACCTGGATCTGGACGTCACCTATGAATACATGACCATGTCCGGAAAAATCACGTTCGAGAAAAACCGTGTTGAAAACGTGATTACGCTGCCGGCCCGTTCCAAAAAGGAGCGAAAACGAATAAAAGAAACCAAAAAACAGTACCGGAAAGAACTTCAGGAAAACGACGAAGAGGAGGAAGAGGAAAAGGAAACCAAAAAGAAGGAAGAAGAGAAGAACGAAGACGAATCCCTGACCAAAGAGGAGAGGCAAAAATTACTGGATCGTTTTCCCCGGTCGGATTGGCCGAAAGACCGGTATGACCGTCTCTCAGAACAATTTCGGTATCAACGGTCCCGGAAGGAACAGGAATTCGTGGAAAAATGGGAGGACATAAAAAAGGCCAGGAACCAGGTGGAAAAGAACGCCCGGATGAAATTGCTCGAGGAATTTCCACCGGACGAAGGATGGGGCGAAGAGAAATACAAGGAGTTACAAACACAGCGGTCTCCTCATCCCGGACGGTCAAGACCGATGATGACCAGCCGGGAACGCCGGTTTTACGAAAATTACGACGAATGGAAAAAAGCGTACAAACAGCGGCAGGAAGAAAAGAAAGAGGAAGAAGAAAAAAAGGAGGACGAGAAGAAAAAAACCGAGTCCGGTGAAGAACAGGAGACGACGTCATCGGACAACACGGAGGAGGGATCCACGGAGGAAAATACCGAAAACCAGAACACGGAATAACGCTCCCCTTCCCCTGTACTCCTTCCCGTTGCACCGGACGATGCGTAACAGACCACAGAATCTCCGACCGCCTTGGATGAATTGTTCGTGATTGTTTCTTCGTTCAGGGACGCTGAATTTTATGGATGCTGATTCCACGCCCACCCCCGCGGTGGACCAGACCATACGGGACATATACGGAGAACCGGAGGATGAAATTACTTCGTATCGCGGGCTGGAGCTGGATCCGTTCCAGCAGAATGCCATAGAGGCCCTCCGTCAGGGAAATTCCCTTCTCGTGAGTGCCCCCACGGGTGCGGGAAAGACACTTATCGCGGAGTACGCGCTGGAAAAGTGCATTCAGGCGAATCGGGACATCATCTATACCGCCCCCATCAAAGCCCTGAGCAACCAGAAATTTCGTGATTTTTCCAGCACCTACGGGGATCGCGTCGGCATCATGACGGGGGATGTCACCATCAACCCGGAAGCCTGTGCGCTGATTATGACCACGGAGGTATTTCGCAACACGATATTTGAGAGCCCGGAACGGTTACGAAATGTTCATTACTGTATCTTTGACGAGATTCATTACATGGATGATCCGGCCCGGGGGACCGTCTGGGAGGAAAGCATTATTTACGCTCCCCAGCACATCCGGTTTATTTCTCTGAGTGCCACCATAAGCAATCTCAGTGGTCTGGCGGAGTGGATGAATGAAATCCGGGATACCCGTACCGAAGTTATCGAATGTGATGAACGACCGGTGCCGCTGAAACACCATCCTTACCTGCCGAAGAAACAATTCTGTACGATGGAGGAACTGGAGCGGCTGTATCATTCCAGGTCCCGGAAACAGGCCCGGTCCATCGGTCCGGGGGAACGCATTAAGTGGGAGAAAAAACTGGTGGACATCATGGAGGACCGAAATCATCTTCCGGCTCTTTACTTCGTGTTCAGCCGCCGGGGCTGCCGGGAAAAGGCCCGTCGAAACAGTGATCGGGACCTTCTGACGAAGGCGGAGTCCGAACGTGCCGTGGACATCTTTGAAACGGCGGTGGAAAACTTTGGCATAACGTACAGCAGCAACCTCGAACTGCTGCGGAAAACCGTTCCTCGCGGCATTGCCTACCATCACGCCGGCCTCCTTCCATCACTCAAAGAAATCATCGAACGGCTTTTTACGGAGGGCCTCATAAATCTGCTGTACTGCACGGAAACCTTTGCTCTGGGCATCAACATGCCGGCAAGGTCGGTCGTGTTCGAATCCCTCCAGAAATTTGATGGAACGCAGGTGACTTACATTAAGTCTCGTGAATTTGCCCAGATGGCCGGCCGGGCCGGCCGCCGTGGGATCGACGAGGTGGGGCACGTATATCCGGTGATTGACTGGCCGGATTACGACCTCAACGCCGTCCGGGACGTTATCGAGGGAGAAATCGAACCGATTCGCAGCAAATTTGGTCTTCAGTATTCAACCATACTGAACCTGTATCGATCCCTTCGGGAACGCATCATTGAAGCCTGTAAAAACTCCTTTATTCATTATCAATCCACCCACGAGGACGAGGATCAGTCAAAGCGGGATTACGAACTCCGGATTGATCAGATTAAGAAAAAGCTGCAATTCCTGAAGGAGTTCAACTACATAAACGATCAGGAACTGACCAGGAAAGGCGAATTTGCTTCCCGGGTGAACGGGTACGAAATCCAGGCGGCCGAATTCCTGGCCTCCGACCTTCTCTCGAAACTATCCGAAACGGAACTAATTCTGGTCCTTGCGGCGGCCGTCTTTGAACCGAGGGGAAACCGAAATTATCCTGGTATTCACGACCCTGAATTTCGACAGGTGGCCCGGGAGGCGGATAACCTCATCAAGGCGGTGAACGTTCGGGAAAACGAACTCGGCATTAAAAAACTGACCAAAAAACCTGACTTTTCCCTTACCGGCCTCGTTTATGACTGGGGACGAGGGAGACCGTTCCATCAACTCTCCCGGGATACGGAGGCCGCGGAGGGAGATCTGGTTCGAACCCTGCGTATGACCGTCCAGCTATGCCGAATGATATACCGCAACCTGGAGCAGGACCTGATGCTGAAACGGCGGTTGATGCAGTGTGTGGAACGCATAAACAGGGGGGTTGTGGATGCCGAAAAACAGCTGAATACCCGGATTTGAACCACTCCCGTCCCGGCGGCTGGATTCCGGGATACGGAACCGGACCTTTCTCCCGGGACGGAACGAAAAACACCGGTAATCCTGTATGAAGACACACGTCATGTCCGACCTCCCAAAATTAAAAGAACGACCGGAGGACGGCCACAAGGGAACATTCGGAAAAGTAGCCGTTGTGGCCGGATCAACCGGCATGTCCGGTGCAGCCGTGCTGACGGCTGGTGGTGCCCTCCGATCCGGTTCGGGACTGGTTTACGTGGCCGTGCCGGATGCCATCCATACCATCGTTGCTTCTCAGCTTATCTGCCCCCTGGTTTACCCGATGCCCGACACCGAAAACGGTCGGTTCAGTGAACAGGGCATCGACGATGTCCTTTCGTTTGTTGAAGACCGGGACGCCGTGGCGACCGGTCCGGGCCTTGGCACGTCCGCCTCCGTTCAAACACTCGCCGCGAAACTCGTCCAGGAAACGGAATCTCCCCTTGTGCTTGACGCGGACGGATTAAACAACATTCAGGATGATCTCGCCCTTCTTCGGAACCGGAACGCTCCATGTGTGGTGACGCCTCATCCGGGTGAATTTTCACGTCTCACCGACAAATCAATTTCCCGAATACAGAACAACCGGTCAGAGGTCACGGAAGAGTTCGCAGGCCAGCACGGAGTGGTAACGATTCTAAAAGGAAGCAGAACGGTCGTCTCGGACGGAAACAGGACCTGGATAAACAAAACGGGAAACCCCGGCATGGCTTCCGGTGGAACCGGAGACGTGCTTACAGGCATGATTACGTCGTTTCTCGGACGCGGCTACACTCCCTGGAACGCAGCCCGGCTTGGTGTTTACCTCCACGGTTTATCCGGTGATCTCGCCGCGGAGGAACGATCGCGGGAATCCCTTACCGCCACCGATCTGATCGATTTCCTGCCCCGGTCTTTCCGGACGTTTAGAGGCACATCGAACGACGGGGCGGAATAAACCGGCTTCTGAACTCGGAGGGGCCAATGATCGGGAACGAGGGAGTTCCCATACGCCAGGATCTCCGTATTCTCCGTTCGTCCGTCAATCTTCGTAGGAAACACGGCGATCCTCGATTGAGGCAAAATCACGCAGTTCGTGCTTCGTGCAGCTTCCCGGGGACGAAATGTGGTAGACCGTCCAGTCGTGCGCGACAAGATAATCGGCAATAATCTGACGGTGACACCTCCGGTAATACCCTTCCGCACATAGAAATGCCGTCCGGTGATGCCGGGCCAATTCCATGAGGCCTTTCAGGGCCTCCTGAAATGACGCCGTCCGGGCGTAGGCGGCGTACTGTTTAAACCCATCCGCCTTCCATCCACCGATTTTATCCTCGTTCTCCTGGGATCCGACGTAACCCCCGAGCCCGTCACCGAATGTTTCGTAACGGATGCTCTGCTCGGACAGATAGGACGACATGTTGCCACTGTTGAAGTGAGGAAATTTCCGTGAGGAAGGATAACGTCTTACGTCCGCAACGGCTTCGATGTCGTGTCCAAACAGAACCTCGAGAAACTGCTGCCGGTCCCGATCCGAATGTCCGATGGAATAAATCTTCTTTCCGTGGCTTCCTTCTTTTGTCGCCATCTGTTATGGCTAATTGTATCGCCCTTCAAAAGGCAGAACCAGTTCGTGTTCCACGCCGGTGTGGACCACTTCCAGTGTCAGGTGAAGCTGAACGGGGTCCTGAATTTTCCCGGAAAAATATAGAATGCCGAGGGCGTGGGAGTTTGGCTGTATTTCCCGGTTTTCCAGGTTGCCGTTGCGGAGTTCCTCGGTTAACCGTTTTCGGGTTTTCCCCGCGGCGGTTTCCTTTGTCTCGCTTTTCCGCGCCTTCCCAATCACGGATTCATCCGTAATCATTCCAACGGCGAAGCCCTCGAGTTGATTGGTGGCCGATTCATCGTAATTTACGGAAAAATCACCACCGGCCCGGTTGTACTCCAGGAGAGTTCGGTACACATCCCGGGAATTCGGAACATTCCAGAGGACACCGGATTTCCCCTTGAGAAACGTCTGTTTGGGAAGCACCTTCAGTGGAGAAGGTTTCTTGTTCTGTACCACAATGAAGATAGGTACAATGCCGGCCTTCCGGATGTCGAAGCCAAATGCTTTCCGGGTCTCCTTTCGGTTGTAATACACCTCCGCGCCGGCAACGATATCGACCCCAACTTTTCGTGCATTCCTGTAAGAGGAAGGCTTCTTGAACGGAATGTGGTCGGTCTCCTCCGGCATGGCACAACCGAGGACCAGACCAAGAAACAGAACGGCAACGAGTACTCGATGGTACGATGGCATTGAGAAGGCCTCCGTTATGATGTCTGGAAATTACCCCGATCGACAATCCATTCACCGTTCGTTATACCGGGACAATTCACGAAAATCAAGAATATTTCCCCCTGGAACGCAACATTATTCAGGGGGGGATTCCTCCCGGAAATGAAACCGTTGTTTGTAACCCGGCCCGGTCCGGGTGTAAAATTAATATTACATTCGTAAAACAGGGATGTCCGGATATCGGAGATGTACTTGACCTTAACGGTCGTTTCCGAACGCCGGTTCGTTCCCCTGCTTTTTCGAATACGTATTGATTCGTTTTTCAAACCGGTCCGTCCGGTGTGCGAACCCGGGACAGAATGTCCCAGGTACGCTGCCGCACGAGCCGTTACGTTTTACGATCGTTCACGAGAAAGACCATGCCTACTGGAACAGTCAAATGGTTTGACGAAGACAAGGGATACGGATTCATCGAACCGGAAGACGGAGGAGACGACCTGTTTGTTCATTACTCCGACATCTCCGGAACGGGCTTTAAAACCCTCGAAGAAGGACAGACCGTAGAGTACGAAGAAACGGAAGGGGACCAGGGACCGAAAGCCGAAAACGTGGAAGTTAACTAACCGGCCCCCCTCATACCTCCGGCAACGTTCATTTCCCACACATAGGGTTCGGAGCGGACATCGTCTGTCCGTTCCGGTACCCACGTGGGTGTTATCACGTAAATTCCCCTCTTCCTTCAGGGAGTCCTTTACCCTTTACTCCTGACAGGTAAAAATCATTAACCCGTTCTCAAACCGGACCAGTATCGTCCGGGAAGGTTTTTGCTGTATTTCTTCCCGGAATGGATTACTTCCAGTAATACGCTGAATTGCCGGAGGAAGCCCCGGATTCCCGCCTCCGGTTCTTCTCTCTTCTGTCGGAGGTTACGTCCGGAAGGGGATGCCATTCATCATCCCTCCGGAATTCCTGGAGCTGTTCAAGGTCCGGAGACAACGCCGCCATCAGTTCCTCCTGTAATTCACGTAGACTTCCTTCGTTCGGTCCGTTTTCACTGACGGGTTGCAACAGCTGACGGCGGCTGTCAATCCACGAACAAATCGGACAGGTCATCCCGCTACCCGGTTCCTCCGGGAAGACCAGAAATCCACAGGCCGGACAGGTATAATCCCGGTCCCGGTCCGGGGATTCCGACACAAGCAAATACCCGGTCTGGTCCGCCACCTGAAGCAACTTCACCCGGTCTGCGCCCTGGAGCAATTCCTCCGTTGATCGAGCCGCCTCCGCCAATTCCTCCGTCCATTGGTCGGGGGACAGGTCCGACATTGCCTTCAACGCCGCCACCCGGACGCGTGCGTCGTGATAGGTTAAGGCCTCCCTGATTTCCTCCCGCGACGACGCTGAATCGACTTTTCCGATATGACGTACGGCACTGGCATACACCAGATCTCGTTTTGTGCGAAGTCCGGGTTCATGTTTGCCCGGTTGATCCTCCCGATCTCCACCGGTCCGGGTTCGCAGTTCCGTTACGACGTCCCGAAGCCTCTGAAGGTGTTTTTCCTCACCGTACTCCCCGACCACTTCCACCGCCTGAACCCCGGGGTCATCCGAAAGACAGGTCTCCACAACGTCCGGCACGAGTTTCCTGCGACCGTCCTCCCGTATGATCGATAGCACGAGGTCACGTACCGGTTTTTTCTCGAGACCATCGCGAAGCACGCCTTCCGTCTCCACACGCTCGCGAGCGGATCGTACCTTTTTCAGGAGACGGTCCCGACCGGGCCACTCCGGAGCAAACTCCTCGAGAAATGAATTTACATTTACCAGACCATAGAGAACCCAGACATCCCGATCACGTTCGGTGAGGATATCAAGGTACAACTCAAGCAGATCCTGACCACTTTCCATCCGCTTCAGTTCCCCAGCAGGTTCCGGTTCCAGGAGAAGGGACTCCATAAAACGAACCACGGCACGAAACAGGCGATCGTCGGATCTGGCCTTCCCGAAAAGTTCAAACAAATCCAGGTGCCGGAGACAAATTTGAACGACCTCATGTCGGACACCGGATGTATTTTCCATGCCATGAATCAAAATTAACCGGGGAACCTCCTCCCGATCCACCAGTTTCGTTTCCTCGAGAATGACTTCAATCAGGCGCACCACTCCCCAGCCCTGTACCACCGGTAACAGCTCAACAAGCTGGTCACGATAGGAGGGTTCCGTTTCCGATTCCCGCAGGAAAACATGTGCCACGTAAACGGTGAACTCGGGATGTCTTGCAAAAATCTCCAGGTCGCTTCGCTCCCGTTCGGTCAGGTCAAACGTACCCAGACAGATGCCGAGTTTAACGGCCTCCGTGTCACCGGAATTCCGGGCGAGTTCCCAGAATCGATGTCGAACGAGCGGCGTAATTTCGACCCGCTCCATGCGTTCGTACAGCAGCGGCAGGCTTGAGATGGCGGAGGTGTCCGACAGCGCTTCCTCCAGTTCGGACCAGTCCGTAATCTCACCAACGTTCACCCGTTCCACCGCATTCCGCAGGTGATGCCACTCTTCCTCCCCTTCTTCGGTACCGCCAAATAGGGCATCCATGGCTCCCGGTACGTAACGGACGTCTTCCACGGACCCGGTGATCGATTCGAGAACCCCTTCGGGAAGAGGCTCGTCGGGGTTGGACTCAACGGCCTTCCTGATTCGTCGAAAAAGAGAATCCGGAGCTCTCGGCCGGAGTCGAAGCAGGCGGAATCCCAAAATGATCAGCAAACAAAAAAGAGCCAGTTTGACCATCGATCGAAGGAATCGCTCCCAACCCGTCGTCTGCCGGAACGCAATGATCGCTCCCGGTGCGTCCGGAAACAACAACCCATAAAAATACCAGAGAAGCAGGAACCCCCCGATAACAATGGCCAGGCCTCCGGCCAAATTACGATAAAATCTCTGGGTCATTTCTGTATTCGGTGATCAACCTTATAAACACCGATCCGGTATCCGTGATTTTGTGCCCCTTCCGGTTGTCTCGCCGGTTCTTGTTCAATAAACGTTACCACCCAATCCGGATATGAAACAGGGCAAACATATTCAGCTCATCCGATTCTGCATCCCTTCGTCCACGGGGAGAAGGTGGATTGCCGTTTTCGTCTCCAACCGGTAAACCGATCGGGTTTTTCCAGACCGTCACCGGCACTGATCTTTATCGGCAGAAGAGACCTGTGATTTTTGGTGGTCGGCACCGGTATGGGGTGGGGTCTCTGGTCGGACCCCACCGCTCTTTACCGAAACGTGGGAGGAAGCTGAAGTTACTGATGGGTGGTGTGATACGGCACCGGGGAGGACGAGAAAGCCATCATGCAGAAAGGGGCTTCACAGCAATCAATAATCTTTGCTCCGGGAGGAATCTTTCTTATCCTCCTTTTCTCGCCTTTTATTTTTGTCCTCACCGGTTCCGGAGGAATACGCCGAAGGATCTCCGGAAATGACCTGTTCTTCTCCGGATCGATACACCGTGATCCGAATCGGGTTCCCCGTTTCCATGCCTTCACGGAGAAGCGTTCTCACGTGATTTGATGATCGTACCGTTGTTCCATTGACCGATATGATCACATCCCACTCCTGCAAACCGACCCGATCAAGAACGTGGTTCGATCTGACGTCGCGAACCACAATGCCGGCATTATCGGAAAGGTTGAGCTGGTGGCGAAGAGCAGGATCCGGCTCCTCAAACGTTGCGCCGAGAGACGTCTTGTTCGTTTCGTCTTCTTCCCGCCGCAGGCCATCAAATTGTTTCCTTAACTTTTTGAACTCCTTCTGTAACTCCTTCTGAAGTTCGCCAAAAGACCGGGGTTCCGGAAATTCAGGACCGAACTCAAAGGGCTCGAATGGCTTAAAGGATTCGTCAAACTCGTTCAGCCATTTTTGCATCTGTTTCTCAAATTTTTTCAGTGGTTTTTTTCCCCGTTCACCGAAATTCTTCTCTGGTTCGATCCCACCGGGTCGGCTCAACCGGAACGAGAATCCGGATGATTGTTCAATGTTGTATTTTTTTGCGATGTCCGGGTATCTCTTCCGGAACTTCTTCACCGATTCCGCGCGATAGGTCTCTTCCTTTGTTTTACCATTTTTCCGGCGCCGAACCCGAACTGTTACGGGCCCTTTTTTGCCTTCTCGGGTGATCCGAACCGTCTCCCCATCCGGTCCTCTAATAATACGGGTGGTCTGCACGTCAAGCTGTTCGCGAAGAGATGGCGTGTCCGGAGTGTCCGGTTTTCGTTCATCCGATCCTTCCTTCTTAATTCGGGATATGGCGTCGTTAATTCGCCAGAGAACTTCGGGATCTCTGGTATTCTCTCGTGCTTTTTTCAGTGCATCAAGGGCCGGTTTACCGATTTCTACAAGGGCTCTCGTCGCTTTTTCCCGAACCTCACGTGAGTCATCACCGAGTTTTTCAATCAGATCCTGAATCCGGCCATCCGTTTTCTCCGTGTTCGGGTTCGGTTTGGATGATCCGGAATCTTCCTGAGAAACAATGCTCGGAGGGAATGAAACGAGAAGTGAAACCGCCATGAGAATAGTCGTAACAAATATGGCCGTGTGTTTTTTCATGATCGGTATTTTGGAATATAGTTTCAGAAATTCATCGTTAATCTCTTATGAACCGCAGGTATACACAATTGTTAATTATTCAGGAAAACGGGAGGCGGATCGATACCCGCCAGGGCAAAAGGGAGGATTCGTTCCGCCTCCCGATTTCCCACCGGCCTGTATGGCCGGTGAGGAAATCGATTCGTGGCCTCGACCACTTGTTATTCTTCTTTCACGTTGACGTCGATCTTCTTGGTCTTCGCCTGTTGAGCTTTCGGCACCCGAATCTGGAGAACGCCACGACTGTAGTCCGCTTCTACGTTCTCCGTCTCCGTGGCCTCCGGAAGCTGAACCTGTCGGGTGAAGGTACCGTAATTCCGTTCAATTCGGTGATAATCCCGGTTCTCGTCACTCCGTTCTTCCTTCTCGTTGATCTCACCGGAGATGGTGAGCGTGTGACCGGAGATCGACAGGTCAAGCTGATCCGGATCCATACCGGGCACCTCGAGCTCGATCAGGTATTCCTCACCGGTCTCACTCACGTCCATCGACGGAGCCGGCGATTTCTCGCGGCTGCGCAACCAGGAAGGTCCCCTGGAACGGAATGGGCCTTCCAGAAGCTGATCGGCGAGGGAAAAGACATTACCAAGACGGTTTTCGACGTCGTTACCACGTTTTTCAATAGCCATGGTTTTTATCCTTTAACTCAATTCAAAATTCATAACGAGCGAGTCTTCATCCAACTTCTTCACACCATTTATTATGCAAATTCAATGCCATAAAACCATTTTCAGATATGAACGTAAGTTGTTATATATAATGACTTTAAATAGGATGACCGGGGATAAAATACAGGGGGTGGTAACAAAACTGACAGATTGTCAATTTGATGGAATTTTCGTCCGTCAAAATGAACAGGATTGTCACCCGGAACGGACCATCCGGGACCCTCTTTGGCGGTTGCGGTTGTTGACATAAAGCGCGTGAACAACAACAATAAACACTCAATTTTTTCGGGGGTACCACGGAACCTTCCTCCATACGTTATCTATTCATGATTCCATCGATTGAAGTACCGATTTGAACGGGGTAGTTCATTCGAACTCTTTTGCTCATTATTTCTTGTCCCCGATAAGGAGGCGACGTACTTATGGACCAGAACAACCGGCTTGATCCGGAAAAACTGCAGATTTGCTGTACTGCAGACCAGTTTGACTTTGACTCCACGGAGGAACTCGAAAAACTCGATGAGACCATTGGGCAGAACCGGGCCATTGAATCCGTGGAATTTGGTATCGACATTAATAGTCCCGGATTCAACATATTTGCTTACGGGAAGAAAGGAACCGGAAAACACCAGACGGTGAAGGAGTACCTCGAGCGCAAAGCGAAAGACCGACCGTCACCGGATGACTGGGTATACGTGAACAATTTTGAGAACCCCGATCAGCCACAGGCAATACAGCTTCCCTGTGGGGTGGGAAAAGAACTTCGGGACGACATGGAGACATTCGTCAACCAGCTCCGAACGGAAGTACCCGAGTCCTTTGACAGCGACGAATACAAACAGGAACAGCAAAAAATCAAGAAATCCTTTGAACAGAAACGGAAGGAGCTCCTGCAGGAACTTGAACAGAAAGCACAGGAACACGATTTCACAGTGGTGAACACACCGGGAGGACCAATGCTGGCCCCGCTTGTTGATGGGGACGTTATGACCCCGGATGAATTCGGCCAGCTGGAGGAAGAACGACGGGAAGAAATAGAGGAACGGCGTGAGGAACTCGAGACCGAACAGCAGGACATTCGGAATCAGATCCTGGAAGCCCAGAAAAAAGCCAGGGAGGAAATTCGTGAACTGGATCGCCGGATCATCACGATGGCCGTTGAGGGGCTTATCAATGAACTTCGGGAAGATTACGAAGAACACGACCAGATTCAGAACTTCCTTGATGAGGTGATGAACGATCTGCTTGACAACGTCCAGATGTTCAAGCAGATCAAGGAAATGGAAGGAGCCCAGCAGGGGGGTATGCCCGCCATGATGATGGCCGGAATGAGCGGAATGAATCAACCAAATTTCGACAAATACCGGGTCAACCTTCTCGTGGACAACAGTGAAAGTGATGGGGCGCCCGTTGTTTACGAAAGCAACCCGACGTATTACAATCTCCTGGGGAGAATAGAACACGAGGGCCAGATGGGGGAACTCAAAACCGATTTCACAATGATTAAGAAAGGAGCCCTTCATGAGGCAAACGGGGGATACCTCATGATCGAGGCAAAAGACATCCTGACCCAGCCCTTCGCCTGGGAGGGGCTCAAAAGGGCTTTGAAAAACAATTCCATCCAAACCGAACCCATGGGACAGGAATACCGGGCCATCCAAACCCGGACACTCGACCCGGAGTCCATTCCTCTTGAGGTGGACGTTGTTCTTCTTGGCAGTGAACGTCTCTACCACATGCTGTACCAGCTGGACGAAGATTTTCAGGAACTCTACAAAGTCAAAGCCGACTTCGCCGATTTGATGGATCGAACCCCGGACATCATGGAAAAATACGCCCAGTTTATTGGTGATCTCTGTGATGAAGAGGACCTTACCCACTTTGACCCATCCGGGGTCGCTCGGGTGGTGGAAGAAGGCATTCGCGAAGTGGGGGATCAGGAAAAAATATCCACGCACTTCCACGAAATTGCCGATCTCGTACGAGAGGCAAACTACTGGGGAAACCGGCAGGGAAACGGTCTTGTAAGCCGGGACGACGTGGACAAAGCGGTGGAGCACCAGATATTCCGGTCCAACCGGGTGGAGGAACGCATTCGCGAACTCATCGAGAAAGGCACCATCCTCATAGATACCGACGAAGAAGTGGTGGGACAGGTCAATGGTCTCGCGGTTCTTCAGCTGGGTGATTACGCCTTTGGAAAACCCTCCCGAATCACGGCACGCGTATATGCCGGTAAGGAGGGAGTTGTCAACATCGATCGCCAGGTGGAACTGGGAGGTCGAATCCACAACAAAGGGGTCATGATTCTTGCCGGTTACCTGGGTGGGGAGTTCGCCAGCGAACGTCCATTGGCACTATCCGCAAGCCTGACCTTTGAACAGACTTACGAAGAAGTGGACGGGGACAGTGCCAGTTCCACGGAATTATACGCCCTGCTGTCCGCTCTTGCGGAGGTTCCGATCCGTCAGGATATTGCCGTGACCGGATCCGTAAACCAGCAGGGAGAGGTCCAGGCAATCGGTGGCGTGAATGAAAAAATTGAGGGATTTTACCGGGTCTGCAAAGAAAAAGGATTTACCGGCGAACAGGGTGTGATGATTCCCGAAAGCAATGTGCAGAACCTGATGCTCCGGGACGAGATCGTAGATGCGGTGGAAGAAGAGGAGTTTCACATTTACCCCGTGTCTCACGTTGACGAAGGCATCGAGATCTTAACCCGGCAGCCCGCTGGCGAACGAGACGAGGACGGTTCCTTTCCGGATGACACCATCAAAGGAAAAGTGGAAAATCGTCTCGAGGAACTGTCACAGATTGCCCGGAAATACGGCATCGATTCCGACATTGACCAAAAAGAGGAGGAATAACCCGTGCGCAAGTCAGAAGCCGAACATCTTCTTGAACAACTCGAGGATCAGTACGAGGGCGAACTGAACATCTGTGTCGCGAACCTTGACGACCTCGGGTTTGACGTGCCGAAGAACGAACACCCATATTTCGTCGTGGGTGTGGAAACGGGAGAGGAGGAGGAAGAAGAAGACGAAGACGCCACCAGTTTACAGAAAATCATCCGGGAGAGGTATGAAGTCATAGCATGGGACAGCAGCTCACGGGGCTGGAGAGTGGAAAAAGTAAAATCCTGGCAAATCCAGCAGGAGTCCAAACCGTCGGGTTCCCTCTATATTTACGACACCCGGAATCGCAAATTCGTTCCCGCGAATCGGTTCTACCTCCCCCCGAGATCATCGTGATGATCTCAGGCGGAATGAGATTCGTTTCCCACCGAGCCGACCTCAGGAGGGCGATCCCGTCCCGGCATCCGTCGTTGTGATGGAGACCTCTTTGCGGGGCAGTATGGAGGAAAGGTCGTTCAGAAGGAAACGGGAGGGGGACACACTCCATTCCCTTGAGGCCCGGAGGCGAACACGATTGCCTTCCCGGTCGCGGACGCGGAGATAAAGCGGGACGTCCCCGGAGTGTTGATCGACAACCTGCCGAACCCCGTCCAGCAGGTCCTCCGACACTTCCTCCAAATTGAGTTCCATGCCGTTGACAAAGGAACGAAGCGCACGTTCAGCCAGTTCAACGCGCTGTCCCGAAACGGTTACCTCGCCATTTCGCTCGCGAACCTCTCCCTCAAGCAATATCACGGAATCCTCAAATACCCGGTGACCGTATTTTTCCATGGCATCCGGGAACAGAACACATTCCACTCGATCCTTCTCCAGGTTCCGCAGGGTAAATATAAGCATTTCCCGTCCGGCGTGCTCCCCGTTCTGGATGCGAACATCCCGGGTCTCCGTTACCATTCCACCAATTCGAAACGTGCCGTCCGGACGATTATCACGAATCGACGCAATGGTGCTGGTTCGCATCGCCCGAATTACGGAGCTGTAATTCTGTAGTGGGTTGTCGTCGAGGTAGAAACCGAAGGCTTCTTTCTCCCGGGCAATCCGTTCATCGTCCGTCCAGTCATCCACGTTCTTGAGTTCCGGCTCGGCACGCCCATTGCCATCGGACCCGCCAAAGAGGGACTGCTGACCGTGTTCCCGGTTTCGCTGCTGCCGGGCACCGTACTCCGAGGCCAGTTCCAGGGATTCGTACAGGTCCGCTCGAT
This sequence comes from uncultured Planctomycetia bacterium, assembly GCA_964580675.1. GTDB lineage: Bacteria > Planctomycetota > MHYJ01 > CAYXQY01 > CAYXQY01 > CAZOLI01. The sequence goes on from CAZOLI010000006.1 coordinate 107,251, forward strand.
CCTCGTGAAGAGAATCAAACGCCCCCGCCTCCACAAGGGACTCCAGACAACCGAGGTCCGCAAGCTGCAGGTCCACACGTGAACAGAAATCGAAAATGGACCGGAACGATTCCTGATCTCCCTCATCCCGGGCTTCCACGATCTTCTCTGCTGCCCGAGTTCCCACCTGTTTTATGGCCGCGAGTCCGTAGCGGATTCGGTTTTCCCCGGCGACGGTAAACGACGCCCGACTTTCGTTCACGTCGGGGGGAAGCACCTTAATTCCCATGTCCCGGGTGTCCTCGATGTACTCCTTCACCTTGTCCGTGTTCCCCTTTACGGAGGTCAGGAGAGCCGCCATGTAGGGCACAGGGTAGTTCGCCTTCAGGAAGGCCGTCTGCATGGTGATCATGGCGTATGCGGCCGAGTGTGAACGGTTGAACCCGTAGCGCCCAAATTTCTCGATGGCGTCGAAGATCTCGTCGGCGGTTTCCTCCTCCACGCCGTTTTCGACGGCGCCACTGACGAATTTTTCCCGATATTTTTCGAGGAGTTCAGGAATCTTTTTCCCCATCGCCTTTCGCAGTTTATCCGCTTCGGCGAGGGAGAATCCGGCCAGTTTATTGGCCGCCTGCATAATTTGCTCCTGGTAAATCATCACGCCGTAGGTCGGCTCCAAAATGTCCTGAAGCTGCGGATGGGGATAGGTAATTTTGTCCGGGTCGTGTTTTCGCTCGACGTAATCATCCGCCATTCCGCTGTCGAGCGGCCCCGGTCTGTACAGTGCCAGCAGGGCAATGACGTCATCAAACGTGTCCGGCTGCAGTCGCCGGCAAAGATTAACCATTCCCTCCGATTCCAGTTGAAACACACCCGCCGTTCGGCCTTCGCAGAGCAGTTCAAAAACCGCATCGTCCTCGAGCGGCCGCTTTTCCATTTCCGGACGGTTCCCCTCTCGCTCCTCAATAATCTGCAGACAATTTTCTATAACCGTCAGGTTTTTCAGCCCGAGGAAGTCCATCTTCAGCAATCCGGCCTCCTCAACAGCGTCCCCGTCAAACTGTGTGGTTTCCCCTTTGTCACTGACAAATATCGGGCAGTACTCCGTCAGCGGACGATCTCCGATGACCACGCCGGCGGCGTGTTTTCCGGCGTTTCGATTCAGTCCTTCGAGCTTTTTACTCAGGTCCCAGAGTCGCTGATACGTTTCCCCTCCTTCCTCAATTCTCCGCTTCAGCTTCGGTTCGTTCTCCCACGCTTCCTCCAGGGTCACGCCCGGACCGGACGGTATCAACTTCGCAATTTCGTCCACTTCCTCAAGCGGTATGCCCAGGACGCGCCCGACGTCCCGAATAACCGCCCGGGCTTTCATGGATCCAAACGTGATAATCTGCGTAACGCGTTCCTCCCCGTACTTTTCCTTCACGAAATCAATGAGTTCATCCCGGCGGTCTTTGCAGAAATCAATATCAATGTCCGGCATCTCGTGACGGCCGGGGTTCAGGAATCGCTCAAAGATCAGGTTATGCTCCACCGGATCAATTCCGGTTATACCGAGGAGGTAACTGACCATGCAGCCGGCGGCCGATCCGCGACCCGGTCCCACCGGGATGTCCCGGTTTCTTGCCTCCTCAACAAGGTCCTGAACAATTAAAAAATAACCGGGAAACCCCATGTCCGATATCGTGGAGAGCTCGTGGTCGAGCCGCTCGCGAATCTCATCGGTAACTCTTTCGTATTTTTCCTCAAGACGCTTCTCACATCGTTTGCGGAGAATTTCACTCTCGTCACGCTCTTCGTCGTAAATCGGCAGGTGGTACTCGTCCAGTTCAAGCGTCACGTCACAGCGATCGGCGATTTCCCGCGTGGCCTCGATCGCACGAGGAATGTCCTCGAAACGCTCCGTCATCTGTTCGCCACTTTTGAAGTAAAATTCATCGGTCGGCAGCGCCCGGGACGTCACCTCTTCGAGTTTGGTGTTCGTCCGTATACAGGTCAATACCTGCTGTGCCAGTGCATCGTCCGGGTGAAGATAATGGACATCGTTCGTGGCCACGGGATCAAGACCAAACTCATCCGCAAGCCCAAGGAGTCCTTCAATGACGGTTTGTTCTCCCTGCCGGCCATGACGGTTCAATTCCACGTAAAAATCATCCGCCCCGAAAATATCACGATACGTCGCCGTGAGGTCCTCCGCTTCCGCATCGTCGCCGATTCGCAGGGCCTCGCAAATTTCGGACTGCCAGCAACCGCTGAGACCGATCAACCCCTCCCCGTGCTGGCTTAAAAATTCGTGATCCACCCTCGGATGATAGTAAAACCCTTCCTTATAGGCACCGGAAACCAGCTTTATCAGGTTTCTATATCCTTTCTGGTTTTTGCAGAGCACGGTGAGGTGTGCATTTTCCCGGGCGGTACCGGAGGGGTTTTTCTCCGTCATATCGCCGGGTGCCACGTACAGCTCGGCCCCAATAATCGGTTTGATCCCGGCCTCTTTGGCCTTCTTGTAAAAATCAATCGTCGCAAACATGTTGCCCCGATCCGTCAGCGCCAGGGCGGGCATGTCAAAGCTGGACGCCGCCTCCACCAGCTCGTCTATGGTACAGCTGGATTGCAGCAGGCTGTAGTGGCTGTGGGTATGAAGATGAACAAATTCGGAACCGTTATCCACCATCTCAAAAAACCCCTCCAATCACAGGCACAACTCACAAGGTTATCCAACATCCCCTCCGTGACTTCGTCAATCCCATTTTACCGTCCTCATAATTTGATTTCAAAAGTTCCAGTTGAACGGGTAAAACCCTGTAGAATTCCTCTTTTGGCAGAATTTTTCCACCTTTTTATTGCTTTTTTACAACAATGCCGTTACACTCCACACTCGATGGAGGAAGAGGCGAGGCGACATTCTCCGAAAAAAGCACATGACAAAACTGCGAACGTTCCCGTTTCTATTCATCTTTATTGTTCTTTTTAGCGGAATCGGGTTATACACAATCGCCGGTGACGGCGAAAAGACACCCGACCCCGAACCGAACAAAAACGTGAACAGTGACAGCGACCTCCAACACGCGGCATTCGCCTATGGCTGATTCTGGACCTCGGACGCCCAGTTCGGGGGTCTCAACGGCGTCATTCGTACGGAAGTGGGTTACGCGGGCGGTGACGCGAAAAACCCGACCTACAAAAAAATAAAGGACCACACGGAAACCGTTCAGGTCGTTTACGATCCGGAAAAAATTAAATTCAAAAAACTGCTGGAGGTATTCTGGAAAAGTCACAACCCCGAGAGACAGAACGGGTCCCGGCAGTATCGAAACATCCTGTTTTATTACGACGACAAACAAAAGAAAGCGGCTCGGGCCTGGAAAAAGAAACTGGAAGAAAAAAAGGACATGAACGTGCAAACGGAGATTTCCCGGCTTGACGTTTTTTATCCGGCCGAAAATTACCACCAGAAATACCGCCTCCAGAACCGTGACGAACTGTTCGACATTTTCCAGAAAACGCTGGGAGGTTTTCAGCAAGCCGTAAACGCCACCACCGCCGCCCGCGTCAACGCGTACCTCGGGAACAAAATGGACCGGGAAGAACTATCCTCATACCTCGAGAACATGCCCGAGGACGAAACCGCCCTCCGGAAGCACGTCCGGTCCAGGTTCCTGAACAACGATTAACGGAAAAAAGGGCCACCACACCCGGCAGGAATCAGCGCCGAATCATCGGACAATTCCACTCCTTCAACGTTCGTGGATTCTCCCGACCAACTGTCCCTGTATTTCCCCTGGTCCTTATCCGTCACCGAAAACCGGCTATCGTCCGGGACTCCTTCCCCGGATCTCAGCAAATTTCCGGTAATTTGTTCCTTTACGAAAAAATTACGATCAATCCAAAGGAGGAGCTCCTTCTTTTCCTCAACCACACGATGAAACGTGGAACACAAATTATTAGAATGGGAACAACAGCGTTTTCGAGAACACAACATTTTCACACATGCCCGATGTCCGAGGAACGAACAAGCCGCATCGACGAACTGACGGAAACAAATCCGGAGGATTGTTCACCAAAGGAGGCAAAACAGCACATCGAGGAACTCCGTGAGGAAATTCGGTATCACGACCACCGGTATTACGTTCTCGCGGACCCGGAGATTCCCGATCGCACGTACGACCGCCTGTTTCGGACCCTCGAGGAATTTGAGGAAGCGTTTCCCGAATACCGGTCGGAGGATTCCCCCACACAGCGCGTCGGGGCCGAACCGGTTGATGAGTTCAAGGAAGTGGAACACGCCGTTCCGATGCTCAGCCTTTCGAATGCGTTTGACGAGGATGAGGTGAGGGAATTTTTCCGACGTGTTCGTGAGGGCCTGGGAACAGACAGCCTGCCCGAGATGATGGTGTCCCCGAAAATTGATGGTACGGCCGTGGAACTGGTGTACGAAGAGGGCACGTTTGTCCAGGGCTCAACCCGGGGAGATGGCAAAACCGGTGAGGACATCACGAAAAACCTGAAAACCATCCGGTCGATTCCCCTTCGGCTCCACGGTCAGAACGAATCGGTGCCGGATCTCCTGGAAGCAAGAGGCGAAGTTTTCATGCCCCGGGAAGCGTTCGAGGAATTTAACGAACAGCAGCGGGAAGAAGGCAAGAAGACCTTCGCCAACCCGAGAAACTTAACGGCGGGAACACTCCGTCAGCAGGATCCGAAAATTGTTGCGGACCGTCCTCTCGACATCCTGGTCTACGGATTCGGGCGGATGGAGGGTTGGTCGTTTGACGGCGAGTACCCGGCGCTGAAGGCCGGGGCCGAACTTGGATTAAAAACAGTCGTCGATCACGCAGATCGTTCGTCGTCCCCGGAGGACGTGATTGATCTTTATGAGGAAATTCTCGACCGGCGATCCAGCTATCCGTTCGAAGTGGATGGGGCGGTCATTGAAGTAAACAAATACGCACACCGCGATACACTCGGCAGTCGGTCAAGGAGCCCACGCTGGGCCGTCGCCTATAAATTCCCGGCCGAGGAAGCCATGACCCAGCTGAAGGATATTGACGTACAGGTGGGTCGAACGGGGGCTCTTACCCCGGTGGCGAAACTGGAACCGGTGGAGGTCGGAGGGGTCACCATCTCAAACGCCACCCTCCACAACGAAGAAGAAATTGAGGAAAAAGACGTTCGCATTGGAGACATGGTCCGTGTTCGACGGGCCGGAGACGTCATTCCCGAGGTCATAGCCCCGGTTCCAAAGGAACGAACCGGTGACGAAAAGGAGTTCGACATGCCCGACCACTGTCCGGTCTGCGGCTCCCGTGCCTCAAAACCCGAAGGGGAGACCATCAAACGATGTGTAAATTTTTCCTGTCCGGCACAGATCAAGGGACGCCTCAAACATTTTTCAAGCCGGGATGGACTGGACATAGAGGGGCTCGGCGAAAAGCTCGTCGAACAGTTAACGGACAAGGGGCTTGTATCGAATCCGGCCGACCTCTACGAACTTAAAAAAGAGGAAATAGCAACTCTTGAACGAATGGGGGAAAAATCGGCCCAGAACCTGCTGGACGAACTGGAGGAGTCCCGTCATACCACCCTTTCACGATTTCTTTACGGCCTGGGCATTCGCTTTGTTGGTGAAGCAACCGCGGATGAACTTGCCCGTCACTTCGAGAGCCTTGACGAAATCATGAACGCCTCCCGTGACGAACTGACATCCGTCAGGGACGTCGGCGACAAAATGGCCACGGAAATTCGCGAATTTTTCCAGGATTCCGAAAACCGGAACGTAATTCAGCGGCTTCTCGACCACTCCTTTCGCGAGCACATGGAAACACCCGAAGACCGGGAAGAGGGTGAAACACCACTTGAGGGGGAAACAATGGTATTTACCGGAGCCCTTGATTCCTTCACCCGGAAGGAGGCCCAGGAAAAGGCAAAGTCCCTCGGTGCCCGCGTTACCTCCTCGGTAAGCGGAAACACCACGAAAGTGGTCGCCGGAGAAAATCCGGGATCCAAATACGACGAGGCGCAGGAACGGAACGTTGCAATTCTCGACGAATCCGAATTCCTGGAACTGATCGGTGAGGCCTGAAAAGATGAGACGGAGGAACGATGGACATCGATAAGGAACTTGATTTTGGCCCCGGAGATCAACTCGGGAAATACAGGCTGGAGGAACCTATCGGCCGTGGTGGTATGGGGATGGTCTTTCGCGCAACGGACACGGTGCTGGAACGGCCCGCGGCGGTAAAAATTCTATACCGGGAGATTTCAAACCGTACCGACTTCCAGGAACAGTTCAAGCGGGAAGCGCGAACCCTTGCCACTCTTCAACACCCGAACATCGTCACCGTCTATGATCTGTCAAAGGAAAACTCCCATTACTTTATTTCGATGGAGTACGTGGAAGGCCCCACTCTCAAAACCCTGATTAAAAATAAATCAATCACGGAACTGGAAAAACTCAATATCGTGGAGCAGATCTGTGAAGGCCTTCAGTACGCACACAACAACGACATCATTCACCTCGACGTAAAACCCAAAAACATCCTGATTTCGGAAGGAAACACGCCAAAAATTGCCGACTTTGGGATCGCCCGGCTTATTGCAGGCGACCATGATTTCGGTGAAGAGGGAAAGGTGTACGGATCAAAAGATTACATGGCCCCGGAGCGAATTCAGGAAATGGCGGATGTGGACCACAGGGCGGATATTTTTTCACTGGGAGTGCTGATTGAGAACATGATCGGTGACCCGGAAGAAACCGGCGAAGCGAATCCACAAAAAGGCCAATCGGATCTCTCCTCCTCGCTCAACAGCATCCTGGAAAAAGCGACGGACCCGGATCCCGACAACAGGTATCAGAATCTTAACGCAATGAAGAAGGAACTCGAGCCGGTGATCCGGCAGCTGAAGGAACAGAGCACCTCACTGAACTTGCCCGTGGTGTTTCGGACAGGGTTTAACACATACCGTTCACATCCCGTTAAAGTCCTATCCGCCAGTCTTATGGCCGTCCTTGGAACCATATTGTCACTGGGTATTCTCGGCGGGGCCATGTACGGGGCACTGGCCGATTGTGTGCTGGCCCTGTTTAAAAAGACGGACGATTTCAGTTACCGGCCGTTCCGGAACCGGCTCAATCAATTTCACGTTTTGCTGATGCTGCTGGTTCTGCAGTTCCTGTTTGTGTTTCTTGGATTTTCCATTTTACTTCTCCCCGTAAGTGCGCTCTGGATGTACGCCATTTACTTCGCCGTTGAAGATCGACTGGATGCCCTTCCCACCCTGATTCGCGACTGGCATCTTCCGGATGTCCTTCCGGAAAAAATACAGGAGGCCCTGCTCCTGCCGGCCAACGCACTCGTAAAATCCACCCGCCACACCATGCTTTCCGGGTTCGTTCCAGCCCTCGGTCTTTATGGCCTGATTTTTCTTGCCTATGTGGCAATCGCCCTGATTGGATTCATCGTGTCCTCGTTCTGGTACTGGGTACTTGTGCTGCCCGTTCTGATTCCGATTCTGGTTCTGGTCACCGCACCCGCTTACCTTCAAACCACCGGAGAACTATCCCGTACCACCGACCCGGATGAACAATCGACCGATGCGGAAGAAACCGGGGACAAAAACTGACGGAATGAGATTTCTACATCACCGAAATTTCAGGTCACGTTCCGGCGGAAGATCGGGAGCTTCGACGGGAACATTCCGGGACCGTTATCCCTCGTCCTCAACAGCAGACGGATGATCCAGTCGATCCGTGTTCCTCCCGTCCCACTTCCTGTTATGGAAGGCACACATAACGTCGTCATCACACAAATCCGTACCTGAAGCGTCCCGTTTCATTCGGATTCCAGACAGTGCATTCCATTGCCGTCCGATACCTCCCATCGTCCGCAATCTGGTTTGTTCCTAATCATTGATTTACCTGTTCTTGGGTATTCGCGGCGTTCTGAGTTATAATAACGTGATTCATGCTTATTGACGATTCTATATTTGTGAAGTTGACGGTCCCGAACGTTGAACAGCCAGATTGAGAACATACTCCATTCGTTCCGGTCCCTCTCGTCTTTCCGCAACGTGGCGGAACGAATTCGTGAAGGTTCACCTGTGCATGCCGGTGGTTTGTCCGGCGCCGCGGGGGGGCTTCTTATTACCGCCCTGCACCAGAACGTGGCGAATCGTCCCTTCGTTCTTCTGACCCCCGGCGAAAGATCCGCCTCGGAGCGACGGCATGAGCTCCACACCCTGTACGATCTTCCCGCCCATCAGATTCCGACCTGGGAACTTACCGGGGATGAATCCGATCCGGCCCATCGACCGTTTTCCAGTTCCAGCCGGCTTGACGCGCTTCGAAAACTACATGCATCCGGATCGAACAACGATATCTGGGTATGTTCCCTTCTCTCACTTATGCAGGGAGTGCCGGAACCCGAAGCCCTCAACCAGTACCAATCCTCCCTGGAGATCGGGCAGAAGGCATCGCGGAAGAAATGGATCGACCGGCTCGCCACTTTTGGATACGAACGGGTGGACCGTGTTCTTGTGCCCGGACAGTTTGCCGTGAGGGGAGGAATTCTGGATTTATTTCCCGAGGGCCGGGAATACCCGCTTCGACTTGAATTTTTCGATCAACAAATTGAATCCATCCGAACGTTTGACCCGGGCCAGCAGAGTTCCATAAACACACTGAATGCGGTGGAAGTACTTCTACTGGACCGGTCGAAGATCGAACAGTATAATTCGTTTCAATCCGGTTCTCTCCTGCTTGATCTGTTTGATGTCGATCCTCTCTTTATCTGGATGAACCCGGAGGAATTGCACCGGCGGGCCGATCGGATCAAGCGTCGCCACGGACAGGACGCTCACGAACGATTCGTCGAAGTCACAATGCATCCGGTCAGTTCCTCCAGAGTAGGGGTTTCGTCCCTCCCCCCGGACGAAAGCAAGGAAAAATCCGTTACGTTTCGAACGGGGCACCTGGCTCCACTCGGCGAAGAACAGGAGGAAATAGTCAATCGACTGACGTCTGTAACGGATGAGCTGAACACGGTGTACCTGGTCTGTCAGACGGAGGGCGAACGGAAACGGCTGAAGGATGTTGTTGGTGAACACCTGGACGATCCCGACACGAACCTGCAATTTCTCATGGGTTACCTCACCGGTGGTTTTGTGCTCCCCGAATTAAACATCGGGATCCTTGGACGAGATCACCTGCGGGATCAGAAACTGGAAACCGGCAAACAGGTCTCACACGAACAGGGTGCGGGCACCCGACCGGTTGATGATTTTCTGGAGCTGGACGTGGGAGACTACGTGGTTCACGTCGACCACGGCATCGCCCGCTTCGGAGGCCTTGCAACATCGGAAAAAGACGGAGAGAGACATGACGTGATGAAACTGTATTTCCGGGATTCGGTGGAACTTGAAGTACCGGAAACCGAGTTTCACCGGGTTCAGAAATACCTCGGTTCCGGCTCCGGAAACCCGACTCTCAGCAAATTAACCGGTACACGCTGGGAGAAGAAGAAAAAACGCGTCGGAGAGGCCGTCAGGGAACTGGGAAAGGAAATGATCGAGGTTCAGGCCATGCGGGAAAAGGGTATCGGGCACGCCTGCCGGCCGGACACGGACTGGCAGGCTGAATTTGAGGCGGCTTTTCCGCATAACGAAACCGAGGATCAAGAGCGGGTGAACCGTAAAATCAAGAAAAGCATGGAATCTCCTCAGCCCATGGACATGCTGTTAACGGGGGACGTGGGGTTCGGCAAAACAGAACTCGCGATGCGGGCGGCCTTCAAAATGGTCATGGACGGCAAACAGGTCGCTCTTCTCGCCCCAACCACCGTGCTTACCCGACAGCATCTTATGACCTTCCGGGAGCGAATGGGTACGTATCCAATCAACATCGAATCTCTTAGCCGGTTCCGTACTACCGGCGAGCAGAACCGGATTATTCGGGAAATGAAGGAAGGACAAACGGATATCGTCATCGGAACCCACCGGCTCCTGTCGGACGACGTCGAGTTTGACGACCTGGGCCTGGTGATCATCGACGAAGAACAGAGATTCGGGGTGGAGGACAAGGAGCACCTGAAACGTTTGCGGACCACGGTCGACGTTCTCACCATGACGGCCACGCCGATACCGAGAAGTCTCCACATGGCCCTGCTTGGAATTCGGGATATAGCGACTCTTCGTACCCCACCCGGGGGGCGGCGAGAAATACAGACCAACGTCATCAATTACGATGAGGAATCGTTGCGAAACGCACTCGTCCGGGAACTTGATCGTGACGGCCAGGTGTACTACCTCCACAATCGCGTAAAAACAATCGAAAAAGCCCGGCAACGCGTGGAAGAGATGGTTCCGGAAGCCTCCGTCGCCATCGGTCACGGTCAGATGAACGAAAAGAAACTGCAAAATGTTATGATGAAGTTTTACGAGGGGGATATCGATATTCTCGTCTGCACAACCATCATTGAATCCGGTGTGGACCACAAAAACGTGAACACGATGGTCGTGGAGGACGCCGATCACTTTGGATTGGCCGATCTACACCAGCTTCGGGGACGAATTGGCCGGCATCATCGACAGGCATACGTGTATTTTGTAAAACCAACGGATCGCTCACTGACACCGGAAGCGCAGAATCGGCTGGAAGCAATTCAGGAGTACTCCGAACTCGGCTCCGGCTTCCGGGTTGCGCTCCGGGACCTCGAAATTCGTGGAGCGGGTCGGTTGCTCGGCCGGGAACAGAGCGGACACATTAACACCGTGGGTTACGACCTGTACTGCAAATTACTGAAACGGGAACTCAAAAGGCTAAAAGGTGAAGAAGTCCCCGAAGAGGTAAACCCCTCCATCCAGCTTCCCGTCATCCTCCGGGTGCCCGAATCCTACTCCCGGTCCGAGAAGGATCGGATCCGGTTGTATCAGCGGTTCGGTTCCTGTGAATCATTGGAGGAGGTCGAAAATCTTCTTACGGAACTTCGAGATCTGTACGGATCGGAACTTCCGGACGCCATCAAAAACCTCGCCGCATATTCAAAACTACGGGTTCGGGCATCTCAGGTCGGGGCGTCGTCCATAAAGGCCGGGGATCGACTCATCATCGTCCGTTCCTCGGAACCCGGTGGTCTCGACACACTTGAACAAAATTTTCCGGATCTCGTGGAACGGACCGACACCGACCGCTACTACCTCTTCCTCGATGCCTCCGAGATGGCGGGTCCGAAACTTCTGGACACACTGCTCGAAATGTTTCAAACCGTCGATAAACCAGATAACCTGGCACAGAAAGAAGCCGGCTCGACATCCAGGGCAACCATTGAGAAATAACAGACGCTGAAGAATGGCAAACGACGATTTTCTTGAAAAGCTGGAGGAGATTTCGCCCGATCAGGAAAACGTGCACTCACTGGAACAGCCGTTCACGGAGGATGATCCAGATGCGCCGGGGACCGAAAAAGACCCGTCGGAATCGAGTGAAGACATTCAGATTATCCCCGAGGACGAAATTGAAGACCCCGTCCCCTACATGAAGGTCCTCACCGGTGACGACGACCCGGAACCACCGGAAACGGAATCTCCGGACCGGGAAGAGAAACCTGAAGAGCAACCACCCCCCGGTGCGTTTGGACCCGTTGAGGAAGAGACCGATGAAAAGTCCTCCACCGCAACGGACAAGGAGAAATCCAGAGACCCGTTTGATTCCTTTGATTCTTACGACGGAGAGGACGCCTCTTCCGATCCAAAATCCGGCGCGACCATAGAGAAAGGTACCCTCGACAGGAAGGAAGAAAAAAAAGAAGATCAGGAAGAAAAAATACAGCAAACGGATCGGACATCGAAACAGGAAACGTCGGAACGGGACGAGCCAGAAGAGGAGGACGCAGGTTCCGACGAAACGGAATCCCTCGTTGATGAATCTACGGACGGGAAAGCAGAAACGGCGGAAGACAGACGGCAACCAACTGAAGAGTCCACACCCGTTACAGAAACGACCGAGGATGCGGAACCGGACCGGGCGGAGGATACGTCCGAATCAGCCGGTCCGGCCCTCGAGGATCAGGTTGAGGAAAGCACTGGTGAAGACGTGGCGGAGGGGTTGCCCGAGGAACTTGCCGACATGGAGGCGCGTTCGCCCGGCCAGCCCTCCGAAGAGGAACAGGATCCGGAAGCCGAAGAAGAACTCCCGGAAGAACTCGCCGAAATGGAGCCGCGATCCCCCGGAGAAACCGCCGCTGAACCCGAGGAGGAGGCAGCGGATGAGGAATTGCCGGAAGAGCTGGAAGAGATGGAACAGCGATCCCCCGGTGAACCCGACCCGGCGGATGAAACAACGGACGATGAAATCACCAGGCGAGAAGTCTCAGCCGCCCCCTCCGAACCGATTGGGAAACCAATGGAAGAGGAACCGGAGGCCGACGCCAAAACCAAGTCGGAAAAGATCGATCAGATAGCGGGAACCATTGAGGAGATCAAAGACATCGACGAAGAAACAGCTGCGGGGGATGAACGTGCGGTCGATGAGGAAGCCGGATCCGGTGATGGGGAAGCAACATCCGGGAACGATGAACCGGAAGCCGCTGGGGATGTGGACGACCTGTTCTCCTCCGCTGATGCCACAGCAGAACCGGACCCCCCTTCAACCGCCGTCGAAACGAAAGCGGACGAAGCTCCGTCAGCCAACGATGATCCCGTTGAACCGATTAATTCGAAATCCGGATGGATATCGGGGTTTGTAATGAACCTCAAACTAACCGTTACCGAAACCATTTCCGGATTGTTCTCGCCGCTTTTGCTTTACGCGGATCTGATTATGCTGGCCTTCTCGTTTTTGATTGGCCTGATTTTCCTCGGTTTCTATTATCTTTACGGAAAATCAACCGGGGCGTTTGTGATCGGAGCCATTCTTCTGCTGGGAAGCACATTAATGTTCTTCCGTGTTGGAGAAGGCACATCCTGAGGAAGGTAATCACACCGGGGCCAAGTAACCGCAGGACCTAATCCTCCTCGTCTTTCTCCTTCGGGGGAAGGGGCAAATTCCTGAACGGTTTTCGGAGGTTTTTCCAGTACCAGTTGCCGGAGTTTCGGAGGGTGAGGTACACATTGACGTAAAAATCCTCCGGATTACGACCAATTTTGAACAGCCCGACCAGCAGCTCTTTCTTCTTCCGGTCGTACAGAATCATGTCGGGCTCCGCATTTTCCCTCGTCAGGTGTTCCGCACGTTTTTCGTAATTCGACGGAGAAAAAACCCGGGTATTTCGAATGCGTGGTCTTTCTCCCTCGAACATACGGACCCTCAGCAACCCTCCTTCCTTCACCGGTTTTTCATTTTTCCGAATGGCCAACCGGAGAAAATAAATATCACCGGTGTAGGTCTGTTTCCCATTTTTCTTCTTGAGTTCGCCCCGGAGGATTTTCATCCCTTTTACGGCCACCTCAACCGGAGGCTCGGCTTCGTTCTCGTCCTGGTTTTTTTCGGAATCAGTCGACGGGTCTTCCGGTTCCGTTTCCTTCTTCTTTTGTTCCCGTTCCTTCGCCAGGTCCCTGAGGTTTTTCCGGGTCTTCTTCCAGGGTTTTGACTTCTTTTTTGTGATGGATTGATCGGTCCGGTAGTTATAGGAATAGGAGTAATTATTAAGAACCCTGATTCCGGACACTTCTTTTTCAAACGCAACGGTTTCCTCCGGGTGAATGGTTCTTGAAAGGTTTATTTGAACGGTTTTCGTTTCCTTCTGGGTCCGGAGGAGTTTGACCTCTATGGACACACTTTCCAAACCGACGTCCAGGCCGTTTCGAACGCCTCCCTGAATAAATATCGTTTCCGCATCCGTCCGCCAGAAACGCCAGTGAGCCACTTCCACATTATTTTTGCCCGGGAAGGATTTGTCCTTCCCCAGATTCAACCGCTTCGGGAAAATCATGCTTTCCTTCCCGTACTCGCCGGACCGGCCCGAACCTTTCTCGGAGGACTGGACCGGATCGGGATTGGTTTCGTCCCGTCCCCCACGAAACGTGATGTTCATAAAATCCCCTTTCCGCCGGGCACCGGCCGTTATTCTGTACCCCGTTATTTCTTCCTTCGTCTTCAGGGTGTCCTCAAACGCCGTAACCCGACCCGGTGGCACCTGATCCGGCTTCATCTCCACATCCGAAACCACCTTCCCGTCCTTTAACAGTTCAATTTTCAGAGAAAGGTCGGTAAGAGGAGTTCGTTTCAGGTTCCAGAACCAGAATGAAACATCCACGTCCCCGTTCATTCGCGAGGGCTCCACGGATACGTGATCCACGGTGATTCCCGTTTGCCGAACCTCCTCGGGCTGTTCCTTCGTCTTCTGACCGGAAAGAGCACCGGTGGTCAATAATAGCAGAATCCCGGCCAGGGCGGCCGACACACAGAAACTTATGGTGTTTATACCGGGAACGACCGAATCTTTGGGTTTCATAAAAGCCTGTCGGAATGTCGTAGAATTCACCGAACAAACATGCGGATACCAATCGATAGGGGAGGCTATTGAATGTTCTTTAATTCATCGGCCATGATCTCGGCCGCCTCCGGGCCGAGAGCGTCCTGAGTATATTCGATGAGCCGTTCAAATTGCCGGTGAAAGTTGTGTTCCTCGCAGCCGAGCGGGCTTTTGAAATAACTGGCAAGATGGGTCATCGGGCCTTTTTCGTTCCGCCGGCCGGCGAGGTCGGCGAAACGGATGAGATCCAGGACAAGCGGGGCGGCAAGGGCGGAATCAGAACCCTGCCAGATCAGCTGCAGAGACATTTTTGTGTTCAGGAATCCCTCGAAGTGAACAAAATCCCACGCCGTTTTCCAGTCTCCAAGAGACGGAACATAATCAATCCGAACCCCCGAGTGCAGACCATTGTTCGAAAGAATGCGGGACAGTGGTTCCTGCTTGTCTCTGGTTTTGGCTTCCCGGGTTTCCTCACTCCGCAGGGTTCGTCCATCCTGATTCCCCAGGATGTTGTGCCCCTCCCAGCTCAATACTTTCAGCGCCCTTGACATAAACATGGGGGCAAGCACCGTTTTCAGCAGGGTCTCTCCGGTTTTGGCGTCCTGGCCCATGTGGGGAACCTTATTCTGAAGAGCCAGGTTCCGGATCGGCTCGTACGATGCACCGGGGGAGGGCGTAAAATTAACGTACGGACAGGATTCCTGAACAGCTGCTGTAGCATACAGGATGCTCGGCGTTCGACGGAACGAAGAGGATTGGTCGGCCTCCTTCAGGACCGAAATATATTCTTCCGGTTCCCGGAGTTCCGGTAGGGAAACCGATGGTTCCGTGGAAGCAAGATTTACAACGACGACATTGTCCAGTTCGTTTTGTTGACGAAAGGATTGAATCTGCTGCCGAACGTTCTCCACCTGTCCCATCGGGGAATCGGTACGGGACAAAGTATGTTCGTTCGAAAGCTGATCAACGTATTCCTCCGATCCCGGATGTATCCCGGGTTCAATTCGCTCCGATATCGTATCCAGGAAATCCGAACTCGCCTCGATGAGATCCCGTCCGAAAATACCGGACGTTTCCTCGAGCTCTCGCATGGTTTGACCGGGAACCGGTACCGTAACGTCGCAGCCCCCAAACACAAGGGCGTCAAGGTCGGCCACGGGCAGTTCCCCAAAAGGCGGCTGTTCGGTCACCAGGCCCCTCGGGGGCTGAAGATCGTTCCGAATGGCGTGTGTGCCAACCATGGTGGTGGTGGAAACCGCACCACAGGCACCGATCAGCCAGACCCCAAGGCGCTCCGGTGTTTCGTCCGTCGTCGAATTTTGAGGGTGACCGCTCATGTTACTTTTCTTTCTGGACCCAGTCACGGCAGATGTTCAATGCCAGAAGACTGTAACTTGTGGCGAGAACCGGATCATCCTCACGCCACCGGCCGATTTCGTTTTTCCAGAAACCATCTTCACGCTGTAGTTCGGCCAGTCGATCCACGAGCTCCCGGGACCAGTGATGAACCACGTTGTCTTCGTCCGTTTTGATCTCCTCTATTGTCGGTTTTCCCCAGACGGACAGCGCTTTGGCCAATGTGTGGAAATAATAATACAGGCCCTGCTTTCCCTTATCCGGCTCTCCTTTGACGGACATACCCGGATTCTTTTCGAGGGTGTAATTCTTTCGGGCCCAGCGGTACGCGGAGCGGACTCGGGGATCGTCTTTGTCGAGCTGAGCGTAGATGAAACTCTTCAAACCCGCGTACGTCATGGTTCCGTAAGAGGGCGCCACTTTCTCCCCGCTCGGCAATTTCTTCGCGCCGTCGGCACCCCGTCCGTAACTGAAGGCCGGATAATACATAAACCCGCCGTCGTCCTGAATTTTTATCCCCTTTTTCTTGAAGAACTTCTTCAGGTCATTCGATTCGGACCGGTTCTGCGACCGCTGGAGAAATTTCACCGCTCGGTCCCAGGCGGGATGATCCTCCGGCAAATCAGCCGATTGTAATGCCTGAAGCGCGAATTGTGTATTGGACATGTCCGCGTCCGGTTTTTCCTTCTTCTGGTCGTAGTCGAATCCACCGTAGGCCCAGTGATCTTCACCGACGTCGTGGAACTGTTCGGAAAATTGCGAATTCGCAATGTATTGACGGGCTCGAGCAATCGGCTCGGCAAATTTGTCGTTCTTCCACTTCGGATAGGCATCGCGGGCGGACACAAGGGCCAGAAGGGCAATGCTTGTCTTGTAATTTGTCAGTTTTGGCGGGGGACCCGGATCAATGATCGAACCGTTGTCCTGCTGCCGACTTAAAATATAGTTGACACCGGCCTTGAACTTGTCCAGGTGTTTCTTCAGGAACTTCGGGGGACCTTCCGCCAGTATCCTCACCGCAAAGCCCGTATAGGATACGTCCGGTATGGTTTTCCCCCTCATTTTTACCGGCCAGGCCCCGGATTCATCGTGGTG
>CAZOLI010000007.1:0-116167 GCA_964580675.1 uncultured Planctomycetia bacterium
AAGAACACGGAAAAGAGAGTGGTACAGATACCAATAAACAACGTGGTCGCAAAACCCTTGATTGGCCCCGAGCCGAAGTAGAACAGGATGACGGCCGCGATCAGCGTCGTGGTGTTTGCGTCGAACACCGCCCAGAACGCTTTGTTCCAGGCCGTCTCGAACGTTTTTCTTGCGCTCTGATCTTTTTCGTGTTCCTCCCGTATCCGTTCAAAAATAATGACACTGGCGTCCACGGCCATGCCCACGGTAAGCAAAATACCGGCAATGCCCGGAAGCGTGAGCGTGGCTTCCAGCAGGTTCATAATGGAAACCAGAAGGAGGAGGTTCAGAATCAGAACAAAGTTCGCAATGAGACCGAGCCCCCAGTAATAAAAGGCCATAAAGAGCAAAATGAGAGCGAGGGCCCAGCCGACGGCCATTGTCCCGTTCTGGATGGAGTCCTCTCCCAGGGTCGGACCAACCGTGTTCTCGGAAATAATTTCGAGCGGGGCCGCCAGTTTTCCGGAATTCAGAATATTGGAAAGATTTTTTGCATCCTCAGGTGAGAAACTACCGGTGATCCGGGCCACACCGCCGGTAATCGGTTCCTGAATATTTGGTGCGCTTTTGACGTTGCCGTCAAGGACAATAGCAAGTGATTTTCCCTGGTTTTCGGACGTTATTTCGGCAAACTTATCGCCCCCTTCGGCGGTAAGGTCCAGGGACACGTTATACGGTCCGCCACCCGGCCCCCCTCGACTGGCGACGGGTTCCGCCTCCTTTACGTATTTTCCGTCCAGAACAGGTTCCTCCTCCAGAAGAATATATTCTGAGTTCGATCCGGAACCAGCTCCTCGAGAATCGGGCGGAAGACGTTTCCAGATTGTGCCCGGCGCGGGGTCATCCGGTGCTGATGATTTCCCGTAATCAACCTGACTCGCTTCGAGGTAAAACTCCAGGTTTCCCGTTGTGGTTAAGATTTCCTTGACCCGTTCGATCTGTCCTTCCTCCATTCCCGGAAGCTGCACACTAATTTTGTTGTTCCCCTGTCTCTGTATGCGGGGCTGTGTGAGTCCGAACCGGTCGATTCGCCTTGTCAGGATGTTGACGGCGTTCTGCGTAGCTTCGTCCATGTCCTCAATCTCTCCTTCGTCCTGAAGCTGCAGAACCAGTTCGGAGCCTCCCTGAAGATCTAGGCCCTTGACAAACGTTCTGTTCAATACGGGCTTGTTTTCCCAGGGAATGGCGATGTAAACCGCCAGTACGGTCAAAACCAGAGTTATAATGTTGTTCAGGCGATAATTCATCGTGGTGAGGCTAACTGCAGTTGTAATTTACGTGCCGCGTTGTCCCGGTAGGAACCATTCGAACGAATTCCTGACCTCTACTTCTGAGTTCCTGGATGCCTCAAACGGGCATCACGTGATGCTGCCGGCTTCGCTTCGACCAGCAGAGAACGTTAATCCTCTTCCTCCTCGTCTTTCTGGGTCAAGTTTTCTCGAATGGCCCACTTCGCAAGTTTGATCTGTGTATCGTCCTGATCGTCCACAACTACCGTCACTTCTTCGTCGTGAATTTTTTCAACGGTACCGTGTATACCCCCAATGGTGAGAACATCATCTTTTTTGTTGAGGGCCTCCAGCATTTCCTCCTTTTCCTTTTGCTCATCCTGCTTCGGTTTAATTATCAAGAAATAGTAGATGGCCAGAAAACCGATTCCGAGCAGGCCGCACATAAGGAGCTGGCTAACCCAGCTCTCCTGACCTCCGTTTTTTGTTGCCGCTTCTCCTCCATTCTGAAGAAGCGCCAGCAGAACATCCAGATATTCCACAGCTTTATCTCCTGAAGAAAGAAAGTATCCGAATATTATAACAGGATCCGAATCCTCTTCAAAAAAGAACAATTCTATCCGTTGAACCCGTCGGAGATTGCCGGGAATAAAAACAAATTCGAATCTCCATATGCCCCCGGCTCGGATCGATCATTCAACGGGGTTCGAAGTGATGTGAAATCTCATTCTCAACAAATTCTGTTTAGAATCAAATGAGATCCGCGTCGGTCCCTGTATGCACAACAGCTGCCCGGGAGGAGGAACGCTCTACCGATGGTGAAACTCAATCCGGACGTGGAGGGAGGTGTTTGAACCGTCCGCCGGTGGCCAGACCAAAAGTCGGTTATTTTCCGGCATCCACTTCGCGTTCGCCCGGTGTTTTTTTCGGTCAATGATGACGGACCTGAGTGAATACCCTTCAAACGGAACGTACAGCTCCAGAGGAGCTTCACGGTTTTCCTCCAGCTGAAGGGAGGCCTGAATGGTGGCATGCTGAGGTTCTCTGTTCCACGAAAACATTGTTAATACGCCGGGAACGTATATAGCGACGGGTTTTTGAAGAACCTCAGATGGCCATAAATTATTCCCCTCCGTGGACACGACGGACGTGGGATACCCGCTTGTGGAGTACAGCCAATAAAACCATCCCACCCCGGCCTCCTCCGACCCGGAAAGAAGATCACGGAGATATTCGCGGCCACTGTTCATGTTAATATACGCCCCGACCTCCGTGAACAACAAAGGACGATCCTGATCCCGGGCCTGTATTTTTAAACGGGTCTGAAGCTCCCGAAGTCGATCCGCCATCCGGTGGGTATATTTCTTGCGGAGACGGAGGAGCGGATGAATTCTGGGAATGCTTATGACCACGTTTCTCATATCGCTCGACATCTCCGGAAGATCTGGCTGTTCCAGTGGGTCATCCCCCGCCGGCGCCAGAAACACCAGTTTTCCCTTCCGCATTCCCGAAAGCGACCGGTAACTGTGCTCATAAAATTTTTGTAGTTTGTCGGCCGTAAAAGAAGGACCCTCTTTCGTGCCGGTCAAGGGGAGCCGGAGAAGGTCCAGCCCGATGACCATTGGGGTGTCCGAATAATGACGGAACGCCTTTCTGACAAAGCGAACGTATGATTTTCGGAGGGAGGTCTTCGACCAGAACGTTTCGGCCTGCGCTCGAATGGATTCGGACGATGTCAGATCCGCGTTCCGGGATCCGTCGGCTCGATGTCTGGCGGGCAGGTAATTTCCGCGGTGATACGTTCCGGGATCCACAGGAGAGAAGGAAAGAACGACAAAAATATTTTGTTCCACACACTGATTTACCAGTTCCCGGAGATAGGTTCGGTAACGTTCATTTTCGCTCTCTCCGTCTGGATAGTAATGGTTCCAGAACACGTGAATCCGAATCGCATTTACCCCAAATTTACGGAACCACTCAAAATCACTTTCGGAGAGGGGCTGATATTTTCCGGACAGGTGATCGACCGTGCTGTAATTTACCCCCCTGAATTGAACCGTCCGGCCATATTGATCCTTTATGACCTGCCCTTCGGTTCGGAGCGGGAGGAGTTCTTCGGGGGAAGGAATCGACTGAATTTCCGAGTCCCCCGATGCAGCAGAAGTTCTACCACCGGGTTCGGAACCTGGCCCTGCCCGGCATGTGATGAGCAGGACCGAAAGGAAAAATACAGCCAGAAGTGTGGAGAGACCGCGAACTGTCGCGTTAAAGTTGATCCTTGACACCTTCTTCAAGCCGGCGGCGATAATTCACCCGGGCAAGCATAACCCCCAAAATCAAACCGACCAGGGGAACACCCATCCAGAGTCCGTCGAAATAGATATTATAGAACGAAACGGGAAGCAAATAATGGCCGGTGAAAAAGTGGTAAGCCCACACACCTCCAACCGAAAGAACGAGGAAGGAGATGACAATGGAGACCGAACCCACCAGTGCCCTTCTCTGCTGAGTTACGGACAATCCGGCAGCCAGGAGGTTCGAGGGCAGACCACCAACAATAAACCGCCCGATGACAAACGCCAGGAACATTCCGAGAATAACTCCGGCCACCACGGCACTTGCGAGATGCTGCTGCACGGGATTCTGGTCGTATCCCGGAGGAGAGTACTCATAAATCGGTGACGGTCTGTCCGATCCACTTTTCGTTGCTACGGCGACGCCCGGCAAATTATCCTGTTCGTTCCCTCCGTTATATCCGGGCGGGCTGGTATTATACACAGGGGGAAGTTTGTTCCGGCTGCGTTCCCAATCCGGCCACCGATCGATTTCTTCACCGGGAGCGGAGGTTTTTCGCCACTTCGGCCAGGGGTCCAGTTTCGGTGGTTTTTTCTTCTTGCTGGTCTCCTCTGGATCGTTCGTGTCTTCCGTTTCCTGAGCCAACACAGCACCGGCCGTGAAACAGACAAACAGAATTCCCGTCAGGATGATGTAAAGTCCCTTCCCCCCGGTTAGGTTCTGATTTTTCATTAGCTTTTTCACGGGTGGATACCCAATAACCGGATGTTAAACAAGCACGGAACGCAATTCCTCCAGTACGTCTCGAACCCCTCGATCCTCATAATACGACGCAAGCCGTCGGTTTTGCTCTCGTCGGTCCTCCGTGTCCGTCGACCTCAGTATGTCCCTGGCTCGATCCGGTCGTGGCCCCCAGTTCCCCACTTCCTGAAAATCCTCGTTAAAAATTACCACCACAGGATGTTCCCCCGTTCCATACGTTAAATAATAATCGGCAAGATCCTGATTCTCATTCACCTCAAATATGCGGAGATCCAGAGCGTCATTCTGATCCACCGCTCTGGCCACGACGGGCAGTACGTACGCCGATTCAAAATTATGAAGTTCCGTTAACACGAAAAAATAAAGAGAATCGTCCAGGGATTCAAAGAATTCCCGATGATTTTCCGGGAGGACAATTTCCTCATACACCTCCCTGTTCCGTTGAGCAAAACGGCTGTCACCGGAGACGTACCCGGACCAGGTCACCCCTTCCTCACGGTACCGTGGTTCCGGATTATCATCCCATCGCTTCAACACATCAAATTGTTCCTCCATCTCCTCTCGTCGTTCCCCCTCGAGGTAATCAATGAATAATTTGCCCCTGAGATGATCAACCTCGTGCTGTATGCAGCGGGCCCAAATTCCTTCTCGTTCCAGAACTGTTACCTCTCCATCGGGAGAAAGAAACTCCACTTTCGCAAATTTGTCTCGTTCGAGATTGGCCCAGATGCCGGGGAGGCTCAAACATCCTTCCGCTTCCTTCTCCGAACCCCCTGTTTCTTTAATTTCGGGATTGATCATGCAGACCAGTTCCGATCCATCCCGGGAATCACTGCAATCCATAAGCGCAATCTGTTTCTGTATCCCCACCTGGGGAGCGGCAAGTCCCACCCCATGATTTTCGTACATACATTCTTCCATGTCCCGGATGAGATCCCGTATCTCATCCGTTATTTCCGGGACTTCTCGAATCTCCCCCCGGAGAGGATCGTCATCAAATGTACAGAGGGAAAGAACACACATAAAACGGTTCGTGAATTTTCAACCTCGTCCTTAAAATACGTTTATTAACCGCCTGCAGGGCGCAACGCGAATCCCTGCACGAAAAAGCACTTTATATCACTGGAAACGGATAATCCGAACGATCAATACACAAAGAATGAAGAAATTGATTATAGAGCCCCCTCAAGGTACATTGCAAAAAAAGGCTGATTCTACACGAATAATCCTGTTTCCCGATCGATAAAAACATATTTCGTCTGGTGTTCATTCCACAAACGGAAGAGCATGTTGTATTCTTCCACCAGTAACGGTATAATGTTAAGGAAGATGAGACCATCGCCCGGGATCCGGAGAGGGAAATCCAGATCTCGGTCTACAAACCATGTGTCTCGAGGGGATCCATGCGGAGTACAACTGTGATGGTATGAGGGGTAGACCGTCTATTGATCTATTAAAAGGAGGTTTCATAATGAAGTCGAGAGTCCTCGTGGTGGACCACAGTAGCTCCCTCTGGACCAATCTCAACGGGAATGGCAATCCCGGAGACTATGAATTAAATGTGGTCGAAGATGGTCTGGAAGCGTTCATGGAACTTAACCAGAACAATTTTGAGACGGTGCTCGTTCGCGAGGACCTTCCCGGCGTCCCGGGAACGGAACTTGCTGAAGCTGTTCTTGAAAAACGTCCGGAATTGAACGTGGTGCTTTTCGGCCAAAACGGTGGATTGAAGAACGCCGGCGTGGAACCTGATCATGTTGCCGAGCGGCCGGAAACGGAATCCGAAGCAACAAACCTCCTTGAAGAAGCAATGTCGATGACCACCGTTTCCTGAAGTATCTGCTTCAAACAAAAAACGGAGCAGGGAGATGATGGCTCCGTGTGGTTGAACCGTCGGCGCTTCCGCTCACAACCTTGTTCCCCGCCGAAATCGGGGCCCGATGTAAGGAAATCTCCTTCTGTTTCCCCTCCAACTCATTCATTCCGTACGGTACGGGGCAACGCCTGATTCAGGTTGTCAATCAGCAGTCTGGACCAGGACTCGTAGTGGTCCGGATGTTGCTCCCGATTCTCATGCAGGGACGGGACGGAAACAAATGATCCCTCCATGTTTTCCTTCTCCCGGATCTCCACGGATTCTTTCCGGGCATCCACCCGGTACACCAATCCAAAATGAACGGCACCTACCGGATTGGAATCGTCGTTTAAATATCCGACGTGCGTCCGTTGATACCCATCCGGAAGGTGCAGTTCTTCCTCAAGTTCCCGGCGAGCGGCCTGACCGAGCATGTCTTCACCGGCGTCCTCCGGATTTATGTGTCCCCCGATGCCGATACTCAGCATCTCGTGGAGACGATCCTCCCCCTGAGAGGGAAGACGCTTTACCTGCAGTACTTGACCATCTCCCTGAACCAACGAATACGGAATGATCTGTTTCAGGTTTGAATCCTCCTCCGCGTAATCGCGCTCCACAAAAAATCCCTCCTCACAAATCCGGTCGATGTACTTGTCATCTCCCGGTTCCTCGTCATCAAGACCCTGGAACCCGTGTGGATATGCCAGGTCAAACAGGTCTTCCCGGCGAATGGCGTAAACAAATTCCATTGTGGACCCCTTCTAAATTTGGCTGAGACAAACAAGAATCGCTGGAATTTTAATGGAAGAACCGGTTAATATTCCAGTGGGAAGAAGGAAATGTCACAATTCGTATACTACGGATGAAACCCCTTATCCGTCCCCGTCACGCGTGCCGGAATCGTATTTTCACCGGATCTTCTCGTAATTTCTTTCCGGTTTTCAGATGAGGCAAAAATTACCGATCCTCGTAATTGCTATTGGCATTCTCGGTTTCGCCATAATGGCATTTCTCTTTCAGACAGCCATCAAACAGGGACTCAACCTCGAACCGCTGATTGAGCTGAGGGATAGTGTCAAAAAGGAATTTCCCGTGACCGCTGTTCATGTGACGCGGAAAAAAGACGAGGAGGAACAGGAAAAAAACAAAAAACACTGGATCCGGGTGGAGTATGTCCCGGAAACGGACACGTTACAATCAGCGGATGAGAATTCGAAATCCCTCGCCGGAAAAATCCTGAAACACGTACGCCTCCATTATTCGGGGAACCGGGAACACGTCACCGGGTTTCGAATTATTGAGCTGAAGGAGGAGTCCGCGGAAGAACCCCGGGTTTTTCTCGAGGAGCATCTGCGAAAAATCCCCGGTTCATCCCCCGGGAAAGAAAACCAACCATCTCCGGCGGAGAAAGATGCATCCCCCGAGAAAAAGGATAAGGACAAAATGGAACCCTCCGGGGAAAGACGTTAACAGCAGACCGAACGAAGCGTCTTCTGAACAGGGGGGAATTTTTTCAGACGGAACCTTCCACTGAACCGGGCTTCCCATGCCCCGGCAGCATTATGAATTTTCCACCCGAACCGATTCACGGTCAATCTTCTTGATTCGCCGGTCGTGACGACCACCATCGAAGGGGGTATCAAACCATATATCCAGCCATTCCTTCATGTCGGAAGGATCATCCCGTCTTGCGGCAAAGCAAATCACGTTTGAATTGTTGTGTTTTCGTGACATCTCCGCCTGTTCCGAATCCGAACAATAAAAAGCGCGTACGCCGGGGTGTCTATTGGCCGTGATGACCATGCCGAGGGCACTTCCACAGACGAGAACTCCCCGGTCACACTCGCCCGTTGAGACGGCGTCGGAAGCGGGATGAGCGTAATCCGGATAATCACAGGATTCCGAACTGTCACATCCATAATCAACGACCTCGTGTCCGAGGGATTGAAGGTAGTCGATGAGTTCTTCTTTTACGTCGAAACCGGCGTGATCGGAGGCAACGGAAATTTTCATAGGATCTCCTCAAATAATTTTTCGATGGACGATTTTAATTTTCCGGCACACCTGCGGTACGTCTCCAGATCTCCTCCAATGGGATCCGGAATCCCTTCATCGGATTCATTCAGAAGAACGATGCGATCCTCCACTTCCGGGACCCAGCGGAGGATGGAGTCACGGTGGGAGGTGGTCATCACCGCGATAACGTCCGACTCGGTGATGAGGGAGGGTGTCACTGCTTTGGAAAAGTGGTCCCGGAGAGAAATGCCGTAATCCTCCTTCAGCACCCGTCTGGCCGTACCTGTTGCGGGGGAACCGGACGTTGCACTGGTCCCGGCCGATTCAATGCGAAATCCATTTTCCTCGAGTTCGTTCCTGGAGGAATTCAATTTTTCTTCCAGAATCTGCCAGGCAAGACCGGATGCCATCGGACTCCGGCAGGTATTTCCACTACAGACAAACAAAATCTGCAATCCGCTTTCCTCGACGATAAGTTCTTCCGAAATAGCCCCCTCCCGAAGCAACTCCCAGTCTTCCTCATCCACCTGCACTACGGTGGAGGATGTGCCGTAACTGGCGGAACCTCCATCAATGACGTATTCGATTTTCCCCTCGAACACCTCGAGTACTTCCTCCGCATTCGTTGCGGGCGGATCTCCGCTTAAGTTGGCGGAGGGCGCAACAACAGGAACGTCCGCCAGACGTATGAGGTCAAGCGCTATGCGGTTTGCGGGCATACGCAGACCAATTGTTCCGCGCTCTTTATGAGGAAGAACCAATGTTAGGGGCCCCGGCCAGAATCGATGTGCGAGACGGCTGGCCATCGGAGGCGGAACCGGACACCACTCCTGGAAGGTGTCCATGTCCGCTATATGAACGGATAATTTTTTGTCGGAGGGGCTTTCCCGAACCTCAAGAAGCCGGTTGACGGCCTGGTCATCGCTTTCGTTCGCCCCTATTCCGTACACGGTTTCTGTTGGAAGCCCCACCAGTTTTCCCCGGCGGAGAGCCTCCGCGGGTTCCTCCAGAACCTTCGGATCATAATCCTCCGCATCCACGGAAATGACCTTTGTCTTTTTTCCTTTATCTGATTCCGTGGCCATGTTTACTGTTTCATAAGTCGAAGCAATTCCACGTGCGAGGGCTCCAGTACCCGGTAACCACCTTCGTCAAGACGAAGCGTCAACCCCTGTTCGAGACTTACGTCCTCCACCGTCCCCGTTAAAAATTCGCCTTCCACCCGCACACGGACACGCCGATTGAGAACCGCTGAGTACTCCGTCCACTTGTTGTCAATTTTCGCGTTTTCTCCGGAGTACAGATCCGACAAGTTCTCGTCAAATCGCTTCAGGAACGTTCTGAACAACTCCGTCCGATTTAAATTCCTGCCGGCAACCATTTGCAGGGAAATTGATTCGTCCCGAATATTCTCCGGAAATTCGTCCGCCGGTGTGTTGACGTTTATCCCGACACCAATCACCGCACGGGACGGAGATCGGTCGCCAAGCTGACGCGTTTCAACCAGGATCCCGGCCACTTTTCGAACCCCACTAACCTCATCCGTGTCCGGAAACACGACGTCATTCGGCCACCGGATTCGAGGGGTTTCGTCCACCTGATCCTCAATCATCTCGACGACTCCGAGTGCCCCGATGACTGTTAAACGGGGAAACAGGTCGTGATCCGGAAGAGGAGGCTGCAGAAGAATGGAAACGTAGATGCCCATCCCCTTCGGACTGAACCAGTCCCGACCCTGGCGTCCCTTCCCCGACGTCTGATGATCCGCCACGACAACCCGCCCACGAACGGATTCGTCCTTCGGAAGATCCCGGGCGATCTCCCATCCTTTTTTCATGGTTGACGATACTTCGTCGAAACACGTCACGTTCGAATCCAGGTGCTTCAGGGACAGATCTTTTACGGCATTCTTCACGTCTGGATAGTCGTCTTTCATATTTCGTTGAGCTGCATGGTAAAGTCCACAGCAGAAACAGAATGCGTGATGCGTCCGATGGAAATACGGTCAACTCCTGTTTGTGCATAATCGCGGACCCGGTCCAGATCGATCCCCCCCGAGGCCTCCGTTCGGAACGAATCGTCCCCCGGAGAAAGGAACTTGTCCAGGTAATCCACGGCATCGCGAACCTGTTCTACGGTCATGTTATCCAGCAAAACGTAATCCGGCTTTGCGCCTTCCGCAAGGGTTTTCAACTGTTCCATCGATTCCACTTCGACCTCTACAGGAACCTCAGAATGCTGCTCCCGAACCCTGTGAACAAGTTCGGAAAGAGACAGATCCGGTTCATCAGCAAGAGCGACTGACAGGTGATTTTCCTTAATTAAAACCATTTCCTCAAGATGCATCCGATGATTCCTTCCCCCTCCTGCCCGAACGGCGTACTTGTCAAGCGTCCGCCACCCCGGTACTGTTTTTCTCGTGTCCAGAACAGAGGCGTCCGTACCCCGAACCGCTTCAACAAAAGCCGCTGTTCTGGTGGCAATCCCGGAGGTGCGCTGTAAAAAATTCAACGCAATACGCTCCGCGGAGAGCAGGGTTTGGATCGATCCACGAAGTGTCGCAACCCGCTCCTGTTCGTCCACACGCGTCCCATCCGGACATACGTCCACTTCAACGCTTCCGTGCATTTCCTCAAAAATGTCGGTCAGCAGAAACCCACCGGCAAACATACAGGACTCCCGAGTACGGATGATAGCGGCTCCCCGTCGATCCCGAGGTAAAGTCGACCGTGTGGTCGTGTCCTGTAAAGCATGATCCTCACGGATCGATTGATCTATCAACGACTGATAAGTTTCCCGGGGTGGAGGTGAGAGATCCTCGGTCATCCCGTCAGGTTCTCCTGGAGAACGGAGCCAATTTCAGCGGGGTTTCTTGCCACTGGCACACCGGCGTTTTCAAATGCGTCAATTTTTGACGCCGCATCGCCCTTCCCTCCCATCACGATCGCACCGGCGTGTCCCATCCGTTTTCCCTCTGGAGCAGTCCGTCCCGCCACAAATGCAACAACCGGCATGGAAATTTGATCGGCGACGTATTCGGCCGCTTGTTCCTCGGCGGTCCCACCAATTTCCCCGATCAGAACAACGGCCTCCGTGTCCGGGTCCTCTTCGTACATTTCCAGTAATTCCTGAAATCCAAGTCCCGTTATCGGATCTCCCCCGATACCAACGCAGGTGGATTGACCGAGACCAAGGTTCGTCAGCTGATAGACCGTCTCGTACGTAAGGGTGCCGCTTCTTGAAATCACCCCCACGCTGCCGGGTTTGTGTATGTAACCGGGCATGATCCCAATTTTACAGGCCCCGGGTGTGATGACCCCGGGACAGTTGGGCCCGATAAGATGCATGTCGTAATCCTCGATGTATTCCCGGACGTCCCCCATGTCAAGAATCGGAATTCCCTCCGTAATACAAATGGCCAGCTCCACGCCACCCTCGGCCGCTTCCATGATGGCGTCGGCGGCAAAGGCCGGGGGCACAAAAATGACGGAAACCGACGCTCCCGTCTCCTCCACAGCCGC
This sequence comes from uncultured Planctomycetia bacterium, assembly GCA_964580675.1. Lineage (GTDB taxonomy): Bacteria > Planctomycetota > MHYJ01 > CAYXQY01 > CAYXQY01 > CAZOLI01. Next base: position 11,718 of record CAZOLI010000007.1, read on the forward strand.
TTCAACACTGTCAAATACGGGAACGCCATGCTTTTCGGTTCCCCCTTTTCCCGGGGTCACACCTGCAACAACGTTCGTCCCGTAATCCAGCATTTTCTCTGTGTGAAAACTCCCGGATTCACCGGTAATTCCCTGGCAGATGACCTTCGTATCTTCGTCTACAAGAATACTCATGTCGTATGATGTTCAGGTTTCGGACACCGCTTTACTCGAAAACAGTTCTTCAGGGGTTCGGTTCTGGATCACCACTTCCAGCAGATAAACACTGACCGGTACACCGAGAACGAGCCCCCATATACCGAAGAAATGCTCCGCAACAAGAAGGACAATTAACACAATAAGTGGATGCATTTTCAAATGTGCCCCATAGATGTTCGGATTCAACAAATAAGTCTCAATTGTGTGTATAAGAATAATCAGTGCGATGACAACGACGAGTTTCACAACCCCTCCCGTTGCAAGCGCCACGATGCCAATTGGAATTGTTGAAATTATCACGCCCATCACTGGAATAAAGCTGCAAACGAACACGATCACGGTAAGCAGAGCAAGATTCGGTATGTTTAATATGTAAAGACCGAACCAGGTCAGTATCGTGTTCACAACGGCGATCAGAGCCTGGGCCTGAAGGGAACGCCCCATGACGATGGCAAAACTGGCAAGACTCGGGGCAATTTCCTCGTAAAATTCGGAAAGTTTTCCTTCGCCAAGTTGATCGATCCGGTTTTTCAGGTTCGGAATATCAAATACGATGAGAAAACTGAAAAGCAGCGAAACCAAAATATGAAACGCGTAACGAATCGTGTTCTGCAAAACCAGATTGGCTTTGTTCGTGATAAAGGGGATGCCCTGCTGCCAGACTTTGTTGAGCTCCTCAAGAAGCCGGTTGTAGTAATCGGTCCTCTGAAAGGATTGTAACTGCTCCGCGGACAAACTCCGCCGAAGGACTTTATCGGTCATGTTTCTTACGATGTCTGGAACGTCCTCCCCTATGGCAGTGGATTTGATCCCGGATTTTGATTTCGCGTCACTGTCCAGTTGCTCGCGAATGATGTTCTCAATCTGTTTCTGCTTTTCCTCGTCCCCGTCAAGGATTTCCGACAACTCCGTTCGAAGCTCCTCCGGCACCGGTTTCTTCTCCGCTTTTCCCTCCCTGCGTTTCTCATCTGATTTTTTTTCTTTCACCTTTTCCTCCGCCCCCGGCAGGGAGGAACCTGAATCATTTTCCCGTTTATTGTTGTCCCTCTTCTGCTCCTCTCCCTCATCCGATTTTGTTCCGTTTTCTCCCTCGCCCTCGTTCTGTTTCTTCTCCTGATCCTCCTCGTTCTTTTCTTCCCCTTCCGTATCGTCCGACGAGACGGTCTCTCCCTCCACGAGACCCTTTATGTAAGCACCGGCGTCTTTCGCAATGGGTTTTCCCTGTTCAATGACCTGCTCTCCAACCCAGGATCCCGGAAATATAATAATGACAGCGAAGGCAAGGTAGACAAAAACCGTCAGGACGCGTCGATACGGCACCCACTGTTCCCCAAAACGAACAATCGTATTCGCAACGTACGCAAAAATGAAGGTGAACAGTATAATGCTAAAGAAATCCCGCAGGACCCAGAGAAGGAGCAAAAACAGGGCCCAAATCGACATTTTTTCCCAGGGCACCTTTTTGAGAAACCCGAAGGGTCGTTTGAAGGTGGACGTATCAGTATTCCCCGTTCGGGATTGGGATTCGGCCTCGTTCCCGCCGTCCGAATCAACGTCGGCTGTGTCGTCTTCCCGATCGCTCATCTGGCCCAGTCAACTGGACCGGACTCTGTCCGGCCCCACAAAAATGAAACAACATACCTGATCCGTTATGTACTGCTGTTGATTTTAATATTAATGAATGGGTATGATTCTTTCAATTTTTAAAAATTGCGAGGCTCCGTTAAACGAAAAATAATCATTCATCGAACGTCTCTCCCCACCGGCTTCCAGACACCAGTGGCCGGGCAAAACCCCTGGTTCCCGGAACCGGGATCGGGATCGGATAATGGGGTTTGGAAATTCCTTTCGAAATTTGATTTAAAGATCACAATAAATTATGCTTATCAATTCGATTTGTATCGGTGGGATTTTCTTTTCCAACTTTGAAGAAAAATGGCTTACATAATCACAGAGCCGTGCATAGACGTAAAGGATGAGTCCTGCGTGGACGTCTGTCCCGTTGACTGCATCTATGACGCAGAGGAGTGGATCGACGAACCCGAAGCGATGTTGTTTATTCATCCCGACGAGTGCATTGATTGCGCCGCATGTGAACCCGTCTGTCCCGTCGACGCCATTTACGAAGAAAGCGAAGTTCCGGACGATCAGGAACTATTTACACTCCTGAACTACGATTATACGGAGGAGATGGAAACCAAACGGTAATAGCTACTCCTCCGGCCCCAACACCTGAAGAATTCATTCCCACGAGAGGGCCTTCCATATTCGTCCCGGCTGAACACGGGTCGCGTCGCACATCGTCACACAAACCAACCCGGAAACATCGGGATTTCGTTCCAGACCCAAAAAAGGAGTGAACCGTCTCCTGACCGAAGAGCTCCGGGATACGAACAGAAAAACAATCAATCCGCTGTGTTAGGAATCCGGCTCCCGCAGCTTTTTTCGAAAGGAGGTGGCGAAGGAGAATTTCACGCCCGCCGCCCGGCAAAAACCGTTTGTAAACCGACCCGCCAAGTTACCGGAAAGTGAATGGTCTATCTTCAATGTGGATCGTACCAGTCGGAGGAAGGAACGGTTCTTCAAAAGATCCCCGGGGGACTTCCTCGACGGAGCTCGAACGCCAAGCAATCTCCCGGGACGGATGTCACGATTATCCTGCGTTCCGGTTACAACAAGTGGGAGGTCGTGTTCTCCTGATTCATGATCCGGAAGGCCGGACTGACATTCGTCGTGTCTGGAGAGGCACCACAGACCCATCCAGCGTCCGGCACGGTTTGCCATCTCCGGATCTTCCTCAAGGACGGTTGGGGTAAGCTGTCTGGCGTTCGCAGAGTCGGCACAAAGTCCGAGAAGGCATGGAGGCGCCATCATCCGTTCGCGAACCAGGGCTACGGGAACTGCCCATTGAAGTCCCATTTCCACCCGCCCTTCAATCATCCCCCAGAGCTCCTCTATCTTTGCGGACGGTCCTGACGTGCAAAACACCTCCATGTCTTTCGGCACATGAGGATCCACTAGCTCCCGGAGGGATTCCTCAAGAGGCGTCCCGTCGCTGTTTTCAAAACCATTTACAAATCGCTTTTTTAAGTTCCCGTACAGCTCATCGGGGCGATTAATTTTCTTGTTTCCCTTCCAGAGACGGCGAATTACCCCACTGTATCGGTTCCCCCGGAGTGTCTTTCGCTCGGGCCCCGTGCAAAAACTGCGCTCAAACGCCCTCCTCCGGTGCACCCGTCGACGTTGAACAGTCTCCCGCAACGTTCCACGTATTTCCTCCTCCGGTTGATGTTCGGTTTCAATCCGGTTCCAGTAAGTGCGAAGAAGACGAACGGCATCCGTCCGGGATAAAGAAGGGATCGAAAGCAGATGTTCAGCAAGCGTAATTCGTCGCTGTTCGGAATCGAGTGAAGAGTCGATCACCAGACTGGACCCGTCTCCAACCTGGAGTCGTGGCCCGTCCCCGGAGCCGGCGACGTCCACGTCGTACGTCGAAAATCTTGCTGTATCAATATCATGTGCATGGAGTTCAAACAGGAACTGGCCCAATTGTCCGGCAAGCTGGTGAACCAATGCAGACGAATTGTTCTTCAGAGCTTCGGGAAACAGCGAGGAATTATCGGGCCGTAAATAATGAAGAAACAGAAGCCAGGACGATTCCTCAGAAGGCTCCCATACGGAAAGTAAGGGAGCTACGGTCTCGATGGCCTCCTTAATGTCGAATGATTTCTTGAGAAATTTTGTCGCCTGGTCCGGGGTCCCGAAAATAGCGGATTGGCGAAAAACACCTCGATTTCGCAGGCCAACCGATCGTATGGAACACGAATATTCGTCTCCGTCCCGGTGAAGTGAAATGACTCGATGAAACACGGACTTCTCAACTGTTCGATAAACGGAACGGAAACGGCTGGATCTGGACCACCGGTTCGGTGGAGATGAAAATGGGGTTGGCTGCCTAACGGAACGCAAATCCGGATGAAGAAAAAGCGTTCCATCCTCATCCGGTACCCGAACATAGGAATCCGGAGAGGGATGATCAGTGGAAAGAAGACCAGCCATATACCTTTTGTTGTTTCTTCAGAGTTCGCGATTGTAAAAATCCACGGTCTCCCGGGTCATTCTCGTTAACTCGAAATTCTCTTCCACGTGTTTTCTGGCATGCTCTCCCATTTCCTGTCCCCGATCGGGATCCGCAAGGAGAGACTCCGTTTTGTCCGCCCACGTTGAGGCATCGTCGTCCGAGGACACAAGAAAACCCGTATTCTCATCCAGAACCACATCGTAACCAGCTCCCGCCGAACTGGTAATCACGGGTTTTCCACAGGCCATTGCCTCAAGAACGAGAAGTCCGGAGGACAGGTTGGGCTCCGGATTCAACAGAACGTCAACATCCGGCAGAACGTCGTAATATACGTCCATGTTTGACTGAAATACCACATTCTCGTTGAGGTCTCGTTCGGCCACCAGCCGTCTTAATTCATCTTCTTCAGGACCCTGATTGAGTACGAGAACGGTCAAATCGTGACCACGTTCCTGGATTAACAACCGGGCCACTTCCGGATATATGTGAATACGGTTTTCTTCCAGAAGGGGTGTGGACATGGCGAGAATGGGCTGTTTTCCCTCGAGAAATATGGGGGAAAATTGCAGTGAGTTCAGGTCCACTCCCGGGCGAATGACCTCCAGCAAACCGCGGTCGATGCCAAGTTGGTTGACGGCGTACTCCCGCATTGCGTCACTCGTTACGATCACCCCCGCCATTCCCCCATGCCGGTCGACCCGGACGGTCTCGTCTTCTCGATGAAGGCAAACCGTTAAAAAATACGGAACCGAAAACGCCTGGGAAAGACGTGCCGCTATGGAATTTAAACCGGTGCCGGAAACATGAATAAGATCCAGGCTCGATTCGTCGAAGGACTCCCGGAACCGCTTCGTCTTAAAAAGCTCCAGTCGTTGATCCTCCAGGAACGGAAGTATCTTCACGTTGATTTCGTCGTTTTCAATTTTGTTGTGAAGTGGTCCCGGCGGCGCTGCAAGGTGAACTTCATGACCGTGCAGGTGCAAACTCCGAACGAGTTGCACCGTATACAGACCTTCCTCGTTGTAAGCCATTGTGGGACTGAGAAAGAGCACACTCCTGCTCGGAAGGTCCCGTTCGATAATCGTTGAATCACGGGTGTTCATTGCTTTGCAGGCGCAGGAAAAAGAAAGACGTTATGGTTCCTTCATCTTTCCGCCCCATGAAAAATTCTCATAAGGAAGAACCTGAGGAGGAGAGGCGGATTGTTTTCATAAATATTTATTATGGGGTCACAAGAACGAGAAACAGAATCAGCACCGCGGCACCGCCCAGCAATTGCAGTATGTTTCTCCATGCATAAGCAACAATCAAGTCAAGATCGTCAAAATGAAGAGCACTCAGCACCAGACAGGACAGGATAAGTACCGGAAAAAACAGAAGCAATTCTTTCATGACGTCTCCTCCTCCTCCCGATTTTCCTCCAGTTCCTCTTCGGAATCCTCCCGTTCTTCCACTTCAAAAATCATTTTTCGTCCCGCTTTGACGTCAATTAGATTAAGAACGGATACCGAATTTAGAAGACCGGCAACGGAGATGCACAGAATCCCAATCTCGTAATAATGAAAAGAAACCTGGAAATCGATCTCTCGGCGGACGGTAAGAAGCCAGTGACCGAACAGAACAAATCCACTTCCGTACCTGCCCCCAAGATAAAACGGAAAATCGGATCGGGTTGCGTATCCCCAATCACAGAGAAGAAGGCCAAGGAAGAAAAGCACAAGAATCCCCACCGTACAGAACATCCCCCGGAGGTGTTTTTTGAAATAGAAATGACCGAGACCGGGAAACACCCAGGCCAGGATCAACGCAATAATCAAACTTCCTTCGGGGGGATCCTGATTTTCCGATTCTTCGTCACTCATATGACACGTTGCTTTTAATACAATTGACCCTCATGCGATGGGGAACCGTCCAACATCCGTTTCCGGTATTCCGTGGCCATTTTGAACAAGTCGTTTCGGGAAAACCAGGAAATAACTCCTTCAACCGGAAGCACTGACGGGATCTGGAGGGGAACCGCCACAAATCGGGGTATCCCCCAGCCTGCGAATTGACGTTTTTTCAACGACTCCGATGCATGGTGCCGTATGGCTATCTGTTGGAATACCCGGCAGAATCCGAACACCATCGGCGAAATATTCACAGGGAAAAATCTTCTCCGAGGTATACTCGCCGAACAACTTCATTTTCAACAATTTCCTCCGCCGGACCATCGGCGAGAATTCGACCTTCGTCAATTATATATGACCGATCCGTAACCTGCAAAGTTTTGCGCACATTGTGATCCGTGAGGAAAATTCCAATGGATCGGTCCCGAAGGGACAGCACAAGATCCTGCAGATCGGATACGGCAATAGGATCAACCCCGGAAAACGGTTCGTCAAGTAGAATGACGTCCGGTTCCGTGGCAATTGCCCGGCAAATTTCGACTCGTCTTGATTCCCCTCCCGAAAGTGTACCCGCCTTCTGATCCCCAAGATGGTCCACTTCAAATTCCGAAAGCAGCCGGCTTATTTTTTCCTCCATATCGGTCTCACCGCAACCGCGACCTTCCAGGACAGCTCGGAGGTTCTCCTCCACCGTTAATTTTCCGAGCAACGAAGGCTCCTGAGCCAGATACCCCATTCCGCGACGGGCACGGCGATACATGGGCAAGTTCGTCACGTCTTCCTCCGCAAGAAAAACGGACCCCCGCTCCGGTTTAAGAAGTCCAATCGTCATTTTAAACGACGTTGTTTTTCCGGCCCCGTTTCGACCGAGCAACCCGACAATTTCTCCTCTTGAGACCTGGAAGGATACCTGATTCACGACCGTTCGGCCGTCGAACGATTTCGTAAGATCCTGCACCCGAAGAATGGTTTCCGCTTCGTCCGACGACTCCTGGTTCTTCTCTCCGTTGCGCGTGGGGGAGAGTTCCTCTTCTTCTTTTGCCTCGGATGGAACATTCATCGGATTACTTTGATTCGAGTATACGGCCACCACACCCAGAGGGCTTTCCCCACAATGAGCTCAGTTCGTATAAATTTAAACGCCTTGCTCCTCGTTTTTTCATTATCAATGGTTTCCCCGTTCACCTCATCCGTACGGAGAGGATTTCCGTTTCGATCCACGAGCATCCGCAATTTGGGCCCTTTCTGGTACCACCAGTACGGAGAACCGGAACGCCGCTCCCGTTTCTTCCAATTTCCAAGATCCACGTAAAATTGTTGGCCGTTCTTCAGGGTGATTACCTTTTGCTTCCACTTCCGACTGTCCCGGCTCGAATTTACGTTGTCGCCGATGACAATGACCCGATCTTTCGGAACAAACACGGGCTCGGTATCCCTCCCAAAATTTGAGTTTGACGGTTTGCCCCACCAGTAATAAATGTCCCGAAATAACCCGAGCCGGTTGACGTTCACGGCTCCCTCCCGCACACGAACCACCGGTTTTCCAACGCCCATGTATTCCTCGGACGAAAAATCCCCGTGATTTTCCCGGTACGTTTTTCGAACCAGCCGTTCCCCATCCAGAAGCACGCCACAGTAGCCATCGTACACAAAAAACTCGATGGTGTGCTGTCCACCCTGGAACACCCCGGACATCTCCGGAAGCGAAAAAGATCGATCCCGATCGGCCGCCCGGTTTTCTATGTATAACTCGGACGTGCCGTCTCCATTTAACTGGAGCTGAAACCGCCATGCCCCGTCATAAAGGGTAAAATCCGCCCGGTCCTCCGATGAACAATTCGATATTGTGGCGGTTATCTTCAGGTCTTTTACGGTGTGGTGGCGCCCGTTTCCTCCTTCCGGAATCACCGGGGCATCGACAATTCCTTTTTTAAATCGTAGTTTGGCGGGCTCATCCTTCTTTGCTGACAACCGGACGTGATTTGGATTTCCTGAAACATCCCCCGATGACACAAGCTGCCAGTGATCAAGAATATCACCACCGTGAGGAACATTACGGGTGGCGGGCAACGGAATCCACAAGCTCTGCTGAGTGGCCAGGTCCTTTCGTGCAATCTTGAATGTCCCCTCCTTTTCGTCGGCCGTATAGATATCTCCTCTGCGGAACTTCACGTACTCGGGGCCGACTGCCACTGCCCGTTTAATAAAATTTCGGGTGATGTTCAGTGGATACCGAAAAACAACAACGTCGAAACGGTCGACGGAATCAAATAGATAATGAAATTTGTTCACCATGATCCGATCCCCCCCGTAAGCCCTTGCCTGGTGGTTGCCCATCAGCGTCGGCTCCATGGATCCGGTTGGGATTTTGAAGACCTCCACAAAAAAACAACGAATCACAAGAGCCATGATAAACGCAACGATGATCATCTCCACGTGATCCTTTATGTGGAGGAGAAAGGACATGACGGGGTCATCATCCCACTCGCTCTGAATGACACTGGATGGGGAATCCTGTTCGGTATGACCGGCTTGATCCTGGTTCATCTCATCCATCTTCAAGAGAGGAAATGAAAACACCGCCGATGAAGAATTATTGCCAGCGTCCTCCGACAAGTACCTGGCTGCCTCAGCAACATCCGTATTCGACCCGTATACGTTTCAATAAGGCCGAAACGCAAAGAGGAGTATAAGAAAATCAGCGGTAAAGATAAAAAAAAAGCGGACGGGCACTCGGCAGAACCGAGAAACCCGCCCGCCGGAGGGGGATACGGAGTTCTCTTGTATTTTTACTTCGTCAAATTCTTCTTTCGTTCTTTAGCTGGATATCACCTCTGGCCGTCGTCGTCCAGCTTTTGCAATTAACTAATTGTAAAAAGTACCGGGCATTATGTCAAGCAAATATCATTCCGGTCGGTTCAACGGCCCGGTGGAATCCGTTGATTTCCTTCCTTCTTCACTTATATTATCGACAACCAGACAACAAAAATAAAGTTTTTTCGCAATCGATTTTGATTCTAACCCCGGATAAATTACTCAATATGAAAAATAATAGAATATATTTTTTATTTGTAAAACTCTAATTGGGATCGTTTTGCAACGTCGCCACGCCCCTGTTCCAGAAACAGATTCCTGGTCCCATCCCCTCCCCTTCCTCCTGAACGGTATATTTCTGCATTCCACCGTCCGTTGTCTGATCGAGTTTCAGGTACGGCAGGGCGTTGACCTGTTCCTCAAAAGATGATTTTGACACCCCTTCTTCGTACACGTCCCCAAGCAATGCGTACAGTTCTCCGAGTTCAAACGGTTCCGGAAGTAAATCAAAGGCATCGAGGCCCACGAGGAATTGTTCTTTGAGGTGTTTTTGCAACTTGCTCAAAACCTGATGATGATCGAAGGCAAGGGATGGAGGTTCCTGTACGGGAAACCAGCGGGCTTCCGAGGCATCTGTTTCCGCACATAACTGAACGGGACCCGGTGGAAGCAATGCACAGAAACAGATGGTAATCACGCGGCCCCGGGGATCTCGTCCCGGATCCCCGGCCGTGTAAAATTGTTGCAGTCCGGACCCGGTAACCCCGGTTTCTTCCCTGAGCTCACGTTCGGCAGCCGTTCGAAGAGATTCGTTCTCCTCAACAAATCCCCCGGGAAAGGCCCAGTTCCCCTGGAAAGGAGGGTTTTTTCGTCTGATCAAAAGAACGTGCAATCGGTTCCCGCGGAACTGCACACAGGCGACATCCGTGGCGACCAGCGGTTTTATTCCCGGGCCATCCTGTTCTGTCATGCCGTTCGTTCACCCGTTAAAAAATTTCCTTCCAAAGCCCCCGTCTCAGCCAAATTCACCGATAATGCCCCGGTTGTCCCTTCGAGAAAACATGAAATAACCGGACCGGCGGATCGTTTATTCATCCGTTTCCAGTTCCCGAAGTTCAAGCAGCACGCCAAACGTGTCTCCCGGATGGAGAAAATTGATCTTTGCGCCTTCAACACCGGATTTAGCCTCCTCATAAACCGGGTCGTAACCAGCGTCTCGAAACTTGTCCTCGAATGATTCAATATCCTCCACCCGAAGGCAAATGTGATGAATTCCCTGCCCGTGTTTTTCCAGAAATTCTTTTATGGGACCTTCTCCTTCAAGAGGTTCAAGAAGTTCAATGACGGTGTTTCCGGCCTCAAGGGAAGCGGCGCGAACTTCCTCCGATTCTACTTCCTCGATTCCCTGAACATCCATGCCGAACAATCCGTGGTACAGCGAAAGAGCGCGATTTATGCTTTCCACGGCGACACCGATGTGATCCACTTCCTCAACACAGATGTCGTTTTCCTCCACGTCTTCGATCTCCTGTTCGTCACTGTCATTCATTAGTTTTTTCGAGAGAAATCAGTGGGTGCATATTTGCGCACGGACACCGGTGGCATTTTTCGTCCGAAAGGTCCTGTCCCGCCTTTTACCGTACGAAAAACCATCCGTTCTATGGTTCGAACGAACGACCGACCGGTGTTGAAACAACTTCGAAGGTATCGTCGTCCACCAAATTGGAAACGAAAATCAATTCCGATGCTCGCCAAAAACGTCGCGAAGTTCGTCACTCACTTCACCGAGAGTCGCCCGGTTCTCCAGACAGGTAATGATCGGGGGAAGTAAATTTTCGTCCGAGGAAGCAGCCCGATGGAGGTTTTTAAGGGATTTTCCGACGGAATGCTCGTTCCTGTTTTCCTTTAACTTCCGTATCTTTTCGCGGCGGCGTTCCTCCAGCCTTTTCTCTATTTCCTGTATATCGGGCTCCACCTCCTCTTCCTCCCGGTAACAGTTCACGCCCACTATTTTCCTCTCCCCCTCTTCTATTTTTTCCTGCTCATCCTGCGCGCTCTTCTCGATCTCATCCCGGACGAAGCCGTTCTCAACGGCCATCATAGCCCCACCAAAGTCCTGTACTTCATTGTAAATTTCCATTGCCCTGTTCTCCACCCTGTCGGTCAGATTCTCAAGAAAATAGGACCCGGCCAATGGGTCAACGGTGCGAGCAACACCGGTTTCGTGCCCCAGAATTTGCTGGGTTCGGAGGGCAATGGTCGCCGTACGTTCCGTGGGTAATCCCAGAGCTTCGTCCATTGCGTTTGTATGCAGGGACTGGGTCCCACCGAGCACGGCCGACATGGCCTGATAGGCCACGCGTGCAATGTTGTTTTCGGGTTGCTGGGCGGTCAGTGAAACCCCGGCCGTCTGCGTGTGAAAACGGAGCCGACGGGCGTCGGGATCCGATACGTCAAATTCCTCCCGAAGCAATCGTGACCACATTCGCCGGGCGGCGCGAAATTTTGCGATTTCCTCGAAAAAATCGGAGTGCGCACTGAAGAAAAAAGAAACCCGCCGCGCAATTTCCACGACATCAAGATCTCGTTGCCGGGCCTGACGAAGATACTCAATGCCATTTGCCAGTGTAAACGCCACCTCCTGGGGAGCTGTGGCTCCCTTTTCCCGCATATGATATCCGCTGACGGATATACTGTTCCAGCGAGGAATCTCACGGGAACAGAACTCCATAAGGTCAACGGTCAACCGCATCGACGGTTCCGGAGGGTATATGTAGGTGCCCCTCGCAATGTATTCCTTGAGGATATCGTTCTGTACGGTGCCACGAAGCTGGGTCAGTGGAATGTCCCGTTTCCGGGCCACGGCCGCGTATAAACCGACCAGAATCGGGGCCGTGGCGTTGATGGTCATTGAGGTGCTTACGTCATCAAGGGGAATGTCAAGAAATACCCGATCCATATCCTCCACGGAGGCGATGGAAACCCCCGCTCTTCCCACCTCGCCACGAGCCATTTTTGCGTCCGGGTCATACCCCATCTGCGTTGGCAGATCGAACGCCATACTCAAACCGGTCTGACCCCGTGAGAGCAGTTCCTGAAAACGCCGGTTCGTTTCCTTTGCGGTTCCAAATCCGGAGTACTGTCGCATGGTCCAGAGCCGGCCCCGGTACATGTTTTTGTAGACCCCGCGTGTAAAAGGAGGTTTACCGGGGAGACCCAGCTTTTCGAGGTAGGCATCTCCCACGCCGTCCTCCGGTCCGTATACCGGATCCACGTCAAACCCGGATAACGTGCGGAACTTCTCGTCCTCCGAACGTTCTTCTCCCATACCGATTACCCGAAACAGTCAACGAGGAAAACGGTCCAACCCATGGTTTCGTCCGTTTTCTTTCTCATCGTAAGCTGAATCCCGTCCAGATTTTTCACTTCTTTTTCCGGTCTCAACTGGCAAAATGGCCTCGTTTCTTGAGTTGTTTTCCGAAGCCGCAAAACGTACAATGGTATTCTACCGAATAACGTCCGGGAAAACCAAATTTCAAAAAGCATCCCATGCGAAATGATTTCAACGTCCCTTCCCGGGTGCCTGTTTTTCTTCTCACGATCCTCTCCGTGCTTTTCCTTCTCGTCGGTCCTTCCGCGCAGTCCCTTTACGGAGACGCCATCCAGTTAAAAAACGGGAAAATTGTCAAGGGCAAAGTGGAGAAACTCACGGAGGATAAGGTCGTAATAAATCAAACCACAGGGGATGGAGAAAAGGCACGGATTTCCATTTCCCTTGATGACGTCCTTCCCTCTTCCGTGTACAGATTGCGTATTCGATACGGAACGGTTTCCTCTCCCGCCGATCATTACGAACTTGCCCGGTTCTGTCTCGAGAACAACCTGTTCGTTTATGCCCGGGAACACTTCAAAAAATCCGCAGCCAAAGGCAAAGGGGGGAAGTACGAAAAAAAGGGCTCGAAAGGACTAAAAAAAATCGATCGAAAAGAGGCGGCCACCCTGTACCTCAAAGGGGTATCCGAAATGGATCGGAAAAAATACGGGGAGGCCATTGATCGTTTTCAGGAATTACTGAGACGTTTCCCCGGATCCAATCACGCAAGTAAGGCCCGGAAAAAAGTTCAGGAAATAACAAACATATTGCGACAGGACGACGAAAAGTCGAAAAAGCAGGGAGGCAAATCAACCAAAAAGGAAATTAAAACCCGCATACGATCCTTCGTCGAGGCCGGGAAACAACAAATAAAAAATGGTTATAAAATGGAGGCGGACCAGAAGTACGCCTCCGCGTTCTCCCGTTACGAAGATGCCGTGGCGCAGTTCAAAACAGCCCGGTTCAGTATCCGGAACAATTTATCCAAGCCCCGCTGGAAGGGAGAGAAAAAATTTAAAGAAACACTCCGGGACTACGACGAAACGGCGAAAGAGCAGTTAAAACAGGTTTATACAACCATGGCGGAGTTGTACTCGCTGGAAGGAGACATTGAATCGGCATTGAAGTGGGTGAACAAAACCCTGGCTCTGGAGCCGATGTACGAACCCGCAAGGAAATTAAAACGACTCATTATCAGGAACAAACTCGAAAACAGCGAAGTCCGTTAGGTATACATTTGCTTCCGCCAACAGAAAACATCTTCACGGCGGCGCGACTGTTTGAGGTACCTCTCCATTCTCCTGCGTGAATACCGGCCTCCTGATTGACCCTGAAATTAATTTTTGGGAACGTACGAAAACGGAAGAATCGGACGAATTCTCACCGAGTTCATTGTTCACCTTACATGGGTTTGAATCAGCGTGACATCCGCCGATGGTTTTCCCCCTGAAGGTTACCTGATGCCGGTTGAGGAGGTCTCCTGTTTTTCGTGTGGACACGAGGGACCGTTCCGTCCTTCTCACGCGTTTTGTGTTCGCTGTGATGCGGGTCCCCTGATTACGCCAAATGAACTCCTTGTCGATCGCCGGGACCCGTATTTATTTCTCCGGCTTCCGGAAACAGAGAAATACAGAGAGGAGCCTGCCCGGGAGCTGCTGTACCTGTTGGACGAAATCCCGGCGGAACAACACATCCATTTCGTACTGGATCGCCTGTCGCTGAAGAACATATCCATAGACGACGTCCTGTGGATCAAAAACCTCCTTGAGGATCACGTGGAAAACGGGGGACAGGGAACCATTATCAGCGAAGATACCCGAACAAGAACCTTGCTCGACAAGGAATCCGTCACGGACGTGGCCCGTGTTCTCTCCTCACTGGACTCGTTTGAAGAGCAATCCCCCGGTTACCCCGTCCCATCGCTTGATCCGGACCAGATGGCGGAAACCGTCACCGTGGATGAAGAAAACAGGACGGAGGAGAAAACGGAGGAAGCCGTGTTCCCCTTCCAGGATCAATCTTCCGGGAGAAAACACGGCGAAATGCACGATGATCCGGACCAGTCGAATGCTTCCTCCCCTGATTACGGCCAGCTTCTTCAAAATGCGCGTGAATTATTTAACCAGGGAAACCTGGAGGAAGGAAAAGAACTGTACGAGCAATTTTTCCTGAAACTGGATGATCCGGAAAAAAAGGCAAAAGTTCTCCTGGATCGTGCCATTCAGCTCACCAAACGGCGAGAAACCAGGCAGGCAAAAGTGGACCTCGAACGCTGTCTCGAACTGAACCTTACGTCTCCCCGTGTCTATTTTAATCGAGGCATGGTCCACTTCCTCGAGCGAGATTTCGAGGAAGCCCTTGAGGATTTTACCACGGCCATCGAATTAAAACCCGATTATTTTCAGGCTTTTCACAACCGAGGCAAACTGTATACCAGCCGGGGACAATTCCGAAAGGCGCTGAAGGACGCCGAACGAATGATGGAGCTTGAACCGGAAAACCCACTGGCGATAAACGCCTACGGGTTATGCAAGGTCAAAACCGGGGAACAGGAAGAAGGGATCTCGTACTTTCAGAAAGCCATTGAACAGGATCCTGATTTTGAAAAGGCATACTACAACCTCGCCTGTGTCCACAGCTTATCCGGAAACGTCGAAGAAGCACTGGATTGGCTGGAAAAAGCGGTGGACAGGGGGTACCGGAACAAAATGGTCCTGTCGGAGGACCGGGATCTCGACCCTGTTAGGGACCACCCGCGATTCCAGGAATTGAAACACCGCCTGGAGAATCTGACGGAGGAAGACGAATCCCCCTAATTACCGTCCCCTGACACTGGTTCAGGGGAACTCGCGTTCCGGTGTCGGCCTTCCCGGGTATAACGGAACGTTACTCGGCCACTTCTACGCCGGACGGTTCCGGTTCTGCGTCAGGGGCGTCCTCCTCAACGTCTTCCCAACGATCCTCGAGCCGTTTGACCACGTCCGGAAGTGTTGTGTATTCCATTTCCTCAAGCGGAAGACGGTGCGGTTCAAACGGGCCGTGATCCCGAACGTAATCCGTAACTTCGGCCGCTTTATCACGAACCTTGTCGAACATCGGGTCATCAAACATGTCACGGGGGCCGATCAATTCCCCGTCCGTTAGCTGGAATCCGGCACAGATAACGCGAGGGGGACCATCGAACCGTGCCGGGTTGGACTCTTCAAATCGCGACGGCATGAGGGGGCCGTTGTGAGATCCTCTCATAAATCCTTCGACCATGTGCGGAAAGGTGAACCCTTCCGTGACTTCGCCAACCGCCGGGAACCCGTTCTGGGCACGCACGACAAGTGCGGGATCGTCCTTCCCCACGTATTTTCCGGCCACCTGAGCCAGCTGCTGGGTTGAGGCGGAAGCGGCCACTTCATCGTCGTGCCGCCTGTATATTTCCGTAATCATATAGCGTTCCGGAGCGCCAAGAAACACAAGAAGATCATGCATGTCCTCGGGACATTTAAGGGAAATTTCTTTTCCCTCCTTGGCGTCAAGCACGTTGAATTCAAACCCCTTGTTCATGTTTGGGTCAATGACCAGTCCCGCGGTGTTGAAGGGATCACCAAATATTTTAAACAGGGGGAAGTTCCAGGCGCCGGGGGACGTTTTGTCCGCCATAAAAATCAGCACCGGATCACTCTTTCGCTCTTCAAATTCCACTTCGGCGACACCGGGTCCCATCCCTTTTACGTTGCCGGAAAAAGCGTCCTTTAACAGATCCTGACCGGCTCCGTACAGTTTCATTTCCTTGGCAATCTCGGTACAGGATTGAAAAACATCCCACGCAAGGCCATGAATTTCATCACTGTCCTCTCCTTCACGATGGGACATAATGAGGAAAATGTCATCCCCGCAGTTCATGACCTCAAAATCACAGAGAAGATTTCCTTTTTGCTCGTCCAGCAGTTCCTCGGCGTTTTCCAGTAATCTTGGATGACAGCTGGAATGCCCGACGTAACCACCAACGTCCGCTTTTATTGTCGAAAGTGTAATTTCTGGCATATCTGATTCCGTATGACGAGTTTGGTTTTGAAAATAGACGAGTTCAATTGGTCGCCACAGGGGTTGAAGATGGAGTGGTCGGCGATGGAAACGGATCCGGATCTCCGTATCCTCGACGGTACGGCTCCATGAACCTCTGCGTCTGTCCGTGCCCCCGGGGCCTTTGTTGGTTCAACCAAAACAACGGCCAGTGGAATGGCCGTTCGAGATCTTTGGGCGATCATCTTAATAAAATATGGAAATCGAATTCAACCTTGTAGCAACCACACAAAACAGGTGATAACATAAAAATACCGTACCGGGAAACCTGTCCCGGCATCGAATCTGGAAAATCGCATCCGAAATATTGACACCATGGGATTTCTCGAGAAAATTTCTCAATTTTTTGCGGGGAAAAACCGGGATTCGGACGATACGGCCCCCTCTTCGTATCGAGAGAACATGGTACGAAATCAACTTAAAAACAGGGGAATTCGTAACGAACGAGTCCTGAATGCAATGCGTTCGGTTCCCCGTCACCGGTTCGTTCCGGATCAACCCGTCGAAGCAGCCTACAGTGATCGCCCCCTCCCCATCGGGGCCGGACAGACCATCTCACAGCCCTATATGGTGGCCCGGATGACGGAACTCCTGAAACCGGATTCCGGCGCCAGTGTTCTTGAAATAGGAACAGGTTCCGGATACCAAACGGCCATTCTGGCGGAACTCTGTGACCACGTATTTACCGTGGAACGTCACGAAGACCTCCTCAAACGGGCCCGGACCATTCTCGGCGAAATCGGTTACGAAAACATCTCCTACCGTGTCGGTGATGGCACGCTTGGGTGGGAAGAACACTCCCCATATAATCGAATCCTCGTAACGGCCGGGGCTCCCGAAATCCCTTCCTCACTCCGAAGCCAGCTCTCCGATAGTTCAGGGATCCTTGTGATCCCGGCAGGAGAATCCCGGAGTCAGGAACTGATTCGATTAACCCGCGATGACGGAGAAGAGAACAGGGAAAAATTAGGTCGCTGTGTGTTTGTGGATCTGGTCGGTGAAGAGGGATGGTAAATCTCTCAATATTCCGTGACGAGAAGACGGCAAAAAAATTTTGAAGGCTCCAGAATGAATCACGTGCTTCGGCAAAAATTATTCTGTCTGGGAATGATCCTTCTTCTACTATTGGGAGGGTTCTACGGGTGCTCCTCCACAAACGGTCGGCCCGATATTCTTAAACAGGACCCGGCCTTCCTCACGGACCCGGAAGACGAGAAATGGTTCCAGCTACACTCAAATGCCTTTCAGGAAGCCTATAAAAGTGAATCACGCTGGAAACATCATCGACTAACCATCCTGGCCTACAGTTTCCTCGCCCGGGACGGCATGCGCCGGTACCTTCAACTGTCCGGGAACCAGCAGGACAAACTGGACGGGATTCGATTGTTTCTTTCGGAATGTGAAAAACACGACGGAGCCATCGAGTACCTTGGCCGTCTCGCCTCCATCGCTCGGGGAAAAGAAATATTCGAATCAAACATCCAGACGGAAGTGGACCCAAATTCGGTTATTCAGCTCGCCCTCGCCGATTACGTACGTTTCCGGGGCCTGAGTGATAACGGGTCCCCCCGGATAACGAAAAGCCACGACAGCAGGGGATCTCCCCCCACCGGAAGCCCCTCCGAAAAAGGGGAAAACGGAACGTCGACGAAGAAGCAGTTCGAATTGCTTCAGAAAGGTCTGGATGCCTTTATTGGGGCACAATTTTATTATAACTCCCTGCAGGGGTTTAATAATCACCCTGAATGGATGGTGAAGCAGATACACGAAGGCCTCTCCAGAACTCTCTCGTTCTGGACCGAGCTCCAGAACAGGCTGCAGGCCGAGTTTAACCCCCCCCAAACCCCCGGGGAAAAGGACGCAAACACCCCCGCTCTCTGGAACCTCATCAACAAAGGAAATCAGCATCCCTTCAACAGGGTAACCGAACTGCTACGCGCGGAAATTGAAAAAGAGAAGAAAGTGTCGGAGTCCGACCTGAAAGAAATTTCAATTCCCTTTCATTCCCTTACCCAAACCCCGGAAGAAGAAATTATGGCCCGCGTCCGATCCCATTACAGCTCCGCCATCGAAAACATGGCGGAGGACCGTCCCGATCAGGCCTTTCGTCACAACGTCCGGGCCCTCGCCTTCCTCGAACGCAGAAAACTGTATCGTAGGATGAAGGAAACCGGTGACAAAGAAGCAACTGTCGGAGAGGAAGAGGCGTTTTACCACAAACAAATCAGGAATGCACTGCGGCAAATATTCGATGGTTAACACCGCAGAACGCCTTCCAACAACCATTGCATTCCCCCCCGGAAATACGTATAATACGTCGATGTTCATGCGGATGTGGCGGAACTGGCAGACGCGCATGGTTGAGGGCCATGTGCCCGAGAGGGTGTGGGGGTTCGAATCCCTCCATCCGCATTTTTTAAATCTCCTCCGTCACTTCCTGATTTGTCTTCCCCGAAGCGTGTCCGGGGGTTCCTTTCCGCTGCGCCGGAATACCCACGCTCACTCCCCCGCAATTACTCAAATCACCGGCGAACCAGCGGTCTTTCCCCGGGTATTCATTCCTTGAACAATGTGATTCGGGTATGGTAAAATAATGATGACATGATGAACTTTGTTACCGGGCCGGACACAATCCTGGAAAACTCCTTCGAATCCTGCTGTCCGTCTTCCCTCCATCGCACCGCTCATTGCAAACACGGTTACCGTATACAGTAACAAACCTTGAAAACACCCAAAAAAACGGTATTTAAGGAGAAGGCCGTCCTGGCCGGCGTTTTCTTTCCGGATGATTCAACAACAAGAAAAGAAGAGTTAATGTCCGAACTTGAGAAATTGAGCCGGACGGCCGGGGCCACACCCGTGGGAACAATTACACAGAACCGAACGAGACCGGACAGCAAGTATTTCGTCGGATCGGGAAAGGCCGAAACCATAAAAGAAGAGCTGGAAAAGAACGACGCCAGTGTCGTCATCTTCGCCAATGACCTGAAGCCCGCCCAGGCAAAAAACCTCGAAGAAAAACTGGACAAAAAAATTCTCGATCGAAGTGAGCTGATCCTGGACATATTCGCACGACACGCCCGGACAAAAGCAGCAAAACTTCAGGTCGAACTGGCTCGTCTCCAGTACCTGCTCCCGCGCCTGAAACGAATGTGGACTCACCTTTCCAGACAGGCCGGGGGAATCGGTGCGAGGGGCCCCGGTGAACGACAGATTGAGATGGACCGCCGGCTGGCCAACCGGCGCATTACCGAACTCCGGGAAAAACTGGAGGAAGTGGAGGAACAGCGCAAACGACAGGTGGAGGGTCGAACGGATGAATTCACCGTCAGCCTGGTCGGATACACAAACGCCGGCAAATCCACCCTCATGAATCAACTGACCGGCACCGGGGTCGAGGTCGAAGATCAGCTTTTCTCCACACTCTCCACGAAAACAAAGAAATGGAAAATTAACGGCGCTGACGAAGTGCTTCTGAGTGACACGGTTGGTTTTATTCGGGACCTTCCGCACCATTTGATCGCTTCATTTCGATCCACCCTTGAAGAGACGCGTCACGCGGACCTCCTGCTACACGTGGTCGACGCGAGCCATCCAAATGCCGAAGACCACATTGAATCGGTGCGGGAAACACTCTCGGAAATTGACGCCGACAAGATCAAGCGACTGCTTATATTAAACAAACAGGACAAGATCGACGACCGGTTTGACGGTTCCTTTCTGGATTCAAAATACCCGGAGGCCATAGAAATCTCCGCCAAAACGGGCTCCGGTATTGAACGGCTCGAACAAAAAGTGTCCCGAATTCTCGATCGACATCGGGTGGAACTGGAAATGGAAATACCGGTTGTCGAGGGAAAATTGCTTTCCATGATCCATGGAAACGGACGAATCCTGAAGAACGAAACCAACGAAACCTCCATTCATATGCGGGCCCGGCTCGGGCCGCGGTACGCTGCACAGATTCCGGACGAGTACATCGTCAGCACAACAAACGGGAAATACGTAAATAACGGAGGCCCCAGTCCATGACCGATCTTCAAAAAATCATGAAGAAACTCGTGGAGCGTGACGGATCGGACCTTCACCTGAAGGCCGGCCGTCCTCCCCTGATTCGAAAAGGAGGGGAACTGACGCCCTTCGAGGACGAAGGACCACTATCCGAACAGGAAATTGAAGAAGCGATTGCCGACCTGCTCGGTGAAGACTTGCTGCAGGAGCTTGAGGAAAAGCACGATCTGGACACATCCTATCACATCGATGACGTGGCCCGGTTCCGGGTGAACCTGTTTCATCAGATGGGAAAAGTGGGTTGTGTGATGCGGGCCATTCCCCTCGAAGTTCCGACCATCGCGGAAATGGGTCTTCCCGAAAAACTAAAGGACTTCGTCCTACGACCACAGGGGATGGTTCTTGTGACCGGACCAACAGGCTCCGGAAAATCCACCTCGCTCGCCTGTATGATTCAACACCTGAACAAACAGCGGAACAAACACGTAATAACCATTGAGGACCCGATCGAATACGTGTACACGGACAGCCACTGCACCATTACCCAGCGTGAGGTTGGTCAGGACACCAAATCCTTTAAAGAAGCGCTTCGCCGGGGCCTGCGACAGGACCCGGACGTGATTCTCGTGGGAGAAATGAGGGACCGGGAAACAATTGAAATCGCCATCCACGCAGCGGAGACCGGTCACCTGGTTTTCAGTACGCTTCACACAAATGACGCCAAACAAACCCTGGACCGAATTCTGGACATGTTCCCGGCCGAATCCCAGAACCAGATCCAGAACATGCTGTCCATGACACTCGAAGGTGTGGTCAGCCAGCGCCTGCTTCAGACCAAAGACGGGGAAGGTCGGATCGCGGCCATGGAAATTATGGACGCCTCTCCCCATATTCGGGACCTGATTTACGACGGCAAAATCTCCGACATCGATCAGGCCATCGCCGAATCACAGGATTATTACGGAATGCAGACCTTTAACCAGGATCTTGCCCGCCTCGTCGAGGAGAACAAGGTCTCCGAAGAAGATGCGCTCTCCACCTCCCAGAACCCGGGGGACCTCCGTCTGCAGCTGAAAGGCGTCAAGAAAGGAAGCAACATCATGGACGATCGAGATTTCGGAGACGAGGATTCGGAGGAGGACGAGGAATTCGATCCGGACGCCGACATCGATCAGGGATTCGAATTTGAATCAAACTGAGAACGAACTCCACCCCGGCTCCACGGAGGATTCTTCAGACGGGGAACACCGGTGCCGAACCATTTCCTGATAAACACAGTACCGGGATCCCGGAAGATCGACGGTCCGTTCAAGGTTACCGAGAAAAAGCCCAGCAATCGCCCTGTAATCAGAATGATCTCACCCGGTACGGAACCGACATTATTTTTGTGAATTCCGGAGACAATGAACACGCAGAAAGAATCCGTACCGTTCCCATCACGGTTCTTCCCGAAATTTTTCCGGGACTGGACACAGGGAAAGAACAACGCAACGAAATTCCTCCCGGCGAAGCCCCCCGGTGAGGGGATCGGTTCCCGGTCCTCCCCCGAGGAACCTCCGGAACCGCCCGCGTCATTTTACCGTGACTGGCGAGGGTACCTGGAGGAACACAACGCCTCCTCTTCCGCACTCAAAAACTTAGATAAATTAAAGGAACAGGAGGCCGGAGTGGTGGTGACCGGACAGCAACCCGGTCTTTTTGGAGGACCTCTTTATACGTTCTACAAAGCAGCGACGGCATGCGCCGTTGCGTCCCGGCTCCGGGAAAACGACGTACCGGCCGTTCCCCTGTTCTGGAACCACTCGGGGGACCACGACCTCTCGGAAATTGACCGGGTCTCCGTCCTGGACGCGAAAAATCAAGTGCGAACGATTTCCCTCAACCTTCCCCAGAGCGACCCGCTCGAAATTGGTTCCTTACACATTCCACGCCGTGTGGAACGAGCTCTGGAAGATCTTCAGGAACACCTCCGGGACACGGAATTTGCCCCGGACCTTTTATCACGACTTCGATCAACCCGGGATTTCCGCCCGGCGGGATGGTTTTCGAAACTACTCCTGGACGTGTTCGAACAGGAGGGCCTGCTGCTTTTTGAACCGTCCATTGGCCGGCCACACTGGGCCCCCGTTATTGAAAACCATCTTTCAAACTGGCAACGTGACCGAGACCTCCTGCAGGAATCGGGAGAACAACTGGCCGAAAACGGATACCGTCCTCCTCTTGACGTCCCGGACCGTCCCGACCTGTTCGTTCTGGAAGACGGGAAACGAAAACCGGTTCGTCCCGACGCCGATTCGGACCTGGGGTACTGGCTGGACCGGCTCTCCTCAGAACCGGAGAATTTTTCGCCCGGAGTCGCCCTCCGCGTAATTGTGCAGGATTCATTTTTCCCCGTCCTCTCAAAAGTGGGCGGCCCCGGCGAAATCTCGTATTTCTCTCAGGTCCATCCCCTATACGAAGAATACAACCAGGTCCCGCCGCCGGTGGTTCCCCGACTGTCCATGACGATTCTTGAACAGAAAATTCAAAAAGTCATCGAAAAATTTCAGATCGATTCATCCGATCTCTTCTCGGTCCCGGATCGCGGGGAAGATTTACTGCAATCCATAATTCCCGAAGACGTTGAGGACCTCATCGATGAATCCCGGACCGCTATTAATAACGTCCTGTCGGACCTGAGAGAACAAACCGTTTCCGTCAACAGCAACCTGGACAGACCCATGACGAAAACGGAGGAACAAATACGGAATGCCCTTTCACGGTACCAGGACCGTGTGGCATCGCTTTTTCGAAAGGAAGAGGGACTCGGCGAAGATCAGCTCAACAAGCTTGAAAACAACCTGTTTCCGAACGAAAAACCCCAGGAACGTGTCCTGAGTCCATGGCATTACTGTGCCCTGTACGGCCCGGACTTCCTGGAGGAAATAAAAAAAT
This sequence comes from uncultured Planctomycetia bacterium, assembly GCA_964580675.1. Classification (GTDB taxonomy): domain Bacteria; phylum Planctomycetota; class MHYJ01; order CAYXQY01; family CAYXQY01; genus CAZOLI01. Next base: position 35,092 of record CAZOLI010000007.1, read on the forward strand.
TGGCCGAACAAACACTGGACGACCCCTTCTCCCACATCCTGCTTCGCATTTCCTGACCGGGAATTCTTCCGAATTTGTCGAACCGGTCGGCGGGAGGTCCCTCTACCATTTCCATTTAACTACGGCTCTTGTTTTCTATACAATTTGGATGCTTCGTTTTTGCGGTGAATCCCGGTTCCCCGGACACCGCCGTCATGAATGGAGTAGTGGCGTCCAGATCATAATTTCTTTTCCAGAACAATTACACACAGAGAAACCATTCGATGGCTTCGTATAGACTTCACGCGGTCAATCTGCTCAAAAAGTTCTTTTCCGGTGACATCTCCCGTATTGCACAGGAACGAAACCGGCTGTTTCGAAACGGGAAAGTGGAAGAACAGAACCACACACGATTTAACTCACTGATCCATGGTGTCGTCCGCCGGTTCAGAAGTCTGGACTCGGTAATAGCGACATTTTCGGATTACCCGCTTCAGGATCTGGAACCGGATGTGCAGGAATTCCTTCGGACATCTCTTTTCGAAATTCTGTTCTTCGACGCTGTACCGGATCCGGTCGCCGTCAATGAGGCGGTGGACCAGGCCCGCAGACACACCGGATCGGGCCCGGCAAATTTCATCAACGCAGTGCTCCGGGAGGCGATGCGAAACCTGACGGAAGAGTACTGGGAATTCCCGGACGATCTAAACCGGAAGGGCATTGAACACCTGTTTCCGGTGCGTGACGGGCGATGTCGGGAATTTCAGTCTCGCATTTTTCCATCACCCGGCGAAAACAATGATTCCTTTCACAAATATCTTTCCCGGGCGTTTAACCTTCCGGAGTGGGTCTGCCGGACATGGCGGGAGGCTTACGGCCGGGAAAAAGCGCTTCGAACGGCGCGGTATCAGGCCGAGGAACCCCCTATGTTTCTACGCCGGGTGACGAAGAACATTTCCGCCGAAGACTTCGAGGCCTCCCTGGAGGAGGCCGGACTGAACTGGATCCGGATAAAGGAGGGCCCGTATTACCGGCTGGAGAACAACAGGCCCCCGGAAAGCATCCCGGGTTTTGAAGAGGGCTACTTCTTTGTGCAGGATCCCGGGACCGGATTGTTTGCTGAACGGTTCTCCCCGGATCAATCCGGCGTCCACCTTGACCTGTGCTCGGCCCCCGGGGGAAAACTTCTTCAGAGCCTGGACCAAAATGAAGAAGACACCCTTTACGTCGGCCTCGACCGGGACCGTCGACGCCTAAAAAACGTCGGCGAAAACCTCAAACGTCTGGGGTTTCCCGCTCATCTGTCGGCTGGTGATGGGACACAACCCCCTTTCCGTGAGGAAACCGCCGACGTGGTTGTGCTGGATGTGCCCTGCTCGAACACCGCCGTTCTCGGAAGGCGGGTGGAGGCCCGGTATCACCTCGAGAGCGGTTTAAACGAAGACCTCACCCGAATTCAGAAGAACCTCCTCCGCTCCGGACTGCGACTCCTCCGTCCGGGAGGTACCCTTCTGTACCTTAGCTGCAGTCTTCTTCCGGAGGAAAACGAACAACTTATTGGTTCCACACTGTCGGGGAAACAGAATGTTCGGTTAAAGGAACCAGAACTATCATTTCCGGACGGCACCGTTCCATCCGGAGGTTTTGGCGCAGAGATCTCCAGGACGGAAACGGAAACATCCGATTAATTGAATACCGTTCCAGGAATCCGTTTCCGTCCAACAGGGACCGATTTTTCACCTTTATTTCATGCCAACAATCTGCTAGCATGACAAATCTTCTCCGGGGCATCTGGGGAAACCCTTCCGGTGAAACATTACGAACAACAATCCAGCAATTTCCAGCACCTCAAACATGAAGTGTCCGTTCTGTAACGAGAACAAAAACCGGGTCATTGACACACGCGACGTGAGCGATGGCATTGCCATCTGGCGCCGCAGACGATGCAAATCATGCGATGGGCGGTTTACGACCTACGAACGCATCGAAAATAGTCCCCGGAAAATCATCAAAAAGGACAACACCAGAGAGGATTTCGACCGATCAAAAATCCGTGAAGGTATCGAGCGGGCCTGTGAGAAACGCCCCGTAAAATCCGAAGAAATCCAGGAAATTGTGGACGATATTGAACAGCGGGTTTTCGAACGAGACACCCCGGAAATTCCCGCACGGGAAATTGGGGAGATGGTAATGGAACGACTGAAGGAACTGGACGACGTGGCCTATATTCGTTTTGCGTCCGTCTACAGAGAATTCAAAGACGTATCGGAATTCATGTCGGAACTTCGTTCCATACTACAGGAAGAAAAAAAGAGACAGGAGGTATCCACCCGTGAGTAACGACAGCAGAACCGTTCTGGTTGTCGAAGACGACAAACCGTTTCGGCAGTTAATTGAACGCTGGCTCGAGGAACATGATTTTTCCGTGCTCACAGCGGTGGATGGAATGCAGGGGATGAAGAAAATAGAAGGAGATCCCGTGGACCTGGTGATCCTGGACATCATCCTTCCCGGCGCGTCCGGTATTACCTTTCTCAAGGACCTGAACGACCTGCCGGAATCGAACAGACCCGCGGTTGTGGTGGTGTCTGCTCTTGACGAAAAAACGGTGAAAGAACGGATCGGTGACGCGGAATACGATGAATTTCTCGGCAAACCCTGTGACATGGACGACGTCGAAGACGTCATTCAGAAATTCCTCCCCGTAAACAACGACGAACCCGGATCCTCTCCCGAACAGAGCCGTTGACTGACACTGGTACGGTTGCCGGAATCGTTACCTGTGTGCATCCCTCCCATTACGAAGTGACGACCGACGGGGGAACCTACCGCTGTTACCTCCGGGGCCGATTGAAAGAAGACGAACACGAGAGTGAACGAACGGAAGTTCGACCCGCCGCCGCGGGCGATCGCGTGGAGATCTCCATCGCCGAGGACGAGGAAGGCGCGATTGAGGAAATCAAGGAGAGGCGGAACAAAATAAGCAGACCCGCTCCCGAACAATCACACCGTGAACAGGTCATCGCCGTTAACGTGGATTGCCTCATCGCGGTGCAGGCCGTTCGACAGCCGGCACTCACCCCCGATCTTCTTGACCAGTGCCTTGCCGCCGGTGAACACTTTGACATACCGGAAATCGCCGTGTGCCTGAACAAAATCGACCTTCTGGATCCGGATGAGGATCCCGTCTCCTCCCTTCCGGATTATCCGGATATCGGCTACAGACTCTTCCAGGTTTCCGCCCGGGAGGAAACGAATATCGAACCCCTTCGGGCGTTTATGAGAAAAAACATATCGGTGCTTGTTGGCCCCTCCGGCGTGGGAAAATCAAGCCTCCTGAACGTCTTAAACCCCGGGTTAAACCTGGAGACGGGGAAGATTGGGCGGAAGTCAGGCCGGGGGACACACCGGACAACAACGATGCGTCTCCATGAAATTGAAGAAGAAACGTACTGTATTGACACCCCCGGCGTGGACATGCTCTCCCTGTGGGAGGCGGACTATGAACAGGTGCCGTTTTATTTTCCGGAAATCCGTGAAACCGGCAGGAAGTGCCAGTTTAATGATTGCCTTCATCAAAATGAACCCGGCTGTGCCGTTCGTGAGGCAACGGAAGAGCCCGAAGGCGTGCACCCACAGCGATACAGAAGCTACGTGAAACTCCTCGAGAAGTTGAAGGGGGAACAATCCTACACGGACATGTAAGACCGCAGTACCGGGGGGAGGGTATTTCAGCAGTTCTCCCTGGGCCGGCTTCTTCCAATCTCCTCATCGTCGAGTGCGGCGGACCAGGCCCTGTAGGGTTCAGCGTTGGAGGGTACCGGAGAAAACTTGATAGGGTTTTCCGAGGGATGAAGAAGGGATGGCGCAATCACTTCGCGGACGGAAACGGGCCCCACTACCGCATTGGTCAGAAGAACGTGATCGGCCCGCAGGAGATCAGACGAAAACACGGTCTTTTCCCGCAGACCGCTTTCCGGAGTATACTCCAGCATCACCCTCCTGGAAACCCCCGGAAGTACCCCGGAGGAGATTTTTGGCGTGACCCACCGGCCACGAAGATGAAGGAAAATATTTGTAATAGCCCCCTGAAGCAGCACGCTCTCCTCGTTTACGAAGAAGGGCTCCGCCAGAGGATCACCGGTTTCGGCCACCACCCGTTCACGGGCAAGGGATTCGCCGAGCCGCGACAGGGTTTTCACGGTCGCCAGTTGCGATCCCGAATTCCCCATTGATTGAAACAGGTGACCACGTACGCCTTCCTCCTGCCATTCCCTCGCCCGATCCGGATAGTTGCGGGGAAGCACAAAAAACCGGGTCTTCACCGGCTCGGACCGGCCTCCTCCTTTTCCGGAACCGGCCGTCAGCAGTAATTTTAAGACCTGTTTCTTTTCCGGCTCTTCAGACGTATCGTCCTCCATTCCGGCTTCCAGCACATGATCAATGGCCTCTTCGATAGCGTCCGTTCCGGGAAACGGAAGTGACAGTTCCTCACAGTTGTCCCGGAGACGCTCCACGTGAAACTGAAAAAGCGGGATGTCCTCCTCCCGAACCAGTACCGTTTCGTAAAGACCATCACCAAATTGAAAACCACGGTCCGTGACCGGAACGGTGATCTCCTCAACAGGTTTCACCGTTCCGTCGGCCCAGCCAACGATTGAATCGGTCATGGAGCAGTGCGTCCCAAATTCCTGGAAACAAACCCGCGAGGCGGTAATTCAGAATTATTTTTCTTCGTCTCCTTTGTTGATCATGTTCTTCACGGCATCCACCAGCATGGGTGGACGAAGCACGGTATGCCGCAGGGTTCCCGATCGATCCAGCAGATAAAAACGGGGAATATTTCGTATTTGAAACTCCTGGACCGTTGATGTTTCCCACTTTTTGCCGTCGTAGATCTGGGGCCAGGAAATGTCTTTCTCCTTCAGCAAACGGCGAAGGGCCTGTTCATCCGTGTCGAGGGTTACCCCGACAATTCGGAGCCCCCGGTCGGCGTAGGTTTCGTACAGCGATTGCAGTTCATCGAGAAATCGGTACGAGGGTTTGCTCCATGACGCCCAGAAAAATAGAAGGACGGCATGATCATCAAACAGGTCTTCGGGAAGAGGGTTTCCCGATAGTGTGGTTCCACTCAGGTCCTTTATCTCCCTCCCGACGTGCTTGAGCTGTTGAATCTCACGCCGGGCCGTCTGAAGCAATCGGTCGTCGTCGGCGTTGTCGAGCAATTCCTGAAACACGTTCCTCGCTTTCTTCCTGTTTCCCCGAAAGGCCTGCAATTGCCCGAGCAAAAATCTGGCACGCATGGCCTCCTGCTTTCGACCGGTGGACACGGTCTTTTTTAGCTTATCGTTCATGGCCTCGTACTTTCCTTCCTCTTCATAAGTATAGGCTTCCCGGAGGTGTGTCGCGGTTGCCTCGGGCTGGTCGGGATACTGTTTTCGAATTTTCTCAAAAACGGATCGTGACTTTTCGAACTTGTCCTGTTTCAGAAGGACATCGCCCAGACGGAGATAATAAGAAGGACGGTTCGTAGAGTCCGCGTATTTCACGATGAGCGTTTGAAGCACTTCCTGTGCTTCATCCGGCCTATCGAGCTGGTTCAGGAGAGATGCTTTTTTTGATTGTGCGTCCTCAGCGGGACCGCTTTCGCCGTGTTTCTGCAAAAAGTCATCCAGCCGGGAAAGGGTCTTCTTCATTTCGTTTTTTCTCTTCTCCCCGGACGGGGCATTCGAGATCCTGGAACGGTGACGCTGAAGGATCTCCTGCAGTTTTTTTCGGGGAGAGGACTGTTCGTTCGTTCCGGACTCTCCCTGTTCTTTTTCTCCGTTACTGTTTTCCCCGTTGTCCGGACCGGAAGAATTCCCTCCAGCCGAAAACAACGGTCCGGAAACAAGAAGACCCGTCGCAAGAAGAAATACAGCAGAGACCAGTAATCGTTTCATTATCGGACGTTGAATTAAGGGTCAATTTCTTTTTGCGTATTCACGTCGTTCGGCCCGTTCCCGTTCATGTTGCCGTTCGGGGAATCATTCCGGATGACGAATTAAAAACGGTCCGAATGGGGTTTTTATACCAAAAGAACCCGGAGAGAACAACCTGAGTTTCCGGAACACAACGGAGGAATGATGCCGGCAAAAAATGTTGAAATAAAATGTTCAGGAGTTATAATTAATAAGTTGGAGTACTTCTATCCGAATATCAGTACAGGAGGGGGAAGAATCGTCTGCACCGGGAGGATCAGGGGTGATAGCGGTGGTTTTTGTTTGCGCAACGTGCCTGTTCGCGGTGAACGTTCCACCTTGACCCGATTTTATCCCGCGAAATCCGTCAAAAACAGAACTGGACGTCGGGTGTTCGTGTGTCCTGTTGAACCGACAAAACCGCGGTTGTTCCGATGAAACCGCGATTCGGATGAGGCCTTTTCAGTAAATATGTCGATTCTTTTGCGGAAAAAATCCGAGAAGGGGGAAACGTTGGCCGGAAAAATTCCGGAGGAAAAAATCCAGGAGGTACTCCGTGCTAACGACATAAAGGGGATTGTGTCGGAGTACCTCGATCTGGAGAGGTCGGGGAAAAATTATCGGGCCCTGTGTCCGTTCCACGACGAAAACACCCCTTCGTTTACGGTCGATGATCGGAAGCAGCTGTTTCATTGTTTTGGTTGTAAAGAAAGCGGAAACGTGATTCAGTTCGTCCAAAAAATTGAGGGCATTCATTTCCTGGAGGCACTCCGGGAACTCGCGGAACGCGGCGGTGTCTCCCTACCGGACACCGACGGTGATCAACAGGTTTCCCGGGAGCCGTTATATAAAGCAAATGAATGGGCCGTCAACTTCTTCAAAAACCAGCTGTGGAAAACGGACGAAGGAAAGAACGTCCGGGAATACCTAAAAGAAAGAGGATTTACACGTGAGACCACGCTGAACTGGAATCTCGGATACGCTCCGGATGAGTGGGAAGAACTCCTGACGGCGGCCCGTGACGCCGGATTTTCGAACGAACAGCTGGAGAAGGCCGGTCTCGTACGGGACTCCAGAAAAGGATCCGGCCATTACGATTACTTCCGGAATCGGCTCATCTTTCCCATCCGCAATCTCCGGGGCCGGGTCGTCGGATTCGGCGGCCGGGTACTCCCCGACGCGGATTCGGACCGGCCAAAATACCTGAACACGGATGACGGACCCGTTTTCAAAAAAGGCCGTCTCCTGTATGGCTGGGATCGGCGGGACCGTAAGCAGGTTCGGGACAACGGTCTCTGGATAGCGGAGGGATACACGGACGTGATCATGGCCCATCAGTACGGTTTCAAAAACGTGGTTGCAAGCCTTGGTACCGCGCTGGGGGAGGAGCACGTCAAAACCCTCCGGTCAAGGGTGGACGAAGTAACGTTAATGTTCGACGCCGATGAGGCGGGACAGAACGCCTCCGAACGGAGTCTTCGCCTGTTCCTCGAGGAGGACACAACCCTGCGAATTGCCGAGATGCCTCCCGACGAAGATCCCTGCTCCCTGCTGGAAGAGGACCGCGAACAGTTGAAGAACGTCGTCGAGGACGCGACGGAACTGATCGACTATCGGATTGAATCCGCCCGGGAAAAACATGATCTTTCGACGGTGGACGGAAAAGTGGCGGCCGCACGGGAAGTTCTCGAAACCGTGCGTGGAACATCCTCGACGATGCGAAAACAACTCGTCCTTCAGCGGATTGCGGAACTGCTCTCACTCGACGAAAGCGTGGTCCGTAGAACCCTTTCCCGCATGGAACAGGAAGGGCCGGGATCCACCTCATCCACCCCTGTCGACGCGGCAAACCCGGAGACGGAGGAAGGATCCGTCTCGGGACTAGAGCGGGCCGTCCGGCTTGTTCTCGGGACCCTGGTACACCATACGGAGCGAGCACGATACGTTCTGGATCTCCTCGAACCGGAGGACGTACCAATCCGTCCGTACAGGACCCTGTTCAGCCGAATATCAAACAAAATCAGGGAGGAGGGTGACATTGTGCTCGGCGACCTTCTGCACGAAATCGAACGGGACGAACTTCGCGAACGGCTCATCGCCATCTCGTTTGAGGTCGAGGAATTCGAAGGTGACCAGGTGAACCGGATCCTGGAAGAAAGCGTAAATTACCTCCAGAAATACACCAAACAGAACCAGATTGACGATCTTCGACGCCAGATGAAAAAAGCGTACGAAAACGGCAATCGGGAACGGTACAAAGAACTGCTTGATCGCGTATCGAAACTTCAAAAATCAATTCACGGATCAACGTCGGAGACGACGAAACAACAGGGGAAAGAGTCGTTAACGGAGGAATAAACGAGTTTCGTTTGTTCCTCCGGTAACGGGGCAAATCTCCAACCTCGAACCGCAACGACCGGTTTGCGCAAATAAGACGTACATTTAATTTGCTTTCTTTAAAAAACCCAATGGCAACCAAAACCCAGGACGAAGCGGAAGAAACACGGAACCTTATCGAGGAAGACGAAGAACTCGCCGAAACGCTGAACCAGATCAGTAAGGAGATCGAGGACGTCGGCGACTGGGAATCTCTTGAGCCGGAGGTTCTTGAACTCATTACCGAAGGGGTCGATCGGGGATACCTCACCTACGACGAGATCAACAGACGGCTTCCGGACGAAATGATCCCCCCCGACAAGCTGGACCGTATTCTGATGATTCTGGATGAAGCGGGGGTCTCCCTGTTCGATCAAACCGAGGTCGACGGAGACGGGGTCGTCAAAAAAGCAGAGGAGGAAGAAGATGAAGAAGACGAGGAACAGGTCGCGGAGGACGACGACGTCATTCCCTCGGTGTCGGACACGGAGCAGATTGATGATCCCGTCCGAATGTACCTCACGCAAATGGGAAAAATTCCCCTCCTCAGTCGTGAGGAAGAGATTAACCTTGCCAAGAAAATAGAACTGACCCGGAAGCGGTACCGGAAACACCTCCTGGCCAACACCCGGTGTCTCGAAATGGCCAACGACATCCTGAAGGATCTCCGGGACGATGAACTTGCGTTCGACCGGACCCTCAAATCCACAGCTTCCCTGGACGTGACGGAAGAGGAAGTCATGAACATGATTCCGGACGTCATCGAGGAAGTCGAGGAAATCATCGAGAAAAACCGGGAGGATTACGAAAAAATCCTGGATGAAGACACGGATGAAGAAGAAGAGGAAGAACTCCGGGAAACCATCCGGAACCGGGCCAATCAGGGCGTGATCAAAGTCGAGGAACTAAACCTCCAGACGAAGCGAATTCGACCGATCCTGGAAGAGTTCTTCGAACTCGTCGAAGAAATTGAAGAAATCGAGGAAGAACTCGACGAAATGGAGGAGACCCGGGCAAACCGTGAACCGATCAAAAAGCTTAAACGGGAACACAGGGAACTCCAGATTAAGGCGGCCGAGTCCCCTGAGGATCTGAAGGAGCGCCGGGAGGAGCTCGAGGATCGCCTGGACGGTTATAACAAAGCCAAACAGGAACTCTCCAGCGGGAACCTCCGTCTGGTGGTCAGTGTCGCGAAAAAATACAGGAACCGCGGCATATCGTTCCTGGACCTGATCCAGGAAGGAAACACGGGACTGATGAAAGCCGTCGAAAAATACGAATACCGACGGGGATACAAATTCAGCACGTACGCCACCTGGTGGATCCGCCAGGCGATTACCCGCGCCATCGCGGACCAGGGACGAACGATTCGTATCCCGGTTCACATGATCGAGACGATCAGCCACCTCCGCCGGATGAGCAAAAAACTCGTCCAGGAAAAAGGTCGGGAACCCACTGTTCCCGAAATCGCGGAGGAATGTGGCATCTCCGAGAAGGAGGCCAAACGCGTCCTGGAAATATCCCGGAATCCGATATCGCTTGATCGACCGATCGGTGACGGCGAAGACTCGGAATTCGGGGACTTCATTGAGGACGACACCGTGGAGAATCCCTCCACCATCGCCACTCAGGATTTCCTGAAGGAAAAAGTCCTGAAAGTCCTCCAGATGCTCTCCTTCCGAGAACGGGAAATCATCAAACTCCGCTACGGCATCGGAACCGGGTACAGTTATACCCTCGAGGAAGTCGGCCGGATCTTTAAGGTGACGAGGGAACGGGTCCGGCAGATCGAGGCCAAGGCGGTGGAAAAACTCCAGAAGCCCATCCGGAGCCGAAAACTGGAGGGCTTCCTGAAGGCCATTCACCGGCAGTAACCCGTTCCCGACAGACGTCCCGCTCCCCGGATGTTGCTTTGTGCCCGGGAGGGGAACCTTAAAATTCAGGTTCGCTGTGGTACAGGCAACCATTCGGACGTACGTATTTTCCACGTGACGGGAAGGACCACGACCGAAAAAACGTGCCCCGTGTAACGGGGCGCTGGTTCGGGCATGACAACGGAAGCCTGAACCCCGAATCTCCCGATAAATGTGCGGGATATGCTGTGTCCCATAGGAAGGCCGACGGCGGGGGCACTTCGGGCCCGGAAGAACGTCCCGGTTTGTCTTTTTAAGAAGAAGATCTGTCTCCCAATCCTTCTCCTTTTTGACATGACACAGGTGTAAATTGGCTGCACGCCCGTTTACAATGGAGCTGTCCCATTGTGAAATTCGTCCGGTTTCCAGTTTCTCCGCTTACAAAAACAAAAATCATTATGAAAACAATGGAAGAAGTAATGGACAAACTCCTGGACCTGCAGCAAGTTGACCTCCGTTTTGACAGGCTTCAGGGAAAAATGGAGGAGATTCCAGACCGGATCGAAGAAAAATCCGAGGACGTCGAGGACGTCGAAAAACAGCTAAAAAAGAAAAAACACGAAAAACGGAACATCCAGAAAGAAATTGACGAAAAAAACCTTGAAGTCGAGGAAATCGAATCCGAACAGGAAGACCTGAAGAAAAAACTTCGCAAAGCGGAAAGCAACAAGGAATACACCTCCCTGCAGAACAAAATCGGCCAGCTCGACGCGGACGCCGAACAGATCGAGGAACAGATCCTGGAGTTGATGGAGGAAAAGGAGTCCCTGGAGAAAGAAATTGAAGAAGTGGAGGACGAACTCGACTCGGCGGAGGAAGAGTTCGAGGCATTTCGGGAAGAGCAGGAGAAAAAAAAGCAGAAACTGGAAGAAAAACACGAAGATCTTGAGGAAGAACGGGAAGAACTCTGTTCGGAAATACCGGACGACGTGCTCGAGGATTACGAGGAAATTCACGAGAACAAATCGGATTCCCGGGCCCTTGCTCCGGTAAACGACGGAGCCTGTCAGGGTTGTTTCCTGAACCTCACCCAGCAGGAATTGAATCAGCTGCACCGGAAGGAAGAACTCCAGTTCTGCCGCAATTGCTCTCGAATTTTCATCTTTCCCGACAATAGTTAAATTTCATCCGAAAAAGGATCTGAGGTTCAATACCCTTTTTTGGATGCAGAACATGGAATTTTGAGGAGGCAATGCACAAAAAAGTGCATTGGCGCCGATACATGTTGTCACGTCAACTGATCCTTACCATTCTTGTACTTTTCTTTTCACTCCTGACAACTCCGTGTCTGACGGCCCAGAATAAGGAGAAATCCGGGAATAATGCCGGAACGGAACAATCCGAACAGGAGCAGGAACAGGAGGGACAGGATCAATCGAAGCAGAACCAGAACAAAGAGGACGGGGAAGAGAACGGCAAGGACTCTTCGGAGGGAAATCAGGAAAGCAACTCCAGGTGGGACAAACTACCAATACACGAGCCCGAGCGCGTGACCCCGGACTCCGGGTTAAACTTCACCCCTGCCGCTGGCGTTCTCGGTGACGGAACCCTCGTTCTCGTGTACGAACGGATATCAACGGTGAAGGAAAAACGGTACCTTCGTGCCATGCGGTGCAAAAAAATCTGGAACCGTACCGAGTGGTGGCAGTGGACCAGTGACGAACAAATTTTAAAATCCGATAAGTTCCGGAACGCGCCCGTTCTCGTTCCCGACGACGAGGGAGGGCTTTTTCTTTATTTTGTGGCCGGAAAGAGGGGGGAAAAACCCTATCTCATCTACCGTTCTCACACCACGGACGGCAAAAACTGGTCCAGTCCCGAAGCACTGGAACTGGAACTGGATAACAAAGTGTACAAAAACCCGTTCGTCACCCGGAATTCCGGGGATCCTTCGTACCTGATGTCCTTTACCAGCGGCGGCCACATTTATACCGCCGTTTCCAAAGACGGCAAAAAATGGTCCGATCCCACGAAGATCGCGAAAGGAAACACCTCCGCAATCGCTGCCGGATCAGGCAAGCGCGTCATTACGTATGACGTTGAAACGGAGGAAGGCCGAAAAGGCCGTTACCGAATTTGGAACAAGGAAAAAAAGGAATGGGGCGAAGAGAAGAACATACTGAACAATCGAACCCTCTCCCATCCGACGGTCTCAATTCCGCCCTCGGGAACGCCCGAAATCTACTTTATTTCCTACGCCAAAAACTCCCGGGATATTGGGTACGTCCAGCGTGTTTTGCTCGGGAAGGAGGACCGGGAACCGGTCCAGCTGACGGAATGGAACATGAACGAATACCGCCCCCGGGTTCTGTCCGTACCGGCCAAACACATTCACGTGGATGAGAAAGCCGGCGTGGAACCTCCCGAGAACCCCCTTCGATACCTGTACTGGTCACGGCGAACCCTGGCCAGGGACATTGACGTCATCTTTTCGCGGATCAAAGACGCCGGGAAATAATCCGTCAGGGTTCGCGTCTCAAGAAGAACCAATATCCGCCATCCATCCTTTCCTTGACCGAAACAGCAGCAGAACGTATAATAGTTGTGTTATCAGGGAGTGTTTTTACAGGAGTTCTGCCATGATCAATCGATCTCAGTTCCATCTCCCTGACCGTTCACCCCGACCGGTTCGCCCCCCATGGATGTCCATTTTTCTTCTCTGCCTCTTCTTTTTCTGCTTTTCCTCGCTCGGGGCGGACGACCTTGTTCTTAAAAACGGGAACCGTATCTCCGGCATCGTCGAGAAGAACGGGGATCAGTATCGCGTTGAAAACGCCGCCACCACGGTAACGGTGCCGGCCGGGAAGGTAAAAAAGGTCGTGTCCTCTCCCTCCCCGTGGAAGGAATTCAGGAGGAAACGCAAAGAACTCCGGGAGAAGGAGAACCCGACCGCGAAGGAGTACGTTCACCTGGCCGAATGGGCGGGGAAACAGGACTTTCACTTCCGTCGCCGGGAACTCCTGCAGAACGCCATTGAGAAAGACCCGGACAACAAAAAAGCCCGAAAAGCTCTGGGGTTTGTAAAATACGAAGACGAATGGATGAGCCACGACGAAATGATGCGGCGGAGAGGGTTCCGCCGGTTCGAGGGAAAGTGGCTCCCGGAGGAAACGGCGAAGGTATTGATCCGCAACAAAAAAGAAAAACAGCGGCGCAAAATGATTCGGAACCGGCTGAATGATTATTTGCTGGAAATGGCCCGCACGCCGGACGCGGAAAAACGCGGGCAAATCGCCTCGGACATGCTTGCTTACGGCAAACAGATGAACGTGGACAACATCCGGAAGAAGGTGGAAATGGCCGAGAATTATTACCGGAAAGTGCACAGAAAAGTGCTTGTCGAACGGGCGCACGTGACGATGAACATGAACGCCGCGAAAGCATCCGTGGGAAACGTGCGGACCCTTCGCCTGAACAACCTTGGGGTGGCCATTCAACTTCCCCGGGTCAACCTCGACTCTTATCAGGGAGCTATCAAAGTTCCCGCGAAATAATAAACGTGATCTCAGAATTGAGAAACATCACCGGAAACCGGAGCCTGACGAAGAAATAACCCAATTCCAGTGCTTCTAACATAAAATAACCATGAAAATCATCAACCTCTCGAAAAAGTTCCACGTGCTCATCCTAATGATGACCGGCCTGTTTTTGCTGTCATCGACGCCCGCGCACTCGGACGAACTCGTCCTCACAAACGGCAACAAAATTGAGGGCGACGTGACCAAAAAAGGAGACGAATACGTTGTGGAAACCCCGGTGTCCGAACTTCGCATATCGGCGGACCTGGTTGAGAAGATGGTCGAGAAGAAAACGCGGTGGGAAAAATACAAGGAAAAAGCAAACCAACTCGAGAACATGGAGAAACCAACCGCCGATGATCATTACGAAATATATGAGTGGGCGTCCAAACAGAATCTGGAGGTTCAGGCCCAAAAACACCTTGAAAAGGCCCTGAACCTTGATCCGGCCCACGAGGAGACCCGGATGGCCCTCGGTTACGTAAAATACAACGAGAAGTGGATGGACCGGCCCACCATGATGCGGAAACGGGGATTTAAACGATACAACGGGAACTGGTTGCCGGCCGAGACCGTGAACCAGCTCCGGGAGGAAATGGCGGTAAAGACCCGGAAGAAACGGGTTCTTTCACAGATCAGGAGTTACCTGAGAGAAATGGCCTCAACCCCGGTAAAACAAAAACGCCAGGAAATCTACGAAGAACTAATTTCGTACGGGCAGGAAAATGGGGCAGAGGACATTCGCAAACTCGCCAACAAAGCAAAAAATTACTACGACCGTTCCTGGAAAATGGTGCTGATGAAAAAAACCCACAACATCACCTCCACCATCCGCCTGACCAAAGCGGAACTCAGCCAGCCCATTGAGGATTCTCGAATAAACACCACCATCGGACAATCCTTCGCGTTCGGACAGGTAACGGGAGTTATTGAATTGCCACAGCAGGAAGTCCACCAGTACAAAGGAACCGTCGTTATTCCGTCAAACTAACCGGGGGGCGTGTAACCGTCTCAGATGCTGGTGAGGACCGATGGAACAGGCCTTAAATTTAGAAACCAATTTTGGTATAACAACATACGCGAAAAACATGCGGGCGTAGCTCAGCGGTAGAGCACCACGTTGCCAACGTGGTCGTCGCGGGTTCAAGTCCCGTCGCCCGCTTCTTGAGAACGTCAAAACGTAAGAATCGCACCAGTAAGGGGCCCCATGCCCTGCTTCCCCCTCAGGAACCCCGGGACAATGTCCCGATTTTTCCCATCCTCCCCCTGCTTAAACCCCCATTTTTCCCCGCCCTGTTGCAACCCGGTCTCCCCGCTCGGGAAATTCGTATCGTTAGAAAAGGAGGTTTTAGAGGGAAGCAGAAATCGGTTCTCCATCAACTCATTTCGTCTTCACGTCGTGAGTTCCCCTTTGAACGCCTTCTATTTGAGTGTTTGCGGACGTTGCTTGATGGTTTACCGATCCCGTAGACAAAGGAAAAATATCCATCGGAAATTGGTTCACGTTCACCGGAGAAGAACTTCTACAGATCGATCCGTTCAGAACATATTCGATCCGTCTTTTTTCTCATATCCAAACATCGTCCGGGTTCCATGAGCAACGCCGATTTATCCTGCAGCGATTGCGAATCGGTTCCGGGAGATCCCGACCGGGACAACGGAATATATAGCTGTCCTGACTGCGGAAACGTCCTGGGCGTCGAGACACATCAAAGGGACGCGACTCATTCCCGCGGGCGGGAGAACGCTATCCTGGAACCTCCCTACAGGATTTCCGCCAACCGCTCCGGCCATTCCCTTACAATCCGTGTGAAACCACGGATAGTGCGCACCGTTTTAGGTTTGCTCTTTGGAATTTCATCCCCCCTTTACATCTATGGGATTATTTATCTGGTGTACCAGCGTTCCGAAATCATATCGAATCAAAGTAAGGCGTCGTGGATATTTGGGCTCCTGTTTAACGTTATCGTATTACCATTTTCTTTGTTTCTGCTGTTGAAGGGAATTGTCGGATGGTATCAGGAGGAAGTGCTGGCCGTGGAGGAGGGAAATCTTCGTATCTATTCCTCCCCCGGGTATGCACGACCCTTTGAATCCGAACGGACGTATGACGTGACGAAGCTCAGAGGGACGACCGTGTCCGAGCAACAGGCAGTGGTTGTCCCCTTTTACAGCGGCTGGGTTGTGGCCGGCGGAGCAACGGATGCAACATACCTTGTGGCCCTGGACCGCTGGGGACGAACCGAGGATCAGATCCCGCTCATTTTCGACGATCCCGAAGAGGCTCAGTTTCTCGCGGAATGCCTGAGACGGCATCTGGTTGACCCGGACCATTCCGGAGAATAAGTTCGACCATTCGATCAGGAATATCCTCTCTTACTCCTTACTGTAAATGCGGGAAAAGGAGACGTATTACCGAATGGAAAAGAGGTAAGGCGAAAGCCGAAGGACGTTTATACTGCTGTTTTTACATTTTTATACCCGGGATTTCGTTCATTCACGAACGAGGTGGATCGACTGGAACATCTCGGAACGCCTTAGGTTCATGAGGAAATTCCTCACTCCCGGACGGGGTCCCGTGGGTGTGCGTCGTCGTAACTGTCCTTGAGTTGATCGGTGGTGATGTGCGTGTAGACCTCGGTGGTGTGTAGGTTTTCGTGCCCGAGTATCTTCTGCAGGGTCCGCAGGTCGGCCCCGTTTTTCAGCATGTGCGTGGCAAAGGTGTGGCGGATGGTGTGCGGGCTCACGTCCTGTGACAGATCGGCCTTTTTGGCGTTCCGGGACACGGCCCGTCGGATGCTTCTGGTGCTCAGTCGCTGTCCCGATTTGTTGCAGACCAGTGGACCGCTTGTGGCTGATTTTAACCGGCCGGCTTTCTTCCACTCCTGAAGATAATTCTGTAACGCGGATAACGCGTCTTCTCCCACCGGCACGATACGTTCCTTCTTTCCTTTACCGCGAACCCGAATCGTGCCCCCGATCCGATCCACGTCCTCGATGTCCAGCTGCTGAAGTTCCCCGGCCCGCATTCCGGTTGAATACAGCAGTTCCAGAATCGCCCGATCCCGAACACCGGTCAGGGAATCCGTGTCCGGTGCGTTGAGAAGTGCCTCCATTTCCTCGGCCGTCAAAAATTCCGGCAATTTGTCCGTGACTTTCGGATACTTCATCTTCCGGGTTGGGTTTTCCCGAACCTCACCGTCGTCCTTAAGCGTGTCAAAGAAGGATCGAATGGACGCCAGTTTCCGCACCAGCGTGCTGTTCTTGTAATCCGACTCCTGGAGGTGGGAAAAATAATTCCGCATGACCTTCCGGTCGACGTCTCCGGCGCGGGAGATGTCCTGTTCCTCAAGATACTGCATTAGATCCTTCAGGTCGGATCGGTACGCACGTATGGTCTGATCCGACGCCATCCGTCCGTTGGAGAGGTGGTCAAGGAAAGACTCTACGGATTGTTCCAGCTCGTGATTCGGGCCGTCGTTACTCATGGAAGCCTGTGTATTCCGGGTTCGGGGACTGTTCGTTCAATGTGTTCACTCCGGCGGGATTTTCGCCGGTCCTCCGTCCCCTCCCGTCCTTTTTCTTTTTTTCATCCTCCAATTTCTTCTTCCGTGCTTTTCTTGCTTCCGCAAGCGGACCATTGGTTGCGTGGAGCCGTCGTGTCAGATTGGTGGCAACAAAGGGCACGAACTTATCCATCAGCAACCACCGCTCCTCGTCCTCAAACGCATAATCCTCCTGAACGTGCGCCTTCGCATACGCCCGGATCTTCTCCCGTAAATCATCACGGTTCGCATCATACGTAATGGAAAGACCCCCTGTTATTCGTTCCCGGTTCTCCGCGGTGCTCTGTAGTGGGGGCTTTGCCGACTGCATCCAGCGATCCAGGTTAATTGTCGTTCCGCGTTTCTCCCGGGAAACCATCATCAGCGATACACCGAGGACGGGCGGTTGATACGGATCAAACTCAAACACTTCGCCGGCGATGACGGCGTCAGCCTCGATGGCGGAGGCTAGTTTCCGGGCCTCCTCCACCGTGCCGGGATAGGAGAAATCCCCCCCCTTCTTTCGGGAAAGAATCTCGGAAACGTCCTCCGGGCGAAGCACGTTCAAATCCTTCACGAGGAAATTCAACCGGGAGGCAAGGTGTGAGGAAACCCGGGGATAATCACCGAATTCCTGTTCCCCGCGAAACGGAAGCACGGCCACCGTCCGGGCCTCGGGCAGCTGATTCTTCAAACCGTTTTCGCTGTACCGATACTTGCTCGATTTAAACCACCGAATATATCCGCAACCCAATATCCCCGGTGCCGTAACCGCAAGCAGGGAAAGGAGAAGAAACAATCGAACCCGGCCGTCGGACCGTGCCGAATCCGAAAAAAGACCCATAAAATGACCTTTGGATTGTCGGGTGTCCCGCATGCCTGTACCTCGTAAACAGAATTGTCCTTATCCACCGCCAAATTTCGTTTTGATTATCGGAGGGGTACCCGTTGAACTTAAATGAATAACACGATACGACAATGAGGAGATTGTTCCTCAAATGACGGTACATTCCCCTTTTAAAGGACATTAGCTGGAGGAGGGATGATCCGTACAGCGGGATGTGATTCCGCCAATTCCCCGATCAGGATCACCTTTGACTTAACGGAAACCCGATTACCGGTGGACTGTTTATCCGGAAGGGCATAAATCGGAAGGGGAGACTCTGCTGTTACTGCTCAATTTCCACAAGGACGTCCCCTTTGGTCACATTCTGATCTTCATCGACACGGATGTTCGTGACCGTTCCCGAACGAGGAGCCTGCACTTCGTTTTCCAGTTTCATGGCGGAGAGCAGGAGAAGCGTTTGACCGGATTCCACGGAATCCCCTTCCGACACATGAAGTTCAATTACCTGACCCGGGATGGACGCTTCCACCTCGTAGACCGAACCGGCTCCCGTATCCGCAGCACGCTTTTTCTCGTGTTCACGAAACCGCTTTTCCACCACGTTTGCCCGGTAGGAGATGCCACCGAGAACGATTTCGACGTCGTCACCGGACTGGGTGTGACCAAATCGAAGCGGATGATCATCAAGGGTCCCGAGAACCACCCCGTCCTCTTCAAATTCCAGCCGGAGGGGGCGGGATTGATCTGTTTCGGGAAACGTCACCAGCAGGTGGTCCTCGTTGTCCCGAACCGTAATCACCATTTCCCGTTCATTAATGATGACGGAATACGTCTTTTCCATTATCCGTTTAACCTCCGGTGCAATCCCGAGTAAAACCAGCTGGATGTCGACGGATCGCTTCCGCCGGATCCGTCTCCGTCACGGACGTGAAACTGTTTCTCCGCCTGGTGGGCGATCGCCGCGGCAAGCACGGCGGCTTCCTCCACCTGGTCTCCGTGGGTCGAATCCATCTCAAATTCGTCCAGGTAATTCGTGGATAGCCGTCCTTCGCAAAAATCCGGATCCGAAAGAATCTGCAGATACAGGGGGATGGTGGTCTGCGGACCAACAATCACCGTTTCCTTCAGTGCTTCCTTCATCCGGCGGATGGCGCGAGCACGGTCTTCGCCATACGTGATGAACTTTGCCATGAGCGAATCGTACTGTAAGCCGATATGACTTCCGCGCCGGACACCGCTGTCCACACGGACGTACGGGCCCGATGGCTCGCGCCACGTTCGAATTGTCCCGGAATCCGGCATGAAATTCGAATACGGATCTTCGGCACAAATCCGGCACTCCAGTGCCCATCCACGGGAGGGGATGTCCTCCGTTCTATAGGAAAGTTCCGTGCCGTTGGCCACCCGGAGCTGTTCCCGAACGAGGTCATACCCCGTAATGTACTCGGTTACCGGATGCTCGACCTGAAGACGGGTATTGACTTCCAGGAAGTAAAAATTCCCCTCGCTGTCCAGCAGAAACTCCACGGTCCCCGCGTTCTCGTAGCCGGCCGACTGCACCAGGCGGAGTGCTGCCTCGCCCATTTCGCGACGGAGTTCCTCCGATACGGCCGTACTGGGAGCTTCCTCGATTAACTTCTGGTGACGTCGCTGGACGGAACATTCCCGCTCCCCAAAATGGACGGCGTTTCCGTGCTGGTCCGCGAGGACCTGGATCTCAATGTGGCGGGGCGACGAAAAGTACGACTCCACAAAGACCTCCGGATTGCCGAACGCGGATTCGGCTTCCCCCCGGGCCTCCCGGTAGGCCTTCGGGAAGGCCTCCGGTTCCTCCACGACACGCATGCCTTTTCCCCCGCCACCGGCTGCCGCTTTGATCAGGACCGGAAACCCGATTTCCTCCGCGGCCTCTTTTGCGGATTCCTCTGATTGTGTTTCCAGAACCCGTCCCGGTACCACCGGTACATCCGATTCCTGGGCAAGTCCCCGCGCCTGCGTCTTGTCCCCCAGTTTTCGAATGGCGTCCTCGGACGGACCGATAAAGGTCACCCCCTCCTGACGGCATCGGGCCGGAAATTCGGGATTTTCGGCCAGAAACCCGTAACCGGGATGAATGGCATCGGCCCCCGACGACGCCGCCGCTGCCATGATGCGGTCAAAATTCAGGTAACTCTCGTCCGGATCCGCCGGGCCGAGACGAACCGATCGATCCGCGAGCCGGACAAACGGGGCATGCCGATCCGCGTCGCTGTAGACCGCCACCGTTTCCAGACCCATGGTCCGGCAGGTCCGGATAATCCGGGCGGCGATTTCACTCCGATTTGCAATTAAAACGGTCTGAATAGAATCGGACATCGTACCTCCATATGAGTTTCCCTCATCGTGCTGACGTATTTTATTGAACCCATTTTCCCGTTACAACGCCCCGATATCTGGATCTACGGGTTCCTGTTGCTCTCCGCCGGCGCTGAAGGTTTCACGCCACTCATTGAAAAAAGAAGGGGCCTCCGGTAGTATTCGATTTTCAGGAGGCAACGCCACTTCGCAAACGACCACTGATCTGTGTGTAAAATCGATCTCAGGGGAAAACGATGATACGTTTCATGTCCGTTTTGCTGATATCCACCGTTTTGACACTGCTCCCGGCCTGTTTTCTGGTGGGTGGGGGCACCAGCGACATCCAGCCCGCCGGTACGGATGCGTACCAGGCGAACTGGGAGACGGAGTACGAAAACCTCTTCTTCGCCGCCCACGACGTTCTGGACCGGATCGGGACCGTTACGAAAAAAGACCGCAAGAACGGTCTCATCCAGGGAAACGCACACGGCTCCAGAATTACCATCCGAATCAGCCCGGAGGGCAAGCGAAAACACATTGAGGTGTCGGCCCGAACATTAACAGCGGACGTCGAGCCCGCTCCCAAAGACGCGAAAAAAATCCTGGAGGCCATTCGGAGCGAGATTTAATAACCGAAACCGGATGCGCCTCTCGGGTTAATCGGGCCCCAAAATCGTTACGTGTCCGTAACACTGTTACGCGGACGTAAGTATATCTTCGGTCCCAACCCGGGTGGAACATCGGCCGCCACATGGGGGAATCGTCCGATGGACTGTGATGTACACCCGTTAACAGTGATTTTATCGAGGTTTCAGACTGATCTTCACCGGCAAAATCGATCCCATCCCTGAATGGAACAGAAGTTGCATTCTTAATGCAGGTAAACGAATGACCCCCTTTAAGAATGTCACAAACCTTGAACTCAGGGGCTTAATAACTGATAATTGAATAACAGATGGTCGTATTTCTTTGATTTCATGAGTCAATCCATGATGACAGAACGAGATCACTTATCATCGAATCGGGGGTTCACACTTCTGGAACTTCTTGTTGTCATGGCCATCATCGGCATACTTGCGGCCCTTCTCCTGCCCGTGCTGAACGAAGTACGCTGTCAGGCCAATGAAGGAGCGGCGAGTGAAATGATCAATCAGCTCGAAAGCGCCATGATCATGTACAAGGACAACCAGGGGATCCTCCCGCCGGACATGATGAACGGAAAGAGCAAGGAATACGTGAAAGTGCTCAAAGAACCCAGTGGGCGAGACACGGTGTATTACAATTTTCAGGAAAGTGACCTTCACAACGGTCGGGTCTATTCCCCGATCGGTGTGGCCGACAAGTACGAGATTCAATATCAGCGATCAAAGCATCTCGCCGACAAGGGGTTGTCAAATAATTCCGGCCGAACCCCGGAGAACCAACAGGGACCGGATCTCTGGACCGCGGATTGTGACGACAACAAAGAAGCAATCAACAACTGGTAACCGCTTTACATGAACCGGGCCAGGTATGCCACCGGGCAAAGGAAGGGATGGTGCAAACATCGATCCCTAAACACAAACTCCGCGCCAAACGATACGTCGGAAGGGCCGGATTTCCGAAGGGTGGATGGCAACGGCAGCACAGACGGAGGAAACAACTGGAAATCAAATTTTGTAGGGAAACAACCTTGAATCAAAACCAGGACAGCTCACGTCCCGTGCCGGGAACCGAATCCATATCGGGGGGATTTACGCTGCTTGAACTTCTCGTGGTTGTGGCCATCATCTCAATGTTAATAGGCTTTCTCGGGGTGCTCCTGACCGGAACCGAAACCAAAGCCAAGGTTGCTTCGACGCAGAATTTAATTCACCAGCTGGAAGGCGGGATCAAGAATTACCAGTCGACGATGGGAACACTTCCCCAAAATCCAATTACCCTTACCGGTCCCGCCGGAGGCCCGCTCAGTGGAGGCAAAACCATTGGAAGCGGGAATCAGTATGATTCTCAGGTGCTTCACGCCTGTCTTCGTTTCAAATTGTTGCAACCGCACGGCAAGGATCCGGTAACGGACGAGGTTCAGACCAAGGAGGTCGGTCCGTTCGTCGAAGCGAATCTGTCCGATCACATCGATGGGGACGTGGATGATCCGAGAGCCCCGATTACGGATGCGTGGCGGAAGCGGTTGGGATTTCGATCCTCCGCCAGTTACAAAAATCCCAGTAACCTGAACCACGCCACCGGGTGTAAATCCGGCAGTCAAAACAACCAAAATTGGGTGGACATCTGGTCGAGGGGGCCGGATCAAAAAACGGGAACCTCCGGCATCCCCGGATGTGATGAAGACGACGTAAATAATTTTGGGAACAAGTAATGAACCCTCCAAATTCGTCATGAAAAAATCATACGCGACCGGTGCAGAGAACGGTTGGACGCTGGTGGAACTTCTCGTGGTCATCTCCATCATCATGATACTGGTATCCGTTTCCTCGGTGTACTTCATCCAGATAACCAAGCAGGGTGGCATGACCGACGGCATGCAAATGTTCCGTTCCTCCTACAAACTTGCACGTTCGAAAGCAACCTCCTCGGGCTTCCCACACTTTCTTGTGTTCCACAACGAAAGTGACCGAACGGCCACGGCCGTTGTCGTGAAGGACACGAACCGAAACGGCAAGCTGAATTTTGATACCTCATCCATGTCGGGAGATGATGAGCTCGTGGAATCGTACGACATGCCGAAATTCGTTAATTTCCGGCTGGGGACCAAAAAAGCACCACCATTATTTAAATCCTCCGGACCCGGTGGAGAGTACTGGATCAAATTTGCGTCGGACGGGACCATCGCGGGGGCCAGCAAAGACCCGACGGACAACCAGGTGGCTTTTAAGAAGAACAATACCTGGCGGGACACGGGAGCTGCGCCAACCGGCCCCACCTCCTGTGACCTCATCATGGCACACACCCGGACCAATGAAATTGTGTACGTGGATTGGGAACCGGCCGGTGGAAACGTAAAGGATTATTTTGACAGGGAATAAATGAATTTTCCGCAACCTGAACCGATGAACATGTTTTTTGCAACAACGAACAAAGAGCGCCGGGCGGCTGCCTATCAGCAAGGCGGTTTCACGCTGATTGAAATCCTGATCGCTCTCGTGGTCATGACCATCGGCCTGCTGGGCATTCTCGCCCTTTTTCCCGCTTCCTTCAGCCGGGTAAACAAAACGGTTCAGGAAAGTCAGGCGGGGGCTATCGCGGAATCCGTTCATCAGGCAGTTTTGGCCGGGGTGCATGCCTCTCGAACAGACATTAACGGAGACGGAACTGTTGATAACCAGGAAGGAGCAGCAACCATGCACCACGCGGGTCTGATAAACCGGGGACAATCTCCCAAAATACCGGAGAAGTACACGTTTCCTCTTCCCCCCGCTCCCGGTAAACCGGACGAGGTCACAAGTTACGCGTTTCCCACGCCAATCGGGAAAGGGCCGTTCAGCAGTTCGGAAGTGGACGATACAGGGGCTCCCTGGGGAGGAAAAGGAACGGGAAATGCATCTGACGTGGATCAGTACAAACAGGCCGGTGGAGCAAATCCGGAAGATTTCATCTGGCAACTCGGAGAGGTCGACGACGGAAAGCCCGCAAATGACCTCACGGATCTGATTCGGAACATCAAGGGAAAAGACACGGCCGACACGGAATTTGATCCGTCGTTTGACCTGGACAAATACAGTTACAGCCTGTTAATTCAACGATCCGGTGACGAACGACTGTTTCGCGTGGTCATCGGTGTGTACCGGTTCTACCGCGCCCGTTCCGGATACATTCCCAAACCGGGAAAAAGTGGTTATGACGCCATGACCGACGGTACCCACCCGGACCTGATCAAGGAATACAGAGCGATGGTTTCCGGAAACTAATCAATTGCACATCCGAGAACACAACATTTCATGAATCAGCGCCGACCGGAAACGATGGAACCACATATGAAGAAAATTAATCGAGCGAGTTGTGGGGGTTGGACTCTTATTGAACTGCTCGTGGCCATTTCCCTCTCCATCATTCTTGTTGGGGCCATGGCACAGGCGTTCTCGAAAGCAACGGACGTGTTCGAGATCGGGAGCGCTCGACTCAGTATTTACAACGAGGTCCGGACGGCCCTGGACAACATGGGGAGAGACCTCACCGGCGCCATGAGCACCAACACGGGTTCGCAGCGGTTTGCCCTCGCAACAAACGTACAGGACCAATTCGACAGCGAGTATCAAACGTTTAACAGCAATGGATGGATGATGGACCCCAAGAACGGAACCGGGGGAGCAGCGGATATGATTGGGGTCGTCAGTCACACCTCCATCGCCGGAGATACTGTCGGCCGGGGACTGGCCTACCGGATCCTCCCTTCAAAAGATCCGTCTCTCCTGGACAAGGGAGAAGGACGGGCCAAAACAGTCTACCATGACCGAACCCTCGGTGTTCTCCAGCGAGCCGCCATTCCCATCCAGGACGTAAAGGACGATCCAAACATTTATTACGGTCCCGACAAGAGCAATTCATCTTCCGCCGCCCTCTGGACCACGGAGAACAGCGGACCGACGTCCAGTAACCCCAAAGTGTTCGTCGGTTACCTGGCCGAGTACATTCTTTCCTTCAACGTGGAAGTGCTCGCCAATACCAACTCCGACATCGGATACTTCGACCTCGATGAGGATCCTGCCAACGTGCCGTCTCCACAGGACAAATACCTCAACAGCTCGCAGGACGTGGAAAAAAACAAATACCCGATCGGAAGCGGAGAAGATGACGAACCGGATATACCGGATGCCATCCGGGTAACCATCCGTTTCACCGAAGGAGCAAAGGGACAGCAGGAACGGGTTGTCCAGAGGGTCTTCTGGCTTCCCATGAGATAGTGGAAGAATATACGACGCCGGTAACCAGGGGCGAACGTTAAACGGTTCGATTTTTCTTCACCTGTAAATCCCCCCCTTCCTGAGTTACGTATCGACGTAGCCGATTGCCCTCACCTTTGGCCGTTCTTTGGGTTCCGTACACATATCCCTTACAATAATGAGTTCATTACCCAATATTTAAGGGAAATGGACTGAGCTCTGGCCCCACGATTCGGATGACCTCGTCGATTTCCTGTCGCATCTCAAACCAAAGCACAGTCACGGGATCGAATGATTTTACGCTGGCGAAAACATATTGCCTGGGCAATAGTCCTGGGTGTGATTCTGGTTATATCCTGGACCGTCGTATCCTTTTTTCTGTTCGACGAACAACCGGAAGGGCAATCCGTAAAACGGACGGGGGCGCAGACCAGGACGTCCCGTCCATCCGGTCAAACATCGAACGAGCCGAATGTGCTTATCGGTAACGTCGTACCCGTACGGGAGGCAACGGTTTCCGCCGAGTTGTCCGGAACTGTTCAAACCCTTCGAATTCGGGAAGGAGACCGAATCAAACCAAACGAGGTACCGGACGAAACAAACCTCGGCCGCCAACTGAACGGCGGCCCGGTCAAAACCGTAAATGGTTCGTTAAAGATTAACGGGAAGGACGTTCCCCCTTATTCCCCGGAACAGATTCTTCTGAAACTGGACACGTCCAAAATTCGAAAACGAGTTCGGGAGCGGTTCCTTCAGTATAAACAGGCGGAACTGATACTGGAAAAATCCCGCCGTGATGCGGATGACATCCGGGAGGCCTACGAGAAGGGAGGAAAAGGCGGAGCTTACTCCAGAAAAGATTTGGACGACGCGGAACACCGGGTACAAATCAACAAGAAGAAGCAGCAACTGGCCCGTTTGCGTTACCGGCGATCCCTCGAAAATTTCTACGACGCCTACGTTACTGCTCCTTTTCCCGGAACCATACGGAACGTACACGTCGAAACCGGCGAATCTGTGCAGGCCGGCACACCCCTATTCACCATTATGGACCTATCCAGTGTGGAAGTGGAATTTTACGTAACGGAAACCATGCTTTCCCGCGTGGACACCTCGGACAAACTCTCCTTTACCGTGGACTCCGTGGAGAAGCAGAAGGAAACGTATTCCGGAACAGTTGAACGTATTTCCCCGGCCAAAGACAAAAAATATCATCGCTACAGAGTGGTCCTTTCACTGAAAAATCCCGGGCGGACCCTGTATCCGGACATGATCTGTCGCATCCGGTTACCGAACTGAAACCAACCGGTAAAAAGAAACAACCGATGAGATCCGTTCCCCTTGAGGTCAGACCCGGAATAAACGTCGCTTGAGGTAAAAACCAGAACTGCTATCGGGAAGACCCGATGAAACTATCAAAATTCTCCGTTTCCCAGTCCGTTCTTGTGAATATGCTGGCTCTCGTGTTCCTGGTCTGGGGTGCGTATTGTTACAAAAACATGACCCAGGAGGTCATGCCGCAGATCCCCCTGAAGATTGCCTCCGTCACCACGATCTATCCTGGAGCCTCCCCTGACGAAGTAGAGGAAACAGTCACCATCCCCATCGAAGAAGAACTGGAAGGCATTCAGGACATCGATTTTGTTCATTCCATATCCACGCAGGGACGTTCCCTGGTGCTGATCCAGTTCAGGGATTACGTCGAGGACATGTCGGAGAAAGTACGGCGAATTGATCAGCACGTAAACCGCGCAATCCCCGACCTTCCGGACCAGGCCGAAGAACCTCTTGTAACCGAACACGATTACGTTATTCCCGCCATCAACATCGCCATTGGTGGTGATGCAAACCGGGAGACCATCAAGGAGGAAGCCGAAACCATCAAAAAAAGCGTCGAACGCCTCAAAGGCGTCGCATCCGTCACGATGACGGGGGTATCGGATCGGGAAATTAAGATATCCGTGGACCCGATACGCATGGAGGCTTACAACCTCGACCTCGAATCAATCTCCCGGGCCATTTCCTCAGCAAACTCAAACCTTCCCGCCGGCAGTGTGCAGGCGGACCGAGGAGAGGTCCTTGTCCTGACAGAAGGTGAATTTTCGTCGCTGGAGGACATTCGTAACACGGTGGTTCATACCGGGGAGGAGGGATCCACAATTCGTGTTCGGGACGTGGCCCGGAAGGTGACGTACGGTTTTGAAAACCGGGATTACATTTCACGGATCAATGGCCGCCGTTCGGCCGGCCTCCTGGTAAACAAATCCACAAACGGAGACACAATTCGGATCACGGACCAGGTCCAGGACATCATCGAGAAGCGTCGGAAGCGCAGTCAGAAGGGTCTCGAGATCTCCACATACAACGACACGAGCAAATACATCCGGCGCCGTCTGAGCACGATGAACCGAAGCCTGCTGTGGGGACTCGGCCTGGTGATGGTTGTCCTGTTGTTGTTCCTGGAGTGGCGAATCGCCGTCATGACCGCCCTGGGTATTCCGGTTTCCCTCGGGTTCGCAATGATCATCCATTACTGGATGGGGGGAACCGCGAACATGATTGCGATCTTCTCGTTCATCGTGGTGATCGGCGTCATCGTTGATGACGCAATTATCGTTGCCGAAAACTGTTTTCGATACCTCGAAAAGAACCTGACCCCGATCCAGGCGGCGGTTGTCGGAACGTCGGAAGTTTTCTGGCCGGTCGTACTGGCGGTCTCCACCAACATTGCCGCTTTCCTGCCCCTGCTCCTGATCGAAGGACGAATCGGGGATTTTTCCCGAATCATCCCGCTGATTGCAACCTTTGCCTTTGTCGGTTCGCTTATTGAAGTGTTTCTCGTCCTCCCTTCTCATATATCGGATTTCGTTCGACGACCGGCCGGAGAACAGAACCGTCCTGTCTTACGTCGTGCTCTGTGGGTGTACCGGTATCTGTTAAAGAATGCTCTCCGTTACCGGTACACGTTTGTAACCATTTTCCTGGTACTGACCACCGGAACAATTTACCTGGCCTTCACGCAGATGGATGTGGTGTTCTTCAAGCAATCATACCTTGATTATTTTCGAGTTGAAGTAAAGACGGACGAAACATTCGGTCTCGACGACACGGAAAAGGTGGTCAAGAAACTGGAGGAGGAACTCAGAAACGGATTGCCGGCAAACGCCATAAAATCCACCGTTTCGGTCATCGGGCGTTCGGCCGGGCGCTCGGGGTTTTCTCGATCCCGGACCAATCTCGCAACGATGACCGTGGACCTGACGGAGGAATTCGCGCGTAACAAAAATCGTGAGGAAATTCTTTCACTGGCCCGGAACACCGTCACGAATGGTTCCGACATCAAGACCATACGCTTTCACGGCCAAAAAGGAGGGCCCCCGGAAGGCCGGGACATTCACGTTGAGATCTCCGGACCGGATCTACAGAAATGCCGGGAGATCGCGGAAGAAACGGTACGGGTTTTGACAAAACAACCCGGAACCGCCGACGTCCACACCAATTACGAAAGAGGCAAAAAGCAACTCCGAATACAGCCGGACCGTCCGAGAGCTTCCTATTACGGCGTGACAACAAGGAAAATATCCCGAGCCGTCCGCGGCAAATACAGGGGGCTTGACAGCGGTCAGGTTCACTGGCAGGAAAACAACCTGGATGTCGTGGTCGATGGCGGAGGGGAATCAAATTTACAACCGGAGGAACTGCGCCGATTAACGGTTCAGTCCCCAATGGGAACCCAGGTACCGCTTGATTACCTGGTTTCCCTTGACTGGCAACAGCGTGCCGGGGCAAGGACCCGGTATAACGGCCGTCCAACTGTTACCGTCTACGGAAACGTCAACGAAAACCAGACCACCGTTCAGAAGGTGCTGGCCCCGGCCAAAAAAATGCTTTCCCAACGAACGAAGCAACACCCCGACTACAACGTGAAATACTCCGGTGGAGACGAGGACATTAACAAAATGGTTCGTTCATTGAGCCGGGCGGGGGCCGTAGCTCTTTTTATTATTTTTCTTCTGATGGCCACCCTCTTTCGAAACGTTCTTCATCCCGTAATTATCATGTTTACCGTGCCTTTCGCGGTGGTTGGCATTGTGCTTGGAATGGTACTGGCCGGTGAACCGCTAAGTTTCATGTCGCTTATGGGAACCGTTGCCGTGGCCGGTGTCATCGTCAACGACAGCATGATCCTCCTGGATTTTGCAAACCGGTCCAGAGTGAAGGGAAATGGTCTTCTATATGCGTTGATGCGGGCCGGATCCATCCGGTTTCGACCCGTTATTCTCACCACCATCACGACGATCTGCGGGTTGCTTCCTCTCGTTCTTGGCGTTTCCGGACAGGAGGAACTCCTGATTCCGATGGCGCTATCCATTATCTGGGGAATGGGATTCGGTACCATTCTGACGTTATTGGTAATTCCGAGTCTCTACCATATCACGGCGGACGTCTACGGATACCTGGAACGTGATCCGCTCCAGGTCGCCCGGCGTATTCAGGAGGAATTGGACGACATCCAGATGCCATGAACCCGAACCTGAACAGACTTTTATCAATGGATGACACGGTTCTGCAGAGCCGGCTTCTGAACGTGCCTGAAGTCGTGATCGCAAGAGTCCTGCTGGACACCTCCGGCGACGTCGAAAACAAGATCCTGAACAACGTATCCGAGCGCCGGCAATCGACCATCGAACGGGAAAAACAGAAGCAGCAAAACCTCGATTCCCGATCCATACGAGCGGCCCAAAAACGAATGCTGAAAGCGGTACTCAAAGAACCTCCTCCGGGGGCAGATGAAGATTCCCGAAAACAAACAGAGGGCAATCAAGGACCCGCTGCGTCGGGATCCACATTTCGCCGGGCCGTTGAACAATGTGAGGAACTCCTGAACGAACCGGGACAGATCAAAAAAAAACGGCGCGCAATTCTGAAACTCTGTGAATTGTTCCCGACTTCCGAGGAGGACCACAACCGGGTCAAAGAACTGGTTCAAAAACGGCTGGAATCATCCGCCAACCAGTTTATTGTTGAAAAGAACACGGAACAACGGAAAATGGAGGAATTGTTCCAGAAACTGGATCAAAGCAACGACGCATATCAAAATGCACAGGACCACCGGCAGACCCTTATCACCGGTTCGCTTGTAAAGGTCCTGCTTCGGGAAACCACTGAGGAACAGGAAAATTAACCATCCTTGAGGCCCCGGCCCGATGATCGTAAAATAAAGTAATTGGCCATCCTGACCTGAAAATGAATACACATCCAAATTTGCCGTGAGTTCCAGAACGGAAAACTTCGATCCGGTATTCTACCGACTCTCCGGCCAGACCCGGAACGCGCTGTTAAACGAAGGCATACAGCGACTTGAGGACCTTGTAAATGTCCCGCCCTCCCAACTAACCGAAATCAAGAAAATCGGGGCCAAGCGGAAAGAGGAAATTCTGGACATGCTTGATCGCCTGGACCTTGCTCCCGGAATGAACCTCCGGACCTCGCCGGATGCCGACCATCCATTAATGACGGACCGTATTCGAAATTTGCTCGAAACCATTAAGGAAAAAACCAGACACTGGAACCAGGGCGTGGAGTACCTGAAAAAGGAGCGGGTCGCGACCCTTCGATCACAGAACGGACAGGTGACCTCCCGGGTACGCGGAACGGAGATGTACAACGTGGAGATTGACATGGAATCGCCGGAGTGGGAGTGCAGCTGTCCGTCCCACGATTACTGGGGCCCCTGCAAACACATCATCGCGTCGGCCCTCTACATGGCCGAACGCCGGCGCCTGAAAAACCTCGAAAAGGAAAAACTCGACGAATCACGTCTGGAACGCATCGTAAAAAACCTCGAGGAAGACAAAAAGGACAGGCAGGAAGAGAAATCCGGCGCCATTCATTACGTCCTCATGAAGGATCGTGAGGGAGAATGGCGAATCGTCGCGTATATCGGACCGGAGGATTTTGACAAATCCATCCGGGACCTGTCCCGCCTGCAGTACGAAAACATTGAAAACCCCTCATTACCGGCGGACGAAATTGATCGTGTGATACTGGAACGGCTGAGCCTCGATTACCAGCGAAACGACGTACTGAAGAAAACCGATTCCCCCTCGCCGATGGGGGATGTGCTTTCACTTATGGAAGACCGGAACCTCTGGTTGAGTCAAACCGGCGAGGAGAAGCAAAAACTCAACGTTTCACCAAATTCGCTGAACCTTCGCGTACACCTGAAAAGTCCATCGGACGAGGACCGTATTCCCGGTCAGCGGATTGCCCTGCTTCTCCAGGTAAAATTACAGAACGACGACTTAACCCTTTCCCCGGAAAACGTGAAAGTGATCTGTGAACGTCCACTCTGGATCCTCCACGAACAGACCTTATACCGGGTGCGGGGACGACGAAACACGGCCCGGTTACTTAAAGAATTTCCCTCCGAACGCCTCCGGATCAAGAAACAGAACGTGGAAAACTTCTGCAGAAACATATATCCATCCCTGAACCGGGCGGGCGTTCCGATCTCCTTTGAGGATGAGCAGTTTGAGACCCGGGAGGGAGATCCCACCGGTCACGTGTTCCTCCACGAACAGAACAGACGGCTGATCGTTGAATTTAAACCCGCCTACGACGGCACGGCGGTTCCGTACGGAGGCGGTAATGAAATCCTTCTCCCCCCCGGTGACCGGGAAGCGGAGGAGGCCTCCACCGATCGCTACATTCTGTTGAAACGGAACCGGAAAAAAGAAGAACAGCTCCGGGACGAACTTGAGGAAACGGGACTTCGTCCCGAGAAGATGGTGGAATCGGACGGACCCTGCCTTACACCGGAGGAGGATCCGCTTGAATGGTTAATGGACGACCTGAACGACCTGCCGGAGGACCGGTTCGAGGTCTTCGGGGAGGAACAGCTGGAGGAACACCAGCGTCCCATCTCTCCCGACGAAACGGAACTTTCCGTTTCCAGCAACGTGGACTGGTTTGAACTGGAAGGCCACGTAACCTTCGACGATCATCAAATTCCCCTGGCCGAACTCCGGGAGGCCATGGAGAACAATCAGAGATACGTAAAATTGTCCGACGGGCGGCGGGGGGAGATTCCGGAAGAATGGATCGAAAAGTTTTCCGGCATCCTGGAGATGGGACGGGAAAAAGGAGAAAAACTGCAGATGCCGTCGGCGTCTGTACCGGTTCTCGACCGGATGCTTGATGAAGTGGACAATTCCTCCGTCGACGAACAATTCCAGGAAGCCCGCAGGCGATTTGACGAGTTTTCCCGAATCGAGGACGTGAAACCACCGGCGGAGTTCATGGGAGACCTGCGCCCCTATCAACTCGGTGGCCTGTCCTGGCTGTTATTTCTGCGAAAACACGGTTTTGGGGGCATACTTGCGGACGATATGGGTCTGGGGAAAACCGTCCAGGTACTTGCCCTTTTCCAGAAAATAAAAGAACAATCCGGTGAATTTCCCCAGTCACTGATCGTTGCCCCTCGATCCGTGCTAAACAACTGGGATCGGGAGGCGCAGAAATTCGTGCCGGATCTGCCGGTGTACATCCACCATGGTTCCAGCCGGATAAAATCCGATCGGGAGTGGCCCACCGTAAACGGCATGGCCGTAACCACGTACGCAACCATGAGGCGGGACGTGGAATGGCTGCGCAACATCACCTTCGACTACGCGGTCCTTGACGAATCACAGGCCATTCGAAACCCCGAAACAAAGACGTCAAAAGCGGCACGGCTCCTGGAGGCAAAACACAAAATCTGCCTGAGCGGAACCCCCGTTCAGAACACCACGATGGACCTGTGGCCCCAGTTCGAATTCCTGAATCCCGGATTCCTTGGTTCTCAAACAAGATTCCAGAACACGGTTGTGAAGCGAATTGAAAAACACGGGGATGAAGAAGCTTCGGAGTGGCTCCGGAAAATGGTGGATCCCTTTATGCTACGACGCACAAAAGATCGGGTGGAAAAGGATCTCCCCTCCCTGACGGAATCAAAGCTGGACTGTCCGATGGGGCCGGAACAGAGAAGGGTGTACGAGGAAATCCGACGTACCTATCGCGCGGCCCTGGAAGACGACGACGCACAATCCAATCAGGAACTGCGTTTCAAAACCCTGGAAGGATTGACACGCCTGCGTCAGGTGTGCTGTCACCCCGGTCTCGTTGGGAACGAATCCGGTGAATCGGCAAAAATTAAACGATTTCGGGAGCTGGCCCGGGAGATCATTCAGGAAAATCACCGCATCCTCGTCTTCTCTCAATTTGTGCAGTTTCTGCAACGAATTGAGTCGGTTGTGGAGGAGATGGGCTGGCGGTACGAATACCTGGATGGACAAACTCGAAACCGGCATGAACGCGTGGAAAATTTTCAGAGCAACGATGACATTCCACTGTTCCTGATCAGTCTGAAAGCCGGCGGTGAGGGATTAAACCTTACCGGAGCGGATTATGTTCTCCTCATGGATCCCTGGTGGAACCCGGCCGTTGAAAAACAGGCCACGGATCGTACGCATCGAATTGGACAGGACAGCCGGGTCTTTGTGTACCGACTTCTCTGTCCCGACACCATTGAAGAAAAAATCCTCGAACTTCAGGAACAGAAACTTGAAATGGCGGAAAACATCATTCAGCCCGAGGCGGGACTGTTCAAGGAACTGAGCCGGGAGGACATCACGTATCTTTTCGATCCCGCGGAGTAATGGCTTGCAAATGGATGTTCGCCGGGAAACCGGAATGTTCCGGGGTCCTCCCGGGCCAGAATTGTTCCACGAAAAGCCGTCCGATCCTCTTCCGCGGTATTATTTGAATAGGAAATAGCGGGGTGCTAATATTGAGGCTGTTGTATCATCGGAGGGTTCCGCGGATTTTTTTCACAGTAATCACGAGGAGAGGGGACCATGCCCGGAGGTAATGAAGCACTGGATACCATTGAGCAGAAACCACCTCAAAACACCGACGCCGAAGTCTCCGTACTCGGCAGTCTGCTTCTCGATAATGAACTGATCGGGGAAGTACTGGAGATTTTAAATCCGGAGGATTTTTACCTGCACGGTCACCAGCTGATTTTTGAAGTGATTCTGGATCTTTACGACGAAAACCGACCGGTGGACCAGGTCATTGTCTGTGAAGAACTCGAGAAACGCGATCAGATGGAATCCGTTGGCGGCCCGGATCGAGTTGTGGAACTTGCGGAGTCGGTTCCTTCAACGGCGTCCTGCATCGAACACGCCAAACTGATTCGGGGCAAAGCGATTCTTCGCCGCCTGGTCAATGTCTGCAACAGGATGGCTCAAAATGCCCTGAGTGAATCGGGAGATCCGGATGAAATTCTGGAGGAGGCGGAACGGCAAATCTTCAAAGTTGCGCGCTCCCGGGAGGAGCAGCAATCCATTTCCGTGGGGGATCTGCTCAAGGACACAATCGAACAAATTGAGGAAAGCCGGGAACAGGACGGTCTGGTCACGGGGATTCCAACGGGCCTCCGGGATCTCGACGAAAAATTGGGCGGGTTCCAGAAAGGCGGTTTTATTGTTCTGGCCGGCCGTCCGAGCATGGGAAAAACCAGTCTTGCCCAGACCTTCGCCGCCCATACAACCATTCAGGAAAAGGTTCCCACGGCCATATTCAGCCTGGAAATGACGGCGGATCAAATTGCGAGAAACATGCTGCTTGCCGAAGCCGGTGTTCCTCCTTACAAAGTAAAAAAAGGAATGATCGGAGAGGAGGAAATGCAGAAAATCACCAATGTTGCGGGATCTTTTGAAGATACCCCGCTTTACATCGACGACTCCAGCGCGGTCTCAAGCCAGGAACTCCGGGCCCGAATTCGCCGGTTAAAATCCAAGAAGGACATTGAACTGGTGTTTGTCGACTACCTGCAAATGATGGAGGGGCCCGACGTACACAGCCGTCAGGAAGAAATTGCGGTCATTTCCCGGTCCCTCAAAGGTATCGCTCGTGAATTGAACATTGCCGTTGTTGCGCTATCACAGTTGAACCGGCAGGTGGAACAGCGAGAAACCCCGCGACCCAAACTCGCCGATCTCCGGGAATCCGGAGCGATTGAACAGGACGCCGACGTGGTTATGATGCTGTACCGTGATTATTACTATTCGGGAAACGAGGACAAAAAGGGGATCACTGAAATACTCATCACCAAACACCGAAATGGCCCGACCGGTACCGTTGAAGTCCACTTTGACCAGAACCTGATGAGGTTTGAAAACCTCGCTCAGGACCCCACGCCGCTCGGTTAACAGACACCGGATTCGGGAAATGGTCCTCCTTCGGACTTTTGACCGGGCGGATCCTCAACCCGTCCCGTCCGGCAACCGATGAGCAAGAAACCATCGCAGAAGCCGAACAAGTGTCGACGGCCGGTCCTCCTGCATATAGTGACCGGCCTTCGGAAGCGACACGGAATGTGCCCCGGGATACACCTGTTCGAGATCTCCCGGGTTCCCCGGGCCAAACACGGGATCCTGTTCGCCCCGTACGATGAGAACCGGAACGGACATCTCCCGCACACGGCGGCGAATACGCTTTAATGTCTCATGCCCGGGATGTTGCCGGCCATCGGGAATCAACCGCGGAAACGCAAGAATCCCGGCACGTGACGCCGGTCCCCGAAAGGGCCGCCGGTAATTTGCCAGTACGGATCCGGTTATGCGTTGGTTATTGAACGTCCCCACCCTCAGCCCCACTTCCGTAAATAAATTGAATCGCTCCAGAGCAATTTCCCCCACAACTGGCCAGCGGAGCATTCGAAAGAGAAACGGCAGGTTCAGGTCAAGAAAGATATCCGTGTTCAGAAAAACCAAACCTCCGGGGGAACCGTTAAATCGGAGCATCGCACCGAGCCCGATCGGGCCTCCCCAGTCATGACAGACGAGGACGGGTTCGGACGTGCCGGTCTTTTCAAGGACCGTGACGATGGCATCAATATGTCGATCAATTGAATGGGCGTGCCAATCCGACGGCTTTTCCGACAGGCCGAACCCGAGCAGATCCGGCGCAAGTACGTGGTAGCCGGCAGACCGGATTGGTTCAAAGAACCGACGATAGAGAAACGACCAGGTGGGATTTCCGTGAAGGAACAGAACGGTCCGTTCTTCTCTGTTTCCCGCCTCCACGGCATGAATGCATCCAACCCCCGTTCGAAAATATCTGCTGGAGACGGGATTTTTCTCCGGAAACAGCAACCAGACCTCCCAGCGAAACGTGCCGGTCAAATTGATTCCCGACCGAACCGGGGGAAATTTTTACGGATTCAATCGGAAATTGAAAGCAAATTCCCAAAACGGCGTTCCCTTGATCTTTCTGAAATGGTTCGCGTACAATACAGTTTCGGTTTGCGGGACGCGCGAACCCCGCCAAACAGATATTGTTTCTTTTCAGGGTGCTCGGACAATTCCTCCGAACCCCATCATAGGCTATGACGAAAGTGGTTGTCGCATTTTCGGGTGGTCTGGATACCCTTATCTGTATTGATTACCTGAAGTCCCGGAAAAATCTTCAGGTAATTACGTACTGTGCAAACATCGGCCAGGTTCCGTACATTGAACCGGTTGGGGAAAAATCGATTGAACTCGGGGCCGCAGCCTCACACCTGGAGGACGTTCGCGACAAATTCGCCGAGGAATATATCCTTCCCGCCATACGTGCCCAGGCCGTTTACGGCTCCGGTTACTACCTCGGATCAGCACTGGCAAGACCCCTGATAGCAAAAGAACTTGTCCAGGTCGCTCGCGAGGAGGGATGCTCCTACCTCGCGCACGGTGGTCGGGGGGGTGGCAACGACGCCATTCGATTTAACCGCTACTTCAAAAAACTCGCTCCTCAGCTGGAGGTGATTGCTCCCCTCGATGATCTCGAGGTCCACCATCCGGGAGACGACATTGATTACGCCCGTAAGGCCTCGATCAATCTGGACTCCGTAACCAAAACGGTGTACAACGTGGAGCAGAATTTGTGGTGTACCAACATCCAGCTCTCCCCGTTCAAGGACGCCTGGGAGGAAGCACCGATGGAAACATACATCATGACGGTTCCTCCGGAGAAGGCCCCCGATCGAACCATCGAAATTGACCTGGAATTCAGAAAAGGCAAACCTGTTGCCCTCGACGGAGAAGAACAACCTCTTCACGAACTCATTGAAACCCTGAACCGCATCGGACGGAAATTCGCCGTGGGGAGAATTGATGTGATCGAACCCCGCCTCACGGGAGAACGGAAACGTGAGATATATGAACAACCGGGAGCAACCCTTATCAACAAAGGGTATCGGGCACTCGAAGAACTGGTTCAGCCACGGGAAGTGATGGACCTGAAACGTCCCCTGGAACGTCAGTACGGCAACCTGATCTACGAAGGCAGATGGTTCTCCGAAGAACGGGAGGGACTGGACGCCTTCTTTGAATCCATCAATCACCGAATGACGGGGACGGTTCGACTTCGGGTAAGCAAAGGAATGGTTCGGATTGTCGGGCGAAAATCTGCGTCGGAAACCCTCGAAGAGAAGGAATCCATTGACATCCGAAAAATCAAAGAACAGCTCTCCGAAACCGAATCCCCCTCGCCCCTTTCATTCCAGTAAACCCGGTTATGTCACGGGAAAACAACCTCGCCGAAGACGTTGTTGAGACCCTTCGTGACGCCAATCACCTCCTTGCCCTGGCCGAGTCCTGTACGGGTGGTATGGTTTCGGAGCGAATCACCTCTGTACCGGGAGCATCCGACGTATTTGAAGAAGCGATCATCAGTTATTCCAACGACGCAAAAATTCGCCGTCTGGCCGTTGATCCGGAGGTGATGAGCGAACATGGAGCGGTGAGTGAAGAGGTGGCCGTTGAAATGGTCGAGGGGGCTTACCTTGTGCCGGACGTCACCGTAGCGGCTTCTATTACCGGTATTGCGGGGCCCACCGGGGGAACCGATGAAAAACCGGTGGGAACCGTCTGTTTCGCTCTGAAGGAAAAACACGAACCGATCGTTGTCACCACCCGCCACTTCGACGGCAACCGGCAATCCGTTCGGGAACAGAGCACCCGATTCATACTGAAGTCACTTCAGAACCGGGACGTCATGCTGAATGAAAACGAGGAGTAATCCGCGTCGTTCACGGCCCGTCGGAACCTGCCTTCACAAACCGGTCGAAAATACGAACGACATAAATCGGCACGAGCAAAATTAGAAAGGAGAGCCCCTGCCACATCCCGATTAGTCCCCCGACGATTCCCCCGTTTAAATAAATCTCGCCCTTCACGCCGGTTCCGACGGTTTTGCCGATGGAAGCCGGTGTTGGATTGAGCCAGGCCCGAACGAACGCGAATGAAAACAGCACGACAAACAGTAAAACGGGCGGAATACTGTTCAGTGTCATCGACACGTCCTGCACCGTCACGTACACAAACAACAGCAGAAGACAGACGAGGAAGATTTCCCCGAAAAAATACAGTAAGAAACTTCCGGTCCGCTGTGGTGATTCCTCCAGTATGCTTATTGACGTAACGAGAAAAATATGAAGACCAAGCAGGAAGGCAAATCCGACGCCGGTCCACCAGAAAACACCGGCAGCCCCGGCGAGACTTAATCCGAGGAGAAAGTTACCCGATCGAAGCAATCCCATAAGCACCGGGCCCCAGATCGGATGTGTTGACCCAAGCACGTTATAAATAACAATCCCCAGTCCAAGCCCCCCTCCCAGCATCCCGCAGAAATACCCCGCAAAGCTCGAAAGAAGCCATCCGGAGAACAGAAGGACCGCAGCAAGCAGAAACGCCACCGTAACGGAAATCCGTCCGGCCGGCAGCGGACGATCCGGGTGAAGTTCCCGATCCCGACGCACATCCGTGACGTCATTCAGAACCATCCCCCCCGAATACAGCAACACCGAAGCACCAATCAAAAGCAAAAACTGGGGAAGAGAACCAGTTTCCTTGAAGTGTCGAACAAGCAGACCGGCACCGAGAACGTCCGCCACGGCCGTCGGCGTGTTTTCCAGCCGAACAAGTTGCTGGAGGGATTGAAGAAAGCCGGGCTCATTCCGCTCCTCGTCCCCCGATTCCCCTTCCTCATGTTGATTCGTTGATCCTGAATTTTTGGTTTTGGCGGTTTCGTTCATGCTCGTCCGGCAGTTTGAGTTTCCGTCCAATCCGGCGGCGATGGTTTCCCGTCCCCCGGTATGGCGAGATCAGTAAATGACGGCATCCTCAAGACGGGATATGCTCATCACCCGCCGTTCCGGGACAATGACTTTGCTCCGATTTACCCGGACGCCGTGTTTGG
The DNA here is from genome assembly GCA_964580675.1 of uncultured Planctomycetia bacterium. GTDB lineage: Bacteria > Planctomycetota > MHYJ01 > CAYXQY01 > CAYXQY01 > CAZOLI01. Next base: position 74,730 of record CAZOLI010000007.1, read on the forward strand.
CGGATTCCATAATATAAACTTCCTTGGTGGATTTTGACTCCCTGCTGTCGTGAACGTCCGCTTCTTCGAGAACAAGTGATCCCCCGGAACGCTCCACAAGCGTACCGATGTATACAAATCGGGTGGCGGTGTCAATCACCACCTCCGCTCCGATCATCTCGGACCAGGGACCCCTGTCGCCTTTTTCCTTTCCCGGTTTCCCTTCTTCCCTCGCCCCTCCTTCCGACGTGTCCTCCCCTTGATGCTTCTCTTCGCTCATGGGTTTACATCAGGTTAATGATGTCCCAGTAAGTGACGACGATAATCAGGAAGATCAGGAACAGGAAACCCGACAATTGAATCATGTACAGGACATCCTCACTAAGCGGAGCCCCTCTGATTTTTTCCAGCACAAGAAACAGGATGTGTCCACCGTCCAGCGGGGGCAGGGGCAGAAGATTCAAAATGCCGAGACTGATGGAGATCATGGCCAGCATCAGCAAAAACTGCCCCACGTCCCTCCGGGCCGTCTGGTAGGAAACGCTGGCAATTCGAACGGGCCCTGCAAGACCCTCACTGGCATCCTCCGAACCTTTAAAGAGTCTGGATATGCCGATGAAGGTCAATCCAAAGACCCCGATGGTCCGCCTGGTTCCCTGCACGATCCCGCCCACCAGTCCATATTGCTTGTTGAAGGTATCCATTCCCATCTGAACCCCCAGTTTACCGGTGTCCCGGGTTCGGGCCTCCAGTGTTTGTTCCATGGTTTCCGTATTTCCCTCCGTCGTTCGTTCCACGATCATCCGAATGCTGGAGGGGGTGAACTGCCGGAAATACCTCACAAATTTATATATACTGTCCAATTCCACTTTCGTCCCATTTTCCCGGTAAAACGCCTTAATTACATCCCCTTTCCGGAAGTCTGATTTGTAAAACGCGGAAAATTTCGGCAGTTCCGGTAGCGGTCCCGGTTCCTGCCGGTTATCAACAATCACCCCGAGCTGTCCATCCCCCCGTTCATTCCGCATCGGGGTGACGGATTTGTTTATTTCCCGGTCGTCCCGCCGCACCGTAATCTGAATTTCCTCTCCAGCATAGGCATCCAGGAGTTTCTTCATGTGGAACATACTCCCCACTCGAATCCCGGCAACCTCCACCACCTGATCGTCTTTCTTCAATCCCGCCTGATCCGCGGGGGATCCCTTCTTTACACTCTTGATGATCGGTTTAAGGAGCAATTCCGTACTGACGTGGGGTTCCGTCTCCACTTCCGGTTGCATTTTGTAGCGTAATTTTTTCCCGTTCCTCAGAACACTTACCTCCACCGGGCCGGAGGGAACCCGCACGAATCTGGCCTGTTTAAATATCTCATCCGGCCGTTTCCGTTCGCCGCCGGAACCGGTCTGAATGGTTCGGGAGTTCACCCGAATGATGGTGTCCTCCTGCTGCAGATTCAGGTATGATTTTATATTCTCCTCATCAACAATATCGTAGAGCGGATAGGTCTGCCCTTCGACCATGGCCAGATAAGGTGTGCCCCGTGAAACCGGTACGGTGTAACACTCCTTCGAGCCGTCCGCTCGTCGCACCAGGTACGTTAGATCAGGATTTAAAAATTTATCCAGGGACTGGCGGATATCCTGAACGGATCGAACCGTCCACCCCTGAATTTTTTGAATCCGATCCCCCGGTTTCAGTCCCGCATCCGCCGCAGGGGTATTGGACGGCACGCCTTTGATCACGTTTGAGTACGGCGAAATGCCCTGGTCATTCGGGCTATGAGCCTTCACAACCACAGTACGGGTTGTCGCCTCGCCATTATCCCCCCTGGATTTCAGGTAAAGTTTGATCTTCTGTCCTTCATTCACGCTCAGCAGTGCTTCCTGATAATCCCCGAGGTTGTTCACCTCCTGTTTCGGTCCCCAGGAGATCGAATCGGCGTCTTTTCCATCCGAAGCCCCCTGTTGCCGTTTTAATCCGACAATCCGATCACCCGGGGAAATGCCCGCTTCCCACTCGGGTGTGCCCGGTCTCAGTGCGCCCACCTGATTCTTCGGCACATCCACGCCGATCCAGTACATCAGAATACAGATGGGAAAGGCGATGATGAGATTCATCAGGGAACCGGCCGAGAAAATCCAGAATCGCTTCCAGGCCGGTTTGGCATACAATTCGTAGTCCTCTCCTTCCCGATCGTCCTCGGGCATTTCCCCCGCCATCCGGACGTAACCACCGAGGGGAATTGCGCTGAGACAGTATTCGGTGTCGCCGTACGTATAACTCAGGAGTTTCCACCCGAAACCCACACTGAATACTTCGACTTTTACACCCGCCCATTTGGCCACGGTAAAGTGGCCGAGTTCATGAACAAAAATCAGCCCACCAATTCCGACAACGATTAGGATGATTGCCGTTATTGACATGTTCGTTATTTCGTTCCTTCAGAAATGATTGTTTCGGATGTGTTCGTGGTGTTTTCCTGCAGAAGATGCCGGGCCTGTTCCCTTGCCCACTGATCCGCCGATCGAATCTCCGGGAGCGTCGGCGATTCGGTTAAGGTATGATGGTCAAGGACCTCGGCGGCAATTTCCGTTATTTCCGGGAAGGAAATTTGACCGTCAAGAAACGCGTCCACGGCCACTTCGTTTGCTGCATTAAGAACCGCTCCCGCTGTTCCTCCATTCTCCGCCACCTGGAACCCCAGGGTCAGAGCCGGAAACAGATCCGTCCGTGGAGGTTCGAACGTAAGACCGGAATTCTTCACCGGATCAAATGAGTTGATGCGCGAGACCGGTTCCTGAGGGTAATCAAACGCATACTGAATCGGTTTCTTCATGTCCGCCGGTCCCATGTGTGCAAACAGCGAGCCATCGGATACTTTGACGAAAGCGTGAACAAGGGACTGGGGATGAATCAGCACATCAATACAATCGGCCGGCATATCAAACAGGTACTTCGCCTCAATCACTTCAAATGCTTTGTTCATAAGCGTTGCGGAATCAATGGTAATCTTATCTCCCATGTCCCAGGTCGGGTGATCGAGGGCTTCCTCCGGCGTGGCTTCCTGAATCTCCTCCGCCTGCCACGTTCGGAACGGCCCGCCGCTTGCGGTCAGGATGAGGGAGTCAACACTGTCGGGCGTACAATGCTGCAGCAACCGAAACAGAGACGAGTGCTCGCTATCGACCGGAATAATTTCTGCGTCGTTTTCCTCCACGAGACGGTTTATCTCAGACCCGGCCAGTACCATGGATTCCTTGTTGGCGAGGGCGACCCGTTTGCCCGCCCGAACGGCCGCCATGGTTCCCGGCAACCCAGCGGCGCCGGAAACGGCACTTAATACCACGTCCGCACCGGGCAGAGACCCCACTTCCCTCATACCGGCCTCTCCGTCGTAAACCTCCGGCCGGGACTCTTCCGAACTGTTCCGGGTATTGGCGATTTTATTCCGAAGTTTCTCGGCGGCCTCCGGGGAAGAAAGAAAAACGGCCTCGGGCTGAAACTCCTTCATCTGATCCAGAATCATTTCCCAGTTTTGGCCGGCCCCGAGTCCAACCACCCGATATCGATCCGGGTGTGCACGAATCACTTCAAGCGCATTCGTACCGACGGAACCCGTACTGCCAAGAACGGAAATATTTGTTGTTTCCTCTACCACGATTGTCGGGAACGGTACCGCCTCAAATGACACCGGGAAACATGATTACCCGGAAATTTCGGTTGATAACCCAGCGGATATGATCCACCGTTTCTCAGCACGTACTATTTCGCCGGCAACAACGACCTGACGGCCGGAAACGATACGTGCTACTGGTGATCACCTATCCGTCAAATAAAAAAATAGCGGGGGCCGGATTTGAACCGGCGACCTCCGGGTTATGAGCCCGACGAGCTACCAGACTGCTCTACCCCGCAATGAGTAGTTAGATTGTATGGTCATAGGGGAAACGTGTCAAATCATGTACGTATCCTCACCTTTGCGGCCAGACGGACCCTTATTCTTCCGACAGAAGGCGATACAGATTCAGCATCGCGTCTCCGAGAGGACGGGACACGTTGTTTTTGATGTTCGTTTTCTGCTGTAACGATTGCACGTGATCCCGACCGGTGTGCAGGTTTTCGTACCCTTTTCCCGCGACGTACGAGATGGCAAGATGCCGTACGGCACGAACGTAAAATTTCCTGGATTCCGAACGATTCCCCTCGTCCAGAACTCCCTGACCTTCCGAAATGGCATTTCTCCCTCTCTTGCGATGAGCCAGGGGATCAAGATCCCTGAACAACGGGTCGGGCCGCAACTCAAACTCACTCATGTTCCGCCTCCGTTCCACCTCCGTTGCGTATCGCCGGAACCGCTCGCTGATCTCCCGGAGTTCCTTTTTCGATTCCTCATTCATCACGTCCATCGATGATAGTTTTTCCGTGACCGCTGAAATGGAACCAAACGCATCACGCAAACGTTCCTGTGGCTTGCCGAGCAACCGCCGGGCAGACACTTTTGGAAAATACTTCCACGCAAACAGGTAAAATTCCACCGCGTTTCGATAAAGTGCCCATTTCCAGATTCGTTTCGCCACGTCCTCCGGAACAATTTCCTGCACGTCGATGTCGTGGCGGGGCCAGTCCCTGCCGGTGGCCGTTCGGTAAAACTGGTCACCCGTGATCAGATCCGTCTGCACGTCCACCCACGACGATATCTCTTCCTCCGGCAACCGGTTTCGCAACTCACGGGCAACAAGGACTTCCTGAAACGCAAACTGAAGAAGCGGCACACCCGATTTCGGATACCTCGAGATGTATTCGGCATTCAGTGACTCCAGTCCCGGACAGGACTGGTTTTTCTTCAGGTATCTCTTCTGGCCATTGATCCTGTGGAGCGAATGATAAAGTACCGCCAGCAGAAGCCGGCGCTCAGGTTCGATCTTTTCCTCGTCACCAACCGATTTTCGAAGGTCATAAAGGCCCTGGCAGAATTTCTGAAATGCACGATCAGGATTGGCTTTGCGATATTGATTTCGTCCCTGGCGGGTCAATGACAGAGCATTCCCATACGGCGTGGAGCAGCCGGCCAGAACCCAGAATGACGCAGCGAGAACGACCGAAAGGAGGGTCGCTCTTGCCCGATTAATGCGGAGCGGAGATGAACGTTTCCCTTTCATGGATCAACTTCCGTTCAGTTGCTACTCCCTCCTGTCGTCGACCCACTCACCAAGTTTTTCCCAGAACTCGTCATGCTCCCATATATTCGCCTGTTCCACCCGGGGGAATAATTTTTCGTTTATGAATTTCTCGAGACGTTCCCGGTCAATTTCGTCAATCTCCATCTGGGCCTGGAAAAAAGCACTTACCGGGGCAACAATCTGATCCCTGTTCACCCGCTTATCCGGGAGTTGCTGGAACGAACGGATCAATTCCCTGTAATGCTCCCGTTCCCACAGTTCCTGAAACAATTCCGCCATCCAGGGATACCTTGTCCATGATCCCTGGAGGTATCCTTCTCCCCCATCGGACGCCGGTTTGCCCCCGGGCAGAATCTGGGAGCCGGTGTTCAAAAGGTCAAAGTAATCTCCGACGTTCTCCAGTTCCGTGGAAAAGGCCGTTTTATACCATGGCCGGGGTTCATAGAACGCCCGCACCTCGTCCGGGTGTCGTTCCATGCTGACGTTCGGCAACGGCACCGGCTCCCCCTTTACAAATTCTTCCTCGGCCTCCCGTGCTTCAAAAAGAAGTTTGCCGGTCAGACGGAGAAGCCGATAAACGTGGCCGGCCAGCTGAGAGCGGGATAGACCGGTGTCAATCTCGGGAAACAGCTCCTCCAGTCCCGGTATGACATCTTCCGTCACAAATTCGAAAAGTTCGCTGTTCTTTTCCATCGGCCTTCTCCAACAACACAATCGTGATTTTCTTCTCGTGAACGGCGTCTTTTTCGGCCGATCATCAACATCGCATCCGTCCGTTTCGGTATCGTAACGAAATCCGGGGTATTGATCAATTTGCACTCCGTCGGGAAAGGGGTGGTGTATGAACGGACACAGGCCTCGACGGCAGAGAGTCCGGACGGCGACATCTGTTGATATTTCCCGGGGATCGTTCTACGCTACATGACGCCCTTCCAAAAAGGGCCGCAAATCCAGCCACGTCAATCTCCACGTATTGAAAAAAAACCGATGGTCAAATTGGCCTTTTTCGTCTTACAGGCGGCGGAGGAAGCGGAGCAAGCCGGTGGGGAAAGCAGCCACGGCGCCGTCTGGTTTTTCGTCATATTAATTATCGCAACCGTCGTGATCGCCGCGGGCTGGTACCTGTACAAAAACATGTACTCCGCGTATTAAGAAGGCGGCTGAAGGTTCCCCGGACAGGAAAAACGAGTAGTCCTCTCCGGACGAAAAAAAGCCAACCGGTTCAACGCCGTCATCTCAAGAAATTCTTCCGTCCGGAGGAAAGACAGACACGTGATGGCCCGGTCCGAAATGGACGAGGGACAAAGGATGGAAACGGAGACTTTCCCGGGGATGGAAATGATTAATTTATACTGTCGATCCGGATTCGGGTGTACTGCTGCCGGTGACCGATTTTCCGGTGATACCTGCTCCGACGTTTAAACTTCAGAACGACAATTTTTTCCCCTTTTTCATGTCCGACAACCTCACCTTCGACCGAACGATCATCGACAACAGGCTGTCCCACTTCGATGGAATCGTCATTCCGATAGAACAGAACGTCATCAAAGGTAATCTCCTCCCCCTCGGACCGTTCGGACATGTAATCGACCAGAATTTCCGCGTCCTCTTTTACGCGATACTGCTTGTTTCGATCGCTGATAATGGCATACATGGTTCTTGTTGCACAATTTGATTTGAAGCTTTATCGACGGTAACATTTTTCCGAAAACAGATCAACCTTCAATTCATCAGATTTCAGCACGCAACGTGTCCTCCGGACCGGCGGCCCGGGAATTCCCCGGCGGAACCCCCATCAACGTTCTCGAAATACGGCCCCGGCAATCCCCCCGCCCCCGGAGTCAGCCAAAAATCACGGCTTTTACAGTGATACCAGGTAACGGAAAAACTGGATCGGTAGGCACATCAGGTGGCTGGTCCACCCCATTCCGTGTCGTTAAGCCGGGTTTGCTCGGGGTGTTGTTCCTCCTGCTTGTCCTGTCCGTTCCCCGGTCCATCGCCCAGGAAACGGACCAAAAAATAGTGCGCGAACTGGTTATCAACGGTCTTGAACAATATAGCCAGGAACGGATCCGGGCCAAATTAAAAACCCGTAAAGGGGCCCCGTTCAACAGGGACACTCTCCGAAACGACATTAACCGCCTGTACAATTCCGGTCTGGTTCGAAAGTTGGACTGGAAGAAAGAGGAAACGGAGAACGGGCTTCGTATTATCATGAACGTGGTGGAGAACCCGCAGATCGAAAAGGTGGTTCTCAAAGGCGTGACGCAGTATTCCGTGTCAAACCTGAGAAATGATCTTGAACTTCCGTCCGCCTCCACGCTTACACCCTACCTCCGCAACCGGGACATCGAGACCATAAAATCAAAATACCGGGAGGATGGATATTACTTCGTCGACGTTCGGCACCGGCTCGTCCCCGGAAAAAAGGGAAAGGTGTTAATTCTCGAAGTTATGGAAGGCCCGGAAGTCACCGTCCATTCCGTGAAAATAAAGGGAAACGAACGGATCAGTGATGGCGAAATAGAAGGAGTGGTAGAATCGTCCCCGGGATGGTTCTGGTCGTCGAATCTCAAAAAGGACCTGATCAAAAAAGATCTACAGAACATTAAGAATCTCTACAGGGGGCGGGGGTACCTTGATGTTTCGGTCCACCTGGAAAAAAAGGAATTCACCCCCGACAAATCCGGGGTACACCTTGTCTTTCGGGTGAATGAAGGAGAGAGATATACCATTAAGGAAGTCCGGTTCAAGGGAAACACAATATTTTCCCGCGAAGAATTACTGGAAAAAATTAGCCTGAAACCGGGAGAGCCTCTCCAGATGAGACTCATCAACCCCGATCAAAACAGCATTCGCCGTCTTTACGGGCGGAATGCATACATTGACACAGAAGTGAGCTGGACGTACAGGGTGGCGAAGGAAAAAAACCAGGTGGTGTCCATCATTAATATCACGGAACACGGCCGGACCATTGCGGGACGCATTGACATATCGGGGAATACCAAAACGAAGGACAGTGTGATCCGACAGCGAATTTCCGTGGTTCCCGGAAAACCCATCGACCTGGTCAAAATGAGAAGATCCCTGAACAACCTCCGGAAAACCAGGTATTTTGAGAACGTCTCCATCAAGAAAAACGACACGGACAAACCAAACGTAAAGGATCTCGAGGTCCAGGTGAAGGAAAAACCAACGGGGCAGATCCGGCTCGGTGGTGGTTTTTCCTCGGATTTTGGTGCGGTGGGAACCTTCTCGATCAAACAGAATAATTTTGACATCTCGCGGACGCCGGATAGCTTCGGTGACACGTTCTCCGGAAAAGCATTTGCGGGCGCCGGCCAGACGTTCAGCCTGAACCTGAGACCCGGTGTCGAACAATCAAACTATTCCATAAACTTCCGGGAACCGTACCTGTATGATCAGCCACTCGGGTTCGGGGTTGGTGCAAGAAACAGTCGCCTCGAACGGGATGACTTCGATGAAGAACGACTCGGTGGAAACATTGATCTGGACTACCGGGGTTATGAACCCTGGACGTACAGCCTCGAACTTGAAGGAGAAAACATAGAGATAACGGATGTAACAGGTGGCAGTCCCGCGGACATCCGCGACATTGAAGGAGACCATGATCTGTACTCCGCAACTCCTCAGGTTACATTGAACATGCTGGAGCCAAAACTGAATCCCGAACGGGGGTATTTCATTAAGGGCGGTTACCAGCATTCGGTCGGTGACTTTGAGTTCGGAAAACTGGAAACTGAATTCCGGAAATACTTCCCGATTTACGATCCGCCCAAGGGAGGCACACACATTCTGTCCTTCCGGAGTAGTGTCGGACTCGGGGAATCATATCTTGACGACAAGGACATCCCGTCCTTCGAACGCTTTTACGCGGGAGGCACGGGCACCCTCCGTGGATTTGATTTCCGGGGTGTGGGACCTCGCGTGGGAGACGTGGAGATCGGCGGAGACGCACGGTGGCTCTCCACTCTGGAATACACCTTTCCCCTCGTCAGAAGGCGGAGCCGGCGAGGGGGGAAACAGGATGTCCTCCGGGGAGCGTTCTTTGTGGACTCGGGAACGGTGGCCCGAGAAAAACGGGATTTTGAGAACAACATTCGTGTTTCGACCGGATTTGGCATACGGGTAAAAGTACCCGGTATGGGCCCGGTACCCATCAAAATTGATGTAGGTATTCCCCTCAAACAGCAGGAGAAAGATGATAATCAGACCCTGCATTTTGAACTCGGAGCCCGCTTTTAATATAAAGAGAAGCAATATAATAACCCTCTGCAGGAACCAGCACACCGTTCAGGGTTGATTTCGGACCCTGCGACGTGAATCATTATACATGTTTGAACAATAAGCGATCTTTTCATTTCCCTTAATCAAGATATATCTATGAAAACCAGCAACGGCAAAGTATTTGATGTTATCGGACGTTTTTCCTCGTTTCTCTGGAAGGCCAGTCTTTTGGGGCTACTGGCATTTGGCCTGCTTTACGCCGGCAACCACGAAGGTACCACCCAGAGCAGCGGTGCTGACGGCGATGAATTTAAAGTGGGTGTTGTAAACGTGGACAAAGTGTTTTCGGAATACGAGGGAACCAAAAAGGTAAAGAAGGATCTCCTGAAAAAGAAAAAACAGATTGAGAAAGAAATCGAGAAAATTTCCGAGGAGATTGATCGCATTGAGACGGAGTTGAATGAACTTGAACCGCTGTCGAAAGCCTGGAAGAAACAGGCCCAGAAACTTTACCAGTTGCGAGCCCGGTTAAAAGTCCACAAGAACATCTGGAAACAGGACACCACCGTTGCCGTAAATCGATCAAACGCAAAAATTTACAACAAAATCCGGAACACCATCGAAGAGTACGCCAAAAAGAATGGGTTTGACCTGGTATTAAAATCCAACAGCCCCCGCCTGGAAACGAAAAATGCCCAGGATACCAACAAGAAAATTGCCGAGCGAAGTGTGCTTTATTTTAGCAACCGGATGGACCTTACAGGCAAGATCGTCGAAATATTGAACAGAAAGTTCAGTGAGAATCAGCAGAACGAAAACGACGGATAATCGGGCGTTCGGTGTGGAACCCATCCATCTGAAGAACCCCTGAACAACCCGATCACGAATGTTTGAATACCCCCTAAAGGAGGAAGGAACGCTGTGCAAAAAACACTTCAGGAACTGGCCGAAATCGTGGACGGCGATCTTTCCGGTAATCCGGACACGGAGATCGAAGGGATCGCCGGCATAAAATCCGCCAGCAAAGGGCAGATTACGTTCCTCTCCAACGGAAAATACAGGGAGGAACTCAACAAAACCAACGCATCCGCAATTGTGGTGGGGAACGAGCTGTCGCGGAACCCTGATATGCCCACCATACGAGTCAGCAATCCCGACCTTGCGTTTGCCCGAATTGCCGAAGTGTTTGACAATCAGAACGAAGACGTGTCCCCGGGTATTCACGAAACCGCCCATGTAGAAGAAGGTGCACAGGTATCCGAAAACGCCTGCATCCGGGCCAACGTGGTGATAAAAGAAGGAGCAAGTGTGGGTCCGGAAACGGAGATTATGTCGGGTTCGTACATCGGGAAGAACGTCGAAATCGGTGCCGGCTGCCGGATATTCCCCAACACCACGATTCGTGAAAAAACGGAAATCGGATCAGAGGTACTGATACACAGCGGTTCCGTCATCGGCTGTGACGGATTCGGATACGTAAAGGACGAAAATGGGCGACGAAAAATTCCGCAGGAAGGAAAAGTCGTTATCGAGGATCGGGTCGAAATCGGAGCAGGCGTCACGGTGGATCGGGCTCGGTTTGACGAAACACGCATCTGTGAAGGAACCAAGATCGACAACCTTGTTCAGATCGCTCATAACGTGCGTATCGGGAAAAACGCCGTGATTGTTGCCCAGAGTGGCATCGCCGGAAGTGCCGAGATTGGCGAGGAAACGGTTCTGGCCGGTCAATCCGGTGTTGGGGGTCACCTGACGGTTGGATCCGGTGTAAAGGTGGCCGCCCGGGCCGGGGTCACGAAGGACATCGAGGACGGTGAAATTGTTTCCGGTTTCCCCGCCATGCCACGATCGGAATTTAACCGGAAACAGGTTCTTATGAGGAAACTCCCTGACATGGCCAGGCAAGTGGAGGAATTGCAGGAAGAGGTTGAGCGCCTACAATCCAGACTTGACAGCGATGAGTCAGAAACAGAAAACGATTAAGGAAATATCGGAATTTAGCGGGGTGGGGCTTTTCTCCGGCGAAGAAGTAAAGTTACGGTTTCTTCCCGCAACCCCCGGAACCGGAATTCGCTTCGTACGAACGGATCTTCCCGAGGCCCCCAAAATCGAGGTCTGCGTGGACAACGCAAAATCCAAATTTCGCCGGACGTGCGTGGAGAAAAACGACGTGGAGGTGGACACGGTCGAACACCTCCTCGCGGCAATTGGCGGCCTGGAAATCGATAACATTGAAATTGAAATCAACGGCTCCGAAGTCCCCTCGGCGGACGGAAGCGCAAAACCGTTTACCGACGTTCTTCAGGAAGCGGAGGTCGTCGAACAGGACACGGAGCGAGAGGAAACGAACCTGTCCGAAACCGTCAGCGTTCGTGACGGGGACTCCTCCATAACAGCCGTTCCATCGGAGAACGGCACGGAAATCTCCTTTTCGCTGGAGTATGAACACCCCGTCGTGGGATCACAGCACCTCACCAAACGCATCACCCCGGAGGTCTTCGCCAATGAAATTGCCCCGGCCCGTACGTTCTGTCTCGAGGACGAGGTGGACTACTTCCTCGACCGCGGATTGGGAAAAGGCGCAAATTACGACAACACCCTCGTGGTCGGAGAGGACGGGGTCATCAAAAACGAACTTCGCTTCCCGGACGAGTTTGTCCGACACAAAATTCTGGATTTGCTCGGGGACATGACCATAAACGGTCTTCCCGTGGACGCCCATTACGTGGCGGTTCGATCCGGACACGAAGATAACCTGAAACTGGCAAAAGCGATTCATCGGACCCTCCACGGGGAATCGGACGAGATCGACCGGTCCGCCGAACACACCATGCTGGATATGCAGGAAATTCTTAATGTCCTCCCCCACCGGTATCCGTTTTTGCTTATTGACCGGGTCATTGAACTCGAGGGTTACGACCGCGCCGTGGGCATCAAAAACGTGACGTACAACGAACCATTCTTCCAGGGGCACTTCCCGGACAAACCGATCATGCCCGGTGTGCTGCAGATCGAGGCAATGGCCCAGCTCTCCGGAGCATTGCTTCTTCGGAAAGCCGAAAACGTGGACAAGCTTGCTTTTTTGCTTTCCCTTGATAACGTAAAATTACGGAAAACGGTGGTCCCGGGGGATCAACTTCGAATTGAGTCCGAAGCCATTAAAGTAAAAAGCCGAACCGGCCTTATCGAGTCAAAAGCCATGGTCGGGGACCGGAAAGCAGCGGAGGCCCGGATGAAATTTATGTTGGTTCCCGACGAATAATAACAGCGGTCGGCCTTCGCAAAACCAGCACAAAATACGTTGCTCCAAAAACTCAAACGGCATTTAATTTGACGGGCCATGAATGATTTTCTCAAGGCCATGAAATCCGAGTACGAAGAACCCCTCGAGGCTCACTCGTCGGATCCCCCAATACATCCTTCCTCCTCCGTTCATCCCGACGCGGAAATTGGACAGGACGTGGTGATCGGCCCCTTTTCCTACGTGGGAAAAAACGTGGAACTTGGTGATGGGTGCATCCTGAAAAACCACGTAAACATCAACGGACACACCACCATCGGGCAAGAAAATGTGTTCTTTCCGTTCTGTTCCATTGGAACCGCTCCCCAGGATCAATCCTATTCCGGCGAGCCCACGGAACTGATTATCGGAGACAGCAACGTGTTTCGTGAAAGTATAACGGTAAACAGGGGAACCCCGAAAGACCTCGGTGAAACCAGAATCGGCTCCGACAATTTCCTCATGGCCTATACTCACGTTGCTCACGACTGTATCATTGAGGACAACATCACCGTTGCCAACGGCGTGCAGCTTGGGGGACACGTCACCGTGGAATCCGAAGTCGTGTTTGGTGGACTGGCCGCCGTGCATCACTTCGCCACAATTGGCCGAAACGCGTTTGTGGGCGGAATGTCCCGGGTCATGCGAGATGTTCCCCCCTTCATGACGAGCGCCGGCGATCCGGCCAGTATTCGATCCCTGAACACCGAGGGGTTAAAACGAAATGACTTTCCCGAGGAAACCATAAAAGCATTAAAAAATGCCCACCGGACCATTTTTCGGACGGAGGGAAGCAAACAGAACGCCATTGATAACCTCAGTTCCCGGGACGACAAACCCGATGAGGTTCGGGAATTGATCGAATTCGTCCGTCGAACGAGGTCCTCCGCGCAGGGGCGGGCCCGGGAAGCGAATCGAGATTTCTAAAATGACCCCCGGCGCCGACGTATTTCCCTTTCCTTCCGTTTGATGTCAGTTCCCTCTTCTCCTTCAATACCGATCACGGATCGCTCCTGTCCCGGTATGCGGTTCAAACCTGTCTTTTGACCCGATATTTTCTATAATGTAGAGCGTTTGTCGATCGGTGATTCTGGATTATTCAACGTCCTGACCATTACCGGAACCGCTAACTACGGAAGAACATTTCGCAGAAGGGAATTTCATGAAAACAAATATAGCTGTCATTGGCGTCGGGCACCTTGGCAAAGAACACGCACGAATACTCTCCGAACTGGAAAAGGCCAATCTCTCCTTTGTCGTGGACATCGACCGGGACCAGGCCGAAAAAATTGGAGAACGATACGACGTCCCCTATTACGAGAACCACAGGGAACCGAACCGGTCCAACCTCGACGGTGTCGTTGTTTCTGTTCCGACGGAATCACATTTTAAAATCGCCTCTTCCTTCCTGGAATCGGGCGTTTCGGTACTTGTGGAAAAACCCATGACGGACTCCTACGAAGAGGCACGGAATCTCGTCGACCTCGCGTCGGACGCCAACGTGCTTCTTCAGGTAGGCCACGTGGAACGATTCAATCCCGCCGTCAAAGAACTTACGGAGCGGATCGACAAACCCCGGTTTATCGAGTGTGACCGGCTGAGCCCGTTTCAATTTCGCTCGGCCGATATTGACGTCATCCACGACGTCATGATCCATGACCTGGATGTTGTGCTTTCACTTGTGGACGGAGAAGTGGAGGAAATCAGCAGTGTGGCCACCCCGGTTATAACCCCGTTTGCGGACATCGCAAACGCCCGTCTCCGCTTTTCCAGCGGCTGCATCGTCAACATCTCCGCAAGCCGAATTTCGCTTGAATCCATCCGGAAACTCCGGATCTTCACCGAAGATTCTTATTACTCACTTGATTATAAAGAACAGGAACTGGAGGTTCTCAAAAGCACCAAACGGTTAAAGCAACTTTCCATGGAAGACGTCGAACAGTTCCGCAAACAGGAGTCTTCGGGACACATTGACACGGAGGAAATATTTAAGAACCTCCTGAAGATGGACCAGGCCGTTCCGGAGGATCAGTCCAACCAGGAGCCCCTCCGACTGGAACTCGAAGAGTTTGTGGACGCCATACGCACCGGCAGAACACCTGTGGCCAGCGGTGAGGAAGGGGCCCGCACCATGAAACTGGCAAGGGACGTTCGGGATCTGGCGGAAAATAGACCCCGGTAATCACACCATTTTTCCTCAACGCCCGGATCCATCCCGAACACACCGTTGCCGGACGGTAATTTTCCGAACTCATTACGATTACACAGGAACCATTGAACACCAATCGCGTATTTCTGGTGGCCGGTGAATCCTCCGGTGACGCTCACGCAGCCTCCCTCAGCCGTGAGTTGCGCCGGATCGATCCGGAAATTAAACTCGCCGGAGCCGGGGGAGAAGCGATGCGCCGGGCCGGGGTCTGTATCGGTAATAACCTGGCCCGGCAGGGGATTGTCGGTTTGTGGGAGGTACTTGAAAAATTTCAAGAACTGTCCCGGGCCTACCGTCAGGTTTTGAGCCACATCCGCCAGTTTGATCCGGACGTCGTGATCCTCGTTGATTTTCCGGGCTTCAACCTGAAACTGGCTGAACAGCTGCAACGCGAAAACATTCCCGTCATATATTATATCAGCCCCCAGGTCTGGGCCTGGCGAAAGGGACGGATACGAAAAATAAAAAACCTCGTTGAACGAATCATTGTCTTCTTCCGGTTCGAGGAAAACCTCTACAAGGAACACAACGTACCGGTTACCTGGGTGGGCCATCCTCTCGTTGACGACATATCCAAACGAAATTACGGGGAAGACATCCGAACCGCACTGGGGCTTGATGGCGATCCACTCTCCATTGGACTTCTACCCGGAAGCCGGGAGGCGGAATTTCGGCGGCATTATCCGCGGATGAAAGAAACCGTCAGAAAAATGGAGAACAAACGAGGGATCGACGCCCTCCTCCTCCCGGTGGCTCCTGAAATTGACCATTCCGAGATACAACCCTTCCGAAACGAAAAACGGCCGGACGAATACTGGTTTCACGGACGGTCACGGGACGTCATCGGGGCCTCGGACCTGATCCTGACCGCCTCCGGCACCACCACCCTTGAAGCCGCTCTGCTGCGCACCCCCATGGTGGTCTGTTACCGCGTGAATACCTTGACCTGGGCAATTGGCCTCACACTGGTTGACACGGATTATTTTGCGCTTGCGAATGTGGTGGCCGGTGAAGAAATTGTGCCTGAATGTCTCCAGTGGGAGGCTGTTCCGAATGTCATGGCCCGACACGCGCTCCGCATCCTGGAAAACGGAGAGCTCCAGAAACACCGGAAGAAACTGGAGCGTGTCCGTCAAAAACTGGGTCCGCCCGGAGCAAGCAAACGGGCCGCGGAAACGATTTTTGATTTCTTACGGTAATCAAACAGGGACATGTACGCGAATCCTTCGGGATACGCTCCCTCCTTCCGGAACCCCTTCCGGCAACCGGAGACCGGATTTTGTATTTTAGAGGTCCTCCCGTTTTGCCGATATAAACACCCGATCGTTGGTTCAACCCGACAATTGCCCGGCTTCATTTTTGATCCTGTCCAGAACCACCATGCCGGAAGAAAATAACCCGACAACCGAAGAGCCGCCGGATCAGGAATCGGACGAAATGAAAGGTGCCGATTACCGAATTCGGCTGGAGAATTATTACGGTCCCCTCGACCTTCTTCTCTACCTGATCAAGAAGCACGAAGTGGACGTGACGGACATCTCCATCGCAAACATCGCCTCCCAGTACATCAGTTACCTGGAAAAAATAAAACGGCTGGACATCGACGTGGCCTCGGAATTTACGGTAATGGCCGCTACGCTGATGCGAATAAAGTCAAGGAATCTGGTGCCGGACGACACCCCGGAGGTGGACGAGGAAGACCTGGAAGACCCCCGGAAAGAATTGATACAGAATTTGATTCACTACCGAAAATTTAAGGACCGGGCCCGCCTGCTTGGCCAGATGCGAACGGAGCATCAAAAACACTTCGCCCGGCCGGACCTGACGGAGCGATTTCGGGAGAGCGACGAAACCGAACCTGAGGAATTCGAGCTCTCACTCTGGGAACTAATCCGTCAGTACAGTCAACTCCGCGAGGAAACCAGCCTCGATACGAATTCCACCATTGTGTACGACGACATCCCTCAGGAAATCGTCATGGATCGTATTATGAACAGGGTCGAGAACGGAAAAGCGGTATCCTTTGAGGAACTGGTGGGAGAATACCCGACAAGACACAAAGCGGTGTCGTACTTTCTCGGTATACTTGAACTGGCCAAAATGAATGAAATCCACATCGATCAAACCGAACATTCCTCGGGTGATATTCACGTCCAGAAATTAGATATTAACTAATTTCGCCCTTGAAACCACAAAATTTCCGGAATATGATGGACGGAATCCAGGAATGAACGATCTCCCGGACCGTCGGTCAGAATCCATTCTGAGCAGATTCCGGACCGTTTGAGCCGAATCCGACAATTCAGGAGGCCTGATCTTCAGTCCTCCCGCGGGGAAACGGACGAACGTCGCGTGAGATCCTCCCCGGTTCCCGAGGTTTTTACAACTTTCCCCCCTTTCACCAGAAACGGTCATGATCGGTACAGACGAGGTGGGAGAAATAACCGTTCCGCTCCGACCGGAAGCCATTTACGGATCCGACGGTGAACTCGCCTCTCACCTGGATCGGTTTGAGGAACGGGACGAGCAGATCCGCATGGCCCGGTCGGTCCGGGAACAGCTCGAAGAAGGACAGAACCTTATTGTCGAAGCCGGAACCGGTACGGGAAAATCACTGGCTTACCTTGTTCCCCTCGTTCTCTTCTCCCTGGAAACGGAAGGAACAACCATTGTTAGCACCCACACGATTAACCTCCAGGAACAACTCATACAGCAGGACCTTCCCCTTGTTCAAAAAATGCTGGATCAGGACGTGACCTTCGCTCTTGGCAAAGGCCGTTCAAATTATGTATGCCGGAAACGGCTCCGGCGGGCCAAGCAAAAAGAGGTAGAACTCTTCCCCGAACCCCGGCATCAAAAGGAACTGAACAAACTCATTGAATGGGCGAACGAGACGGACGATGGAACCCTTTCGGACCTTGACTGGTCCCCCGACCGTACCGTCTGGAATCGGGTGAACGCAAGCCGGGCCAACTGCCATTGCACGGAACCCGACTTCTCGGAACACTGTTTTTACCGGGAGAGTCGGGAACGCTTTCACGAAGCAGACTTGCTCGTCGTGAACCACTACCTGTTTATGGAGGATCTGCTCCTCCGAATGCAGGCCGGAACGGGGTACCTCCCGGATTACGGAGGGGTCGTTATTGACGAAGCTCATAACTTCGAGCGGGTGGCCCAGAACACCCTCGGGTTTTCGACGAGTATGCTTCAACATAAACGGCTCATCACGGATCTGTACGATCCGGAAACCAAATCCGGTTTTCTCCCGTCCATCGAAGCGGGAGAGGCCCTCGACACCGCCTCCTCCGCCCTTCGAACGGCGGAACAATTTTTTGACCGGGTCCGGTCCTGGCACGAAAACCGAACGGAGGCCGGGGAACCGGTCCGCATAACGAACCCCAACTTCGTCCGCAACACCCCCACCCCTGCTCTTGAACGTCTGCACGACCGCCTCCGGGATATCCTCATGACCCGTGACCTTACATCGGAGGAGGAAAAGGAACTTTCCTCCTACGCCGCCCGAACACTGGACCTCGCCCAGACCGTGTCCCACCTCGTGGAACAGGGAAACGAAGAGGACGTCTACTGGGTGGAAACGTCGGATTACGCCGACAACGTAACCATTAAATCCTCGCTTGTTGACGTGTCTCAATCCCTGTCCGATCAATTATTCGACCGGGTTCACTCCGCCATCCTGACATCAGCCACGCTCGCCACGGGCTCGGACGATCCGTTTTTCTTTCTCCGGGATCGACTTGGCCTTCAGGAAGCCGAAGCCCTCCAGCTCGGTCATTCGTTCGACTACGACGAACAGGTGGACCTGTACGTGGCTCGGGATCTGCCTCATCCGAGTTACGAAGAGGACGAATACCTGTACGGGGTCAAATCATACACCCGAAAATTCCTCCTGCAGACCCGGGGAGATGCGTTTGTCCTCTTTACCAGTTACGATATGTTGAACGCCGTCTTTCGAGATCTCAAAGAGGATCTTGAGGAAGAAGGACTTACGGTTCTTGCCCAGGGAAATCGTCTGCCGAGGAACGAAATGCTGAACCGGTTCCGGAGCGGGGACAACTCCGTGATATTTGGGGTCTCCTCCTTCTGGGAAGGGGTGGATGTGCCCGGGTCCTCACTCCGAAACGTAATCATAACAAAATTGCCGTTTCCCAACCCCGCAAATCCGATTGTCGAGGCCGTTTCGGAACACCTCGAAAACAACGATCGGGATCCGTTTACCGAATTTTACCTTCCCCGGGCCATTCTGAAACTTCGACAGGGGTTCGGTCGACTGATCCGATCCCGGTCGGATACCGGCCAGGTGGCTATTCTGGACAGCCGGATCGTCCAATCTTCCTACGGGGATCAATTCCTCGAGGCACTTCCGGATTGTGAAGTAAACTACGTCGACCTGGATGCTGTTTCCACAAAAAAGAAATAATGTCCGAACAGGATGATTGCTCCGTGTTGATAACGGGTGGTGATGGACTGCTCGCCCGGTCGCTCCGGAAACACGCCAGCCGGAAAGAATCATGGAAGGAAGGAGAGGTCCTGGCGAAAAATCACCAGCAGCTGGACATCACCCGTTCCAGACACGTTCGTCGGACGCTACGGAAACTCTCGCCGGACCTGTTATTGAACACCGCCGGATATACGGACGTGGATGGTTGTGAATCCAATCCGGATCGGGCCCGCCGGGTAAATGGGGAAGCACCGGGCCACCTCGCCGATCTGTGCGAAGAACTCGACATCACGTTCGTACATTACTCAACGGATTATGTTTTTGACGGCACCTCCGACCGTCCGTACAGGGAGGAGGACGAGCCCGATCCCATCAACACGTACGGACAGACCAAACTTGAAGGGGAACAGCGGGTCCTGAACAAACTTCCGGGAGCCCTCGTCCTCCGTTCATCGTGGCTATTTGGAGAGGGGGGACCGAACTTCGTGCAGATGATTCAACAGCGTCTTTCGAACGACGAGACCATCCCCGTCGTCACCGATCAAACCGGGTCCCCGACGTCAACAACCGTTCTTGCCGACGCCACGTTTCACCTGCTGACCGAAGGAGAAACCGGTTTGTTCCACGTGACGTGCCGCGGTGAGACCACGTGGTTTGGTTTTGCAACCGCCATTCAGAACCGGCTGTCCACGGAAGGAGCACTGACCCCCATTACCGGTGATCAGCTTGATCGGGCCGCCCGGAGACCCTCGTACTCGGTTCTGGACACGGGCAAACTGGAAGCAACCGGCTTTTCCCCACCCCACTGGGAAGATGCTCTTGACGAATACATAGAGCAATAATCAGACGCAGGTCCCGGGTGGTGACCGGGGGATTACCCATAGATCGACACAAGGAGTGCTTTCTGGGCGTGGAGGCGGTTTTCGGCCTGATCCCAGACCACGGATTGCGCCCCCTCAATCACGTCGTCGGTAATTTCTTCCCCCCGGTGTGCCGGAAGACAGTGCATGACCACTGCTTCTTCGTCGGCGAGATTCACGAGAGATGAATTTACCTGGTAATCCTGAAACGCTTTCACTCGTTCCTCTTTCTCGTCTTCCTGTCCCATGCTCGCCCATACGTCCGTGTAAAGCACGTCAGCGTTTTGAACCGCCTGCTCGGGGTCGTTTAGAACGTCGAACTGACCTCCCGACGATTCGTTTAGCCGATCCGCCATGGCACAAATCTCCTCCGAGGGACGATACCCCGACGGGGACGCAATACGGATCGTTCCGCCCATCAGGGCGGTTCCGAGGAGCAAACTGTGACAGACGTTGTTTCCGTCCCCGATGTACGCCAGAACCTGATCCGAAGGATTTCCTTTCTTTTCCTTGATCGTGAAGAAGTCACCGAGAATCTGACACGGGTGTGATCGATCGGAAAGGGCGTTTATGACGGGAACGGATCCATATTCCGCGAGATCCTCCAGCGATTTATGATCATAAACCCGAGCGACGACGCCGGCTCCGTATCGGGTGAGGACCCGTGCCGTGTCCCGAACCGGTTCCCCGCGGGACAGTTGGATTTCGGAGGCATTCAGCACAACCGGGTTTCCCCCGAGTTCATGGATCCCGACCTCAAAAGATACGCGGGTACGTGTGGACGGTTTCTCGAAAAGCATGCAGATGGACCGATCCGCAAGGACGTTTTCGTTTATCTCGTGGCGTCTGCTCTTCAGTTCATCCGTTTGATTGAGGATGTTCCGGAACGCATCCGGTGACAGATCCGACACATGAAGAACGTGCTGTTCGGTCATGGTGTTTCCTCTTTCAATCCAATAAAGAACAGTTTCAGGGCCTGAGATTGTTCTAAGATTGTTCGCGAAATCGATCCAGATCCGGAAATAAAGATTGTTCCCGTTCCGGGGCGTGTAGTGCTCCCATGGATCCATCCGGAGAAATCCACGTTCCGCTGGTTCCGTCAATCGCCGCCGGCAACGCCTCCGGAGAAGTAATAAGTACCTCGTTCTCTGTGTCTTCCACAAATTGAACAGCAGCCTCAATTTTCGGTTTCATGCTCCCTTTCCGGGCGTGCCCCTCCTCCATAAAATCCCGGGCTTCCGCGATGCTCATTCGATGTACCGGTTCCTGGGCAGGGGTGTTATAGTTCCTGTAAACCCGATCAACGTCCGTGAGAATAATCATTTTGTCACATCCGACCGTTTGAGCGAGGAGGGCGGAGGCTATGTCCTTGTCAACCACGGCGTTCACCGGTCGATATTCCTGTTCCCGTTCCACCACGGGCACCCCTCCGCCGCCAAGAGCAATTGCAATCTGCCCGGAACGGGCCACGTCCCGGATCTGAAATCGCTGGATGACTTTTTTCGGATCCGGGGAGGGCACAATCCGGCGGTACCCCCGATCGGATTGCTCGATCATCTTCCATCCCTTCTCCCGCTTTAATTCCCGTGCCTCTTCCGGACTGAAGTACGGGCCGATCGGCTTTGAGGGATTTTCGAACGCCGGATCGTCATCATCCACGATCACCTGGGTAATCATGGTTATTACGTACCGGCGGATGTCCGCCTCCCGGAGGAGTCCCAGCAACTGAGACTGAAGAATGGACCCGATTAATCCCTGGCTCTTGGCAACACAGGCATGAAGCGGGAGTGCGGGGACATTGTTTGACGCCACCTCGTTCTGCAGGAGAAGGTTTCCGACCTGGGGACCGTTTCCGTGTGTGAGGATCAGGTCATACGCCGGATCAAGCAAAGGGCGCAGTGCGAGTCCGGTCTGTCGGGCCTGCGTCTCCTGTTCCTCGTACGTTCCTTCCTGGTCGTGGCGGAGCAGGGCATTCCCCCCCAGTGCAACCAGTAATAGAGGCCGTCTACCTGCCTTCATTCGATGGGACCCGAAATTGAAATTCGAACCAGATCAGTTCGATTCCTCCAGGTATCGTACGGTTGCTCCAAGCACGACCGGTCGGTCCTCCGTCGCCTTCATGGGATTCAGCTCAATCGACTGCACGCCGGGATGTTCCACCATATAATCCGAAACGGTCTGGAGGACGGACGCCACCTCATTCCGATCCACCGGGGGGTAGTGCTGGTAGCCGTCGAGGAGCTGGCTCGTGTTAATCTCCGAGAGCATCTCCTTTGCTTCTTTTTTGCTGATTGGTGCGAGACGGTTGGACACATCTCCGAGCACATCGGTAAGGATACCGCCGGGACCAACACTCAACACAATGCCGAAGGTTTCATCCCGCTTGGCCCGAACCATTAATTCGATACCCGGTCCTTCGTTATGGCGGACGAGAATCGGTTCTTTGTTGGAACGTCGTCGAAGGGACAGGTAAGCGGATTCTAACTCATCGATGGAATCCACGTCGCGATAGATGAGATCCGGGTCGTCCTGACCGTCCTCGTCATAGACCTGCACCAGAACCGGGAAGCCGGTTGTGCGTCCAAACTTCACCGCTTCCTTCTGGGATTCGGTCACGATTTCTTTGGCCAGGGGGATGTCCAGATCCTCAAGATACTCCTTGGCGTCCATGCCGTCCAGCTGGACCTCGTCCCCCTCGTCCCGCTTACGCCGCCGCTCCATTCCCTTCTGAATGTTCTGAAACACGGATTCGTCCGGAAGTCCTTTTCGTTTCTGAGCGGCGAGAAGATCCCTGTATTTGCAGAGGATTTTGAATCCCTGAACGGCACGCTCCGGGGTGGGAAGAACCGGAATTCCCTCGTTAAGATACTCCTCCTTGACCTGATCACACCGGGAGAGGAAACTAAGCACCGGCTTGAGCTCTTCCTCGAATCGGGTAATCATCGGCCGTGCGAACGATTCCTGATCAAATCCGATGTTCAGTGCAATCAAACCATTGATTTCATCGCTTCCCGAAAGAACTTCGGCCAGGTCGGAGAGCTGGTCATCCGTCGTGGAAAACGGTATTTGAACCGGATTCTGAACCCGGGCGGTTTCCGGTAGCACCTCCTTCAACTCCTCCTGGTAATCGTCGGAGAACTCGTCCACGGGAACGTTCATTTCCTCCGCCGCATCGGACGCCGCCGTTGCGGGACCGCCCGAAACGGACAGAACCCCGACCTGATCACCAACAGGGAACCGCTGCTTCAATCCCGCAAAAACCGTAATCGCGTCAAAGAAATCGTCCGTGTCCTTAAAAAGCTGAACGCCGGATTGCTCAAACGCCGCCTGATAGACGGGGAACTGCGGGGTCTCCTCCGCCTGAACCCCGAAGGAACTCCTGATGCCCGCCTTTGTTCGAGAAACGAGGAACGCGACAATTGGTTTGCTCAGGGATGTTTCCCCGGCGATTCGAAGAAACTCCGGCCCGTTTTTGATCTGATCAACCAGCAAGGCGATCACGTCCGTGTCCGGGTCGTCCTTCAGGTACGAAAGAATGTCCACGTGTCCGACCCCCGCCTGCGCACCGATACTGATGTACTTTCCGACGTTCAGGCCCCGGTCCTCCAGCTGACTGAAGAGGAGATCCCCGTACGAACCGCTCTGGGAAACAAAAGCAATGCGACCTTCCTCCTCCGGCAAATCCGGATGAACCGTTGCGTTCAGTCGGTGCCCGGAAGAAAATATGCCCGAACTGTTGGGCCCGAGTATTTCCAGGTCCGTTTCCCGGTCTATTTCTTCAAGACGGTTGTGTATTTCACGGGCCTCCTCCCGATCGGTGGAATAACTGGATGAAAACAGCGCAACGTAATCCGGTCCGTTTTCCACAACCTGTTCCACCACCTGAATGGCCTGGGACAGCGGTGTGCAGACAATCAGCAGATCCGTGTGATGACTGATGTCTCGTACATCCATGTACACTTTATGGCCCAGTACCGTTCCCCCTCCCGGGTTTACCGGCAGAATTTCCCCCTGGTACTGGTAGTCAATCAGGTTGTTCAGTATGCGGTTGGACCAGGAATTTACGTTTCGAACTTCACCGACGATACCAATGGCGTTTGGTTCAAACAGGCTGTCTAAGTTGCTCAAAACGAATCTCCTTCAAAAATGCATTACGGAAAACTTGATTCGGTTTTTGAAAAAATGGTGTTACCGGTTTTCCTGACCGAAATGATCAGAAAATTCGGTACCACCATCCCTAATTCCTTACGCGGACTTCGCGCGTTCGGTGTTCTCCTCAATCGGGGCCCGGCCAAGAAGACGACCGAACACCAGCAGAAGAACGACCCCCGTTGCGGCCACGATCAAATACGTGGTCCGGGCAACAAATGGATGCGAGACAAAAAGGGCAACCGCTCCGGCGGCTGCTCCCATCAGGTACAGAAAGAAAACGGATTCCAGTTTACTGAACCCGAGGGCCTGAAGTCGATGCGGAAGATGATCCCTGCCACAATACAGAATCGCTTCAGCGATGTTGTCCACCCGGCCATCCCGCCAGCGGAAATACGTTGAAAGGGTAATGTCGTAAAGCGGAACCGTCAGCAAAACACAGGGGACGAGAAACGATCGAATGGAATCTCCCTGGGACCATCCCCCCAGGAGTGCCAGGGAACCGACGAGAAACCCAAGAAACAGGGAGCCGTTATCCCCGAGGAACACCCTTGGTTTATACAGGTTGTACCGCAAAAACCCCAGGGTGCCTCCGAGCAAAGCCACACTGGCAAAACTTGTCCACTTCTGTAGCCGAAGCCATTTGGGTTGATCGTAGTAGTTAAATCCCTTCCAGGCTATAAGAAAGGCAAACACACAGATGATGGCCGTGGTGCCCGCCGCAACCCCGTCCGTGTTGTCCAGGCTGTTCATTGCACTGGACACGCCGGCAAGCCAGAATAACGTGAGGAGAAAATTCGCCGGCCAGAGCGTTTCCGGCATCATTGTGATTTTCACACCGGTCGAAACGAGAAACCCCGTAACAACGCCGAGAATGCCGAGCTTCAGAAGGGCGGAGATGGAGCGAAAATCATCAATCGCCCCGATAATCACAATAAAGCTGGACGCTATAGTAATGGCGAAAAGCGGCTTGTTCGACTGGTAACCCGTAAACCGCACAATGGAAAATATGGCAACGGAGAAGGCAATAAAAATACCGATGCCGCCGAGAAAGGATACCGGGCGCCCGTGCGTCTTGTAGGAATGCGGCCGGTCCAGTGCGCCTATTGTCGGTGATATATTGATAAGCACCGGAATAATCAGGTCAGCAATAAACCAGGACAGGAAAAAGAGAACGATGTGCGGATACCGAAAGATCGCATTCATGAGTCCTCGTCCGCAATCGTGACCGATTCCCGGTCCCGAACGGTTTTCTCCCCCCGCAGAATAGCAAGACTGTCGGGACCATGATTAAACAGAAGATCGATTACGGATAAGTTTGGAACAAACTGTTCGTTAAACACCTGGTCGTAAACCGGAAACGAATAATCCTGGAACCGAAGCTCAACTCCTTCTTCCCCGAACCGATCTACGTCCAGGTAATCTTTTCCGTGAACCCCGGATAGATAAGTATCCGCATCCGTTTTTCGGCAGAGATCCAGAACGTACTCCGTGCCGTCTCCCTCCACACCGAGGTCGCTCGCGCGG
This sequence comes from uncultured Planctomycetia bacterium, assembly GCA_964580675.1. Classification (GTDB taxonomy): domain Bacteria; phylum Planctomycetota; class MHYJ01; order CAYXQY01; family CAYXQY01; genus CAZOLI01. The sequence continues at coordinate 100,621 of CAZOLI010000007.1, forward strand.
CGTACCGGGACATCGATGCCGAGAAATTCAAACAGATGTTCGAGGACGGTCTCGTTTAGAGGCTGTAATTTTTCCCAGGACGTCCCGTATACGGTTTTCAGATCCGGCCAGTATTTTTCAAAGTACGGGGCGTCTTCGTAATTCCACGCCAGACTTCTCCGGTGTTTGCGCTGCCATTGTTCCTCCGTCGCAATTTCCACTTCGTTAATGTTCTGGTGAAATCGACCGGACGTAATACAGGGGACCGTAAGCCACATCCAGCCGTCTTCCGTTCGAATCCGGTTCCTGTGAATCCAGCCGAATGGTCCTCTCTTCACGAATTGCGTGTTGTCCACAATCACGTACAAATCAGCTCGAGAGATCTTGTCAAAAAATCCGGGATAGGGCAAATAATTCGGTTGATGACCCGTTACTAGCATTGTCGGTCCCGCATGTCAGATTGGTTTGGTACGGACCCGGAAATGAGGTAATCGGCCGGCCCATGGACGGGAACAAATTCGGGAACAGAATCCGGCAAGGGGTAATTATAAGATTGCCATTATTTAATCAAAGAAACAGAAAAAATGCAATCATGTTCGCCCGGATTATTTTTTAAATATAAAATTTAACTATTATATTTATCTTTATAACATATTATGAGCAAGGGTTTTCCCCACCGAGCGCACCAGTTCCCCCGGACCAGAAATTTTGCCCTCCGGTATACCGGTATGGATCGGGAAACACCGGGACCGCGAATCGATTCGGTTGTGATGGTTAGAACCTTGAAGAGGTTATGTACTTCTGATACGATCAAAGGGAAGTAGAAACCGGGATCGCGGACATGAAACCCGGTTTGATCTTACCTCCCTGACAGAAACGTTTTGGGATTGACGAATAGGTGGGACAACAAGGAACAATCAAATACGGGGTCCGGGCGTTTTGGTGGGGTTTATTGTTCACACCTGATCAGCGAACAAACACCACTGATAACCGTTCGTCGACGATCGTCGGTGATTCCGGTGTACTCGGCATGGCGGAGAACGTTCGGAAATCGGAGGAAGACGGAACCAGAGTCAGCAAACCCATTACAAAAGGAGGAACAACGTGAACGTGAACATCACGGGCCGGCACATGGATTTAAGTGATGATTTAAAGTCTTCGGCCAGGTCCCTCTGTGACCAGCTGTCGAGGTACTTCGACCAAATAAATTACGCAAACGTTGTGTTTGACCGCGAAAACAAACGGGTCAAGACGGAAGTCATCGTATCGACAATACGGGGCATAACCCTGGTAGGAAAGGCGGAGGATTTTGACGCGTTTAAGTCCCTTGATCAGGCCGGTGATAAAATTATACGTCAGCTCAAAAAACTAAAAGGAAAACTGAACGAAAAGCGGGATCGATCCGAAGAAAATGTTTCGGCCAATCCCGCGGATCGGGACCGGCCGGGCGATACGCCTCCCGAGGAAATATATTCGTGAATCTGATCAGTTCATTCGGAGGTTGCACATGAAGCTGGACGGACTATTCAAAAGCAAATCCATCATTTTGGACGTGGAGGAAACCGAAACCGAACCTCTTTTTGACAAGATGGTCGAGGCAACAAAGGATGCGTTCGATTTTGAGGAGATGGATAAGGATACCGTGGTACAGGCCCTCCTCGAACGCGAGCGGGAGGGGACAACGGGAATCGGGGGAGGCATCGCCATTCCCCACGCCAAAATTGATGAGGTGGACGACCTCGCCGGTGGGTTTGCGAGAACGGAAGAAGGAATTGACTTCCGGGCCGTGGACGGAGAAGCGGTGAACCTGTTCTTCCTGGTTCTCTCGCCCGAGGAGCAGGCCGAGGAACAACTTTCGGCCCTCCAGCGGATCACCAATGCCATCAAGAACAATCCACACCTGACGAAGTTCCTGAGGCGGGCCCAGACCAAAAAAGAAGTGCTTGAACTATTTGAAGAAGCCGAAGAAGGCATGATGGTTCAGTAACGGAATACCCCACCCACGCCCCGGGAAGATGACAGAAGTAGAAAAAGCCACAAAAACAGCCGAGATCAACAAAAGTGCAGGTCTGCACGTCCGTCCGGCGAGGGAACTCTCCGACCGGGCCAACAAATTTGACTGCACCATTTCCATCCGCGAGGACAGCAGTCCGGAAGCCGACGCCGTCGACGCAAAAAGCATCATGCAGCTACTTACTCTCGGGGCCGGAAAGGGAACGAAACTCGTCATTTCTGCCGAGGGAGAAGACGCCGAGAAAGCAGTTGAAGAAATTTCCGAACTCATTGAGGAAGCCGGCTCCAGTAACGGGAATGAATAATCCTCCTTCAGGGAAACCCGTTATTTCCTGTCAGGAGACAAAACACATGATCAGCGGCCCGGCCGAGGAGACGCGAACACCGTCGGACCGGTTTCGTTTTTCCGCATATTCGCCGATCATCCGGCTCCTCCGCGAGGGGTACCGCGGGTAGCACAACCCATTCAAACGATCCTGAATCCTTGTCTCTAACTGGCATAAGAAACCCCCGGTAAAAAATGGAATTAAAAAAAGGAATTCCCGTTGTGCCCGGTTACACCATCGGGGAGGCCTTTGTCCTGGATTCGGAGGAGTACCGGATTCCCCGCCGCTACGTGTCCAGCGATCAGGATGTACAGGAAGAAATCGAGAAGTTACATACCGCCCGGGAAACATGCCTCGAAGAACTGAAGGACATCCTTAACAATTTCAGCGAAACATTCGGGGGACAGACGGCACCTATTGTCGAGAGTCACATCTCCATCCTCAAAGACGATCATCTCATCGAGATGATTGAGGACTCGATCCGGGAAAATAAATACAGTTCGGAATACGCCCTGTCGAAGATTTTTCGACAGTACATCAAACAGATGCAGGCGTCGAGTTCCGACCAGTACGTCTCCCGGATTCAAACGGATCTGAACGACATAGAACAGCGATGGCTCCGTAACCTTCTCGGGGAGCGCCGGGAGGATATCCACTCCCTCGAGGACCCCATGATCATTATCGCGAGACAACTGACCCCCTCTCAAACGGCCTCTCTGGATCGGGACAAGGTCCTGGGATTTGCCACGGACGCCGGTGGGCGCACGAGTCACACGGCCATCGTGGCCCGGGACCTGGGCATTCCGGCGGTCGTCGCTCTGAATGACATCACAACGGCCGTCTCCGGTGGTGACAAAGTCATTGTTGACGGAAATCGGGGAATTGTGTTCATCAACCCGGACGAGGAAACTCTCGACAAATATCGCGCCCTCGAACGAAACTTCAAAAAATTCGAGGAGCGGCTACAGGAAGAACAGCGTGACGAGCCGGCCGTTACCCAGGACGGCGAACGGGTTCACCTGTACGGAAACATTCAGTATCCCGCCGAAATCGACGAAGCACTGAAGTACGGTGCCGAAGGCATCGGTCTGTACCGAACGGAGTTCCTGTACTTCGACCCGGAAAGCAATCCCGACGAGGAAGACCATTACGAAGCCTACCGCACCTCCCTTGAGAAACTGGGGGACCGTCCCATCACGTTTCGTACCCTGGACCTCGGTGCGGACAAAATGGCGGGGGATGGACATCCGGACGAAAACAATCCGTTTCTCGGCCTGCGGGCCATTCGCCTCTGCATGAAAAAACCCGAAACGTTTCGGCTGCAGCTCCGTGCAATTCTCCGTGCAGCCGTACACGGCAACGCCCGACTGTTGTTCCCGATGATCTCCGGACGGGGGGAACTGATGAAGGCCCTTCGCATCCTTGAGGATTGCAAGGAAGAACTTCAAAACGATGGCATACCGTTCGACGAGGACATTCCGGTGGGGGTTATGGTTGAGGTCCCGTCGCTCGCAATGACCATTGACCTTATCGCTGACAAAGTTGATTTTCTGAGCATAGGCACAAATGACCTCATTCAGTACGCCATCGCCGTTGATCGGACCAACGCCGAAATCGCGGATCTCTATCAACCGGCCCATCCCGCAATTCTCCGAATGCTCAAACAGATTCTTGATACGGCAAACGAACTCGACCTGTCCGTTTCGATGTGTGGGGAAATGTGTGCTGACATAAATTACGTGGGGCTTCTGATGGGGCTGGGACTGAAACACTTCAGCATCGCCCCCACGGCGATCCTGGAAGTCAAGAAAATCATTCGGAGCATGTCCATGGAGGGAGCAAAAGAACTTGCCCGGAAGGCCATCGAATTCGAGGATCCCGAACGAACCGTCGAATTTCTTGAGGAAACCACAAAACGGATAATTCCGGAGGCGTTTTAACCGGGGTCAATCCCGTTGCGAAACAAACGTGCGGAAGGAAGGCCCGGAGGGATTCTTGAATTTTCGCCGGTGACTCCCCTATGAATAAAAAAGGTACCCGTGAAGATAAAACTTCTCCCGAAGAAAGACTGATGGCTTCAAAAAACCACATATTCACCATTCTTCTTGCCGTTCTTCTGGTCTTCTCCGCGGAGACCCTCACAACCGGTCAAAATTCGTCGAAGAACGGTGAGTCGTCGTTACAGTTTGTCCGCTTCCGAAACGGGGACCTCGTGTTCGGTCAACTGAAGAGAATCGGCCCCGGATCCTTCCGGTTTCAACCCATATCCCGGCGAATCACCATCACTCTTTCCTGGTCCGATTTCCCCCGGAAGGAACAGATTCGGATCTGGAAAAACACCCGTTTTGAAGAAGAAACCGAACGGCCGAGGAAGGAGGGGATTCGCCTCAAACTACAGGATGGTTCGGAAATGGTGGGCTTTTTGAAGGGGTCCCATCCGGACATGCTTGAGATTCAAACCACCCGGGAAACCAAACTCATTTCCCGAAACAACATCAAGGAAAAATCATCCGTCATGCTTGATCCAACCCGTTACCAGGGAGCCACCACCCTGTTCAAGGAACGCAAATCGGCGGTCTCCCCATCCAGCGCCCGCGATCACTGGAAACTCGGGTTATTCGCCATGAAGCTTGAACTGTTTGACCGGGCGGAAACCCATCTACAAAAAGCCGGTAATCTGGATGAGGAACTCAAGGAGGCGGCCTCTATTCGAATTCGCGTGATCAAAGACTGGAAAAACCGATCACCGGATCCACCCGACCCCAAAGAAGAATAGTTCCTCGCCGTCCGGTGCCCTCACGCCTCCGTCGATTCACGGGAATTGACACGGTCTTTCCGTGGATGTAACAATTGAAGAACACACTGTTGCACACGGGAAATTCTCTCCTGTTCGGATCCACGGACCGGGAGGGAACAGGGATGATCTTTCTGTGTTATTCCTTGATAACCCCGATACCGTCTGATTTAATGAACATCATATTCAGGTTTTCCTTAACGAGCATCAAAATACCGGGAATGGACCAATGAGAGGCTGTTTCAAATATCTGTTACTGCTTTCCCTGCTCGGTGGAATTGGGTTTGGCGTGTACGGTTATCAAACGCACGGTGACTTTTCGTCCCACTGGAACGCCATCAAGAAAGACGTCCCGATCGCCGAGAAAGCAGTTGCCTTTCTCTCCGATGCCCTCGAACAGAAGGAGGATGATCAACAGGGCCGTGAGGGACGGGAATCCGTAAGGGGAAGTGAAGAAGAGGATGATGCAGTCGATCCGGAAACAACCAGTTGGGATAAGGACGAAGAGGATCAGACCGAGGAAGATCCAGAAAACGAAGAAGACCGCGACGGGGAGCCGGAGGACGAGAAAACGGAAGAACAACCGGAGGATGCCTCCGGAGAACCCTCCGAGGAACAACTGCAAAAATTCCGGGACCTGCTGACCCGGGCGGGGGAAGAAATGGACAGGGCAAGGTACGAACGAGCCCTGAAAATGCTGAACAAACCATCGGACAGCGACATTCCTTCCCGGCTTCGGAAACTGTTTCACAGGGAACGACAAAAAGCGGAAGAACTCAAGAACGTCATTGAAATGATGGACGTGGATCTCTCAACCGATCCACCGGTTTCCGTACATGCCAAGTTATACAACGGTTCCGAAATTGAAGGAATCCTCAAAAAGGAAACCGATTCAAAAATTACCATAAAAATGCACGATTCGGATCTTACGCATGACCTTGATAAGGCCATCATCAAAAATCTGGACAAGAAGAGCCCGGAGGAAACCAGGGAGATGTTCCTGGACAAGTTTCAAACAAAAAAACAGGATCTTCCAGATCCCCCGACCGTGATTGAACTGTACAACCTGGCGGAGTTTGGCCTGAAACACGGAATCGTCTCCGAATCTGCGGATGTCCTCGATCAAGCATACAAGTTGTCCGGAACCGGGCTTGCCAATCAAATTATGAACCACAAGGCCGGAAGCCTGTACGAATATTACAAGTTCTACAAGAGCCGAGGCCAAACAACGGACGCCGAACGAAACAAAAAGAAGCTACTGGAGAAATACCCGAAATCACGTTACGCAAGAAAAATTACGGGAAAGGACGTCGCCTCCGCGGATAATGCCGGGGAAGACCAGAACCAATCCTCCGGATCTCCCTCAGATTCTTCCGGTGATGGAAGTGAAGACACAGATCAGCAGAGCGACGGGTCCGCGGTCAAGGGGGAATCAATTGTGAATCCCGAGGACTACGACAACCCGTCCGTCAAACGAGAAGTGAAAAAGGCCGTCAATATATACGATCAGGCCATGAAACACTTCGAGAAAGCGTCTCGCGAGGAGCGCGACCTGGAAAAGCGAAAGACCTCAAACAACAAGGCACGCGATAAACTCGTCGAAGCCCGGGGCCACGTCCGGAAGGCCCAGGATCTGGTGGAGGGAGAGGACGAGAACCTCAAAGATTTATTCCAGGAAATCCAGGACAAATACGGTACCTGCTACCGCCGTGCCAAGGTCTGGGCCGGCTTCCACAAACAAAAATAACGCGAATTTCACTTCGCCCTGCCACCGGCTCCACGACCGCGGGTCGAACGTACCACGAAACACTTTTTTTCTGCGTGAAATCTTGCCGGTAGATCGAACATGACAACAATACTATCCGTCCGACGGAACGATGACGTCGCCATTGGAGGCGATGGACAGGTAACCCTCGATGAAGAGGTCATGAAACACGAAGCGGCGAAAATCCGTACACTTGATGAGGGTCGAATCGTCGTTGGTTTTGCGGGAGGCGCCGCGGATGCGCTGGAATTAATGGAACGGTTCGAAAACATGCTGAACAAATATCAGACGCAGACGGAACGAGCCTGTATTGAACTGGCCCGGAAGTGGCGCACCGACAAAGCCCTCCGAAGACTCGAATCCCTGATGGCGGTCATTGACCGGGAACAGTCCCTTCTCGTCTCCGGGGGAGGTGACGTGATTTCTCCCGACGACGGCATTATTTCCATCGGTTCCGGAAGCAGTTCGGCGCTGGCCGCTTCAAGAGCACTCATTCAGCAAACGGACCTGCCGTCCCGGGAGATCGTCGAAGAAGCCCTGAACATCACCTCAAAAATCGACGTGTACACGAACGACGAACTCCACATAACCGAACCGAGCGAATAAACGTACACCGTACGATCATGACACGAAAAACATATGGAGCGAGAAATTTGCCCGGGAATAACGACGGTCCCCTGCTGCCCGGTCGTCGATTGAAGCAATTCGTCCCCGGGATATACCTATTTTCTTCCGCCGGTATAAACCTACTTAACACCTCAAATACCACGGATAACAATGAAAGACGGTAACCTTCCCATTCCGTTCGGTGCCGACAGCTCATCCGGTTCCGAACACTCCCGTATGGAAATGTCCCCTCCGGAAATAGTGGAGGCGCTGGATGAATACATCATCAGTCAGCACAAGGCCAAGAAAACCGTTGCCATCGCGGTTCGAAATCGCTGGCGCCGGCGGCAGCTTGATCCCGAAATGCGGGAGGAAGTGCAACCCAAAAACATCATCCTCATCGGTCCCACCGGCGTGGGAAAAACGGAAATTGCCCGGCGGCTTTCGAAACTCGTGAGCGCGCCATTCCTGAAAGTCGAAGCCTCCAAATTCACGGAAGTGGGATACCACGGTCGGGACGTTGAACAGATGGTCCGGGACCTTGCGGACATCGGCGTGAACATGGTACGGGAGGAACGAAGGAAAAGTGTCCAGGAAGAAGCCAGAGAACACGCCCGGGAACGGCTCATTGAAATCCTCCTGCCCGAACCCCCAACCGCCATCGGGGACGACGAAACGCTCGAGGAACAGGAGGAACGGCGAAAACGGAACCGGCAACGCCTCGAGCAAAAACTTGACGAGGGCGAACTCGATGATCGATACGTCGAGATCGAAACCGAACAACAGCAGATGGGCATGATGCAGGTGTTTTCCCAGGCCGGCTTCGAGGAATACGGCATGAACCTGGAAAACATGCTCGGCGACATGGCTCCCTCTCAATCCAAAACACGAAAGGTAAAAGTACCTCAGGCACTCGAGATTCTGACCGACCAGGAAGCGGAGAAATTAATCGACGACGAAGAGGTCAAGAAACAGGGAGTAAAACGTGCGGCCGAATCCGGAATCATCTTCGTCGACGAAATCGACAAGATCACCGACAGTTCCCGCGAGGGAGGAAACCCCGACGTCGCCCGTGAAGGCGTTCAGCGGGATATGCTTCCCATCATTGAAGGATCAACGGTAAACACCCGTTACGGTCCCGTGGAAACCGACCACATCCTCTTTATCGGTTCCGGCGCATTTCACGTATCCCGACCCTCGGATCTCATCCCGGAACTGCAGGGCCGGTTTCCACTTCGGGCGGAACTGAACTCCCTCACGGAGGAAGATTTTGTCAAAATTCTAACCGAACCCCGCGACGCGCTGATCAAACAGTATCGTGCCCTCCTGAACACCGAAAACGTTTCCCTGAAATTCACGGACGGCGCCATTCGGGAAATGGCCCATCTGGCGGCACGGATCAACCAGAACACTCAGAACATCGGGGCACGACGCCTTCACACCGTCGTGGAAAACGTTGTGGAAGAATGTTCCTACAACGCCGCGGAATACGAGAACGAACAATTTACCATCGATCGGGACTACGTGCAGGAAGCTCTCGAATCGATCCTGGAAGACGAAGACCTGACAAAATACATCCTGTAACACCCCTGTAAACCCCCCACCCCGCGCCCAAACGGGCGTCATACCCCCCCTCAAACCAAATCTATACGTGATTAAACGGGTATTTACGGGAGTTTCCGTGGTTTTCCCTTCAGGTAAATCTCGATTTGACCGATATATAACATGAATGATGTTACACTGATAATTGTAAAATGTAACCGTACATATATCACGGGTACTCCGTATGAAACCGCTTCGACGAAAAAAAGGACGGGAAAAATACATTTACCTGGGGCTCCTCTTTCTGGTCGCGATGGCGGTGTGGCCGTTTTTGCATTCCATGTTTGACCGGGATGAAAACGACGGGTCCGATCCGGGGCACGATACGAGGAAAGTGGCTCAAACCCCATCCACGGAAGAAACGGACACAAATAATAAGCCCGAAGAGGAAACGCAAGCGCCGGACAACGCAGACGACGGCAACCAAACAGCCCAATCGGAAAGGAACGCCGACGGAACGGAGGAACGGAACAGATCCGTTCGACGGGTGTGGACGGCGTTCGTCAATCGAAACTGGTTTGATCACAACAACTGGAAACCGGGGGGCGTGCCGGATCGAAATGACACGGTGGTCATTCCGGATGACGTCCGGGATCTTCCGTTTCCGATCCTCTCCTCCAGAACCGGACAGGTGGGGACGCTCATCGTGGATCGGTGGGCGGGAATCACGGTAAACGAGGGAGGCACTCTTGAAATACAACAATCCCTGAAGATAAAGGGAGCGCTGGATGCACGCCGGGGCACGGTGATCGTTCACGGGACCCGGAATCAACAAATCCCGGGTGGTGAGTACGGCACTCTGGTCCTGGACGTGGAGGGAACGGTCCACCTCGCACCCGGCGTATCCATTCGCAAAGATCTGCACACCAATGCCGGAACAGACATTCACGTGGAAGCCGGAAACGTACCGGTTCACGGACGATTCGTTCGCTCCGGTGCCGAAACGCCTCCTTCCCTCATCGATCCGTCCTTTGCCAATGCCCGGTCGTTCGTACAGTTCCTGAACGAAACCGAAACAACCGAACGGGAACCTGCCGAATCAGAACCGGATCAACAGAAAAAAGCCTCCCTCCAGGTGCCGGACAACCGATAACGCCTGAGTTTCCGACCGGGACCGACCGGTCTTCATTCGTCGAATCGCACGAATCCACCGTATCCGCCCGGTCCCCCGAATGGGGCAGGAAAACCATCATCCGGTTTCAACCACGACAATTGAACGGGTTGAAGTAACAGCCCGAACCGGTTAGGATAACAGATCGGATCATCACAGAAACACCGTCATTCATGAGGGGATCATGGGCAACATTCAGAAGTTACCCAGGATTCTGGTCAATCAAATTGCGGCCGGCGAAGTCATCGAACGGCCGGCGTCCGTGGTGAAGGAACTCGTGGAAAATTCGCTCGATGCGGGGGCCGAAAAAATTCATGTCGAACTTGAAGAAGGGGGCAAAAAACGGGTTCGCGTGACGGACGACGGCTCGGGAATATCGGCCTCGGACCTCCCGCTGGCCATACGGAGCCATGCCACAAGCAAGATCCGGGAACCCGACGAACTGCAGGCCATTGACACCCTCGGGTTTCGTGGAGAGGCCCTGGCAAGCATCTGTTCGGTATCCGATTGTACGGTCACTTCACGGCCCCCGGGATCCGATACCGCACACCGCATACGCTCCAGGGGAGGGGACGCCGAAGACGTCGAGGAGATATCGGCTCCGGAGGGAACCTGCGTGGACGTTCGGAACCTTTTTTTCTGTACGCCCGCCCGGCGAAAATTCCTGAAAAACGTCGGTACGGAACTGGGCCACTGTACCGACCGGATAACGGAGTTTGCACTTGCCCACCCTTCGGTTCGGTTTGAACTGGACCACGACGGGGAGCGGATTTTCACACTCCCCGCGGTGGCGGATCGATTGGAACGAATCAAACGATTCTATGGTTCCAAACTCGCGGAGCAACTTACCGACTTCGAGGAAGAAACCGATCTGGGACGGTTCTCCGGTTTGCTCGGGCCCCCTTCCCTTACCCGGCCAAACGCAAAACTGATTCAGTTCTTCCTCAATGGACGAAGCATCCAGAGCCGGGACCTGTACTCGGCCGTTATGGATGCATACGGAGACCTTGTTCCCTCCAGCAAAAAGCCGGTCGTGTTCCTGTTTCTGGATCTTCACGCCGACGAAGTGGACCTGAACGTACACCCGACCAAGGAGGAAGTTCGGTTCCGGAGCCGATGGAAACTTCGGGATCAACTAAAAAACGCCATTCAGAACACCGTGCTCGAAGAGTCGGGAGCTCCCTCCGCCTCCGGAAGCCTGCGGGAACCCCAACTCGAAGCCGGCGGCACACGGGAGAATGGTTCAAACGACAAAAACGAAAACATCCGAAATGCGATTGAGGCCTTCTTCGAGGACCGGGAGGAGTCATCACCGGTCTCCGAACCGGCCCCGTCGTCCACCGGTGTTCTTTCGAGCAACGGCCAGCGACAATCGGGAACAAACAAATATTTGCAGGTGCACAACACCTTTATCATCGAGGAAATACAGGACGGCATCCTCCTCATCGATCAACACGCACTTCACGAACGCGTCATCTACCACGATCTTCATCAAAACGTCCAGGAAAATCAGATGCCGTCCCAGAAACTGCTCAGTCCCGCCGTTGTGGAACTGACCGGCAAACAAAAGAGGGACGTGGAACAGCATACGGCGGCGTTAAAACAGATCGGGTTCGAGGTGGAGGATTTTGGCCGTGGAACGGTGGCCGTCCGTTCCGTGCCCGCGCTGCCGAAACAAACGTCGGACCCCGGTGAACTCCTGCTGAACACACTTGATGACCTGAACGAGGGGGTGGGGGAAAAAGGTTCTCACAGTGAAGTCGACCGGGTGATCCGTCTGATCTCCTGTCATTCGGCCGTAAAAGCTGGGGATGAACTCCATCAAAAAGAAATCAAGAACTTGCTTGATCGTCGAGATCAGGTCGAAACCTCCCATTCCTGCGTGCACGGCCGTCCCACGTCGCTCAAACTGACACTGGAGGATCTGGAAAAACGATTCCTCCGCCGGTAACCTCCTCCAGAGGGATAAACCCCATCCATGGGTCTGACCGCTTTCATCCCGGAACGAACACCCTCACATTTTTCGGAGGAACCCTGCAAATAAATGCCGCTTCCCTTAATATGTTACGTCCATCCTTTTCCCGACGGAGTTCAGGTAGATTCTCCTCCTTCATTGAGGATGACCCGGCCGGAACCCGGATGCGACCTCGAAACCGACAACCGGTTCGAACATCATTTTAAATATACTCCTGCAAAACAGACATCGGGGCCATGAACCGAAACTGGAACCAGTACCTGAACCGATTACAGAACGCCGGGGAAGGGTATGAATTTAATACCATTAATCCGGCTCCCGGATATCAAATACACATACAGACGTCGGAACGATTTAAAACGGTCGCGGTGTCCCACGTCAACTGCAACCGCATGGGACCGAACGCCGCGGAACATGCGCTGGTGCCCATGATTCTTCGTGATGGCTGTCGTGGATACCCCGACCAGCAGGCCATCGCGGAACGCCTTCAGCACCTGTACGGGGCTTCCATTGACGTGAATGTCCAGAAATTCGGTTTGTCCCATCTCCAGCTCTTTTCCCTGTCGTACGTGTCGCCTCAATATCTTCCCGACCGGGATCATGGAGACGTCGAGCGGGAGGCGTTGACCCTTTTTCAGCGGATGCTCGGGCAACCGGTCCCCCCGGAGGAGAAGGACGGCGGCTCACAAGAACAGAACCGGGGATTCCGAACGTCCTTTTTCCGCAAAGAAAAGAAAAATCTGGCGTCACTTGTCGAATCCCTGCGTGAAAACAGAAGGAAATACGCGACCCTCCGCTGTATTCGCCATCTCTACCGGGAACAGCCCTTTCGTTATTCCCGTTACGGCGACCTGGACCGTGTGAATAACCTGGACCGGGAAACCGTTTACGACCACTACCGGAAGACGTTGAAATCAGGCGAGTTGCACACCATCGTCACGGGAAACGTTAACCCATCCCGAATTGCGGACCAGTTTCGGAACGAATTTGTGGAGATGCTTCCCGATCGGGAACCGTCCTCCCTGCAACCCGTGCTGAAATCCGGGGAAACATCCCCGGAGGAGCCGGACGAAATAACGGAAGAAGCTGGCGGAGACCAGGGGTGGCTCCTCCTCGGCCACCGGACACCGTACACCCTCGGCTCCGATGAGGTATACCGGCTCTCCGTCACGTCTGCACTTCTGGGGGGATTTCCTCACAGTATTCTGTTCCAGTCCGTGCGGGAGGAACACGGGCTTGCGTATTCCATTAACACGTCGGTTGACCGAACCACCGGCTTGTTTCTGGTCACGGCCGGCATTGATCCCGATCAAAAAGAACAAACCCTCGAGGCCATACAGAGTGCCTTCAAGCAGGTCCGGGAAGGAGCTTTCCCGGACTCGCTCCTGCAGATGACCCGGATAAAACTACTGGAACGACTGGTATCACTTCAGGACAACCCATCGGGGAAAGCCTTATCCTACCTGAAACGATACCACGCCGGACAGGTCGAATCACTCACCACAATTGCCGAAAAAATCATGAGCGTTGACGTCGAAGACGTGCGGGACACCGCGAACGACCTCGAAACGGACCTTGTTTATTTCCTGACGTAACACTTCATCATGAGCGAACACGAATCGGAACAGCGAAGGCGGGACTACCGTGGAAATCCCCTGGAGCGGTCCGATCTCCGGCCCGACCCGCATGATCAGTTTGCGGACTGGTTCCAGGAAGCGGTGGACGCCGACATTGATTTGCCGGACGCAACCGCGCTGGCCACGACGGATCAAAAGGGGGCTCCCTCCGTGCGGATGGTTCTGCTGAAAGAACACGGACCGGACGATTTCGTGTTCTACACGGATTACGAAAGTCGGAAGGGCCGGGAGCTGGAACAAAACGAAAACGCCGCACTCGTCCTCTACTGGAAAGAACTGGATCGGCAGGTCCGGTTGGAAGGAACGGTATCCAGGATTTCCGAAGAACGTTCGCGTTCCTATTTCCAGTCCCGACCGAGGAAAAGCCAGATCGCCGCCCACGCCTCCAGACAGAGTGAGCCGGTTTCGGACCGATCCTCGCTTGAAGCGGCATTTCGGAGGGAGAAGGAAAAGTTTGAAGGAGAGGACGTGCCACTTCCCGAAAACTGGGGAGGCTACCGGCTCCGGGCGAATGAATTTATCTTCTGGCAGGGACGGCCCGGTCGACTTCACGATCGATTCCGTTACCGGAAGGACGGCGAAGACTGGACCATTACTCGTTTATCGCCATGAGCAAAAAACTGTACCTCGTTGACGGCTCCTCCTATCTCTTCCGTGCCTACCACGCGATGGGGGACCTCCGGAACGCGGATGATTTTCCCACCGGGGCGGCCTTCAATTTCACGCAGATGGTAAACCGTCTCATTGACGAGGAGGACGCGGACCACATTGCGGTGGTGTTCGATCCGGAAGGAGACTCGTTTCGGAAGGAACTGTACGAACCGTACAAGGAAAACCGGGACGAGACCCCGGAGGACCTGGTCAAACAGATCCCGTGGGTCATGGACATACTCGACGCACTCGGTGTGCCCCGTGTGTCCGTCGAAAACTACGAGGCGGACGACGTCATTGCCACCCTGACCAGGAAGGCAAAGAACAGTGATTTTGACGAAGTGGTCCTGGTAAGTTCGGACAAGGATCTGACACAGCTCCTGGATGAACAGGTGCGAATGTACGACACCATGCGGGACCGGTGGATGGACGAAGAATACGTCCGGGAACGCTACGGGGTTCGAAAACCGGCGCAGATGGTGGATTACCTGGCCATGATGGGAGACACCAGTGATAACGTGCCCGGCATCTCCGGCATTGGTGAAAAAAGTGCGAAGAAATTGCTCCAGCAATTCGAAACCATGGAGGAAGCCCTGGAGAATTCGGACCAGATCGAATCCACCCGAATTCGCAACGCGATAAAATCAGCGGAGGTTGACCCGGACACATTTAAGGACCTGATCCGGCTCCGGGAAGACGCACCGGTGGACGTGGACCCCGCGGATCTCACCCTGTCCGAACAGGACACCGATAAACTCCGCGAGATTTACAAGAAACTCGATTTCAACAATTTGCTGGACGAGCTGCCTCCCGAGCGGTCACTGGATGAATCAACCTTCGAAACGATCACGTCGGCGTCAATGCTTGAGGAACTGGTTTCGGAAGTGAAGGAAGCAGGCCGATTTACGTTCGACCTGGAAACCGACGGTCTGAACCCGCACACCTGCTCGATCGTTGGATACGCCATCGCCCTCGAGGACCGTGCGTGCTATATTCCCACGGGCCATACACAGGGTCGAACGGAGGAACAGATCGACGATGAGGTCGTGCGCAATCACCTGACCCCTCTACTTTCGGATCCCGAAATA
>CAZOLI010000008.1:0-49055 GCA_964580675.1 uncultured Planctomycetia bacterium
TGAAACAAAAATGATACGCCGTATGTTCCGGTAATAACTGATGTGCTCTCATGATTCCTCTCATGTTCCTCGCTGAGGACATCAGAAGAAGAAAATGCTGGTTTTCTCTCTTTTTCTTCTGAACTTCTCATTGGTTGTAATAACCGTTTAACATTTCCAAATCATAACACCTGGTCTACCTTCTACATATAAACGAAAAAACCCAGGGGAGGTTCACCGATGATCAAATTTTCCAACAACATTATTTGAATATCGTTGCGCGAAACAACCTCAAAGGAATCCGAGAACCGGATAGAAAAACATCCTCCCTCCGCCGATGGTAGAATGGAACTTTCGGAACGATTAGAAACACTGGTACAGGTTTCGAAGAAACTCTTAAGACCCGGTGATCAACCCCTGAACAAGGAACCGAGGTTTGCTTCCATAACTTTCGGTCCCCTCCCTTTATTTTCATTCATCATTATGCAAAATTAATACGTTAATATGCTTTCATGTGCTCCGGTTGTTATTTTGCCTTCCATAGGTATAATTGACGGAAAATTATTCACGAAACGCAACCGGTCTCGTTAACATCTGGCCAAACGTCGAATCAAACATAAGAAGGAGGTCTAATGACAAACAAAGACTCAGGAAGTCAGGGAATTGTTGGGGCCAAGCTTGAGGAACTTGAGGATATTCCGGAGGAATACGACGAAGAAAAATACGAAAAGATCAACCTGGTCGAAGCGGTACAATCAACCCTTCACAAAAAGATGGAGGAGGACGACCGGGTGATTGTCATGGGGGAGGACGTGGGCAAAAACGGAGGGGTATTTCGGGCCACGGATGGATTGTATGAGACCTTCGGAGAAGAACGAGTACTCGACACACCACTTGCCGAATCCGGCATCGTGGGGACGGCCATCGGCATGGCACGGAACGGGAAGCGCCCCGTGGCCGAACTTCAGTTTATGGGGTTCATGCCCCCGGCGTTTGATCAGTTGATTTCCCATGCCGCCCGGCTGCGCTGGCGATCTTCTAACGACATCAATATTCCCCTTGTGGTTCGCATGCCGATGGGAGCGGGTCTTCGATCTCCCGAACACCACTCCGAAAGCATGGAAGCGTACATTGCCCACACCCCCGGCGTCAAAGTGGTCATGCCCTCAACGGCCGTGGACACGAGGGGCCTTCTTGTCTCCGCCATAAATGACCCGGATCCGGTGGTGTTCCTGGAACCCAAGAAGATTTATCGCCGGCAAAAAGAACTCGTTCCGAGGGAACTTTACGAAATCCCCATCGGTGAAGCCAACAAACTCCAGGAAGGAGAAGATTTAACCATACTCACCTGGGGAGCCATGACCATTCCATGTCGGGAAATTGCCGACGAACTTCAGGAAGACGGCATCGGTGTGGATCTCCTCGATCTTCGGACGGTCATGCCCTATGATCGCGACGCCATCATCGAGTCCTTCAAGAAAACCGGTCGTTGTATTGTTGTTCACGAAGCTCCGAGAAGTTTTGGGCCCGGAGCCGAAATGATCGCCAAAATACAGGAAGAGGCCCTGCTTCACATGGAAGCCCCCATTCGTCGGGTTACCAGTTTTGACACGCCTCCGCCCCTCGGCGAATACGAGGATTACTACCTGCCGGGCAAAGACCGGATTCGCGAAGCCGCCGATTACGTGCTGAACTTTTAACGCAGGAAACCGCCATGCCAAAAGAAGTAAAACACTCCTTTGACGTCGAACACGTTCAGATTCTCGACGAAGACGGGAACGTGGACGAAGAACTCGAACCGGACCTTGACGAGGAAGTGCTCTGGGAACTGCTGTATCACATGAAACGAGGCCGTGTTATGGACGAGCGTGGGCTGCGGCTATCCTACGGGGGCCAGATCAATATTTTTGCCCCGGCCAAGGGACAGGAAGCAGCTCAGGTGGGGACGGCCATGGCCCTGGATGAACAGGATTGGATGGTTCCCTCCTACCGGGACCACGTTGCGGGATACGTTCGAGGCCTGCCCCTTGAATACGCCATTTTATACTGGGGAGGTGACGAACGAGGCATCAACGACGGCACCGATTACAACACCTACCCCGTGTCCATTCCGGTTGGTTCACAGCCTCTTCACGCCGTTGGAGAGGCCTATTCCCACATGGTCGACGGGGAAGATACCGTCGTCATGACGTATTTCGGGGACGGGGCCTCCTCAACGGGTGACACACAGGAAGCCATGAACTTTGCCGGCGCCTGGGACGTCCCCGTTGTCTTTGTCTGCCAGAACAACCAGTACGCCATTTCGGTTCCCCGAAAAGACAAACAGACCGGGGCCGAAACCATTGCTCAGAAAGCCATTGGATACGGCATCAAAGGCATGCAGGTGGATGGGAACGACATTCTGGGGACCTACGCAACTGCTCAGGCCGCCGTCGAGTATGCACGAAATGGAAGAGGCCCCACTCTAATTGAAGCAGTTACGTATCGGCGAGGCCCCCACACCACACCGGATGACCCGGATCGTTATCGAACGGATGAAGAGGAAGAACAATGGGCCGAGAAGGACCCCATCACGCGATTCGAAAAATACATGAAAGAAAAAAACGTGGTGTCGGACGACGACTTACAGGAACTGGAGGAAACTGTTGAAGAAGAAGTCAAGGAAGCCGTTCAGCGATTTAAGGACATGGAAGACAAAGATCCGGGTTTCTTCTTCGATCAGATTTACGAAGAAAAAACCTGGAACCTCAAAGATCAGGAAGAACAACTCCGGTCCGAACTGGAATAACGACCGACCGGACCGGTTGAAACAGACGGTACCCCCTGATTGCAGAAGAAACCATTCCGAAAACAATCGAGAGTACGTTTCGGAACCTTCACCCAAATTGACGCACCGAACTTTTATTTCACCAGATGACGAACCATGGCACTTGTATTTGACTTACCGGACGTAGGCGAAGGGATAACGGAAGGCGAACTTGTTAGCTGGCTTGTCGAGGAAGGCGATCACGTGGAGGAAGACGACCCGATTGTGGAGGTAATGACGGACAAAGCAACGGTGGAAATTCCCTCGCCCCGTTCGGGGGTCATCCTGAAACGGTACAATGAAGAAGGGGACATGGTAAAAGTAGAATCCCCTCTTGTCGTCATTGGAGAGGAGGGGGAAGACTGGGAAGAAGGAGAAGCGGAGCGCAAACAAACCGTCAAAGAACGACAGACAGCAGAAAAACAGGCGGAGAAAAAAGAGAAAGAGGAGGAAGAAACCCAGCCGGAACCGGCCACGAAAACAGCCTCCGCCGACGGTAACGGCAAACCCGCCCCCGAACCTTCCGAAGGACGAACACTGGCAACCCCGGCCACGAGACGCCTCGCACGTGAAAAAAACGTAAACCTAGACAACGTTGAAGGTACCGGCAAAGCCGGTCGGGTTCTGAAAGAGGACGTGCTCAAATATGCCGAAACCGATGGAGAAGCCGCGGTCGCGGAACCGGAAACGACGGCCGAACCCGTTCCGACAACGCAGGAAGTCGAAGGAGAAGAACCCGTGGAATCCGTCCCGTTCCGCGGTGTTCGAAAGGTTATCTCCGAAGCCATGTCCACGTCCAAGGACAACGCGGCACACTTCACCGTCGTGGACGAGGCGGACATGACCCGGCTGGTGGAAATTCGAAATGACCTGAAGGAAAAAGCACAGGAACAGAACATTAAGCTGACGTACCTGCCGTTCATCTTCAAAGCGCTTGTTCCGGCCCTGAAAGAATTTCCTCGACTAAACTCCTCGCTGGACGAAGAATCACAGGAAATAAAAGTCAAGAAATACTATCACTTCGGCTTTGCCTGTGATACGGACGAGGGTCTCAAAGTGCCGGTCGTAAATCACGTGGACCAGAAATCAATCTTTCAGCTGGCCCGGGAAATTAACGACAAAGCACAGCGGGCGCGAGATGGTGATCTTTCGACGGACGAACTCCAGGGTTCAACCTTCACCGTTACCAGTGCCGGAAACATCGGTGGACTGTTCGCAACCCCGATCATCAATTATCCCGAATCGGCGATTATGGGCATTCACGAAATCAAAGACCGCCCTGTCGCACGGGATGGGGAGGTCGTCATTCGAAAAATGATGTATCTCAGTCTCTCCCTGGATCACCGGATCGTGGATGGAGCCGACGGCGTCCGCTTCTCCAACCGGGTCATTGAATTCTTCGAGAAACCACACCACCTTCTGGCCGAAATCTAACCAGCAACGGGAGGAGTTCCTTAATCACCCGATTCTTCCGACGGATCTCAGCCGCAATGGAGAACAGGTGCCGGTCGTAGTGCCGGATCCGTCGGTGCTGAACCTTCTTCTATAACCGCTATTCGGATTTTATTGAATGGAGTACCTGCACAATGAACACGAGAGAAACGGAAGCAACGGTTATTGGGGCCGGACCGGGGGGATACGTAGCAGCTATTCGCCTCGCCCAGCTCGGTGTTGATACGACAATCGTTGATTACGGCAACCCCGGCGGTGTCTGCCTGAACTGGGGATGTATTCCCTCCAAAGCCTACATACACGCGGCCAACCTATTTGAGGACATCCAGTCGGCCGACCAGATGGGCATCTCCGTCGGTGATCCGGAGCTCGATCTCTCACAGCTTGTGCAGTGGAAGGACGGAGTTGTTCAGCGTCTGACAAAAGGCGTCGAGCACCTTCTCGATACAAATGATGTGAACGTCCTATATGGGGAGGGGGGATTTATCGCGTCGGACGAAATCGCCGTTCAGCGTGATGGGGAAGAAGACGTTACCCTGAAAACGAGCAAGACGATCATTGCGACGGGTTCCACCCCCCGGGAACTTCCGGACATTTCCTTTGACGGCGAATACGTACTTTCCTCAAAGGACATACTCGAAATTGAGACGATTCCCGAACACCTTCTACTGATCGGTGGCGGGGTTATCGGTCTGGAACTGGGTACGGTGTTTCGAAAATTTGGCTCGGACGTGACGGTTGTGGAACTGATGGACCAGCTTCTGCCCGGCACGGATCCCGAACTCGTGAACGTGGTTCACGAGAAACTTAAAGAACTTGGTGCGGAGGTGCACCTCGAGTCAACGGCCGAAGAAATTCATAAAGAAAACGGAAACCGGTTCGTCACCATCAGCACCGGTGACGGACAGAAGGAGGTTCCCGCGGACCGGGTGCTTCTGTGTGTGGGCCGGAAACCGAATTCGGAAGGACTCGGCCTGGAGAACACCGATGTTCAAACGGACGATAACGGATTCATCGAGACGGATCATCAGATGAGAACGACGGATGAAAACATATTTGCCATCGGCGACGTGGCCGGTGAACCGCTCCTGGCACATAAAGCCTCGGCGGAGGGATCCGTTGCCGCTGAAGTCATCGCCGGGGAACCCGCGGCGGCGGATTTTCAGGCCATTCCGGCCGTGATATTTACCGATCCGGAAATTGCCGTTACGGGAATGTCCGAGGAGGAAGCGAAGGAAAACGGCTTCGACGTTGTGACCGGAAAATTCCCCCTGCAGACCTCCGGCCGGGCCATGACCACAAATGCACGGGAAGGATTCGTAAAAGTCATTGCCGAAGAGGACTCCGGCGTCCTCCTCGGGGTACAGATCGTCGCCGAACACGCATCGGAACTGATCACGGAGGGATCCCTCGGCATCGAAATGGCCGCCACGCTTGAGGACATTTCACTGACCATACACCCCCACCCCACCCTTTCCGAATCCGTTATGGAAGCGGCCGAGGACGCCCTTGGCATCTCCGTCCACAAACCGTGATCACCGCGGAACATCTCCCGCTCATTGCCTGATCCCTGGTGACCGAACAGGCGTTTGCCAGGTAAATATTTTGCTTTTCTCGGGGCCCTCTTACTATTGACGAAATGATTGCCGGTCGTATTGGATAACCGACGCCCCGTCCTCATCGAACAAATGAACATCCTCCGGGCGGAACGTAAACGTCGTTAAATCATCTTCCCGGATGCCACCGGAACGGTCCAGTTCGGCAACCCATTCCTTACCATTGTGGTCCAGGTGGAGAAGCACACTCTTGCCGAGGGACTCCCGTACCGTTTCGGGAAGCTCGAACGTCGGTCCGCTAGATTCCTGACGCGACGCGGGTTTGAGGTCCTCGGGACGAATACCCATCTCAAGAGTCGACGGTACAGAACCCGGCTCAAAACGCAGCCGTTCGTACGAAAGGGAAAAGGAAAACAGTTCGCCGTTGCAATCGCTTATCTCTACCCTTTCACTGTCTGTATCATCCACCTTCACCTCGCAGAAATTCATGGAGGGAGACCCGATAAACTCAGCCACGAACCGACTGTTCGGACAGCGGTATATCACCATCGGGGTTCCTGTTTGGCGTATGACGCCATCCTTCATCACGGCGATTTTATCCCCCATGGTCATGGCTTCCTTCTGATCATGCGTCACGTATATCGTGGTGACGCCGAGATCCTCCTGTAGTTTTATGATCTCCGACCGCATTTCTCGACGCAATTTCGCGTCCAGGTTTGAGAGAGGTTCATCGAACAAAAACACACGGGGGTCGCGTATAATGGCTCGTCCCAGGGCCACTCTCTGTTGCTGTCCCCCTGAAAGATCCTTCGGTTTTTTGTCGAGAAGATCCGTTATGTTGAGAAGTTGCGCCGTCTCCCGAACCCGGTCCGATATCGTGTCCTGTGGAAGATCCGTGGAATACTGCAATCCGGCGGCGAGGTTTCCCCGAACGGTTTTGTGTGGATAAAGTGCATAGTTCTGAAAGACCATCGCTATGTCCCGTCGGGATGGAGGTGTGTGAGTAACGTCCTCACCGTCGATGCGAACCGTCCCCGAAGTAACGTCTTCAAGACCGGCCAGGCATCGAAGCGTGGTTGATTTTCCACACCCGGATGGCCCCACAAGAACCAGGAGCGTTCCGTCGGGAATCTCAAGGTTGACGTCTTCCACGGCAATGGTTTCCTGAGCCGTTCCCCGGTCGAACACCTTGGTCACCTGATCAAAGGTAACGTGACCGATGATTACTCACCCCCCTTTTATTAATCAGACGATGACTCAATTTGTTTTCGAAATTTCCGAACCCGTTCCGCCATCATGTTTACGGCTTCTCGTGCATTCTTGTCTCCCCGGAGAAACTTTTCGACAAGAATTCTGGCAAGGGCTTTGGACCCGTATAATTTTGAAACGAGCCGGCCGTGACCCTCCTTTAATCCCCACCGATCCGCCCGGTTAATTCCTTCGACGAGATTTTCTGCAAGTCCCTCGGAATACCGATTTATAAGGGGATTCGATGTTTCCCAGGTATCTATAAATCTGGTTGGTTCATCAGGTGTCCCGGTTCGGAACGGGAATTTGCCGAAGAGGTCCATCCGGAAAAAGTTGGAATATCCGTCGTTCATCATAAAGTCCACAAATTTCTTTGCGTTCTTTTTCCGAGCCTGAGCCGTAATGGTAAAACCATTGACACTGATGTATCCGGACTGACTGTTCGGACCGGTAACCGTCGTTCGCACGGCCGTTCTGGACGGAAGATCCGATAACGGCACGTCAATGTCCCCCCGCTTTCCGGCCAGTTCATCCAGGATAAACGGAGACCAGAAAATCATCGGTGTTCTTCCGGAAAAATAATATTTTCGGGTTTGTTTCCAGTAAATATTTCCGGAGGGCGTGTACTCGGCCAGTTTTCTGTACAATTTTAACGTCTCCACCATCTCATCCGTATCCAACCCCACGGACCCATCCTCCTGAATAAGGCGAACCCCGTTGGACATCGCCAGAATTTCCAGGACATGCTGGGTATAAATTCGATTGGGTGCGGTCGGTACCATTGTACCAAACTGCTTCGGTGAATTATGCAATGTTTTTGCCGACTTTTTCATGTCTTTCCATGTTTCCGGAGCGGAAAGCCCCTTTTCCTCAAACAGATCCGACCGGTACAGGAGTAGATACACCCATCCATCGCTTGGCACCATGGAATAACGGTCCTGTATACGAACAAAATCCAGGCCATTCATCGTCTCCGGATCAAGTGCCTCAATCACTTCCCTGTTTGCTTCTGTATCGATGAGACCACTCCGGGCCCATCCATTCGTGGATGACATCGGCCCGAATATAACGTCGGGCATGTTTTCCCCTGCCTTGCTGGAAATCACTTTTTGGTTGAGACGGTTCTCCTCAACGGGAACCACTTTGACCGAAACACCGGTTTGTTCTTCAAATCTCCTGGCCAGGTTTTCCTGAATATCCATTCGTTTCGACTCCACCTCCGTGGTCCAGAAGACCAAATCCGGGTTCGCTGGTTGTTCCTGTCCACCACAGCCCGGCAGAAACACAGGAAGCAAAATCAGGAAGAACGCCAGTGGCAACCGCCGGATTAACCGATTCATGTCACGGATCTCCTGTAAAACAGGGAAGAATGAGGACTCAGAAGAAGAAAAAGAGGACCGTCTATCGAGGATAATTCGGGGTAAAAATGGTATGTTATACGGTTTTGGAATTCAACGAATCGGGACCGGCGCATCTTGCGGGCAGGGGGTCAAAACCGAAAAGGGGAATTGCTAAAATTTTCATGATGGAGCTAACGTCATTCCCCGAGTTTCCCCATGACGCTGAAGGAACAGGAACAGAGACTGGCATACTGGTTAATAGGTCCCCCGGTCGTTCTCATATTGTCCATCATTATTGTTCCGGTGCTCTGGAATTTCTGGCTGAGCGTCAAAAGCATAACGCTCGGTCAACTCAGTGCGGGGGCCATCTTTTCCCTGGATCACCTGACTCTTGAGAACTTCAATAAACTCCTGGTCGCCGGGGACAGCCGGGGCCGTTTTTACGAGGACCTGGTGACCACGGTTCTTTACTCTTTTCTCGGGGTCCTTTCCTCGTTGCTGTTTGGCCTGTTCTCCGCGCTTCTCCTGAACAGAACATTTCGCGGACGCGGTCTCCTGCGCGGCCTTTACCTGTTTCCCTATGTGGCCCCCATCGTGGCCGTGGCATACGTCGGCTGGCGAGGGCTGATGAATCCCACGTTCGGGCTGGTCTCACGGGGTTTGCAGGCCATCGGTATTTTTCAGGAACCGGTGGGGTTACTGATTGAGGAACCGTATGCCCTGACAAGTATTATTCTGTTCCAGACCTGGCGGTACGGTCCCTTCTGTATGCTATTTATCCTCGCGAGGCTCCAGTCCATTCCCTCCACGCTTTACGAGGCCGCTCAGATCGACGGAGCCACACCGTTCCAGCAATTTTTCCTGGTCACCCTTCCCAAATTACGGGGGATTCTTGCCACCCTGTTTCTTCTTCGTTTCCTGTGGGTATTCAATAAGTTTGATGATGTATATTTGCTGACGGAGGGAGCAGGAGGGACGGAAATACTGCCGATCTATCTCTACAAACTGTTCATCGGCCAGCAGAATCTTGGAATGGGAGCAGCCCTGTCCGTTCTTCTGTTTGCCATACTGGGCCTGTTTCTGTTCGTGTACTTCGGCTACGTTCTTGAAGAATGGTGATGAACCGGCGTGACCTTGAAAAATGCCTGATCACCGTGGGCAAAGGGACGGGGTATCTGCTGGTCACGATCGTCACGGCGTTCCCCTTTTACTGGATGTTCCTCACGTCGGTCCGTGCCGGAATGACAATGGCCAACCTCCCCGGCGATCTCTGGGTTTCTCCCTGGAATTGGGACTTCAGCAGTTACCGAACCGTCCTGTTCGAGCACGATCCGAGTTTCCTCCATTACATGTGGAACAGTTTTCTGATCTCGGCCGTTACGGTCCTTCTGACCGTTCTATTTTCCACCATGGGGGCATATGCCGTAACGCGGCTTTACTTCAAAGGGAAGCGGTTAATGGGACGGATGATTCTTCTTGTGTATATGTTTCCCGCCATCGTTCTTGTGGTGCCTCTGTTTGCCATGTTTTCATGGATCGGGCTTCGGGACACACACGTCGGCCTAATTCTTGTGTACCTGGCCCAGACCTTACCGGTCGCTCTTTACCTGATGAAAAGTTACTTTGACTCCATGCGGACCGACGTGGAAGAAGTGGCCATGATGGATGGTCTTTCTCGCTGGGAGGTCATCTGGAAAGTTACCGTGCCAATGAGTCTACCAACCATCGTCTCCGTCGCACTTTACACCTTCATCATTACGTGGAATGAGTTCCTATTTGCCTTTATTTTCCTCGACACGCCTGAGAAGTTCACGTTACCAATCGGCATTATACACCTGGCCGAAAGCATTCATTCCGGACAGCAGATGCTTGCGGCGGCAGCGGTTATCGCAACGGTTCCGGTCATCGCCCTGTTTATGATGTTCGAACGATACCTGGTGAAAGGACTGACGGAAGGAGGAACAAAAGGCTAAATCCGATTTTCCGACACCGGATCCGTTTCAGGCACAAATCGGGGATTACGGAATGGATTCAGACCCGGTGATCCTCTTCGTCAAGCTGAACGGCCTCCCGAAACCGGTCCGGCACAGGTATCGTCTCTTCGCCCTCATAGTCATAGAACACCACCACCGTTTCCGCATCGGCCACGTGGCGATCCGACTCCTCAACGTTCAGCCGGTACCCCAGGGTTACGCTCTTCTGGCCAATGTCCCGAACGCCCGTCTGCACCCGAACGGTCTCACCGTACTCGACCGGGCTTGCATAATCACAGGTGATCTTTGCCAGTATAAAATTCATCTCATCCAGGGTCTCGGATCCAAGCATATCGAACAGAAACTCGGTACGTGCCTGCTCGATGTAGGTGACGATGACGGCATTGTTCACGTGTTCGAGCACATCAATATCGCGAAATCGAACGTCCAGCGTGGTTTCGTGCATGAACTGAGTCATTCGACAAACACCCTCCATAGGTAACGGAAAATCAACCAAAAGACCCTGTTATTAATATTCGGCCAGGACATTGCGAGAACAGAACACCATATTTTTAATCAGCGGAACTTCTAATCGGCCGCCTCTTCCGGAAGGGGCGTTGTTCGCTCCAGTCTCATCGGTTTGGACAACACTCCGGACGAAATTTTCTGACGGAGCAGCTGACCCCGTTCCGTGATCCACGCCATGGCCTGTAACTGTTCGCTCCGCAGACGAGACTCGAGAGTTACCCGAAGCGTTTTATGATTCGAACCCCTCCAGAGAACCTCGTGTTTCTCACGGTCCGTTCGGATACGGCACGGGATGGTTTGCTGGGAAAGAGGAGCGATGATTTGAATGGTTTTTTGCTTTCCGGGATCCGGAAAGGATTGACCCGAAAACGGATCGAGGGAATGAGAGACACCTGAGGAGGCGGAGAAGTCCAGGTTCATTTCATTTCCCTTCTCCGGATCTCCGTAGTACATTCGCATGCGGCCGTCCTCTCTCCGGCCGGAAAACCGAATTTTCCCGCCAACGGGCAACTGAAATGAAATCCGAAACGTCCGAATGTCTCCGGAGCGGTCATAAAAGGTTTCGGATTGAACCTTTACCATGACCTGTTGATCGAGAATCGATGAGGGGCGCATTCGGAGAGTGCTGGTCACCTTTACCTCCGAATCCTGCTTATTCGCACGTCTACGGCTCGTGCCAACTTTTTCCCCTCCCTGATAGATGGCAAAGGTAACTTCTTCCTCGGACAGAAGTTGCCTGAGGAAACGGGCCTGCTCCGTCCGGCGTTCCTCCTCCCTCTCCGGGGAGGAGTCCGAACCGGTCCTACTCCCATACTCAACGTTCAACAACCACCCCATCATGATTCCCCAGAAAAGGAGAACAGCACCGGTTATCAATCCTCGCGTACTCATGTCAGGATGTGGGATTGGCCGAAAAATCGCGGCCACGGTTTCAGAAGTGGTCCCTGCACAGTTACAGACGTCGATCAGGAACCGGTTTCGGCCTCAGCTTCCTCCCGGTCGTCCGCCGTTTCCTCCGCATCAGTGCCCCCGTCGCCGGTATCGTCTTCCTTGATGATCCGACCAATAGAAGCAACTCGATCATCGTCCTTTACGGACATGACTTTTACGCCAGCGGTGTTTCGGCCCTGCACCGGGATTTCCTCCACGGGAATTCGAACCGCCATGCCCCCTGCTGTGGCGAGCATAATTTCATCCTCGTTATAAACGGTTCGGACGGAGGCAACAGGCCCATTTCGTTCAATCGTTTTCATATTGATCACGCCCTTTCCTCCCCGGGTCTGCTGTCGATATTTGTCAAATTCGGACCGTTTCCCGTACCCTGATTCGGAAACCGTAAGCAGGGTGGCATCGGAACGCACAGGAGACACGCCGACCACCTCATCATCATCCGCAAGCCGAATACCGATCACACCTCTTGTCACCCGGCCGGTTGGTGACACATCTTCTTCGTGAAATTTGATGGCCTGTCCCTGTTTGGTCGCCACCAGGACTTCGTCATCCCCGGATGTGCGAATTACGCCCGCAAGCTGATCTCCTTCCTCGAGTCGAACGCCGCGTATCCCCCCTTTCATCGGACGGGAATAATCTTCGAGAGGAGTTTTCTTCACCCACCCGTTTCGGGTAACCATCAGCAGGTAACCATCGCGATCAAGGTCCCGAATGGATAACGCCGCCGAGACCCGTTCCTCCCGATCTTTGTTCAACAGGTTTACCAGCGCGCGACCGCGTGAGTTCCGGGAGAGTTTGGGTACTCCGTACATCTTCTGCCAGTATACCTGACCGGTATTGGTAAACAACAGCATGTAATCATGGGTGGACGTGACGAACAGGTGTTCTATTTCGTCCTCTTCTTTTGTTTTGGCCGCAATAATCCCCACCCCCCCTCGATGCTGATTTGAGAATTGATCAACCTCCATGCGCTTGGAATATCCATCCCGGCTGAACAGGACCACCGTTTCCTCTTCGGCAATGAGATCCTCCATGTCAAATCCGTCGACCGGCTCGCCGATGGTGGTCTTCCGGTCGTCGCCGTGGTCCTCACGGACCTCCCGAATTTCATCCTGAATGATTTCCGTTATTTTCTCGTCGCTTCTTAAAATCAGCTGGTACTCCTCGATCTGTTCCCGGAGTTCCTCCAGGCGTTCACGGAGCTTTGCCCGCTCCAGACCGGTCAACCGCTGAAGCCGCATTCGCAGAATGGCATCGGACTGCCGCTCCGTCAGATCAAATTCCTCACGAAGCTTTCTGCCGGCCTCGTCCGTGGACTCCGAACCCCGGATCATTTCAATCACTTCATCGAGGTTGTCCACGGCCACAACAAGCCCTTCGAGACGGTGAACTTCCTCCTTTGCGTTTTCCAGTTTATATCGGGTCCGGCGGCGTATAATTTCCCTCCGGTGATCCAGGAAGTGATCCAACATCTCCTGAATGGAAAGCACCTCCGGCTGCTGGTCCACCAGTGCAAGAAATATCATACTGACCGTCTTTTGCAGGTCCGTGAACTTAAACAGCTGATTCTCGACCAGATCCGCATTCCAGTTCTTCTTTACCTCCACGACGATTCGAATTCCTTCACGGTCCGTTTCATCACGAATGTCGCGAATGCCCTCGATCCGTTCCTCGTTGACACAATCGGCTATGTCTTCGATTATTTTCTTTTTCTGAATGCCGTAAGGAATTTCCGTAACCACAAGCCGGGGGGACTGCCCTTCCTCAATTTCCTGATAAACTTTTCCGCGCAGTGTCACTTTTCCTCTACCGGTACGATACGCCTCTCGCACACCGCCCTGTCCACAAATTGTCCCGCCGGTGGGGAAATCGGGCCCGGGAAGGTGTTCCATGATCTCGTCCACGGACGCGTTCGGGTGCTCGGTACGGTACAGAAGTGCGTCACAGACTTCCGTTAAATTGTGGGGAGGAATGCTCGTGGCCATTCCCACGGCAATGCCGGAAGAGCCGTTGCAGAGCAGGTTTGGTATCTTGGCGGGAAACACCACCGGCTCTTCTTTGGTTTCATCAAAGTTGGGCTGAAAGTCGACCGTGTCCCGGTTAATGTCCTCCATAAGATCCACGGCCATTTTCGTCATCTTCGCCTCCGTATACCGCATTGCGGCGGGAGGATCTCCGTCTATGGATCCGAAGTTCCCCTGGGGATCAACGAGAGGATACCGGCTATTCCACGGCTGTGCCATTCGCACGAGGGTTGGATATATGGCCTGGTCCCCGTGGGGATGATAATTTCCCATTGTTTCCCCAACGATCTTGGCCGATTTCCTGTGGCCTCTTCCCGGCGTCAGGTTCAGGTCACGCATGGCGTACAGAATGCGTCGCTGCGAAGGCTTCAGCCCGTCCCGAACATCCGGAAGCGCCCGGGAAACAATGACACTCATTGCGTAATTCAAATACGAGTTCTTCATCTCATTCACGATGAAGAGATCACGAATATCCTCGTCTGATTCCGGAGCGGGAGGGGTAGTCGTCTGATCTGACATATTCAGGATGTCGTTTTATAAATAAAAAAAGACCGGAAACGTTCGTTCGTCAAAGACGAGCTGAAGGCGTCAAAACTACAGAACGTCTCCACCGGGTTTTTTCCGGTGAAAGGTCGGGTTCGAGACAAAAGGAAAACGTCCCATAGCCGGGGTTTAAGAACATCAGAACTGATCTGTTCAAGTAAGCGTTGCCCGGGATGAGACTATTCGTTAATTGTACCGTTTTCCCCCGATCATATCAACGATATAAAAGATATAACCTTGCTTTAATAGGGGTATAAACTGGATTATATAGTGGATTTGATGGGCGCTCCCGACCCATTCCCAATCGCAGGGTGAACACCGGGTTATTCCGGGAAAGCAACCCGGTTTTTGAGGCGGGGGCGGAGCCGACTACTTTATGATGAATTCGGTGGTTTTCCGGACGTGTCCCGAGGTTCGTTTCCGGGACCCGAACGATACCGTTTCCCTTTTTGGATCAGATGCTTACCGCACACATACAGGTATCCGGCAGTTAATGCAGCCGCCCCGGTAATAACCCATGACCGCATGCCCATCAGGGGCTCCCTCACCAGACGAAGGACTAGAAGACCGGCAACGACCACGGAGGTCACGAAAAACAATAACGCTCCGGCATAGGCACGCCAGGGTTTCATATCTGTTGTGTGCATGTGTTCATATATACGAATTCGATCGTTGATTACGATTATCGGACACTTAAACCTCCCGTTCAGGAACCATCACGCCGGATTGTAGCACGTTTTCTCGAATACCTCCAGCGGGGCCGGACCAATCTCTAACCGGCCACCGTTAGTAATCCGGTTAACCACACCCGGAAAAAATTCCGATTGATATTACCGGTCACAGAAGATACAGTAAACGGATGGAGAAACCGTTAATGCTTCATCCTTCATTTCTGCAGCAGGGACGAGGATCTCGGGGGACCCGTGCTTGTTCCTCTCGCTGTGAAGAACTGATAATTCCCGATTGCTCTTTGCTTCTACTTCGACAACTTGGGCTGGACTTCCGTCAATGCACGTAAATCAAACGTCCGGGGGCATGTACGAAATTGAATCCGGGGAACACACACTCCGTCTGGAACGGGAGAAATACGAGGATATTTATTACGCTCTTCCCATCGATCCCTCCAACCTGCTTCTGCTGCTTAACGAAACCCTTCTGGACACTCAGGAAGAACGTGAAACACTCGAGGCCATCGTGGAAAACGAAGGAGGGGTCGAGTCGAGTATGAAAAAACTCATAACCCGGGTCAGTGAGGTTGAACCCGGAGAACCGGAGGCGGCATCAGAAGAAAAACAATCGGAACAGGAGGACGAACCAGTACGGGAAGCTGAACCTGAGGATGAACCGGAAGTGGTGGGTGAAGAGATGATCGTTGAAACAGATCAATCCGGGACCATGGAAGAAGAGACAGGAAAAGAAGACGAAAACGACGAAGATATAGTGGATCTTGTGCTTGAAGGCGAGGAAGAGGAGCAGGAATCGGGGTCGTCTCCGGGATTGGTGGGAGAAAATTCTGAAGCTCCCTCCGAAGGGACGGACCGCGAACTGGACCTTGGGGAAACGGAACAGGAATCTCTCGAGGACAGTGAGGTCGATAAGATTTCGGTTGACGAACCGGTGACCCAGCTCGTGTTCAAGAAAAATGAAGATGATACATTTGACCTTATCTACGGAGAACGGGGTCTCCGGTTTCCCTTCGAGATGATGCAGAAGTTGTTCCTGGGTCTTCCGGACAACAACGCGAAAATGTTCAAAATGTTTTTGAAGGATATCCTCGACTCCCAGGCCGCACGATCCATATTTCGATCCATCCTGCAGGAAGCCGGTGGAATTACTTCTTCACTGCAGGTGATACGAGAAAAACTCGAAGAACGAAGTTCTGAATTTCTACCAACCTGATATGCCCCCCAATCCCATCATCGATACAGACACGGTTGACCCGGATCAGATTGCTTACGACCTGGACGACATTCGTTCCATTAATCGTCAGCGATACGAAATGGAACAGCTCGACGGGATACTCCGGATTGATGAAGAAGACGAAATATGCATCGGAATTCGCCATGTTCGGGACGACGAATTCTGGGTGGAGGGACATGTTCCCGGAAACCCTCTGTTGCCGGGCTGTCTGATCGTCGAAACGGCCGCTCAGCTCTGTTCGTTTTATCACGGCCATCAATCCGACGATGACCGGTTTATCGGATTCGGTGGCCTCGAAGATGTTCGGTTTCGCGCCCCGGTTAAACCGGGTAACGACCTCATCGTGGCCTCGGAAGTCATTGAAATTCGAAGCCGGCGCATGAAATTTCGAACCCAGGCGTTTCTTCTTCCCCGAATTGTGTACTCCGGCGTGATTATTGGCATGCCCATGGCCGATTAATCAGACCCTTATATAGAAGGAACCTTCCATAAGAATTGGGGCCACTCAGGAAGAAGACCGGGACGCCAACTCCAGAATTTGTTCCGCAATTCGGGACGTGGAACCGGTATTCCGCATCTCCTCCAGGTTTTTCTTCATCGATCGCCGTCGTTCAGAACCCGCCAGAAGCTGCATCACGTGATCGGAAAACGTCTCCCGGTTCAGGCGATTATCCCGAAGAAGAACGGCGCCGTCCCGGCGCGCAACCTGCCTGGCATTCAATAATTGATGATCTTCCGTCGCATGTGGATATGGGACAAGAACGGCGGGGGTTTTCGTGTAAATCAACTCAGCGATGGTGGTTCCCCCCGCTCTGGAAACAACAAGATCGGCAGCCGAGTAAAACAGTTCCATCTTTCGGGAAAACGAACGTACCCGGGTCTCCGGCTCACTATTTTCGTATCCACGTCGGACCTTTTTCTCGTCCCGTTTTCCGGCGATATGAACAACCGTAACCGGCGAGGGGACGGACGAGAGAAGAGAAACATGTCGCGTGAGCCACCGGTTGATGGATCGAGCGCCCTGGCTGCCCCCGAGCACAAGCAGAACCAGATGATTCTCCGGAATGTCAAGTTGAGACGTGGCCTCCTCCGCCGGAGGAGCATTTCGGATTCGGGAACGAATGGGGTTTCCCGTTATGTGCACCCCGTCCCGTCTGGAGAGGTATTGAAGGGATGCCTCCCATTGAAGAAGAAACATATCGGCAATCCGTCCCAGAACTCGGGCGGCCCGGCCCGGTACCACATTCTGATCAAGTACCACGAGTGGCACATCAAGCAGATACGAAGCAAATCCGGCCGGCGCCGACCCAAATCCCCCCAGGGCCACCACCACGGAGGGATCGAGCCGGGATATACGTCTTATACTCCGGCTAACCGAACCGGCCAGACCCATCGCAAAGGCCGGTAGATCGGCCCCGATGCCGGGCCACTCCGGCGAACTTATGGAATGAAAATTTGCTTCTATCCGCGAAAGAACGTCCTGATCGAGATCCCGATCCGTACACTGAAACCACACCCGTCCCTCCGGGAGATACTCGATGAACTCTTCGTAAAGAGCCACACCGGGCATCAGGTGACCGCCGGTACCGCCGCCCGCAAGAAGAATTGTGTGATCGTCCTTCATCCTGAAGACCGTGATGAAGCGGTGTCAGCGACCGGAACCCGGTTACGTTTCATGAGTGAGCACATTCATAGACGGGTGGGATAAGATTCAGGAGGGATGAATAACATATCAAATCAACGCCGAAGACGCCGGGAAGTGCCGGGAAACGGAACCGGCAATTTTTAACGAGATCCGAACTTCTCCATTCGAAACAGCACCCACCTGGCAACATTCCTCGTAACCGGATGCGAAGGAGCAAACCGTAGGTTCGGGGAGATGACTACCGTTCCTTCAACGGATCAGGTGCAAAAACACCTGACGTTCCGCATCGGGAACTGAACGTAAGCCGGATTCTGTTGTTGCCGTCAATGACGACGCAAGCGACTATTAATCTTGGATCCGCCTCGCGACGAACCTCGAGCGACCTACCTGAACTGCCTTCCGGTTCGTGATGAACCGGAACGTTGGCGGGGGGTCAACCCACCGTTTGCCTCCCGTGGAGGCGGTCCGGTGCACAGTTCTTCTTGGTCTTTCTCCGGACGGGGTTTGCCGTGCCCTCCCGTTTTCACGGGTTCCGGAGTTCTTCCGGAACTTCTCCCATCAAGGAGAAGAGGCGGTGAGCTTTTACCTCACCGTTTCACCGGGGCCAGACTGTTCAAAACGGAACAGCCGGCCGTTTGTTCTCTGTGGCACTCTCCTGAGTTCCCCGCTGACGCAGGGAACCAGCTCCCGCTAGGAGCCGTCCTTCCCCTCTGGAGTCCGGACTTTCCTCCCCCGGTCAGCGGGCAATACCCGGTGCCGGGAGCAGCCGCTTTTCATCTCCCCAAATCTACATAAATACCACGTAATGATTCAGTTGGCCAGATAATCCGGACAAACAAT
Organism: uncultured Planctomycetia bacterium; assembly: GCA_964580675.1. GTDB lineage: Bacteria > Planctomycetota > MHYJ01 > CAYXQY01 > CAYXQY01 > CAZOLI01. The sequence continues at coordinate 18,806 of CAZOLI010000008.1, forward strand.
CCTGTCGTTCCTTATTATTATAACAAATGATCCACCTCCCCGCATCCTTTTCATTCCGACGCGTTCTCGTTTGACGCTTCCTCGGTGGATTCTTCCTCCTTCTGCTCACTTTCGCCCTCCTCTTTTGTCTGCGAATAAAAATGCTTCGTAAAGGTTTTCCGCGTCTTCCGGTTCGCGTAACTTGCTTTGTTCATTGCTTTCTGTACTTTTTCAGGTTTCTCTTCCACCATACGGGCGATCGACTCCGCGGCGGATATAAATTTCTTCACTTTCTTCTTGAGTGTCGCCTTCACAAATTGCTCCAGTAACCCGGACAGGGAGTCATAAAAATCCGAGTCCACCTGAAAATACAGTCGAGCCCCGGTCTTAATTGTTCCGTCGTCGTTTTCACTGTACTGAAGAAGAACCATTCCCCGGCCGTAAATGGTCGGGATTATCGGGTTTTCCCAGTATCCCCTTGTATAGTACATCCGGAATCCCGTTTGGCTGTACAGAGGAACAAGTTTCAATTTGACGCCCTCACCATCACGAACAATCACATTGTCATTTTTCCCCGGTTTTATACGGTATGATCCCATATCCATCTTCCGCACAAGTTCAGCGGTCAGAGGAAGCCGGTCAAGGAGAAACTCATATCCCTGAACGGATGACGTCACCTCCCGACCGGGAAACGTTACGTCGATGTCGTTTTTTTCGGTCATCTGAGAGGCAACCCGTTTCGCCACGGGATTCAGTTTATCCAGCGGAATATCCTCATCGGAAGGCACCTGGGCCATCCCGAACCGGGAAAAGAGCAGCAGAACAGGAAAAACCAGAAGTATCAGGTTCTGATTATTCATCTTTCGGTGTCACCGGAATACCTCAGAGAAAAATCTCATTTCTTTCCCGTTTATCGTCAGAAAAGGGGAGCATCCTGATCACGAATCATTTATCGGACACAATATTTATTATATTCAGGATCAAGGGAAAAATCCAGTTTTTTCGTGCAAAAATCGAATTTTTCCCGGTCCCCGGACGGACGTGCCTGTATTTTTTCGTCGTTTTTTTAACCTTTCCAATTCATCTTCCAGTAATACGTCTCGAACTTCCTCTTGCATCGTCCTCACCGTTCGCCGTGCTCGGGAAGTTCATCACGGAATTGGTCACGGGTGATGGTCATGGACGCGTCAAATGCTTCATCCTGATCGGGAAAATCAGACCTGTAATGTACCCCACGGGATTCCTTTCGTTTGAGAGCCTGGTGGGTCATAAGGCGACTGATCGTGAAGATGTTTTGTAGCTCCCAGCCCATTCGTGCGTCAAATTCACGGTCCAGCAGATAGCCACACCAGAAATTCATTTTAAATAAAGCGTCCCTCAATCCCTCCCCGGACCGAACAATGCCACATTGGCGCCAGTTTAAGCTTTTGATGGAATTTTCCAGGTCCTCCAGATCGATGAACTTCGGAGGGGGTCGATCTTTCAGAGCAAACGAGAGATCCGGCACCCGCAACTTACGATCTCCCAGACAATCCACCGTTGCGGCTCCCGCTCGATAACCAAAAACAAGACCTTCCAGCAGGGAATTGCTCCCCAGCCGGTTCGCCCCATGAAAACCGGTTGAAGCCACTTCTCCGGCGGCAAACAACCGGTCCACGGACGTCCGTCCCGAGGCATCCGTCCAAACGCCCCCGATTTGATAATGAGCACTCGGATGAACCGGAATAAGATCCGATCCCGGATCCAATTCGAATTCCCGGCAAAGGCTTACGAGCCGGGGAAATCGCTCCTCCAGGTACTCCAGTCCCAGATCCGTCAGATCCAGATACACCGAGGTATCACCGGTCTTTGACAGGTGATTCACAATGCCACGGCTCACGATATCCCTCGGTGCAAGATCACCGCTTTCGTGAACCTCCTCCATAAACCGTTCCCCGGATCGGTCGACGAGTTTTCCTCCTTCGCCCCGAACGGATTCGCTGATGAGAGACCGACCGGAGCCGGCCACGTAAAGCGTGGTGGGATGAAACTGGTAGAACTCAAGATCCCGGAGCCGGGCTCCGGCGCGGTATGCCATGGCCAGTCCATCTCCCGTCGCTATCTTCGGATTCGTTGTCTCTCGAAATACCTGACCCGCTCCTCCGGTACAGAGCACCGTTGCATCTGCCAGCAGAATGCGGTTATTCCCGTCTCCATCCCTGTAGATCACCCCGTGGCAGATCCCGTCCTCCACGAGCAAGTCCACCGCAAAACAGTCTTCCCGCACCTGAATTCGTGAAGAGGCCTTCACTCGTTCCTCCAGAACACGGGCTATTTCCCGGCCGGTTTGATCCCCGCCGGCGTGAAGCACCCGATACGCGGAGTGTCCCCCTTCCTTCGTAAAATCAATGTCTCCGTTAACCCGATCAAAATCCGCGCCCCACTCCATCAGCTCCTCAACGAGTTGAACGCCCTCCCGGGTTACGTCCCGGATCAATTCCTCCTCACCCAGGCCCTTCGCCGCCTGAATGGTATCGGCGGCGTGTTCGCCCGGGGAGTCCTCGGGATTCAGGGAAGCAGCAATTCCCCCCAGGGCGTAATTGGTGTTGCTCTCACGAAACGTTTCTTTGGTTACCATGACCACCTCTCCCTGGACGGCCGCCTCGACCGCCGCCCGGCTTCCTGCGATGCCGGATCCAAGAACAAGAACATCCGTATGGGCCACCGGAAGGTTCGAAGGATCCAGCTGAACGAGATAATTCGGTGCAAATTGCGTTTCCATAAGGTTTGTCTCGTATTGACAACTCGAGGTCTGCCCGGCGAGGACCAGAACAGATTCCAAAAAGGGCAAGAAGTAACCGATACGTTAAAAACAATAGACGCAACAAATTCAACTCCTCGTGAAACCGGGCCACTCCGGAAAAAACATTGAAGAATTTCCGCTTGATTCACCGAATTATGTTAAGAAGCGGCTTGTTTACCGTCTTGTTACCTGCGAGCTTGACGACAGAAACAGTGGCCGCCGGTTAATATGATCCGGAGTGCGCAAACTCGTATGGAATTGAAGGTGGAGGAAAAAGAACCCACTGAAGTCAAAACTTCCGCACTGGCGGAAAAATAACTTGAAAGACCTATAAAAACAATTTATAATCATCCGGAATTCAAGAAATTTTCGGATAATCCCAAGGGGAAGGATCATCGGAATAAAACGTTGAACCAGGTTCAAGGGTCCTTAGGATAAGGAGGGACCGAAATTGAAACTGCGGTTCCGATGTATTTCAGACCACGACGCCACGTGAACTGATGTCCTTCCCCTCAACACGTGGCGATCTCATCACTTCAATTAATTGGGGATCGGATAAATGAGAGAATTAAAGGGAAACTGGAAAGATCTGTTTCGGCTTTTTCGAGTGGCTCTGGATCTGCCGAAAGTCTTTCTCGCTTCATCGGGAACGCTCCTTACGATACTGATTCTTGGAGGCTGGAACAGTCTTCTGGCCGTTTTCACCACCGGATGGACAACCAACCAGTTCCTTGACAAACTTACGCAAAAGGCACAATTTCCCCCGTACGGAGACGTTGCCAACTTATTTGCCAGTTTTCTGAACCTGCCGGTGCAGGCGGGCCGGGAAGTCGTAAAAAGCACAACGACGTCGGATCCCCTATTCTGGCTCTGGGCCTTTGGCGGAATTTTCCTTGTGATTCTGATCTGGTCCAATTTCGGCAACGCCATCTCACGGCTGGCCGCCTTTGAACTTACGAGGGACGAACGCATCGAAATGAGGGAGGCCACCGAATACGCCTCTTCCAAGTTTGGTGCCAATTTCATGTCCTTCCTGCTCCCGGCCATCGGCTTCGGCATTTTCGGCCTGGTCATTTATCTTGTTGCTCTGCTGATCAACATTCCGTATCTGAATGCACTTGTGATGCTCGGCCTTCCCCTCGCGGGTATCGGAGGCTTTATTATGGTGCTTATACTCATCGGTACCGCCACCGGTTTTCCGCTCTTCTTCCCTTCTATTGCCGTGGAAGGAACGGATAGCTTTGACGCAATAAGCAGAGGCTTTAGCTACGTCCTCTCCCGGCCGTGGCATTACCTCTGGTACTGGTTAACCACCCTGGTTTACGGAACGATCTGCACACTCTTTGTCTGGTTCTTTGCACTCCTGATGCTTCGGACGGTGAACACCACTGGAATTATTGCGGTCGGATCCGAGTTCAAAGAAATCGTCAATCTATCAACGGGCATTGAAACACCACTCCATGTCAGTTTAACCGGCTGGGTCTATTACTCATGGGTGATGATCTTCGAATTGATGGCATTTTCCTACGCCGTCTCGTTTTTCTTCTCGGGCTCCACCCTGATTTACCTCCTCATGCGGAAAAACGTTGACGGGATCGAAACCGAAGAGATCTACGAGGAGGTCAGTGAGGAAGAAGAGATCTTCTACGAAGAACCTCCCTTCGACGAAGATGAAGAGTTTGACGAAGGGGAGTTCGAAGAGGATGAATTCGGCGAAGGAGAAACCGAAGAAGAACAGGAAGAAGCTTCTTCCACAGGAGAGGACAGCGGTCCGGAAGAGGCATCGGAAGAATCGGACGACAGTCCGGAATCCGCAGATACCACCCCGGAAGAAACCGAAACAGAGGATCAGGACGATTCCGAGGAATCCAGAGAAAGCTAACCCTCTACCGGAAATCGTGACCGGTTATTGTTCCTGCTTTACTTCATCCAGGTCTCCTTACCGGACCATTGCGACCTGGTCAATTTATATCTGCTTCTGCATCGCTGTTGTACTGGCCCCCGGTTGCGTCGAGCGGAAGTTATCCATCAAATCCAAGCCTTCCGGGGCGGATCTATACGTAAACGGACGTCACGAGGGCAAAACGCCCCAAACCCTCTCGTTCACACACTACGGAACCCGGAAAATTCGCCTTGAAAAAGCCGGCCACGGGATACTTGAAACAGCCTGGGCCATCCATACCCCGGCGTATCTATACTTCCCTCTGAACGCCTTCTTTGAATTTCTTTTCCCTCTCACCATTCTCGACAAACGGGAACGAACATTTACGATCCCGTCTGCTGAAAAGTCCTCACGGGAAAAAGTATTGCGTAAAGCCCGGAAATTGCGAAAAGAAGCCAGGGAAAAACGGAACCGTGATGATTGAGGACGTGCCCGATTTCTCGGACATGAACGTAACGGTGATGGGTCTGGGGACGTTTGGCGGTGGAATCGGGGTTACCCGGTATCTCTGCGAACAGGGAGCAGACGTACTGGTTACGGACCTCAAAGAAGCATCCGACCTGCGGGAGAGCATGGACCAGCTGGACGACGTTGACGTCGAATACGTCCTCGGGGAACACCGGGAACGGGACTTTCGTGATTGTGATATGGTTGTTGTAAATCCGGCTGTTCCAATGGACTCCTCCTATTTACAGCTGGCCCGGGAGGAGGGGGTCCCTCTGGAATCCGAACTCAACCTGTTCGTGAAACTCTGTCCCTCTCCCATTATCGGCATTACAGGTACGGCCGGGAAAAGCACGACCACCGCCCTGGTTGGAGCAATATTCCAACAGACCGACCGGGAAACATGGGTGGGAGGAAACATCGGAAACTCGCTTCTTAACGACGTGAACAACATTCAAAATGAGGACATGGTTGTCCTCGAGATTTCCAGTTTTCAGCTGCTACACCTCCGGCAGATTTCCTGGTCTCCGGATACGGCACTGATCACAAACATCACACCAAACCACCTGGATCGACACGGAACGTTTGAAGCGTACCGGAAGGCAAAATTTTGTATAGTTCAAAATCAGATGAAGGATGACGTCGCCATTCTCAACGCCGGGGACAGTAACCTGGAGAATTGGCCCTCCCGTATTTCATCCGACGTCTGGTGGTTTTCCGGCGAAGGTGAAGTGGATCGCGGGACCTGGATTAAACAACAATCCGTGTACTTTCAATCCGAGAAAACCAGGCCGGTTGAGGTGATTTCAACCGATGACGTTCCTCTCGCCGGATCCTTTAACATGGAAAACACCGCGGCCGCAGTATCCGTGGCAATGATTCACTCCGTGGATGTTTCGAATATTAGACGGGGGATAATGAATTTTGAGCCACTTCCCCACCACCTTACTCCGGTCACCGAGAAAAACGGAATCCGTTATATTGATGACTCCGTATCAACAAGTCCCGATAGCGTGGCCCGGGCGCTGGAAGCGGTTTCCGGAAACGTTGTTGTCATTCTCGGGGGCTACGACAAAGACCTTTCCTTTCAGGACGTTGCCGGAGACATCGTGGAAAAGACCTCGGGAGCCGTTCTAATCGGCCAGATAGCGAACCACATCGAAGAATGCCTACGGGAAGAAAGCAGTAGTTACCGAACCAAACAAGCAAAGGACATGGCCGGGGCTGTACGGAAAGCGGAGGATCTGCTCAAATCAGGAAGTGGCACCGTCCTGCTGTGTCCCGGCACGGCCAGTTACGACATGTACAACAATTACCGTGAACGGGGAGAAAAGTTTCAGGAAGCGATTTGGAACCATCTCGAACACGGTAACGACGGTCAAAATTAACACCCCGTTAATCCCACCTCTCCATGTCCCGGAAACTGAGAGACATTGTTTCCGTGTCCCGGGATAGTTCGACGGGCCCCAGAACACGATCCACAACTTCCTGTCTAATGTTGCCAATCTGCAGCGTGACCCCGGGGTATATCAGATCCCGGACCTTAATCGTAGCCTCTCCCGCGTCCATCATCTGAAGGGACAATTCCTCTTTTCGCTCCTCCAGCTTCGCTTTTCGGTTTCGCAGTTTCTTCAACTTACGAAGAACGTTCAGGACCCGTTCCAGTTTATTCTCGGGAAGTTTTTTTAAACGCTCACGATTCACCTCCATATCCCCCACCATAGCTTCGTAGCGGTTCATTTCTTCCTGTATATCGTTCAGTTCCTCCGATATTTCCGATTGTTCCTCCTTGTACTGGAAGGTTAAACCCGTGATCACTTCCGTGGCAACATTTATCTTCGACCCGATCTCGCTTACGCGGATCCCGTCCTTCGAAACAATTCGTCCCCCTCTCACAACACTTCCGGGAGCGTCCAGCGCCCCATTGGTTCGTACGTTCGAGTTCACAATTTCCCCCTTGATCTCAACATCCCCTTCCACCCGGACCCGGCAATTGTTCAGGTAGGAAGCCGAAAGAGCTCCGTTCCCCTCCACGGAAGCCTTTCCTTTTCCGGCGATACCACCATCGATCGTCACGTTTCGACCGGACACAATTTTTGTGTTAAAGACTCGACCACTCACGTAAAGATCGTCTCGGGCTTCCAGGTACCTGCCGGACTCTACATCGCCTTCAATGCGAAGAGTGCCGAAGTACACCATGAACCCCTGTCCCAGATCAAGATTTTCATCCACATGAAAGACCGTTTCGACATATATTTGATCGTCCTCTTCGTCGTGTACGTAGTGGCCGGATTCGTGTGCGACAAATTGCTGATTCCCATCGTGAAATTCCACGTTCTTCCCGGCCTTCACCTTTACGGATTCCCCTTCCCGAACCGGTATCTTTTCCCCAAAAACCGTTAATCCAGGCCGTCCCTTCTTCACCGGAAGCAGGGTTGAAATGGATTCGCCTTTCGCAACATTATTCAAATCCTCGGTGATATTATGCCACGTCCCGACATCCTGCAGGACCTCCTCCGGGAGACGGTTTCGTAAAGAGGTATTATGCCAGATTAACACCCCGTCTCGCCCCGGTTCCGGGGCACGTCCCGTTGTCAGTTCCAGGCGAAGTGGTTCCTCCGGGTTTGTCTCCAGATGGGTGACCAATTCTCGAATCGTAGACTGGATCTCTTCGTGGGATTGCTGGAATTCCAGCTCCCTGACCCGCTCAACGAATCGATCAAGTACCATCCCGGACCGATTCGCGTTGTTCATCTGATCCGTGTTCTTCTCCGGTTCTGACCGCAGGTAAGCAATCCACGGGGGATCCGATACCTCTACGAACAACTCAATCGGGTACTCCTTCAAACGACATGAAAGGAGATGATCGTACTCCCGATGATCCCCATGCTCTTCCCCAGTTTCACTCATTCCGTTACTTCCCGATTTCGTACGTTACCTCAAATGGTTTCCGGCCGTCCCGCTCGATTTTGACGCGAAATGTATCCGCCGACGAGAATTCGTCCTGTTCGGCCATTTTCTTCAGTTGGGAAAACGACTTCAACGACCGGTCGTTCACGGACATTATGATGTCATTCTTCCTGATGCCCCGTTTTCTCAGGAGGGAATCTTCGTCGACGCCGGTTAGCCGCAATCCGTAAACGGAACCATCCCGGATCACTTTCGAAACATCCACTTCCGATAACAGTTCATCAATATGATTCTTGGCCCACTTTTTTTCATCCGGATCCACTTTCCACCTGTGTTTCGATGTTTTCTCCGTTGCAAATCGAGAAGCCACCGATCCGGTTTTTCCGTTTTCGTCCGCAGAACCTGTCGTGTCGCTCTTCGTATTTCTCGAAGGAGTTTTTTCAGAAAGGGCTTCTTCAAGCACCTTATCGGGGATCGGAAAGGTATCCCGGCAAACCTCTTCTTTCTGATCGGGCAAATTTTTAAAACCGAATTGGGCTTTTTTGTTTTTTATACCGAGAAACGAAATTCGCGGTCCCGTGTTCCTCCCTGATTTCCCCCGATTCTCCCTGTTTTCCCTTCTTTTTTTGTTCTTCAAATCAGCAATCGAATAATAGATCCCGCGCCACAGGTATCGCGGTTTTTTCATGCCTGTGAGAACGACGTGAACCCCCTGTGTCGGATGAATGTGCTTGATGCTTTTCACGTATTCGGACGCATCGCAATTGGGTTCCGGTGCCTTCTCCTCCTGTTCTTTCTTTTTTAATTTCGGACCGAGTTTCGGGTTTGCCACCACCTGCCGGAGCCTGGCCCGGGACGGAAGCGAACCCTGTGTTTCTTCACCGGGTTTTTCCTCCAGCAAACCCGGGTTGGCGGAACCCTCGACACTTGGCAGGTCCGGTTCTGGGGGCGGAGAAAAAATGGCGTCCAGGAGAAAAAATGCAGTCAGTCCAACAAGCAAAAAGGAGGCCACGTTTATTGTCTGTACAAACCAGCTATACCTGTTCATTTCGATCGGATCTGAATTCGGAAATATTCACAAAGTGGATCCGGCCAAATTTTGTACAGTAAAATTCCTTTTCACCATTACACCAATAGAACGATTCAACTCAGATTTCGTTTGACCTGTTTTCACAAACTACCGTCCTGATTACGGGGGGAATTCTCCCGGTTATATTTTAAGATGATTCCCGGTCTTCTTCGGGCAACAAACGAATTCTTGATGTTTGGTCTTCGGCGGTGGTTTTTTGGAGGTGATCCATAATATCCTCCGGTGATATCTTCTCCAGAACCTCCGGAAACTCGAACGGTGTTATGTCCCAGAAACAATATGGAGATAACCAGAAGGCCACATTGCGAACCGAATCAAAATTCTGAATATAGCTTCCGCGAATTCCCCGCTTCATGGATTGAAACCGTTCGGGTTGAACCCCATTTTCCCGAACGTCCCGCAGCGCCGAACATATTCGCTCAATAAACTCCTCGGGAGCATCCGTAACACCGGAAACGGTTGAGAATGAATATCCCGGGCCACAATAAAAATTGTATCGAAACGAATCATCAATGAGATCGTCTTCGTAAAGTTTCAGTCGTACGGGACTGGCCTGCCCCAGCACGTATTCAAGGGCAAGCGATCCGGTCACCTCCTTTTTCAGCAACACCTCCGGATCATTCGTTGGGTGCGGGTCCTTAAAACCAAGAAGAACTCGTGGGTTGACCGTGTGAAATGAATTCTTTACGTCGTTTTTTACCACCTCCTTCGGCTCGTTCGGCTGAAAACGCTCCGCAACGGAGGATCCCGAAAATTCCCGGTTCATGATTTCACCGGCACAGAGCTCAAGAACGTTCTCCTGGTCAACGTTTCCCGCAAGGATTAATGCCATGTTCTCCGGTCGATAAAATACGTCATGACAGAGGGACAAAAGATCCGGCGTAATTTGATCCATCTCTTCGACGTTCCCACCGATCTCATGACGGAGCGGATGTTTTTTGTACATGGCCTTCATCCCGCTTCGAAACAACTCGTACCCCGGTTTATCCCGGTTTCTCATCAACTCCTGTTTGATGATCCCTCGCTCCCTCTCCACAAATGACTCGTCGAAATACGGCTCAAAGACGGTTCGAAAAAGGAGCGGCACACATTCCTTTACGTTAATGGTCGTCGAAAAATAAAAGGACGTTGTGGCGTATCGGGTCATGGCGTTTGCATCCGCCCCGAACCGGGAGAACTCCTGGATCATCCGGGTGTTTTTCTTCTTGAATAGTTCGTGCTCCAGGAAATGAGCAATTCCCGGTGGGGTTTCCACATGGTTGCCGTCCTCCACAGTAAATTCCAGATCGACCGATCCATACCGTACCACAAGCATAACAACAACATCGGCACGGTCCACATCGGTATACGCAACCGTCTTCAAACCGCCCGGGCCCTGGCCAATGGAGAGTTGCTCCCCGAGTTCCGGATCGGTTCGTTTGTTCAGCTGAAATGGGTGATCGATCATGTGGACGGATAGGCCTGAGCCATCCTGGTTTCGGCCCTCATCCTGTGAGGTCACTGAGAAATTCGCCGAACCGATTTAATCCCTCCTCCAGATCCTCCATCGACGCCGCGTACGAAAGTCGCACACAGCTGTCCTTCCCGAATCCCGCACCGGGCACAAGTGCCACGCCTTTCTCTTCAATAAGTGCTTTGCAGAAGCGCACTCCCGGATTGTCCTGTCCCACATTTGTGAGATTTGAATAATAATGGGATACGTCCGGAAACACGTAAAATGCACCGCCCGGTTCGGTCAGTTGAATTCCCTCCAGATCCCGGAGCCGTTCCACGACGTAATCGCGACGCTTTCGGAATTGATCCCGAAACTCCCGCACTTTTTCTTCCGGAAGATCAAAAGCGGCGAGGGAAGCATACTGTGAAATGGAGGAGGTATGGGTCGTGGTGTGTCCCTGCAGCTTGGAAACGGCGTTCAGAATGTCCTCCGGACCGACCACGAACCCGGACCGCCAGCCGGTCATGGCGTAGGTTTTCGAGAAACCGCTCACAATCACGGTGTTTTCCTTCATACGGGAGTCCAGGGAAGCCGGAGGCACGTGTTCACTGTCCCCGTACACGAAATCTTCGTAAATTTCGTCCGTTACCACCGTTAACCCTTCATCAACGGCGGCCGACATAATCGCCTTTAACTCCTGCCTTTCATACACCGTTCCCGTCGGGTTACCGGGCGTATTCAGAAGGAGAACAGTAGCGTCGGAAGATCCATTGTTCCGTACCTGCTCCGGCGTCAGTTTGAAATCCGTCTCCAGATCGGTTTCGAGAAAAATTGGTTTCGCCCCGATAGACCAAACCATTTCCGGATAACTAACCCAGTATGGCACCGGCACAAGTACTTCGTCATCCGGTCCCGCCAGCACCTGCAAAACCTGGTAAATGGCATGTTTGGCCCCACACGTAACAACGACCTGCTCCGGCGTGTACGACAGATCGTATCGGCTGCGGTAGCGATCCACAATTTTCTTGCGAAGCTCCTTAATTCCGGAGGAAGACGTGTACCGGGTTCGACCATTTTCAATGGCCTGTTTCGCTTCACCGCAGATTTGTTCGGGGGTGTCAAAATCCGGCTCGCCAATACTGAGAGATACAATATCCCGACCCTCTTCCGCCAGTTGATTCGCAAGAGTGCTGATCTCGACCGTTTTGGAGGGCTGAACGTTCTGAACGTTTTGGGAAATCCGGGAGGACTCGCTGGCGTTACTCATTTCGAAGTTTTTTCACCTCTTCCATGAGGGCGTCCACGAGCTGATCCTCCTTGACCTTCCGGACCTCTTCTCCGTCCCGGTAGATATATCCCCGTCCTCCCGCACCGGCTACACCAATATCCGCTTCCCTGGCTTCACCCGGACCGTTGACCGCACATCCAAGAACACTGATCTTGATTGGATCATCCACACCATTATCGTTAATCCGCTGCTCGACGTCTTCCACAAGCGCTTCGAGGTCTATGTTTATGCGTCCGCAGGTCGGACAGGCCACCACCTCCGGTTCCCGATAACGGCGCCCGGTGGCTTTCAATATCTGATAGCAGGTCTCAATTTCCTCCACGGGGTCTTCCGCAAGGGACACGCGAATTGTATCTCCAATGCCCTCAAGAAGAAGTTGACCGAGACCCACGGCCGATTTCACCGATCCGTATCCCTTCGATCCGGCTTCGGTGACCCCGATATGAAGTGGGTAATCCACTTTTTCGGCCACCATCCGATTCGCTTTTATGCAGTTCTTCACGTCCGTTGATTTGACCGAAATAATGATGTCTTCGAATCCCAGCTCCTCACATATCCTCACGTGTTTGATCGCACTCTCCGTCATCGCCTCCGGGCTCGGATAACCGTACTTATCAATCATCTCTTCTTCCACGGAACCGGAATTTACACCAATTCGCATGGGTATGCCCTTGTCCTTCGTCTTCTTTACCACTTCCTCCATTTGTTCCCGTCCACCGATGTTCCCCGGGTTTATGCGAATTTTGTCAATTGGATAATCAAGGGCGTATTTTGCTATTCGCGGGTTGAAGTGAATGTCGGCAATAAGGGGTATATTAATCCGATCACGAATTTCCCCGAGACTTTCCACCGCTTTGTTGTGAGGAACAGCCACCCTCGCAAGCTCACATCCCACTTCTTCAAGTCGATGTATCTGATCTACGGTTTCGTCCACGTTTTCGGTTTTGGTGGTGGTCATTGACTGCACCACAACAGGATGATCCCCACCGACCGGAACGTCTCCGATCTCCACAACCGGCGTTTCGCGTCGGTCACCAAACATCGGTCGTTACCTCTGTGCAAAATGAAACAAATGAATCCCTGACGACATTGGTTTCCTTCCGTTGGCATTGCGCCTTTTCATCCCGGCCATCTCCAGGGACAGTGACCCGTACGGTGGAAATAGAACGGAATTGATTTGATCAAAGAACCCGGGAAATTTCAACTGTCCTGTTTTCGAGTAACGTCCGGGCCTGATTGTTCGCCTGGGTTCTCAAAACCACCTGAACCCGGTCGCTATTCTCCTGTTTTGACGTGGAGAAGGCGTATTCAATGTTGATGTTGTTCTTTCGAAGCGGTTCCGTGACTCGGCCCAGAATACCGGGCTGGTTCGGCACTTCCGTCACCACCACTTCCTCACGACGGACGACGAAGGCCCGATCCTGAAGAATGGTCTGCGCAACCCCGGGCTGATCGACGAGAAGATGGATTTCGCCCGTATTCGAATCATTGACATTCGCATCAAATCCAAGAATGTTCACCCCCCGGTTTCCGAGAGATTCGGAAATGCTCGAAAGAATACCGGGTTTGTTCTGGTCCTGGACAACGATCATTGGTTTGATTTGTGTGTTCATGATTGATTCGTAAAATTGACGTTCGATAAACAAAAGAAAGAGAGAAAACGAATAATGCCCCGAAACAGGAGCATGAATAATAAAGAAAGGGCCGGCGTGACAAATAATGGTTCCAGGGGAAGAAACGAAATACGGCTTCCCTGTGGAACGGGTCAAACACCCGGCCGAATTACAACGAAGTCACTCAGGCGGTTCTGCGTTGTGAGGCGCCCCAGCCGTTAACGCAGACACACCAGTTCGGTACCCGGTTCCCGTCAAATTGCATGGTGTGATTGGTCCCCCCTTCCCGAACATCTGTTCGGAGAAGATGCGGTAACCGTTTTTCCGTGTTTGCCGGGTACATGGTCGGTATGGGTCAGATGGTGCAATCAAGAAGTAAAGTAGTAAGAATATAGAAAGGGTAAACCATGTGCGTGTTTGATTCAAACCGGACGAAACTGCGTTCAAAAATTCCCAAAACGGGAAAAAGAGGTACAGTCGATCTACCGGAACATTTCCGGCCCGGAATGTTTAGTTAGTAAAGATGGAGATCCTCAAGAATCCCTTGCTCCGCCCTATGGGAGAATGAATGAACGTTTTCGTCCCCCGAGACGTCACGTGGAGTGTTTTTCAAGAAGGGTATCGATTTTCTTCCGAATTGCGGGGAAAAAACGGAGATCGTCGCGTTTCTTCAATTTATCCAGCAGGTTGAGTGCTTTTTCCCGTCGATTCTGTCGAAGAAACTGATGGGCGATCTCGATTAATTTTTCGAAAGTAACCCTTGGAGCAGCCGTGTCTCGATATTCCTTTACGAGCCCGCCATCAAGTGCTCTCCGAAGGAACCCGGAACTTTTTTCAAACTTCTCCTGCATGTACAGCGTGCATCCGAGATTATACAGAAGGTAGGAAGGATCATCATCCTGTTTCAGGGAAAGAACACGCCGGAACATCGCCTCCGACTCCGCGTAACGTCCCAACCGGTACAGCAACCGGGCGAGAGCCTCCAGTGCCTTAATGGAATTCGATCGGTACTGAAGGATGCGTCTGTAAACCCTGACGGCATTTTCCAGTTTGTTTTTTTCTTTCAGTTTTTCCGCTCTGTCCAGCCAATCCTCAATGGTCTCGTTCGTGACCGATTTTTCTTCTTCGGCCTCGGAATCATCTTCGCCCTGTTCCATGTCCTCCCCGTCCTCCGTGCCCTCCTTCCCCTGATCCGTCTGATCCACCTGTTCCGTTGTTGCTTCGGTGAGGTTCCGTATCCGTGCCGGTGATTTTTCGGAATCACCCGGGATGTACAGCGGCTCGGGACTGGTAGCTGATGAAACGTGGTCCGCAAGGTCCCGCACCTCCGCCTTAATACGGACCCCGGACGTGGGATGATCGGGAACGGTCCACGTGTACACACCTTCGGCCACCAGATCTTTCTTTATCACCTTCCAAGTTTCACCGTCATCAACCGAATAATACAGCGTAACCGGTTTCTCGGGCAGGTAGGCATCGTAGGCCTGATATATAACGTCCACTTCCTCACCGGGATTCAACTTTTCCCTTGCTTTCGGGGCAAGCAGATCCACAGAGGGAGACTTTGTATCGATCAGGGTCCGGTAATCCGGTTCTGTTCCGGCTTCCGGGTCCTCCCGGTAAGGCTCGGAATTCGGATAGGAAAAATTGACGTAGAACCCATAGTATCCATCGTCCGGCGCACTGAAACGGACGGCCTGTTCGTCCCGGAGGTGTTTCACGTTGGCCCGTTTCCAGCTGGCGCCCCCATCTATTGTGTAATGCAGTGTAACCTGTAGATTTTTCGAGGGATCCTCCTTGTTTTCCGGAGGCGGAGGCGAATAGGATATTTTTACCTGACGGGTTTTACTGGCGTGTGGAGGCGAAATGTATCCGTTCTTTACACCGGTCCGATAATGAGCCCAGTTCGTCGCACGTCTCAGTGGCTTGTCCGTCGTGTGTACGACACGATTTCCCGCGCGATCACGGGCTTCCACGCGGAAAAGGAGTTCATCACTGCCCCGAAATTCCACCTCCTGTTCCTTCACGGATTCACGGCCCTTCGAGAACACCTCCCAGCTGTTTCCGGCATCCCTCGATACTGAAACTCGAATGGACGACGGGTCGAGGGTTGGATCCTGAACCGTCCAGTTCACCGGAACCGTATTCGTGGAGGGCGGAAGAAGGGCATCCTTCTTGTTGGACGAGATGTTCACCTCCGGCGAATGCCGGTCGATGTACACGAACATGTCGGGGTGTTCTCCCGACCGGGGAGGTTTCGTTTTGTTCCCGGCCACATCCGTTCCGACGGTCTGTATTCCGTAAAGGCCCTCCTCCGGAAACTGGTAGTCGATATACCAGCCACGCCGGTTGGAGCCGTCCTCCGCCCCCCTGGCTTTTTGCCAGTTCCGACCGTTATTCCGTGAGATCCATAGGTCCGCACTTTTCAGACGAACGGAGGACTCCTCCACCCGTACGTCGATCCGTATCGATCTACTGGAAAAGAAGTAAAACGGTACTTCCGGAAACTCTTTTTTCACGTTCCGGTAATCCGGAAGGCCCGATTGATCTCGAGCGGTCCCGTCAGCGGTTTCCTCCGGTTTGTTCGAAGGCGAATTGGTTCCAGAAGAATCCTGCGCCCCGAGGTGAGAAACCAGAGGCGTCAGCAGAAAAAGCAGAAGAACCGGAATTGCCGGACGTCTTGGACGTTGAAACATCAGGGAAACAATCCACGTAAATCAACCGCTTCACTAACACGATCCACAGCAACCATGTAAGCGGCCACTCTCATATCCACTTCCTCCTGCTGGGCACGCTGATAGACTTCGTCAAAGGCTTTGTCCATCAGATCCCGGAGTCGGAGATTGACCTCTCGCTCGCTCCAGAAGGAAGCCTGCAGGGCCTGAACCCACTCGAAGTAGGAAACCGTGACGCCCCCGGCGTTGCAGAGAATATCCGGGATCATGAACACGTCGTTTTCGTAGAGAATGCGGTCCGCCGTCGGGGTCGTCGGACCGTTCGCCGCCTCAGCCACGATTCGTGCACTGACCTCGTCGGCGTTATCCTCCGTAATCTGGTTTTCAAGAGCGGCCGGAATCAGTACATCACAATCAAGCGTCAGCAGTTCGTCGTTGGTAATCTGTTCGGCGTTTTCGTGCTCAACCACCGTTCCGGTCCTGTCCTTCACCTTCGAAACTTCCTCCGGATCTAGACCGTTTTCGTTCAGGATGCCACCGGAGGAATCACTTACGGCGATAATTTTAGCGCCCAGATCCTCCAGTAGAATTGCCGCATTCCGGCCCGCGTTTCCGTATCCCTGAATCGCAATCGTTTCCTCGGATATGTTTTTTTCCTGACTCTTCAGAGCACTGAGAATTGTGTACACGACACCGCGGGAGGTCGCCTGAAGCCGGCCTTCAGAACCCCCAACGGACACGGGTTTTCCGGTAACCACTCCGGGCTCTGTATGACCTCGATTCATGCTGTAGGTGTCCATGATCCAGGCCATGATCTTCGGGTTCGTATTAACGTCCGGCGCCGGAATGTCGACCTTCGGCCCGATAATCAGGTTTATTTCGGACGTGTAACGGCGGGTGAGTCGCTCAAGCTCATCTTCAGACATCTCTTTGGGATCACACTGAATGCCGCCCTTTGCTCCCCCATACGGAAGATCCATCACGGCGGTTTTCCAGGTCATCCACATGGAAAGAGCCTTCACTTCATCCTCATTCACACCGGGGTGGTATCGAATGCCTCCCTTCCCCGGTCCTCGAGCAAAATTATGCTGAACACGATACCCTTGAAACACATTGATGTTCCCGTCATCCATTGCCACGGGACAGGAAACCTGAAGTACCCGCTTCGGATACTTCAGCATATTCAGCATGTCCGAGTCAAGGTTCAGTTTCTCAGCAACGGTATCCAGCTGCGACTTGGCAACTTCCCAGGGATTGTTCTCATCTACCATCTCAAAATCACCAATAATTGTTGGTCAGACTCATCGAAAAAACATACGCCGTTAACGAATGGCACTCCGTCCCATTTCGTCTGTACTGATTCGAATGGCGTCTTCAACGGGAAGGACAAAAATCTTTCCGGCACCAACTTCTCCCCTCCCCGCAAGATCCTTAATCTTGGAAATAACGGTCTCAACAAGTTCCTCCTCCACAACAATTTCAATTTTCGTCCGTTCCTCCAGTGGAACACTTCCACTGTCATCTTCCTCACTGGTCCGGCCGTACCCCTCCACGTGATTCACACTCATGCCGGGAACCCCTTCCTCCATCAGCTCACTCTGAAGTTCGTTCAGTTTGGTCGGTCTCAAATACCCTTCAATTTTCTTTAACATTCGTATCTCCTGTTTGTTCGATAAAAAAATCCCATGCCCAAATAATGAGTTGGCCTCAGGTGTCACCACCTATCGGGCGCCCCATCAAACAAAAGTGAAACGGATTATAACACCATTAAATCAAGAAATAAATGGTTCTGCCAACTCATTTTTGTTATCGGACATTCCCCGATCAACCTTTTGAACAAATCTCCGGAACAGACCCGATAAAACACATGATGACTGCCCTTCGTGGAAACATGCTTCGTCTATGAACGCACCCGGGTGTGTAATACAATAAAAAACCTCGTTGAAGAAACGAAACAGGACGTTCAAATCGATCGGAACTTTTTTCCAGAATAAACGACATGGAGAAGAAAAAAATCGGCGTACTGATGGGCGGTTTCTCAAACGAACGGGAAGTGTCCCTTGAAACAGGCCGGGCCATTTCGGAAGCACTTCGTGAAATGGATCACGACGTCGTCGAGATCGACGTCACGTCCGAGGAAGTCCCGGAACTGGAGGATCCTTCCATTGATCTGTTCTTCGTCGCTCTTCACGGATCATTCGGAGAGGATGGAGGCATCCAGAAAAAACTGGAGAAGAAAAACCGGCCCTTTACCGGCTCTGGTTCCGATGCCTCCCGGTTGGGCATGGATAAAATCGCGGCCAAACAGGAATTTCGAAAACAGGAACTACCAACACCGCCCTATCATCTTTACCGCAAAGAGGACCGACCCGTTCCCCCTCCCTGTGGCATCACCGACCAGATGGACGCGGGAAATGGATGGGTGGTCAAACCGCGTGCCGAAGGGAGCAGCATTGGTGTCCAGATGGTGAAGAACCGGAACGAAATTCCGAAAGCGGTGAAAAACGCCCGGAACGTGTCCGAGGAGGTATTTGTGGAGCCAAGGTACGAAGGCCCCGAAATAACAGTAGGCATTCTGGAAGGAGAAGCACTCCCGCCGATACAGCTTGAGCCCGCCCGGAGCTTTTACGATTACGAAGCCAAGTACGAGGACGAAAACACGGATTATAACCTGAATCCGTCCATCTCTTCCGATCTCCAGGAAGAGGTAAAAGATCTCGCGGCCAGATGTTTCCGTGTTATCGGCTGCCGTGATTTCGGCCGTGTTGATCTCATCATGCACGAAAACCAGCCATATATTCTGGAAATCAATACAATTCCCGGCATGACCTCCCACAGCCTGCTGCCCAAAGCGGCCCGGGAAGCCGGTATCTCCTTTCCGGAACTCTGCGATCGTATTGCGGCCTCCGCCCTGTGCCGACAGGAATCGGAACCTGCCGCCTCCAGGAAACCATCCTGAGCCACCGGCTCCAGTTGATTGGCCCTCGAGTTTGTGTCATAATTGTTGGTGATTGAAAAGCTTCACCCCAGTCGCCGGTTCCTGACCGGATTACCGGTCGAAGCTGAAACACGGTCAGCCAGCCCGAAGAAAATTAATTTCGAGACCAAGATGAGTACCGAAACAATCGTTGCCTGCGTGTTTATCCTGATTAGCCTTCTCACGTACTTCTTCGCGGGTTACTTTTCCATTCCCAAAGCCATTCGGAAACCCCTGAACGAAGAAACCATGTACATCTGGATTCACATGGTGAGTTTCCTGGTGGTCATTGGCCTGGCCGCCTACCTAATACAGAAAGGCAAAATTCCGACGATTGTGGCCACGCTAATCATCGTGGGCCTGGGCATCGTCATTGTCCCCCTGACCGCCCAGAAAACCTGGATGCAAACCCAATAATAATCCCCGAGGAACGGCCATACAGATATCATATACCCGACCTGATGTAAGGAAACGGTATACCGTTCCACCAGAGCATCCCGAACGCCCGATCACCTGCAGCAAACTCCTGTTGAATCTCCCCGCTCACATCCACGGCGAACTTTTCGCCTCCGGGAACCTCCTTTTCGAAAACCCTTCCACATTGCAATTCCTCGTAAATTCTTTCTTCCCCCGGTTTCGGGTGGTATAATACCCTGATGGTCATCATGGTCAAAATTGAATTTCCAATCCGGGGAACCCAGACATGAAAAAACAATCCGTCCTCATCATACTCCTGACTATCGTAATGACCGCCGCTTCCCCCTCCGCATTACCCCAGGAGAAGGAAAACAGCGAAAAACAGGAGGAGGAAAACACACTCACACAGATCTGGAAGAGCGACTTCAGTGACATAACCTATCCATTTGGCGCCGGGCAGAACACCCTCCTGATGCTGACGGGACTCGATGACGACGAAACAAAATTAACGGCCGCCAACCTGAAGAGCGGTAATAAAAAATGGTCCCTGGACGTAAATTTGTACAGTGATGAATCCGATCAAATCTGTATTCCAGTGGTCTGGCAGGACCGGGCTGTGTACGGCACAAAGAGTGGAACGCTAAAATCGGTCCGGCTGGACAATGGAAATACCATCTGGTCAACGGAAATAAATGGGAAAATGCCGGTTTCTCCTGCCATTTCAAATGGTTTGGTGTTTACGGGCATACCGGAGGAAAAACTGTCCTGTCATCGAATTGAGAACGGAAAAACGGTCTGGTCACGAGAAAAGAACATCCCGGACCTGAACAGAATCTCGGCTACGCCGACCTCCCTTTTTCTGGTTGGCGAATCACGCATTTCACGATGCAACCCGAATAACGGGCGAAGAATTTGGACGAAAGATGAAAGAGTTAGAGGTTTTGGCCTCACCTCCTCCGATCACCCGATCGTTCTTACCAAGGAAGAGAAGGTAAAAAAACTCCGTTCCGGAAACGGAAAAACATTCTGGACGGAGGAATCCGGTGAACCCGACAAACTCTCCTCAAAATTTTCTGGCTTTCCCAGCCTTCTGGTAGGGCAAAAACATGTATATATTGCCGGAAAAAATCAGATAACGGCTCGGTCTATCCAAACCGGGGAGAAACTCTGGAACCACAAGAAAGAAGATGTGGACCACAGTTACATGATTACTGCCGGGAAATATTTGATCTGGAATCATTACCACATAAAGGGAAGCACATCGCCAACCGCGAGCATTCTCGACGCCACCACGGGAAAGGTGATCAGGAACATGAAACCTTCGGGAACGTTCTTCGCCTATCCAATTTCACACCGGGGAAAACTTGTTCTGAGCGGATTCAGAGGCCCCATCACTGCCTACGGCGTGAAACCGGGATTCCACACGGGATGGAACAACTGGGGGGGAAACGCCGGCCACACCGGCAATCCCATCCAGCGGGGCCAGAAAGATGACGGGCACGGGGACCGGATTCGAAACGTTCTGAAGAAGGGAAATCTGAAGAAGACGCGAAAACTGATCGATGAACGGCTGGATCCCCGAAGAAGCATATACAAACTATACGATAGAGGGTTGCGAACAATAAAACACGTGCGCAACGGCAATCTGGATACGGCCCTGCGGATCTGGAACAGGCTTTCCGGACCGGGCCATGTGTACACCGAACACCTGGAAATAATATTCGTCATCCTATCCGACAAGACGTCGTTGGCCACGTTTCTTCAAAAACAGGTGAACAACCTGGATCATGAAAAATACGACACCAGGAAAAAATCATATGAACGGCTCCAGCTATCCGGTCCGCTTGCCCTTTCTTATCTCCAGCCCCCGAACATTCCAGACAGTCCCGAAGCAACCCTTCGGGCAATAAATTTAAAAAGAAAGATTACGCGGAGATGGCCTGAACTTCCGCGAACGGAATTGGAGAAATCAAAGAACAAATAATTCGACGTAACGCACAGGGAACCGGTACAGCTATGGCTCCGTCTTCGCTTTCAATAGTATCAACCCACAGTCCGGAAGGAACGTCATCCCGGAAAGGGAAAACCCGGTCATCAAAACACCCGGAAGACGTTGCCACTCCCCAGTCCATTGACCGGAGCGGATTCCGCCATTGTCCAACATACTCATCGACCCGGTTAATAAACGAAACATCAAAACGTCTCTACGCTCGTTTCTTTCACTCTCACACCTATCCGACTTATAATAAACGGAGTACGGAACATCAAAATGGTCACTGGAGTCCCACCTGTGTTATCCGTGTAGGGAACACCCTCCCCATGCATCAGATTCGAGTCCGTATTGTCGTCCTTCTGCTGTTCCTGATCGTGCTGGTTGGCCAAACATCCATTCAGGCTCAGGGAAATGATGGCGGCAATTCCGAAAACAATCCGGGAAGCAAAATCTGGGAACGCCCGAGAGGGGACAAGTTTACGTCCCCGGTGGTAGCGGAGGATCATCTGTTCATCGGAAACCTGAAACAGGTGGTTTCTCTGAAAACGAGCTCGGGAAAAGAAAATTGGTCGCAACGGACCAGTGCAGAGCTGGAAGCTGCTCCGTCATTCGCGGGCGAAATGGTGTTTGCGGCCAATATAAAAGGGGACGTTTTCGCCCTGGCAAGCGACACCGGTGAGATACGCTGGGATTACAACGGTCGCACCTCCACGGCCCCTCCGGCCATTTCCGACGGACGCGTATTTGTGGCCACGCGGTCCGGCCTTTTGGCCCTGGACGTGAAATCCGGGGAAAAATTATGGATTGCCAAAAGCTCCCAGTCCTTTTCGGATCCGACCGCCTGTCAGGGCAGGGTTTACGCCGGGACCGACGTGGGAACGTTATATGCTATTAACGCGAAAACCGGAACCCCCATCTGGTCCTTTGAAACAAGTGACGAAATTACCTCCGCCCCGGCCGTGGACGGAAACCGGGTCTACTTTGAGAGCAACGACAAAACCGTGTATGCCCTGAACAAAAACAGCGGTGACAAAAACTGGACGTTTCAAACCGGTGCCAGCTTCCTCACGGCACCGGCCGTGTCTCGAAATCGGCTGTTTTTCGGGACCAGTGAAAAAAAGTTGTACGCCCTCGATGCCGATTCGGGAAATAAACACTGGGAATTTCAAACCGGCGGGGTTATTCATTCCTCACCGGCTGTCCTACACAACCGTGTGTACGTTCGGAGCGACGATGGAAACTTCCACGCAATCGACACAAAAAGTGGAAACGAAATCTGGAATTACTCCACCGGTGCAAAATCCAAACAAACTTCCTCACCGGCGGTGTCCGGTGGTCAGGTGTATTTCGTGGAAAGTGAAGCACGGATCCTGTACGCCCTTGCATCAAACGACAACGCGACATGTGCTGCCTGGCCGATGTTCGGCCAGAATCCGCTCAACACAAACGCTCCCCCGGCTCTTACAGAGAAAGGCCGGGACGCTATGGAATCGGTTCGGACCTCTCTGAATAAGAACAAACTCCAGAAGGCACGGGCAAAATTACAGGAACTGTCACCGGATGTCTTTGTCCTTCAAGGATTTGCCGGATCCCTTCTTGAGATCGCTGAGCAATTCAAAAGCGGCAACCCGGGAAAAGCACTTCAGACCTGGAACAGAACATCGCACGATATTCAAATGTATCACCCCGACCAGACCGTTCGCCTGATCCGGGCTCTTCATAACAATCCCGGTCTGAGGGAATACCTGGCGGAACAGAACAAGACCATCATCAACGAATCAGCCACGGATCGCAATAAAGCGCTTCGCCGGCTTGACCGGGCTGGTCTTATGGCCCTCCCGGTACTGAGGGAACTCCGGGACGCCGGCAGAAACATCGTGAAAAATAAGGTCCGCAAACAGATTCAGGAACTAAAAAACCACTGGCCCCAATTCTTTGCCAACTAATTTGACCCGAAGCTTCTCCACTCCCCTGCTTCCAATTTTTCCGGAATCCAGAACACGTATTGGAAAGTAGAGCTTGACCGTATAGTGAAGCCCCCTTCAACGGAGTAAAATTAGTCCTTCCAGTAAGAGGGGAGCAACACGATGAGAAGGGACATTACCTCCAGCCGGCCCGCTATCATCATAAAGGACATGACCAATTTTGACGGCCACGGATAGAACTGGAAATTTTCCATCGGCCCGACGTTTCCAAAACCCGGTCCAATGTTTCCCAGGGTAACGGCAACGGTCGTAACGACCTCGGCGGGTTCAAGGGAAATTCCCGTTAAATGCAGATCCACAGTAATGACCAGAACCCCGGTGGCGAACAATGTAATGTAGGAAAGAACGAAGGCGAGGGCCCCGTTGACAATTTCCGGTTTAATGACCCGTTTTCCCAGGTACAGAGACCTGACGGCGGAGGGGTGAATGCGCTGAAACACTTCCCGGTGGATCACCTTCACGACGATCAGCCATCGAAACACCTTAATTCCACCGGAAGTACTCCCCACGCATCCGCTGATAAACATGAGCAACAGCAAAATCACGAGAATGTCACCGGACCACGCCGCGAAGTCCGTGCTGGCGTAACCGGTGGTGGTCAAAATCGTGGTCACCTGAAAAAATCCATGGCGAACGTGTTCCTCCACGGTGGCGTGGGAGTCCCGGAAAAAAAGCATAAGACTCACCAGAATGCCGCCCACCAGAAACAGGAGGATGTACGTAACAAACTCCGTGTTCCGGAACAGCGAACGGGGGTTCTTGAACAGAGCCTGCCATAGAAGAACAAAACTCATTGCCGCCACAAGCATGAATGGAATCAGAGCCCACTGAACCCATGGTGAAAAAGCTGCCACGCTGCGGGCCTGTGGTGAGAAGCCCCCCGACGGCAGCGTGGTAAACGCATGTGATATCGATTGAAAAAGGGTCATTTTCGGGGCCAGACCGACCAGGTGAAGACCGTACAACAATGCAAAAAGCAGGGCCGTGGCTGTCAGGTAGAGCAACCAGAGCCGTCGGGCCGTCTCCGCCATATGAGGGGTTAAACGATCCATTCGTGGTCCCGGCACCTCGTTATCCAGAAACTGTGATCCCCCGACCGATAGACGAGGAAGAACCGCTACCGCCAGGACCAGAATGCCCATTCCACCCAACCACTGAGTTAATTGGCGCCAGAGCATAAGGGCATGCGGGTATTTCTCGAGGGAAATATTCCTGATCACCGTCGATCCGGTACAGGAAAAACCGCTTACGCTTTCAAACAGCGCGTTCACGGGGGAGGCGAGGGAACCGGTTCCGGTGAGAACGTAAGGAACCGCCCCCAGAATGGCCACGGTGACCCAGGTTAGCACAACAAGAAGAAACCCATCGGCGACTTCAAGTTCCTCCTCCCGCAGATAATAACTCAGACCAAGACCCAGAACCGCGGAAATGCCCATGGGAACAAGGTAAGGAACAATTGAGTTCCCGTAGAGCAACGCCACCGCCAGGGGGACCAAATAGAGAAGACTGAATGACGCCAGTACGGTTCCCAGAAGACCCGCTACGGTTCGAAGCCGCCGCAGTACAATCATAGCTTATCAAGTACGTCACCAACCACTTCGGAACTCATGAAGATCACCAGGTGATCCCCCGGCTTCAAAACGGTGTCTCCGACCGGTATGTGAACGCGTCCCTTTCTGGAGAAGGCCCCGATGATCATGTCCTTTGGAAAATTCTGCATGCCCTCTTCAACAGTTTTGTTCACCAGGAGACTGTCTTCCTCGAGTTCCACCTCCACGACTTCTCCCTGATGGTTCTCCACGATCGATACTTTTTCGACCGATTGCTTCCTTGTGTAGCGAAGAAGTTGTTCAACAACCAAATTCCGTGGATTAAACGTTATCTCAACACCCTGATTTTCAAACAAAGACTGGTACTTTGCCTCATGCACCACCGAAAGAACCCGGCCGGCCCCCAGTTCCTTGGCAAGTAGAGTACTCAGCAGGTTTCGTTCATCCGGCCGAAGTGCCGAGATCACCAGCTGGGCCCGCTGGATTCCTTCACTCTTGAGAAATTCCGGGGCCGTGGCATCATCGTTGAGCACCAGGGTATCCGTCAGTTTGGTTGCAAGAAAATGTGCCCGATCCGAATCCAGTTCGATAAGTTTCGGGGACACCTCCTGTTCTTCCAGGAGACGGGCCGTCTGCATGGCTATTTCTCCTCCCCCGAAGATAAAAACACGATCCAGGGATTCAGAATCACCGGCGAGGGTCCGACCGAATTCGGAGACTGCTCTGCTTCGACCAATGACGAGGAGACGGCTTCCACCATGGATAACGGTATCTCCTCGGACCACTTCCATCTCGTCGTCCGTCTGGACGGCGGCGTAGCGAATCCCCTCGTATTTATCGGATTCCCGGGCCGTTTGACCGGCGATTTCACAATCCTCGGGAACGGAATACGCCGCCATTTCAATCTGATCCCGGCTAAAAAAGTCGATGTCGTGAGCCAGTTTTCGGTAGGCAACCTGGACGATCGCCTGGGCCGTCTGGTAATCACTTCCAACCATCTGATCAAGGTTGAACGACTTGGGTGAGCTTCTCCATGATTGGAGATAACTCGTCCGTGCCACGCGGGCAATGGTAAAAATGTCTTCGTTGATTCCCGTGGCAACGCCGCAGGCAAGGATATTGGTCTGATCGTCGTTCGTACAGGTGATCATCATGTCCGCCGACTCCGTTCCCGCCTCCACCAGGACGTCGAACTGCCCTCCATCTCCCTCAATCGTCATCACATCCGTTTTGTTCCGTAATCGGTCGAGACGGTCCGGATCGAGATCGATAACAGTGATTTCATGATCGCCGGATAGTCCCCGGGCCACGGAACGCCCGACCTGACCGGCACCAAGAACAATAATTTTCATCGAAAATGGATGTCAATCAAGAAACGTACGAAATGGTAAATGAAAATGGTAAATGAAAGTAGTATGCCGTCTGTTTTTCTCTTCTTATAGCATTTTCAACAAAGGAGATGCAAACCGTGATCATCAGTGGAATGTTCACCCTATATATTTCGGCGTTTCCATCTATCCTGCTTCCTTTATTCCCGTTCCCAATTCCCCCGGTGATGACCTATTTGATCGTATCTCGTGAGAAAACCACATGAATGATAGACGGGTTAGATTCCCGAAATATTCAAACGCAGAATTAGAGGGACCTGGAAACAGAATCTGCCCGGGGCAAACACCGTTTTCCGGGGTAATAAACACGATGCCGATCCTGCATCGACAATCAAGGTCGGAACCCTGATGGATGAAATTGCCATCTTCTTCGGTCCGGCCGAGTGCAGCACATTTCCACCCGGAATGATGCAATTCAAGATGGTGCTCGCTACAAATCGGCCAGCATCACTGGTGGGAACATAAATAAAGAACCAATCTATTAAAACAGGATAACATTCTTGAACAGATCGATGAAAGCTTTTTTCCTCATAACCTCCTTCATGATCGTGATCAAACCGTGGTGGATATGGGGAGGAAATAACAACCAAAAAATGATTCGGCGGAACCGGAAGAACCGGAAAGGAGAGGGATCAGGGAGCGTAGGTTTCCGGTGGGTCCTCGTAAAGTTCGAGAAATTGTTCAATTTTCCGGTCCACAAAGGACAGGGGCTCCACCTCGTCCTTTTCGTCCACCACAAACTGAATTCGGTCGTTGTGGTCTTCAACCGTTCGGTAATTTACCTCCATGTGACACTCGAGGCGGTACGTATCCGTATCGTGACGATAGCGATACACAAACATCAACATGCCATCGTTCGGATGTTCGTCACTCTCCTCAAAGCGTAGAATGTTCACCAGAGCAGAGCCGCGGTACGCAATATCGTTGCAGTTTGGAAATTGCTCCTTGAGTTCCAGAAGCCGGTCCCGCACGTCGTCGTTCAGGGACACGAGGCGGGAAACCCGGTTCTGCGTGTCGTTTTCACGCATCGCACCATCTCCAGTTTTCAATACATAACAGAAAAAGGCCCCCGGGCACGATTGGTTGGTTCGTATTTGTTAATCGGTAAGAAATACGGATGCCTGAAATCTCAAATTATTGGAACGAACAACAAATATTGTCCCTCGTCATGTTCTCGACCCTCAACGGTCCGGGGGAATCGCCGGTGTTCCGGAATAAACCGTTCCGGGGAGGGGGGCCTTTACCCAAAAACAAATACATCGTAACATGTTCTCCGGCCCCGTTTTCTCGAGGAACCAGACGGGAAACGACGTATTGGCACCGTTCGAAACAACCCGTAAAGCTCATCCGTTCAGATACACCAAATCCGTATGCACTTACAGCAAATTCCCATACAGCCCGAAACAACGCGGAATTTTAGTTACGTGCTCACCTGTCCGGACACGGCGGCAGGAGCACTGGTGGATCCCGCTTTTGGCCTCCAGAAAATAGCGGATCGGATCGAAGAAACGGAAACCCGTGTAGAATACATTCTGAACACCCACGGACACCACGATCACGTCCACGGAAACGAATATTTTAAGGAACGCACCGGTGCCCGAATCGCCAATCATCCGGCCGACGGAACAAAACGTGACGTGGACCTTCAGGATGGTGCCCGGCTGCAGGTGGGGAATCTTCGAATTGAGGTCCTGCACACCCCCGGCCACTCGCCGGGAAGCTGCTGTCTTCACGTAAACAACGAGGTGCTTCTGACCGGTGATACACTGTTCGTCGGCAAGGTCGGCGGCACGAGCGATCGCGGTGAAGACGCACGGAACCAGTACGAATCCCTGCACAACCGCATCATGAAATTGAACCCCGATACAAAGGTATACCCGGGTCACGATTACGGACCAAAGCCCCACTCCACCCTCTCCTGGGAATCACGGCACAATCCATTTCTGCTCCAGGACACGTTTGATGACTTCTGTGAACTGAAGGAAAACTGGGAACAGGAAAAACCGAAGTGGGAAGCAAAATGGGAGGAGGTTTTGTCAACGTCATGATCTTGATCTTTTCGCTCTGACGTTGTTCAAACGGTCTCTCCCTGCTTCCATGGTCCGCCGTCGTCGTCGATGCACCGTCTATGGCGAATTCATGCCCAATTCGACAATAAAAAAGAGCCCGGGAGGACGTGCCCGGGCTCTGATGGTATGCATTCGTACTTCGGCGCCCTGTCGTTTGAATCGATCGGGGTCGATATCTCTGTTTCCGGTGGAGGCCGGAACCGTGTTTTTCAATCCTGTCCAGATTCCGTAACATCCGGTGGGGTCATGAATCTGACCGGACAAAAATTTTGATCCGTTTGGCCGTTCATGCCCTCCCCATTCATCTGTGTTGACCGGAAGCCAGACTCATGAACGTCACCGGAGGCAACGTCGTCGATCACTCCACCCTTCCTGTTCGCAACTCCCGTTCCGACACAAATCTAATAAGACCAACGTAACCCCTTTATAAAAAACAACTTAACCCGAAAAAAATTTTAATTTTTCTTTAATATTTTTTTCTCGTAAATAAACCTTAACAAAGAAACTTAAAATATTCGTAAGTTGTGATATAAAAATAGCTTACACAGCTGAAAAATCAGAGGAGGATACGGCGGAAATGATCCGTTTTCGGGAGGAACGAACCGGATTCGACGGAGAACTTCCCGAAGATTACCGGCATGAACGAAATAACGGAACACTGCCCCTTTTCGTCCGGTGAAACGATGACCAGAAGGCGTGACTTGTGCTAGCCGAAGGACACGGTCGGTGGTATACCGCTGGATCAATCGATGATCAGCAGTTCGTTGTTGTTGTTGCCCACCGCAATTTCCAGTTCGCCATCGCCGGCCAGGTCGGCAATGGCCGGAGAACTTTTTACCGATTGAGAAGCCCCGATTTTCCAGATTTGATTACCATTGGAACCGTTGAACGCATAGACATTATTATCATCGGAACCAACGACCACATCCACACCAGCGGCTCCATTCAGGTTACATAGAGAGGGATCGGAATCCACGTTGCCAGTTGTGGATCCCGTCCATAATGGGTTTCCGGTTTCCCCGTTGATGGCATGCACATCATCATCACGGGATCCGACCACCACATCAAGAACCCCGTCTCCATTGACGTCTCCAATGGCCGGGGAACCCTGAATGGTTCCCGTCGCCCCGGTATAAATCCAGTTTCCGGCCCCGAAATTTTCGGCCGTGACCTCATTGTTGCTGGAACCGGCGAAGACGACTTCCTTGGCGCTATCCCCAAATAGATCGGCAATGGCCGGCGCCGTTTGTACATTGGACACATTGCTACTTTCCGTGGCGGCACTGTTCCCGTTGGATCCGTTTACCGCATGAATCGTACCGTTGTTGTTCGTGACCCCCACAATATGTGGCACATCGGATCCGGCCGACGTGTTCATGACGGCAACCGCCGGGCCGTTGGAAAAATTTCCCCCACCCGCGCCCGTGGTATTATACGGAAAATTGTTAAGATCATCCGTAGATCCCGCATTTTCATTCCCCTCGACAGCAAAAATTTTATTGTCTCCGGTA
The DNA here is from genome assembly GCA_964580675.1 of uncultured Planctomycetia bacterium. Lineage (GTDB taxonomy): Bacteria > Planctomycetota > MHYJ01 > CAYXQY01 > CAYXQY01 > CAZOLI01. Next base: position 48,854 of record CAZOLI010000008.1, read on the forward strand.
AAGGCCACATCCAGGTCCGCGTCTTCATCCACGTCGGAAATAACCGGGGAAAATGCCTCGGAGGCCCCGGAGTTATACTGCCAGATTTCATTGCCGTTATCCCCATCGAGGCCATAGACAATCCCGCCCGTATCCGCCACGATGACTTCGGCTCCGTTGTTCCCGCTGTTCACGTCACCGATGGCCGGCGTCGATTCAACAG
>CAZOLI010000008.1:49155-101771 GCA_964580675.1 uncultured Planctomycetia bacterium
TCGGCTCCGTTGTTCCCGCTGTTCACGTCACCGATGGCCGGCGTCGATTCAACAGAATTGACTATATTGTCAGGAGTGTCAGAGGTTGACCATTCCTCTGTTCCTGATTCATCAAATGCCTTCACGCGATTTCCGTCGGTGCCAAAAACAACTTCCATATTGCTGTCTCCATCCACATCGCCAATGGCGGGCCCCCCAATGATGTTTCCGCTACCGGTGCCGTTGGCGTCTGCGGACGGGTTTACGGTCCGATCATCACTGATCTGCTGCAGCCCGCTGTTTGACGAATTCTCGTGAAATTCCGTCCAGTTGACCGTCCCCCCGGTGTCTACTGCGACGGCCTTATTGTTGTTGGCACCAACGACCACTTCCGATTGGCCGTCGCCGTCCACGTCCCCCAGTGCCGGGGAACTGCGGACCTCTCCACTTCCCAGATCGACGGCGTCCAGTATACTGCCGCTGGAATCAATGGCGTGGAGATTGTCGCTGCTCGTGTCGTCGGTGCCGACCACGATGTCCCGGTTCCCGTCATCGTCCACGTCCAGTATGCCCGGGGAACTTTTTACGGACGCTCCCAGACCTACCGGGCTTGAACCCAGTTGATTGGAGGCATCCGAACCATCGATGAGATACACGTTATCGTCGTCGGACCCCACAACGACGTCCTTGACCGAATCATTATTCAAATCGGTAACGGCCGGGGATCCCCGTACTGAGTTTGAAGGAGCCGTAAACGGAAAATTATTGCCAAAACTCGACCCATCGGATTGCAACACGTGGACGTCCCCGCCATCGTCGCCCACGATGATTTCCGGGTCACCGGAACCGTCGAGGTTGGCGATGGCCGGGGTCGTGTTTATGGCATCGCCGGTGCTGGTATTCCAGAGGTCGCTTCCCTGATTGTCAAATGCCCAGACGTTATTGCCATCCGTGCCGACAACCACTTCCTTGTTGCCGTCGCCGTTGATGTCCGCAATGGCCGGGCCGGTGTCGATCGCACCACTGGGATTCGTGGCTTCCCAGCGTTGATTTCCGTCGGCGTCAAGGGCAAACACACTGTTGCCGTCGGTTCCCACCACGATCGTAATCTCGCCGTCCAACACCGCTACGGCCGGATCACTTTTGACGGCGGCGTGTGTGGTGTCAAACTCCCAGATTTTTGTGCCGTCACTTCCTTTGAGCAGGTACACCAATCCATTGTCGCAGCCGATGGCCACCTCCATGTTCCCGTCTTCATCGAAGTCGCCCACCGCGGGGGAACTGTCGAAATTATTGGGACTGGAGGAGGGCGTGAAATCCCATAATTTGTTCCCCGTTCGTCCGTCCACGGCGTACACACTGTTGTCGGACGACCCGAACACGGCGTCCGGATCATCGTCCCCGTCCAGGTCGGCAATGGCCGGTGAACTGATTACGTTTCCGCCCGGATTGGTGAACTCCCATCGAAACTCCGGGTTGGTCAGGGATCCGGCCAGGGATTGGACGGCTGTTTTCTCGGCAACGGCCCGGTGCTGTTGCCACCAATTTGAATTCGGATTAAACGAGGGACCACCCCCACCGCCGCTGGAACCACTGGTGCCGCCGCCCCCACCACAGCCGGCAAACCCCATACTGAGGCCGGCAATAAACAACACAGCCACAACACCATAACGACAGATCTGCCGACCGCCCAGTTCGATCATCATCATATCAAATCGCTCCAGAATTACGTGTAACGTTTTTACCGAATCCGATACGCACCGGAACCAAAATATTTCAGATCCCCCGTCCCCTTTTCAATCCGATACAGTGTAACATCGTATGGCCCGGGCCTCCAGCCTTTTTTCATCTTAAGCCAGACATAATTCCAGTGTTTCCCGGCATCTATTGGCTTCTTCTCGTACAGCAGAATTTCTCCCGTCGGCCGGTAGGTCCATTTGATGAAGATGTTCAGTATCCCCCGAAACCGGCCCATTTTAAACACCACGTAAATCCGATCCGTGTCGGTTGAAAAGACCTCCCGAGAATTTACCGCTTCGTGAGTGGCTTCGTTTACGTCCGTTGAAAACACAACGGGACGTTGAAGTTTTTGCTCGTTCTCGGATTCGGCCTCCGACCGTTTCGTCAGCGACGCATCCACGAGATCCCGACCGAGTTCATAGGGATCCGCCGAATCGGCAAGGTCCTCCTTCGTGATGTTGGATCGTTTGGTAATCTGCTTCCAGAGTCGGTCTTTGCTTAAATTCCGGAGGTGATCCTTCAATGTGCCGTTTTCAAGAAGGGTCCGAACCCGGTTCTGAAACCATGTTTCACGCGCAACGTTTTTTACGTACGATGCGGTAAATTTCTTCGTGTAGGAGGGGGTCCACTCCGGCCGGTCGCCCGGAAGTTGTTCCGAGGACTCGTGGCCGGAACGAGTTTTGTCATGCTCCGTCCCGGCATCCGGTGCTGCGTCGGGGTTCCGACGGTACTCCGGTTCATCAAAATGAACAACGTCCCCCGAACTGTTTTTGGATCGTTCCGTATCCGATCCCGGTGACCACGTTACCTGTCGGGACAGCAGATACCCGCCGACAAGCGGCACCACCATGATGATCAATGCACCCGTCAGAATCGTTTCCGTACGAAGTGATTTCATTTGATCCGAAAAGTGGTTTTGAACCGTGTTTACCGACCTTGAAATCGGTAAAAATCAATAAACTCAAGCGGGAACGGAACCCTGAATCGGCGGGTGAGGAAATCAGTCGGATGTCCGTTAAGGCGAACAACCACAGGCATGATGTAATTGTACAGTAACCCCCGGTCTTTTGAAACAGAACAACCGTCACTTACCGATTCCGAGGAGTGGAACATTTCTTCCCGAAGGTTGTTACTCCGCTCCCTCTATTTCACTTCGCCGGGCTTCGTACAGTTCGAATCCCCGCTCATCCGCCTGCAGAAACACCGGTGACAGAGATATGGTCACAATTTGATCGTCCCGGCGGTTGTTATCAATGTACCCGAGGGAAAGCCGGAAATCGTGAAATTCATGGGAGAGGGACGCCTCTCGTTTCTGGAATTCGTCCAACCGTTCATCGTAGGTGGCCCGGACCGTAAGGTCCCACCGATCGGACAGTTGATAATCAAGGCCGTAATCCGTCGTTTCGACAAGATCGCGAATGTAGGAATGTGAAACGGAGGCCGATAACCGATCCGTTACGGACACGTTGAGGTTCCCCACGGTGGAAAGAAGAGACTGGTTGTTTGGCTCCACTTCCATCCGGCCCGACAGGGAAAACGGCAGGTTCGGCGTAAAGGAGAGGCGAAAATAAAGGGCCGACCAGTTCCGGTCCGGAATGGTTCCATTCCGGGGCGAACGGTTCGTGGGGATCCAGGAAAAAGGTTGAAGCACATTCTGTTCCCGGACGGTGGCGCGATCCCGATCGGCGTCCGGGTAATACTCGGCACCGACCCCGGTGTCAAGAAATTGATAGGCCTCCCCATCATTGTCCCGGGTTTCAAATCGACTGGTCAGTTCCAGGTACACTTCCTCAAACGCCTCGTGAGCATCCGTCGTGTCAAACTGATGGAGGTCCGACGCAGAACGGTTGGAATGAAAATTGTTCGTGTATTTCCCCTTTGCTTCGACCACATGTCGAAGGCCATTCAATCCCAGAAGATCGGAGGGCGTATCGTACACACGATGGAATTTCTGATTCAGTGAAAGCCCCCCCGACAGAATATGACGATCAATGGAACGCGTCTGAGAAGCGTCTCGATCATAATAAGAACCACGTCCCCCGAGAAACGGTCGGGCGCGAAGAGGCCCAACCGAAAACGGCCTGGACACCTCCTGATAGGTGTCCACACGCGTGGTCTCAAACATCCTCGCACCGGACAGATCCTCATCGGGCCGCTCCCGAAGATCGGACAGATCGGTACGTGATGAGTACAAAAAACCCTTACCCAGGGGCTCGCCGTCCACCGAAAGTGTTATCCCGGGAAGGTATTCCGTCTGTGTCTGAAAACTATTGATGCGGACCCGCCCCGTTCCGGTGGCAAACACGTTTTCGTCGGCATATCGGAGGTATCCGTACGACTCCCGGTCCTTTCCGGTTTTAAATTCCGTTTCAAAAAATTCCTGCATAAAGTTTCGATCGCTGACTTTGTTTACCTCCAAGTCAAACCGCAAAAATTCGTATGCCTCATCGTCCGAATATAGGAATTGCCGGTGGAACCACCACGCCCGGCCCCGAAAATCCTTCTCCTTCGGAAGGAACTGCCGATCAAATTCCACCTCCGGGTTCGGCCCTTTTCGATCGTTCATGCCATACGCATCCAGAAATCCCTCATACCCCTCCCAGCTGTAATCCAGCTTTGGTCCAAGTGCCGGGCCTCGCCGCTCCCGCCAGTCCGCGAGCACGTCCAGCGAACCCCACTTTCCCGAAACCGGCCGATCGTTCTTTTTTCGGACGTTTCCCTGCTCGTCCCGACGGTACCGGTAGAGGGGAAATCGAAAACGGGTGTACAAAAACTCGTCGAACCGGTCGTTCCGGCCGTATTCCACTTTTCGTATCGGCTCAATGAAATCACGGTCCAGGTAAGCAGCCGGAAGATAAAAAACGGGCACCCCGCCAATCCACGGAACCACACCCCTGGCGTCAATGCTCTCCTCCTTCCGGTACACCGTCATCCGTCCCGCTTCGACACGATAATGAGGTGCTTCGAAATCACAGGTCGTAAACGAGACATCCCGGGCCGTATACAGATTGCGATCCCTGATTTCGAACTGATTTGCGCGAATGACAATGGGCTGGTCCCGTTCCGGCAACCGGGACCGGTACGTCACCGTCTCGGCCAGACCGTAATCGGAAGCATTGTTCAGATACAGTTGCTCTGCCTCAAATATTTCATTGCCCTCCCGCCCTTTTTCGTACCGTACGTATCCGGACGCATAAATCTCCCGGAAGTACACTGATTTCTCATCCCGGAGCCCTTGGTCTTTACCGTCCCCGCCGTCTCCCTTGTCCACGGGCGTCCAACCCAGAACGGTTCGGGCCCGGAGGCGGTCTTTTGCCGAAGTCAGTTCAACCCCGCCCGTTAACAGCGTGATCCGCTGATCCTTCTCCACCCAGGATTCCACACCCCCGGCCCGAATCACGTATTCCCCTTCATTCAGCTCTTCGGCCTGGACTTCCTCCTGCCCGTGAATACCCGAGATGGACAGGAGCAAACCGCAAAAAAGAAGGACCACCAGGGGTCCAGTACGTCGTAATGTATATATAGGCGGTGGAATCATCACGAAACACCCGGGGAGTTCGCAACCATTACGAAACGCCGGAATATGCCCCGGACAGGGTTTGATCCTGTTGCGGGGTTCCGGAACAAAGGATACGTCGCGGTGGGTAATCGTCACATTGTCACCCTGAATTGAACCACGGTCCCGCCGATGAATCAATTGTGAACGGATCTGGATTTCGGAAAATGTTTACATGTTCGGCGGATAAGATCAAATGGAACCGGTGGGTGGACGAACCGAAGCCCGCCGATTCATTCACCGTGGTCTCGCGTTAATAAAGGCCGGAACCGGGAGTTATTCCCTAATAACAGTGTTCGACCGGGGTGAAAGCCCCCTCCTGTGTCACCCCGAAATAGAGGAAGGGAAATCCACCTACTGAAAAATTGCCCGGTGGTGAGAAATCGACACCTGATTTACCGATTCCGCAACTTGAAGTGATGGGGTTTGTTCCGGTGGTTCTGATGGTGACGAAACCCGTGACGCCAAAAATGTGGCGTGTGGGAGCGTCGCCGGATGTGATTCGTGCCGAACAACGTTCCATCCAGCAGGATTATTCGGTTTCGATACGGGTAATACGGATAATAACCAAACTCAGCATATGGATACCGTCGCTCTGACCGCCGTTCGCGCAGACGTTCAAGTTCACTCCTCACGCGGTGTAACTCCTTTCTGGTTTCGAGAAGTTCCTCTTCCCGATCCGACCGGCGCCGCTCCCGTTCCTCCTGTTCTTTCTTTTCCTCAAGGGCTTCCCGCGCTTCCCGCACCTCAGGCGTTACCCACTCGCCTCTGTACTTCACGTATCCCTTTTTCTTCAGGTACTCTTCCTCCGTCATCCATTCGCCCTCGTATTTCCTGTGGCCGAGGAGTTCGTGTGCCGGCTGATGATCGGGTTGAAGTTCGAGCACGCGGTGCAGGTGCGTCCGGGCCTGTCTTTTCAGATCACGTTTCCAGGCCCATTTGCCGAGGGCAAATTGTTCCTCGGGATCATCAGATTTGACCTCTTTCTTCTTTTCGTAATACCGTTCGAGGTCCGTTTCCTTCTTGATGACCTCCCGAACTCGATCGGCGGGAAGTACGACGGATCCATCCGGAAACTTGATAATATACTGGTTGCCTTTCTTCTCCACCATGCCACTGATCCGTTCTCCATTGTCCAGAACAACAATGTCCGCGTGGACCGGTACGGCAAAGAGGAACAGGAAAAGCAAAGAGACAAACCCATTGCCCAAACGTGTCATGAACCTCTCCTTTGTTGTAAGTGAAATTATGTTGACCGCCTTTCCCGTGAAATCGCCCCCCCCATGGCACAGACAGGGAACCAGAAAACCCCGGAAACCGGCGAACAAAGGGAGGAAATCAGGTGGATGGTGCCCGTTGAACAGATCAGGATAACGTCGTTAGTTTAATGGAAATCCGGAATACAATCCAGTCATCCCCCGGGGCCACAGACAGATCCAGGAAGGTGACAGCACCACATCAAACCGCGGATTTCCGAATGTTTAGCAGCTCGAGAAATTCCATACGGGTTCGGGAATCCCGCTTGAACAGGTCCAGCATGCTGCTTGTAACCGCATTGGCATTTTCTTTCTGGACTCCCCTCATCATCATACAGAGGTGCTGCCCTTCGATAACAACCCCCACACCCTTGGGTTGTACTTTGTCCCGAAGCGTTTCGGCAACCAGCGTGGTCAGGCGTTCCTGTACCTGCAACCGGCGAGCAAATGCGTCAACGAGTCTCGATAGTTTGCTCAGCCCCACCACCCGGTTGTCCGGCACATAGGCGATGTGGGCCTGTCCGTAAAACGGAAGCATGTGGTGCTCGCAGAGACTGTAATAATCGATGTTTTTGACAATCACCATCTCATCGTACTCAATTTCGAAGAGCGCGCCCTCGAAAATATCGTCCACTTCCTTCCGGTAACCTTCCGTCAGGTAATGGAAAGCGGACGCGACCCGTTCGGGGGTATCTTTCAGACCCCGTCGATCCGGCTCGTCCACCAGATGATTCAGCACATCCTTGAAGTTTTCGGCAAGTGCGTCCGGCGGCGACGTAAAGTCTTCCTTCAGTGCTTGCGCATCTCCGCTTACGGGTTCATCAACTTCCTGCAGTTCCGAATTCATGAATAGATGACACCAAATGGAGTGTTGTGTCGATGACGATCAATTCCGATGAGCTGAATCCTCCCCGTCCTCCGACCGGTTGGTAACCGGTTGTGGATCCGGATCCGACCTGGTTTTGTTTTCGGAGGGGGAGGTGTCGTTTTCCGATTGGTTTTCCTGTTCATCGTGCGGCTCGTCCTCGGTCGCGGACGGGACCTGTTCGTTCCCGGCGGACGAGGAACTGTTCCCATCGCCGGCGGAGCCATACGAGGTCACGAGGGATTCCGTTTTCTCGGTCTCCTCTTCGGAACCACCCCCTTCCTGCTGGTCCGACAACCGGGAAGTTTCTTCTTCGATGTACTCCCCGATCTTCCGATAACGCTGATAACGGTGTTCAAGCAATTCCTCGGTGGAGTAGGATTTGAGTTCATCCAGGTATCGGAGAATGGTGCTTTTGATGATGTCGGCGGCTCCTTTTGGATCGCGGTGTGCCCCGCCGAGGGGTTCGGGGATAACTTCGTCGACGATGCCGTGTTTTTTCAGGTCATCCGGTGCAAGTTTCAGAGCCTCAGCCGCTTCCGGGGCTTTGTCCCCGTCCTTCCAGAGAATGGCTGCACACCCTTCCGGTGAGATCACCGAATAGAAACTGTTTTCCAGAATAGAGAGGTAGTCGCCAACGCCGATGCCGAGAGCCCCACCGCTTCCGCCCTCCCCCGTGACAATACAGATAATGGGGGTCTCCAGTCGGGCCATTTCTTTGAGGTTTTCCGCTATCGCTTTTGCCTGCCCCCGTTCCTCCGCACCAATACCCGGATAGGCTCCCGGTGTGTTGATCAGGGAAACCACCGGCAAATTATATTTCTCCGCAATCTTCATTTTGTGAAGGGCTTTTCTGTATCCTTCGGGATGGGCACTTCCGAAATTGCATTCCATACGCTCCTCTGTGGTTTTTCCGCGCCGGTGTCCCATAAACATCATCTTTTCGCCCTCCATCTCCGCGAATCCGGTCACGATGGACGGATCGTCCCGGTATTTGTGATCCCCATACAGTTCCATGAAATCATCCAGCATCAGGGAGATGTAATCGCTGATTACCGGTCGTCGGGGATTCCGGGCGATTTGCACCCGTTCCCAGGCGGAGAGGTTGGCGTAGGTAATCCGCTTCTGCTGTTCCAGGCACTCCCGGAGACGCTGCAGTTCATCACTTAAATTAATCTCGCTGTCCTCGGAGAGATCCTCCAGATCAGCGATTTTGTCCTCCAGTTCCTGGATCGGTTTTTCGAACTCGAGGTTGCCTTCTGTCATGAAATCGACCCCGAAGATCAAACGAAACACGTCGAATTTTGCCCGTTCACCCGGAGAGGGGCACCGGGTTCTTTCGATTCGGACCAATCACCTGCAGTCCGTTCACACCAATACCGGGGAAAGACAGGATACACACCTGAAAACATGGTAATTACGGTGTTTTGCCTGCATCCGTACCGATGCTATATTGTGGTTTATGCTAACACCTATCCGGAAAAATAACAAGATAAATCCCGTTTGATTGAATTTTCGCACCAAATGTTGTTAATATAACTACCGGCAAGTGCAATGCTTCTCATTCCAGTGGATGATGGAAACTCAAAAGCCGATCGGCCAGATCCTGAAAGACATGGAACTCGTGACGGAGGGGCAGATACAGGAAGGTCTTTCCGTACAGCGTGAGGAAGGAGGAGCACTTGCCAGTATCCTGATCGACCTCGGTTACATCTCCAAAGAAGAAATGCTCCTTGCCCTCGGGGCCCAGGTGGGCATGGACGTGGTCGATCTCGACGACATCGAAATCGATCCCGAGGTCATCGACATGGTTAACCCCACCATGGCCAAGGTCTACAAGATCATTCCCGTCGAGTACGAAGACGATACCCTTACCGTGGCGATGGCCGACCCGCTGAACCTCAGTGTGCTGGACGATCTCCGGTTTATGCTGGATTGTGACGTCGAGGGGGCCGTGTCAAACGAGGAAGACGTGGAGGAGGCCATTGAGGAATATTACGCGGGAAAGTCCGATTCCGTGGACGACCTGCTGGACGAGATGGACGAGGAGGAGGACGAGGAAGAGGAATACGCCATGATGATCGAGGAACAGGAGGACGAAGCCATCAACATCGACAACCTCGAGGAGATGGCCCAGAAAGCCCCGGTCGTCAAATTACTCAATCTCGTGCTGCTTCAGGCCATTCGGGACCAGGCCTCCGACATTCACTTCGAACCGTTCGAAGACGAGTTCAAAATCCGCTATCGGGTGGACGGCGTGCTGTACGAAATGAACCCCCCTCCTCTGCACCTGGCCCTGGCGGTCATCTCCCGCATCAAAGTCATGGCGGACATGGATATTTCGGAACGCCGTCTCCCTCAGGATGGTCGGATTATGCTGTCCATCGGAGGGAAACCCGTGGATCTCCGTGTGTCGACGCTGCCAACGATGTTTGGTGAAAGCGTCGTGATGCGTGTGCTTGACCGCAGCGTCGTCTCGCTGGACCTGGACAAACTCGGGCTCCGGGAGGATGACCACGAAACCATTACCGACCTCTGCAGCCTGCCGAACGGCATTATCATTGTCACCGGCCCCACCGGTTCCGGAAAAACCACAACGCTGTATTCATGCCTGAATCATCTGAACGATGTTGAGCGGAAAATCATCACGACGGAAGATCCGGTCGAGTACGACCTGGAGGGCATCATGCAGACACAGATCGATCCGGAAATCGACGTCACCTTCGCCAACTGTCTGCGCAGCATTCTGCGACAGGACCCGGACATTATTCTCGTCGGAGAGATCCGGGACCTGGAAACCGCCAAAATCGCGGTACAGGCCTCACTGACCGGGCACGTGGTCTTCAGTACACTGCACACGAACGACGCCCCATCGGCCATCACGCGACTAATTGACCTCGGTGTGGAACCCTTTCTTATTGCCGCCACGTTTGAAGCCATCATCGCACAGCGTCTCGTGCGAAGAATTTGTACAAACTGCAAAGAAGAATACGTCCCGAACGAGGATCAACTGATGGAAGTCAACCTTAAACCCGAAGACGTGGAAGGAAAGAAATTTGCCCGTGGACAGGGCTGCGAAAAATGCAACAACACCGGATACAAAGGACGAATGGCCATTTTCGAAATCATGTTGCTGACGGAACAGATCAAGAAGCTTATCATCGAGCAGGCCTCCACCGATTCAATCCGTAGAATGGCCAAGGAACAGGGAATGAGGACCCTGCGAGAAAGCGGACTTCTTGCAATTTTTGACGGCATTACCACAATTGAGGAAGTGGTACGGGAAACCATGTTTGCCGAAGATCAGCAGTAACGGAAAGTGGGAAAATTACCTCAGCGACGGACCACGAAAAAAGGGTATAACATCAGACCGGATCCACGATCGATGGATCATTTTACATTTCCATAGAAAAGTCCATGCCTACGTTTACGTTCGAAGCCATAGACAACGATAACCAGAAAGTTAACGGGGAAGTGGAAGCCAGCTCCAAACAGGCGGCGATTAACAAGGTGCACGACATGGGGTACGTACCGACCGACATCTCCATGGAGGAGAGTTCATCTCCCCAGGCGGAGGACGCCTCGAAAACACCCGTCGAAGAAGACGCCTCCAGTGAATCCACCTTTTCCTTTACGCTCGGGGGCGTGAGTTCGAAGGAACTCACACAGTTTACGTCCCAGCTGGCCATTCTGATGGACGCGGGACTTCCCATCGTGCGAAGCCTGAAGGTCCTGGAATCTCAGATGAATCCCTCCACCCTGAAAAACATCACGGGCGCTGTGGCCGAGGACGTGGAACAGGGAAGCTCCCTGTCGGACGCCATGGCCAAACATCCAAAGGCGTTCGACGACCTCTACGTAAACATGATCAAAGCGGGTGAGGCCGGAGGTGTGCTGGATACGATTCTGAACCGGCTCGCCGAATTTATGGAAAAGGCGGAGGCGCTCAAACGAAAAGTTATCGCGGCGTCCATCTATCCGATTGCGGTCATCTGTTTTGCCGTAATCATCGTGACGGGGATCATGATCTGGATCATCCCACAATTCAAGAACGTCTTTGACAAAATGGAAGCCGGGGCCATGCCTCTGCCAACACGGTTACTGATCGACACAAGTAACTGGGTGGCAAGCTGGGGGTGGATCGTTATTTTGCTTACGCCTGTTTTGATATACATAGGCCTGAAGTTGCTCCGCAGCAACAGATGGGGCCGATATTTTCTGGACAACCTGAAATTGAACATGCCGCTGTTTGGCCCCATTATGAGAAAATCAGTGACCGCACGATTCTGCCGGACGTTTGGAACCCTCACCGCCTCCGGCGTACCGATACTGGAAGCACTGGGCATCGTCAAAGGAGCTATCGGAAATGAGGTGGTGAAACAATCCGTTCAGGACGTCCACGACAGTATTCGGGAGGGAGAAAATATTGCCGAGCCCCTTGCCGCCACCGGTGTTTTTGACGACATTGTCATCAACATGATCGACGTAGGGGAGGAAACGGGGGAACTGGACAAGATGCTGATCAAAATCGCCGACACCTATGAAGATGAAGTGGACACGGCCGTCGAAGGCTTGATGAGCCTTCTTGAACCCATCCTGATCATCGGTATGGGTCTTCTGATTGGTTTTATCGTCGTGGCCCTTTTCCTTCCTCTCGTGGATCTCGTTCAGAACGTGCAACAATAACCGCCACCCGGGTGAACGCGTAAACAAATCAGACCGGGATCACCGGGAACCACCGGGTGCCTTCAAGTGAACACGTCGTTTTTCGGCGGATAATGGAATGATTATACGGCACCTCTCATATACAACGGAGCCCCCTTCGATACCGGGCTGGCAGGAATGTCTCTGAAAACCAAATTCATCCTTGCGACGGTGGTGGTGAACATTGCTGTTCTCGCCCTGCTGACGGTGACAATTATCGTCCAGGGGGTTAAGCGAAACCGGGCCCTTCAGCAGGAAAAAGCCGAATTCGCCGCGCGCCAGCTGCAGGACTGGCTACAGCAAAACGAACAGTTCTATCGAAGACCGGACCGAAAACCAACCGGACAGCAGAAGGGATCAAATGCTTATTACGTCCAGAAGCTCATCAGCCGGCTACGAACCTCCGAACTTTTTCAGGACTGGGTCCTTCTGGACCGGAACCTGAATGTTCTTGAAAGCGAACGGACAAACGTTCAGTTCTCACAGCATCAGCAAAACCAGCTAAAGCAGGTTGTGGAAAATCGATCAATTCTGGTGGAAAATAACCGGGTGTACTTCCCTGTTATCCGTGGAGACAACAAATTATACACTGTCACCACAAACCTGAAACCATTCACCGCCTCCCTGCCCACGATTTACTCCGTCGTCATACCGACCGCCCTGATAATGGGTCTCGGCACCATACTTCTTGGTGCTGTGCTTTACGTAATTTACGATCGCCTCCTTCTTTCTCCTCTGGAAAATCTCGTGGAAGCAACACGCTCTATATCCCGTGGCGATCAACCGGAGGAGCTTGAGCTACCCGACCGAAACGACGAAATAAAAAATGTGTTCAAGGCCTTCAATCAGATGGCCGGAGAACTCGAATCCTACCGCACTCAAATGGAAGAACAGGTGAAGAAGACCCGGGAAAAAATGGAACGCACCCGGAACAAACTCGTCATTGCACAACGCCTCTCCTCCATGGGAACCCTTGCCTCCGGGATTGCTCACGAAATCAACAATCCGCTCGGGGGCATGATCAATGCCGTAAAATCACTAAAATCCTCCGGGGAATCCCCGGAAAAACGTCGCGAGTACCTGGAACTCATCGACGACGGACTGGAACGCATTCGCAAAATCGTCCAGCGCGTTCTGGAATTTGCCCCGAACAAAGATCAGGAGGTCGAAGTGGAGGAATTGTCCGTCCAGGAAACGCTGGAAAAAGTACTCCGACTTGAACAGTATCGCCTTTCATCCTCGGATATTGAAGTGGAGACAAACTTTCCGGAGGAAGACGTATCCATTCGGGGCGCGGCGGCGGAACTGCAACAGGCGTTTCTCAATATTTTGAAAAACGCAATTGACGCCTGTCAAGAATCAAGTTCTCCGGATCCCTCCCGAATCACCATCTCCGTTCAGCTACACGAAAAGGATCGAGTCACCATCTCTTTTTCGGATACCGGACCCGGGTTGTCCGAGGAGGAACAGGACAAAGCGTTCGATCCGTTTTACACGACCAAGGAAGGGAAAAAAGGATCGGGGCTCGGGCTCTCCATTACCCATCAAATCATCCAGAACCACGGCGGAACAATTGAAATAGATACCGAACCCCGGGAAGGCACATCGGTCGTTGTCACCCTTCCACTGAATCCGGAAGAACCGGGACTTCTCACCAGAACCACCGACGAGTTTCTTGACGAAGAGCACTATGAATAACATATTTGATTCAGACTTCCAGATGCGGGCGTCGGTATCGGACATCCGGGACCAGTACGAGTCCGGTGAACTCGACGACGTGGAAGAGGACCTGGAGCAGTTTCTCGAGGAACGCAACGACGATATACTGGACACGATGGACACCCTCGAGGACAAATTCCCCGATAAGGACATTAATCTTGTGTTTGCCACAAAAGTGTATATCCTGCAGATTCGATCCATCAATCCGGAGTACGAAATCCAGAAGGAAATGAAGACAATTGAAGAGGAAATTCGGCGAAAACAGAAAAAGTCGGACAAAGACCTGGACCGTGACGAAATTGTCCGTGAATGGTGTGATCGTTACGCCCCATCCTGGCGGGACCGACACGTAATGAGTGTGATTTATGTCTTCGAACAAAAAAAAGAAAAATTTCTTTCCATCCTGAAGGAATGATGACAACCCGGCGGTCCAAAAGGAACGTACCTCCTTCGTTCGGGTTCACGATTTCGACGCGAAGTTGAACAAAACGAACTTCATGCCCTTCCTCGAAGCAAAAAATAATACAGGTGAGAGAGAACTTCACGAAATCAACAAGGATTATTTTCGCATCGGACGGGGGGATCACGCCGATTTACAGGTGGAGGACGACAAAGCTTCCCGCCCCCACTGTGAAATACAACTACAGACCCCCAAACCAATCCTGAAGGATCTGAACTCACGCAACGGGACCTACCTGAACGACGAAAAAATTGAACGAACCGAACTCTCCGGAGGAGATGTGGTCCGGATCGGCGATATGGAGTTTACGTACCACCGGACCCATCCGGATGGGTTATCGGGCAAAATTGATACCCCCCGGTCAGAAACAACCGGAGGTTCCGTGTCCCTGGATCTTTCCGAGCGCATGCGTTCGGCACTGTTTTTCCCCTCCACTCCCATCATTTTAATTGCCGGTGTCCTTCTTTTTCTCGGCGCCACCGTATTTGTCGTTCCCTACCTCTCGGAAACCTCACGGGATACCGGAACAAAATCGGTGGAATCGAATCTGGTCAAAACCAACCACAGCTTTGAGGACACGGACCCGGACAGGAAATACTTTGCCACCGGGTGGCAGATCCGGACCAACCTGAAAAATCTGAAACTCACTAGCAATCCGGGGGAAGCCGCTGACGGAAACTACGCGCTGCACGTCCGGCCCGGACCGGCGGCCACGCCGGAGGCTGACTCACACTTCGCCGTTCGATACCGAACGGAGTTCGATATTCAGGGAGGAGCTTCACTCCTTCTAAAAGGAATGGTACAGGCAAAAGGAGATCACGGGTTCGCTGGATTTCGTATCGGATGGCTGAACGAAGGCGAACACCTGTTCTACAGTTATTCGAACCTCGTCCGAAATCAAAACGACTGGACCGAAACATCCACTCGCTTCACACCACCGGAAACCGCGGATAAATTTGTCCTTGAAGCCGTTGGGCTGGGCCGGGTTCAACATGCTGGATTCGATCGAGTATTTATGGGTTGGGATCCGAAGACGGAGCCCCCCCACTCGCATCGTTCAATATCCGCGAATGATTTGACCGCCCAACTTGGAAAAACGGGTGAACTGACTCTCAGGGCCCGGAACCAGAACCTGTTTCTGTACGGCACCATAACGTCAAGAAACAAGAGCATCGCTTACTTCGACCAGCACCAGCTTCGAACCGACCAAAACAAAAACCGTTCGGTACCGGACGGCCACCGGATATCCGGCACATTATTCGATTACGCACGACAGCGCTCGTTCACGTTCCGTCATACCGTAAAGAGAAGCGGCAATACTCTGGAAGTGCATTACGACCTGGAGAATCCCCCGGAGAGAAACACCTTTCTGCAGTTTCAGGCCATCGTGCCGAAGTCCATTTCCCGAAAGAACCTGTATCGGGTCCCCGCGAAGTCGGAAAACCGGGAAGAAATCGAAACCGGTACCGGATGGACGAACGAAACCAGCCGGCTGATTTTAAATGCCTCCCGCCACCGGGTCGAGATTCGTTTTCAACAGGCGGCGTTCGTGCGATTGGAAAAACGCCCAACCGGACACCGAACCCTCATCATCGGCTTCCCGTTCTCCGTCGAAAAATCCGGTGCTCCCTCCAGGATTTCCTTTCGGATCCAGAACGCGGAATAGCGATCCGGCACGTGCACCAGCCGCTCCGAGCGTGAGTTCCCTTAATATGCCCCAGATAAGCTCAAATCTGATGGTATTGGGGAGATGAATGCAATTTCCGTGTTCGTTATAGTGCACGCAGCGGAGCGAAATGCACATTTTATCCAGATTTCGACGAGCCCTCCGGGGCCAGAACGAACGTGTACGCCGGGCCAGGTCCTCACCCTCCGTATTCTACAACAAACACGTAAATCTCATTGATCACCTTTCAAAAACGTTATTTGGCGTTAGTGTGGCATATTCGTTGCACCAAACGGGTACGCCACGTCGCTCATTGGCGGAGAAATCGGATGGCTGAGACGCCCTCCCCTTATTCGGATGGGGCCTAATTGAGAAACGGATTGGACGTTGCTTCTTTTTCCACCGTGGTATCGGGACCATGACCCGGATGCAGGATGGTGTCGTCCGGCAGGGTCAGAATCTTGTCCCGGATGGAAGCCAGCAGAGTTTGACGATCCCCGCCGGGAAAATCCGTTCGTCCGATGGAGCCGGAAAACACACAATCCCCGACAAAACACCGATCGGACAGAACAAAAGAAACTTCCCCCTGAGTATGTCCCGGTGTGTGAATGACATCCAGTGTTAAGCCCGCCTCTTCAATGATCTTTCCCCCTTCCAGATCCCCGGTGATCTCTGGACGATCCGGAGCGGGAAGGGAAAACATGTCCGCCTGCTGATCGATGTTCTTTACCCAATCCACGTCCGACGGATGCAGGTAAAACGGAAGATCGTATCGGTCCTGTAAATCGGCAACGGCCCCCACGTGGTCGATGTGCCCATGCGTGGCGAGAATGGAGACCGGTGTTCGATCGGACTCGTCGATCGCACCGGAGATGTGATCCGGTTCCGCCCCCGGATCCAGGACGATGAGGCGATCCGACTCCGCACCACCGATCAGATAGCAATTGGACTGGAATGGCCCCAGCGTGAGTTTTTCAACAAACAAATCCATGTTCCGACATTCCTTCAGGTAAGACCAACTGGCATGTTTTCCCGCTCCTGCTGCAGTTATGTGTCCGTTCCCTCCGACACTTCCGCACGGCCCGAAACGGATTCACGTTCGGCATTCTGCTCTTCTTCGGCCGGCGGTTCCCTGTCGTCCGGAGCGGCCTCTCCTTCTTCTTCCTCCTCGTTTTGTTCCGCGCGTTTCTCCTGACACTCCCGGCAAATCCCATGTACCTTAATGTCGTGACAGAACACTTCAAAATTCATTCCCTCACAGAGCATGTTCAACTGGTCCACGAGGGACTCTCCGGGGAATTCCTTAATCTTATTGCACTCGATGCAGATCATGTGCTGATGATGCGTGTTGCCAATTTTGCTTTCGTAATATGATTTCCCGTTCCGCATCACCATTTTCCGGACCAGACCGCACTCCTCCAGCACGTCGAGGGTTCGATACACCGTGGCCCGGGATACGGAGCCGTTCTGGCCGAATTCCCGCATATGAAATTCATCGGCCGTGAAATGATCTTCGGAATTCACAATGGCCCGCAGAATTTTCTTCCGGGAATCCGTGACTTTTAACCCATTTTCCCGGAGGTACTCTTCAAATTTTTTCTCAATCGTTTCCACAGGTATTTACCTCCATATCAAAGCAAAATCCCCGTAACTTTGTTAATATACCACATCACGAACGGAATAAAAAGGTGGTTAACCGAACCTAATAATATTATTAATGGTTCTTAATACAGAAGCCCCGATGCCCCTCATCCGTCGGCTTTTGCCGAATTTCGGATGTCACATTTCGAAGGTTCAGTCCAAGCAAGGAAATGGTGTGACTGTAGACCAATTCTGTTATTATATGGACACGGCATTCCGGTTATTGGCACAGTTAGGTTAGGCCCATGCACAGCAAACACGGACAGCAGCGAAAACGAACATATCAGCGAATTGATCAGGAACTCGGCGACGAAGCGGGGGACGATATTTCTCCGTCCAGCGTCCGCCGGATGTTTCTTGATTGCCTGTTTGACCACCTCGGCCCCGATCCCGTTTCCTGGTGTGGATTTTACCGCGTCCGCGAGGATACGGATCAGCTATTTCTGGCCGAGAACGTGCCCGCACCTGCCTGTTCCCCCATCGGCCGACACGGCGTGTGCGGACGTGGATTGCGCGAAGGAGAAACCGTTATCGTGGAGGACGTCCGGGAACTCGGGGACAATTACGTGGAATGTGACCCGGACGACCGAGCCGAGATCGTGGTTCCGCTCCGGTCGGGGTCGGAGGGGGAATGGTGGGGTGTGTTTGACGCCGACAGCCACCGGGTCGCCGCGTTTGACGAAGTCGATGCTCGATGGCTTCCCCGTCTGATGAACCGTCACCTCCCGGGCCTGTTTCCTCAGGACGTCGAGGAAATGACTTCCTAGCTTTCGCCCGGTCCGGATAACAGCTCGTCCACCAGCCGGTCCCCCAGTTCATCGAGTCGCTCCTCCGTTTCGAACTCCCCCTGGTCGATCATGTTCGAGAGTTCCTCGACCCGGTCGGTTCGAACGGGTTGTTGCTTCTCGATGTTTTGAAGCTTACTCAGAAACCGGGCGGTGCTTGAGACGGTTACCTCGTCTTTCGGCGAACCCTCTGCCGGTTTCTTTGCGTTATCCCCCTGCTCGGCTTTTTTGCTCGGATCCACGGGATCAACCGATCCCGCACCGCTAATTCCCTGTATATCCATGATTATCTCCCCTCTCCGTTGAGAGATATGATACCAAACGATTCGGTGCGAATCCTTCTTTCCTCAATTCATTAATCGGAAGAATTCAAAAATCACTTAACGGTGTTTTTTCTTGATTTCATTAACCGGTGGGCAAGTTGTCCGATTTCATCACAGAATTTCCGTCCCTGAGCCGGAGTAATGCCCTCTCCGTTCAGCAGCACCGAGAAAAATACCGTTCCGGATTGATCCTCATTCCCACCGTCAAGCCCGTTTTGCGCAACAAGGCCGGAAAGGGAAATAACCCCCGACATATAACCGGTTTTGGCGAAAATATTGCCCCGGTACGGGGCGCGATCCATACGGTTTTCAAGCGTGCCATCCTTGCCGGCCACGGGAAGCATTCGGAGGTAACGGCGCCGGAAGTCGTCACGGTAAAACCAGCGAAGCACCTCCACGATGGTCCGGGGCGTCAGAAGGTTTTTCCTGGACAACCCACTTCCGTCAATTACGCGACAGCCGCGCTTTGCAAGGCCTTTTGCCTGAAGAAATTGCATTATTCCTTTTGAACCATTCTCCCAGGTCCCTTTTCCGTAACGTGCGGCTCCGATTCGCTTAAACACCGTTTCGGAATACAGGTTCTGGCTCTTTTTTAGAAACACCTTCAGACTTCGATCCAGGTCCGTGCGATAAACAAAACGGGGTTGCTTCCGTTTTATCGACGCCGACATTTCCCGGATGTGAATGGAACCATTGACCGAAACCCCCTCCTCTTCCAGCTTATGCTTCAGAACAACGCCAAAATTTACGGAGGGATTGAGAACGGTAATCGGTTCCTTGCGCGCACCACCGTTTACCGGAAACTGTCCCCGAATTGTGATGTTCCGGGTCCCTTTTTTCCGTTGAAACTTGATCCAGCCCTTTTTCCTCTTCGCAACCGTCCGGGATTTATTCTGTATGATGACGGAGCTGAACGGGGGATCCATCTCCACCTTCGTTGGACGACCCGGTTTTTTTCCGGGCCGCACCACCAGGTCCACACAGTTGTCGTTCAGGATAAATGCCCCCACCGGAGCTGCGTACCAGTATGGAAGATCCTCGTCCTCCCACGTCGGGTGTCGCCAGTTCCGGTCGTACAGGGTATCGTCCAGAACAATGTCTCCCAGTTCCGTCACACCGGCTTTTTGGAGCTTCTTCGCCCATTTCTCAAGAAGGGCCAGTGTGTTTCCCCCGTGAAACCGGCCGGAGATATTGGGGTCTCCCGTCCCCCGAACAAACAGTGTTTTCGGATGGACCCCGTTATCCCTCGATTTTGTCGGCTGCTCTTCCAGGTAGAACTCGGTTCGGAACTGGAACTCCCGCCCGAGAACCCCAACGGCCGATGCGGCCGTTAATATTTTCATGTTCGACGCCGGGATAAACGGCGTCTGATGGTTCTGTGCGTAAAGTGCTTCCCCGGAACGGGTATCGTAAAGCAGAACCCCCGCCTGATCCCGGGAAATATTGTACTTCTTGTGCAATTTCCGGACCGTTTTTGCCGGTTCCTGCCCCGTTAGCGCATCCGAACAGAACAACATCATGCCCGCGGCGAGAAAAACAAAAACGGGCCAAACCTGTTGCCGTGTTGATCGTACCATGAAAAAAGCGTCGATTAGAGAACCAGTCGTCTGCATTCGAAGGCTTCAGCGGCTTCCACCGAAATCTCCCGTCCCCGTGTCTGGGCCAGAAGTCGAACGGACTCCACCCCACCCTGATGTGGATCCGGCCGCATCTGTGACTCGTGACACCGCAGGGCGTCAATTTTTTTCTTCAGATACTTTCCGCTTATGTCCACGTAAAAATCCGGATTAAACGGATCGTGTCCCGGGTTCCACGAAAGCTGTGGAGCATCCGCCACGAGAACCAGCTGCTGAAAATCCTTCAGTGTGGATAGGTGAGGTCTGCAGGCCGTCATGCCGGCCCGATACATGGCCTCGTGATCCTGGTTGTAACTCGGCGCCGGGAGACAGATCGCGTTCGGTTTTGTTTTTTCCGTTGCCAGTTCCGCTTCACGTTCGATCTCGTTCACGAGATCTTTCCGGGGAAACGTCTCCAGCCGGAGGTGGGATTCCCGATCCGTAAACAAAACCTCAAAATCATCCACCTCCAGAAGTTCCATCGCGTCCTGTAATTCGTTCATGCGGACGCTGCTGGCCACTTCACCGTCGTCGTTGTCAAAATGATCCAGATCCCCGACGGAGGCTACGATGACGTATACTTCGCCCCCCGCTTCCTTTATTCGCGCCATCAATCCGCCCGCGCCAAGAATTTCGTCGTCGGCGTGAGGAGCAACGACAAGCAAACGCATGCGTTCCAGAAGCGCCTCGGTGTTTAATATGCCCATATATCACCCTCAAAATTCATCCATGTCAAAAAGCTATCGACTCCCTTCACGGGGATGACCATTAAATGCGTCGAAACCAATAATTTCCATCCTTTCCCGGTTCGATGCGAGCGTTCTCCCGCAGGGAAATGTGCAGGCAGACTTGCTCGGGGCCCTGAACATCAACCACCGTCGTTATTCGTTCTCCCTCTTCCACAACAGCTACCATCTCAAAATTATCGGTATATTTTAAGAATAACTTTCGATCGGACCATTACAAATACACCTCATCCGAAACGTGGTAAGCCTTTCAGCGTCCCGTCCCCGCGGTCACAATTGTTTCATCATCGGAGTTGACCACCACTCACCACTTCCTCACTCCTTATTCCTCACTCCTTCTCACTCCCTACTCCATACTCCTTACTGACCACTCCCCACATCTCACTTCTTACTCCTGAGAACATGTCGGGTGGACTGCCCCGGTGATGTTCCCCTGCCGCCCCACCCCATCTCGATTCAGGATTTCCGGAACCGAAACACGACCCTGACGGCATCTGGAAATAATAGAAAAGATTTTCTATGGTGATAGGCGGTGATTGGCGGTTTGCGGATCAACCTACGTACAGACCCGAAGCCCTCGCGTCTTTGGGCGTTGATCCGGCGTCAGGGGAAAGCAAGATTCGATCTTCGTCCCTGACCGCCTCTTCCATCGCCAATCGTTATTGCCCCCTTAGCTCAACTGGATAGAGCGCGGGCTTCCGGAGCCCGAAATCGGGGTTCAAATCCTCGAGGGGGTATGAAAAAACCGTTCGAATCGACGCTCACCAGAAAACAATCTTTACCGAAGGTGTGTCACAGCATTGCTGGGCCGGTTCCGTCCGGCAGCCCAAGCACCACCGGAGTTCATGCCCCGCAACAGAACCTCAGATTCCTCACCCATTTCCGACCCGTCCGTCCCGAAGGTCCGGCGGGTTACCTACCTTACCACGGAACTGGAACTCGGGGGAGCAGAAAAGAACCTGCTTGCTCTTGCGGACCGTGTTCGGAAATATGGATTCCAACCCCGGGTCATCGGCCTGAAATCCCCCGGACGACTGGCGGAACGACTGGAGCAGAAGGGGATTCCATGGACCTCAATGCACATGTCGTACCCGCCCCACCCCGAATCCCTGTTTGAACTAATTTCCCTGCTGGAAGAACAGCAAACCGACGTTCTTCAGACGTTTCTCTTCCACGCCAACATCTTCGGACGGATCGCCGGATCGCTTGCTGGTGTACCCGTCATTCTTTCCTCCGTTCGCGTGTGCGAAAAGAAGAGATCCAGTCACCTCCTCTGGGACGGTTTCACCATTCCCCTTGTGGATCGAGAAGTCTGTGTCTCTCGATCCGTCGAGGCGTTCATGTCTCGCCGTGCGGGAATTTCGGAACGGAAACTGGTCACCATCCCGAATGCCGTACACATTTCCCCCGAATCCATCTCGTCCACCACCGACGAAGAGCTGTTTGCCTCCTACGATATCCCCGCCGGGAATCCGCTGATTGTTTCCGCCGGCCGGTTAACCGAACAGAAAGGACACGATTTGTTACTGCGGGCCGTCGACCGGCTTCAAACCCGGTTCCCCGATCTCCGTTGTGTCGTCTTCGGGGAAGGGGAAATGAAATCCACACTGGAGGACGAACGGGACCGGAAAAACCTTTCCGAACACTTTTTCCTGCCGGGCTGGTGTGAACACCTGCCTGACATGATGTCCGCCGCCGATCTCTTCGTGCTGAGTTCCCGGTGGGAGGGCATGCCGAACGTGCTGCTGGAAGCGGGCGCCCTGAACCTTCCCATCGTGGCCACGAAAACAGGTGGTGTTCCTGACCTGTTTCCCGAATCCTATCGAACCTTCCCCCGTCTGGTGAAACCGGAATCCGCCGGTGCCATCGCCGACGGAGCAGCATCCGTTCTCCAGAACCTTCAGGAACACCAGAGCCGGGCCCGGAGGATCGGTCAGCACATCCGGAATCGGTTCACCGTTAAGAACATGGTCACCAGCTACGTGGAACTGTATCAAACCCTTCTCCAGGAAGAGGGTGTTGCATAATAATATTCATTATCTTTATCTTTATCCTTATCTTTATCATGAAATAATCTCCGGCTCTGGGGAAACATTCTTCCGTCACCCGACCGGAAAGGCTCCTCCTCCCCGGACACGGAAGCATCTCCGCCCTCCCAATTTTTCCATTCAAATGAATTCCCTTTTACTCCTCCCCCCTCACTCCTCACTGATTACTCCTCACTCCTTACTCGCACGCGTAAGAGGTCTCATGATCATTATCTCTACCTTAAAAATCCGTTGTACCATCCTGTTCAACTCTATTTTTTGAATCATCCTTTTCGGCACGATATAATAACCCCCCTTCGCCAGGGTAGCTCAGTGGCAGAGCAGCTCACTCGTAATGAGCAGGTCACGGGTTCGAATCCCGTTCCTGGCTTACCGGTTCCCCATTCCTTTGGACGGTTCGTCACCTCCCTTCGTTTCCTGTTCTTCTACGGACGGGGAGCCCCGTAACATAACGAAAACACCCGGATGACGGAGAAATCCAGGCCATTTCCTCCCTGTTTGTCCGAAACAACAGAACTGGAAACGACCGGATGGGCCTGTTACAATAATTAAACAGAAACCTGCTCCGAAGGATCGGACGAATTTTGATCAAAAATTGCCGGGTAGATTTGAAAGGTCTCTGCCCTGTGCGTGAGAGGTGCTTGGCAAAGGACCGAGAAATATCTCAAGGGAACCCATCTCCAGTTATGGAAGCCGGGCCTCCCCTGAGGAGGATGGCTGAAGTAACTGGGAGGTGCCCACTTGGCATAATCGGGTTCTAGAAAGCACCTGCCGCGGCAGCTGGTGGAGACCTTTCTTTTTTCCCCCAACCAAATGACCAACAAGAACCTCCGGATAAGCATCGCTGGAGCAGGAGCGGTCGGCTGCACCATTGGCCGCCTGCTGCAGAAAAACGGCCACAGCATCACCGGCATTTCAACGAAAACGAAGCCCTCGCTGGAAGAAGCGCTTTCGTTTCTTGACCTTTCCCCGGAGAGCGGAGACGTCGGTCTGCCCCCTGGATTCGACAAAGCGGACCTCGTGTTTGTAACGGTTCCCGATGATCAAATCTTGACCGTTGCGGAAACCCTTGCCGGCTCGGGTCGGGTGGAGTCGAAACAGCTGTACCTGCACTGCAGCGGAGCACACCGGGCCCGGGACGTTCTCGCCCCGCTTACCGGAACCGCCCGAACGGGTTCGTTCCATCCGTTACAGACCATACCGGACCCCGAAACCGGCGTAAACTCGCTTCCGGGCAGCTGGGTCGCCGTTAACGCTTCCGACGGAAAAATGGAACTGCTCCACGACATAGCCCGGGCGATGAACCTGGAATCATTCTTCGTCCCGGACGAAAAACGCCCTCTGTATCACGCCGCCGCCGTTTTTTCGTGCAACCACGCACTGGCTCTCTTTTCGTTTGCTGAACAGCTCATGGACGCCTCCACCGATCAGCTGGAGAACCCGCTGAAGCCGCTGGCACCACTCATCAGATCAACGGTTGAAAATGCCGTTGAGGAAGGACCCGGCCCCGCCCTGACCGGTCCCGCCGCACGGGGAGACGTGAACACGTTGGTGACCCACCTCGAACAGCTCGATGAACATGATTCCTCCCTCGTACAACCGTACCGTATTCTGACGGAGCGATGTCTTGAGATGGCCCGTGAGGAAGGCGACCTAAGTGCCGAAACCGTCCGGGAAATCAGGAGCAAACTTGCCGGAGCAACGGAACAAACGTCATGAACAAGACATCCCTAATTTCGACGACGGAGCCGGTGGACGTCATTTACCTCATCGGATACCGCTGCACGGGCAAGTCGACGGTGGGTCGATGCCTGGCGAAGAAACTGGATCGATCGTTTCTGGACCTCGACCGGCAGTTTGAGGTACGTACCCGATCCTCCATCCAGGAATTCTGGAGCGAAAACGGGGAAGAGGCCTTTCGGGAACTGGAAGCCAATTTGCTCCACGAAACAATCAACCGGGACGAGACCATCGTTGCCACGGGCGGAGGCATCGTTGAGAAAGCAGAAAACCGAACATTGATAAAATCGATGGGCACATCCATCTGGTTGAAGGCAACCCCCGAGACAATTCAGAAGCGCATGACCTCGGATTCGGACACGGATCGGGACCGCCCGGCGTTACGGGGTTCCTCACCGGTTGACGAAGTGTCGGCGGTTCTCCAGCGTCGGCGATCACTTTACAGAAATGCATCGAATCATGCCGTACAAACGGATAACCGAACCCCCGCGGAGGTGATGAATGCCGTCCTGGACCGAATTTCCTCAAATCAGACATAGCTCCGGTTTTGCACGGCAATTGGCAATAAAACGAAAGATTTGTTACTATTTGTTTAACCTGATTTCGAGGGGGATACTCCCGCCCCTTCCCGAGCTCCAGCATTTTTCAGTGAGAAGAAGGCAGTTCATTCGCGGAGGCAGAAACAAACGATGAAGGAAATCATACTTGCCAATCCGAGAGGTTTCTGCGCGGGTGTGGACCGGGCGATAGACGTCGTGCGGATGGCACTTGAGGTATACCAGGATCAGCCGGTGTACGTTCGCCACGAAATCGTTCACAACAAGCACGTGGTGGAACGGCTCGAGGAAAAAGGAGCCGTGTTTGTCGAAACCCTTGATGAAGTGCCGGACGACGCCGCGGTCATCTTCAGCGCACACGGCATTCCGAAAGAAGTGCGGGAACGGGCGGAGGAGCGTGGATTGACCCACATCGACGCGACCTGTCCCCTTGTGACAAAAGTCCACCTGGAAGCCGAGAAGTACCACGACCAGGGACGACACATCATCCTGATCGGCCACGAAGGCCATCCGGAAGTGGAAGGCACGATGGGACAGGTGCCCGATCGCATTCATCTTATCGCGGAAAAAGAGGAGGTGGACGACCTGCCGCTGTCACCGGACACCCCTGTTGCCTACCTGACACAGACCACGCTAAGCGTGGATTACACCGCCGGCGTCATTGACCGGCTGGAGGAGAAGTTCGACGACATTGTCGGCCCATCGAGCGAAGACATCTGTTACGCCACGCAGAACCGCCAGGACGCGGTCAAAGAAATGGCGGATCTCGTGGAGTATATTCTCGTTATCGGCGCACCAAACAGCTCCAATTCCAATCGTCTCGTTGAAGTCGCAAAGGATCACGGCGTCCCCGCCTCGCTGGTACAGGAATCCTCCGAAATCGATCCGTCCTGGATCGAGGACTGTGATCGGATCGGCCTGACCGCCGGTGCATCCGCACCGGAGGATCTCGTGGAAGGGGTCATCTCCTACATCGACGAAACCTTCGACGGTGCCGAAACAAAGAGACTTTCGGTGGCGGAGGAGGACATGGAATTTAACCTTCCGGAACCGCTCAAGGACGAAACGGCGGTTCACTGACGGAACGACTCAGATTCAACGCCCGGGTTCATATCACCGGGAACAATTTGATCCCCCCACAGAACACAGAGCGAGGCTCTCTCCTCCCGTTTCCGTGTGTCCTCACTCCAACGTAATTCAACCGGTTCTGCCGGAGCAGTGTGTGCGAACGGCCCGCCGTCAACCGGGCGGGTCTTGACTCATCTCTTCAATACCGTATAATGATTCAGGTGAACCGTTTGAAGTCGAGGGGGGTTCACACACCGACCGGCTTCTTCGACCGGCGATCGAACACCGCAACACAAACCCGAAAACAATTCGTGAGGAGGAACCTCAATCATGGGCGTAACACTTGGAGAAGATCTTGAAGACGGCAAGAAAGAAGCACTGAGTGCAGCAATGAAAAGCATCGAGCAGGAACACGGCGAAGGCTCCATCATGGTTCTGGGATCCGATCGCCAGCAGGACATCGACGGCATCTCCACCGGATCCATCGGCCTGGACTACGCCCTGGGTGGCAGCGGTATTCCCCGCGGCCGGGTGATCGAAATATTCGGCCCCGAATCCTCGGGAAAAACCACCATCTGTCTGCAGACCGCCGCAAACGCGCAGCAGATGGAACAGGGAGTGGCCGCGTACGTGGACGCCGAACACGCGATCGACCCGAACTACGCGGAAAAACTGGGACTGGACCTGGACAACCTTCTCCTGTCCCAGCCCGACTACGGTGAACAGGCCCTGGAAATTACGGAAACCCTCGTCCGGTCCAACGCCGTCGACCTGATCGTGATCGACTCCGTTGCGGCGCTGGTGCCGAGAAAAGAACTCGAGGGAGAGATGGGGGATGATCAGGTGGCTCTGCAGGCCCGCCTCATGTCCAAAGCCCTCCGGAAACTGGCCTCCGCCATTAACAAATCCAACACGAGCGTCATCTTCACCAACCAGATCCGGCAGAAAGTGGGAGTTCGCTTCGGAAGCCCGGAAACCACCCCCGGCGGTCGCGCCCTGAAATTCTACTCCTCCGTCCGTATCGACCTTCGCCGCCGTTCGTCCATCAAAGATTCCGACGGCGAAATCGTCGGGAACACCATCAAAGCACGGGTCGTGAAGAACAAAACCGCCCCACCCTTCCGGGACACGGAACTGGACATCATCTACAACAAAGGCGTCAGCCGGCCCAGTGAACTGATCGACCTCGGCGTCGACCATGACGTGGTCGAACGCGCGGGATCCTGGTACTCCTACGGAGACACCAAACTCGGTCAGGGCAAGGAAAACGCCCGCCAATTCCTTCAGGAAAATACGGACGTCGCGGACGAAATCGAGGAAGAGATCAAACAGGAAATGGAATTCCCCGGGTTCATGGAAGAAGAAGAGGATGAAGAGGAAGAAGAGAAATCCGGGGAAGAAAACGAAGCGGAAGCCGAGGAGGAAACGGAAGAGGCCGAAGAACAGGAACCGGCACGGGCCGCGTCCTGATCCGGGTCCTGATCAATACCATCTTCTCACCGGCCCGCCGTACCGTGTGTTGATCCGCCCAAACGTCTCTCTCCACCGGCATTTCCAGTACCGTGGCAAAAACCAAAACTGTCTACGTCTGTGAGGATTGCGGCCACGAAACGCTGAAGTGGGAAGGCCGCTGTCCACAGTGCCAGGCGTGGGATTCGTTCCGGGAAAAATCCGATGCCCCGGCAACTTCTTCCCCGGAAACCGAATCATCATCCACATCCGGACCACGGCGGTTAAGCGAGGTGGACGGCACGGCTCACCGGCGCACCCCGACCGGGGCTTCCGAAATTGATCAGCTTCTCGGCGGGGGCGTGGTCCCCGGATCCACCACCCTGATCGGTGGTGAACCGGGCATCGGCAAGTCCACGCTCCTTTTGCAAATCTGCGGCGCCCTGGCCGCCGAGGACAACCCGGCCCTCTACGTCAGCGCCGAGGAATCCAGCTCACAGATCGCCCTCCGGGCCGACCGGCTTCGCACCGACGAAAGCAACGTCACGGTCCTCTGTGAAACAGCCCTGGACCCCATCCGGGAGTCGATAAACAAACTGTCACCGCCCGTCACGGTGATTGACTCCATTCAGATGATCCGAAGCGAAGAACTCAATTCCTCCCCCGGATCCGTCCGGCAGGTGCGGGAATGCACGGGAGACCTCGTCCGCATCGCCAAAAACCAGAACATGCCCCTGTTTGTTGTCGGTCACGTGACAAAGGACGGGTCCATAGCCGGCCCGAAAACCATGGAACACATGGTGGACACCGTCCTTTACTTCGACGGGGATGCCGACCAGCCCACGAGAATGCTGCGGTCCGTGAAAAACCGATTCGGGTCGACCAATGCCGTCGCCCTGATGGAAATGACGGAGAAAGGCCTTCGACAGGTAACGAACCCGGCTGGTTACTTTACGAACACGCATGACGAAGACGTGCCCGGATGGGTGTCCGTGCCAACCCGTGTCGGCAACCGAACCCTGATGCTCGAAGTGCAGGCCCTTACGAGCCAGGCAAGCTACGGTAATCCCGCCCGCCGCTGCACCGGCATGGAACAGAACCGGCTGTCCATGATCCTGGCGGTGCTGAAGAAACGATCCGGCATGGCCCTGAGCGACCAGGACGTATACGTGAACGTGGCCGGTGGCATGAGCATTTCCGAACCGGCCGGCGACCTGCCCATGGCCCTGGCGATCGCCTCCAGTTTTCGGAACCGCCCCCTCCCGGAACAAACGGCCGCGGCCGGCGAAGTCGGTCTCGCCGGCGAAATACGTCCCGTAAAAAACATCTCCTCCCGCATCACCGAAGCCCGGAAAACCGGCATGAAACGCCTGCTGGTTCCGGAATCCAGCCGGAACGAAACGGCCTCGCCCGACAACCTTGACGTGCTCGAAGTGAACGCCCTGCGGGACGCGCTCCAGCTGGTCTGACCTGTTCCGTATTGGGATTTCCCGTCTGCCCGAACCGCCGATCATTGATCATGATTAACGCTGAATCAAAACCGTTTTGAGCGGTGCCCGTGTTTGCTTTACAATGGTTAGATGGTGGAATTTTCCTCCGTCCAGCAGAACCTGAAATTTTCAGTTGATCCCTCCTGAAACATCCCTGAATCATTATGCCTGAACTGACAATCGACGGACAGAAAATCGAGGTCGAGCCCGGGACCACCATCCTGGAAGCCGCCGAGGAGCTTGGCAAAGATATTCCGGTCTTCTGCTACCACGCCGGCCTCTCCCCCGACGGCAACTGTCGTATGTGCATCGTCGAAGTGGAGGACGCTCCGAAAATGCCCCCTTCGTGCACAACGGAATGCCAGGACGACATGGTGGTTCACACCGAGAACGAAAACGTGAAGGAAGCGAGGGAAAGCGTTCTGGAATTTCTCCTTTTGAACCATCCCCTCGACTGTCCCATCTGTGACAAATCCGGGGAATGCATGCTGCAGGACCACTACTTCGATTACAGCGCCGAAAAATCCCGGATGGAGGACCCAAAGGTCACCAAACGGAAAGTGGTCGACGTCGGTCCGGATATTGTTCTGGACACGGAGCGATGTATCCTCTGCACACGATGCATCCGTTTTGTGGAAGAAGTCTCGGAGGAACCGAGTCTGGGCATCGTCAACCGCGGGGACCACGCCGAAATTACGACCTTTCCCGGAAAAGAACTGGACGACCCGTACAGCCTGAACACCGTTGACATCTGCCCGGTCGGGGCCCTGACCTCAAAACACTTCCGGTTTAAGAAACGGGTCTGGTTCCTGGAAGAAACGGAGTCGGTCTGTCCCAACTGCGCGAGGGGTTGCAGCATGGAAATTAACCACGAAAGCGGTACCATTTACCGCTTCATGCCCCGGTACAACCCGAACGTAAACGATCACTGGCTCTGCGACGAGGGGCGCCTGGAGTACGAATGGGTAATGTCCGACAACCGGCTCGAAACCCCCCTGGAATCCAGGGATGACGGATTTGATGAACGAACCTGGTCCGACGCCGAAACGGACCTAATTCCGGAATTGAGAGAACTGCTGGAGTCGGATCAGGCCCACACCGCCGGACTCCTTTCCATCCGCCTGTCAAACGAAGAAAATTACGCATTTACGAAGGTGCTCCGAACGGCCTTCCCGGACGCGGACCTCTCGTACCTGACGTCAAAAAAAGGATGGCTAAAAGAGTTGACCGAGGACGACATTCTACGCGAGGCCGATAAAAACCCGAACCGGAAAGGGGTCGAAATGATCGGGGAGACGGAGGGCATCACAAATTTCGAGGATTGGGTGGCGAAGTTGTCCGAGGAATCACCGGATCTTCTCCTGACGCTCGAACCGCTTCTGATGGACCGTCTGGAGGAACACGAGGAACGGATGAAAACCATCCTGCGAAATACGGACCTCGTTGTTTGCATCGGCACACATCGCAACATTTCCCACGAACTGGTGGACTGGATGCTGCCCGGGTTAACGTGGGCCGAAAAGAACGGCACCTTCACAAACGCTGACGGGCAGGTTCAGGTGTTCAAAAAAGCGTTCGACGGTCCGGGCAACAGCCGGTCGCAACTGGAAATACTCAACTGGCTCTCGCGACAGCTGGTGCTGGAGGTGGACCGGGATCTGAACACAACGGACCCGGAATCGGTGTTCCGTCAGTGGGCGGAAAACGTGGCGGGAATGGAATGGGACGTCTCCGACCTTGGTAGACGTGGCAAAAACATCAGTGGAGAAGAAAACGTCGATGAGTCCCCGGACGTGAACATTCTGGAAACGGCCGAAACAGAGCATTCGTCGGAAGCAGAAACATCGTAAATCATAACAGCTCGTTCAACTGAAGGACAGACCATGGACTGGATAGCCATCATAAAAGGTGCCGTCATCCCGTTTGTGATCCTGGCAACGGTCCCGATTATGATCTGGATCGAACGGCGCGGGAGCGCCTTCATTCAGGATCGCCTCGGGCCAAATCGGGCGAAAATCGGACCCGTTCATCTGGCAGGTCTTCCCCATATGCTGGCCGACGGCATTAAGTTTGTCACGAAGGAAAGTTTTGTACCGGAAGGAGCCGACAAACCGTTCTACTATATGGCGCCCTTTTTTGCGGTCGCCCCGGTGATGGCGACGATGGCCGTGGTGCCGTTTGCCGACAGCATTGTCATCAACGGAAGAGAAGTGCCCATCCAGGGCATACCGCTGGAGACCGGCATCATCTTCTTCTTTGCACTGGCTTCTTTATCCGTTTACGCCATTGTTCTCGGTGGCTGGTCCTCCAACAACCGGTATTCCCTCCTGGGGGGCCTCCGGTCGTCCGCTCAGCTGGTGAGTTATGAGGTCGCACTCGGGCTCACGATCATTCCGCCCCTCATGATTTACAACACGTCGGAACTAAATCAGATGGTGTTGTGGCAGACGCCGAACCCGATCTACTGGGGATTTTTCCTGCAACCGGTCGGGTTCCTCCTGTTTCTGGTCGCCGGCGTGGCCGAAACCGAACGGGCCCCATTTGATATGCCCGAGGCCGAATCCGAGATCGTGGCCGGTTTCCATACCGAATACAGCGGTCTGAAATTCTCCATGTTCATGCTCGGCCAGTACGTGACGACTCTGGTCCTTTCCTGCATACTGGTCACCGTGTTCTTCGGGGGCTGGCAGGTCCCGTTTCTCTCCACGGCGGAACTTCGGAACATGGTCGGCATGTATCCAACGGCCGTTATTCAGTTCCTGACCTTCGGATTGAAGATGTTCGTCATGTTCTGGATCTTCGTCTGGCTCCGCTGGACACTGCCGCGATTCCGGTACGATCAATTAATGCACCTCGGCTGGAAAATCATTCTTCCCCTGGCCATCGCCAACATCTTCATCACCGGCGTGGTTCTTCTTCTGATATAAACCACGTCCAACATCGGGTGTTCGCCTCCGATAGTCTTTATCTTTATCCTTATCTTTATCTTTATCATAAATTAGCCCGCTCCCTCACGGTCGGGGCTCCGTCTTTGCGGAAACATTTCCCTCTCCTCACATCCGAACGGTTCTACTTTTAACTCGTTACTCCTGACTCATTACTCCTCACTCCTTACTCCTCACTCGAAACACTCCTCACTCCTTACTGATTACTCCTTACTCGAGACGCTCCTGACTCCTTACTCATCACTCCTTACGGACCACCCAATTATGGTGCCCGAAACAGTGGATGTCTGTCATAATTGGAACGAAGGGGTCCAGCCTTCGAATATTTCACGTCGAGAAAGGAACAAACCGTTACTCTTTCTTTTCCAGGTATCCGGTCTGCTTACGGCCATGGACTTTTTTTCCGACCGGCGGCGAAAATCCGCCGGTCGCTGTATCGAAAGCAAGATGCTACCGTTCCAATTATGGTGCCCGAAACGGCGGATGTCTGTCATAATTGGAACGAAGGGGTCCAGCCTTCGGACCTCTCCCTCCCATAACGGTTGTACCATGGTTATTGCCCCATCCTGTCGATCCTGTTAATCCGGTTAAATTCTTTTTATCGTGTGTGTTCGAGAGTGCAAGCGTGTCCCTTTTCGGATGATGTAAATACATCATGACGGAGAACAGCGAAAACCGGCCCATCCGGGGCATCGGAGAGGCGGGTGTCTACGTCGATGATCTTGAGGATGCGAAGATCTGGTACCAGGACGTTCTTGGGCTTGAGGTTACACTCGAGGGATCAAGTTACTGTTTTCTAAAAGCGGGGGACGACAGCAAACTTCGCCAGCGCCTCATCCTGTTTGACCCGGATCAAACCACCGACCAATCCTCCCCGCCCGCCCACGGCACCCATGATTCCATTCACGTGGCACTGGGGACTCAAAAAGAGGACATCGACGCCTGGAAACAGACGCTGAATGAAAAAGGCGTCGAAATCGAGGACGAAATCACGTGGCCGTCCGGTGATCGCTCCATTTACTTCCGGGACCCGTTCGACAACAGCCTGGAACTGTACGGCCAGACGTTTGAGGAACCAGAGCCGTCCGAAGACGAATGAGCTCAGAAGGGCAGATATAGGGGGCCCCTGTCTGGGCCCGGTGTACGGACTTCACAAAATCATCGGCAGGCGCCCTATACTTTTCTCCCGTCTGTCTGGTTTCGTATGGCGCGTACCACACGATTCCCCAACCCTCTTCCTATTAACCTCCCTTTTTGTTTGAGGTCTATTTCGTGCGGACCGTGTCCTCCAGTGAGATGATTCGGAAGAAGTTTTCAAACCAATCCGGATGTTCTTCCTTCAACCAACTGATTCGGCTCCTGTGACAGGTGAAATAAATCACCTGATTCTCCGGCAGTATCTCGTCTGTCAGAAGTTCGAGTGCGTTCTGAAATCGCTGATCATCGTAATGCGCGAAAGACTCGTCGAAGATCACGGGCAGGGATTCCGTTTTGCCGGAAAGAAACGTGCCCAGGCCCAGTCGAACGGCCAGAAAGATCTGATCCCGGGCTCCTGAACTCAGGGTGGATTTGACCTCCGACGGGGACAGCGGTTGTTCCCGGTCCTCGGCGGTTATCGTGAAACGAAGATCCGAATCAAACCGGAGGTTCCGGTAACCGGGGGCAATCTTTTCGATGTACCCCGAGGTACGTTCATTGAGTACCCGCGCCCATTCCGCGTGCACATCATCGGATATCTCCTCAAGAACCCCGCGTGCCAGGCCAACGGCCTCACGAAGCTGAATGAGCTGACGGTTATACCGCTGAAGGCGTTCCTTCTCCTCGCGAAGTTTCGGATACTGCTGACGGTATCGGGACTCTATGGTCCCCACTTCTCGTTCCAGGTCCGCCCGATCGGCGATTAGAGACTCCTTTTTGTTCCGAAGGGTCTTCCGCCGCTGACTGTATTCTTCTTTGGCGGCCACCTGGTCGGGGGTTTCCATGTCGGGCCGGTTCTCGCGGATGGTCTCCAGGTGTGTTTTTAATTGTTCGTACATCCGCTGGGATTCCTCGAGTTCGTCATCCGGAAGCAGGTTGTCCTTTACCTCCGGGATCCGTTCCGTGATAGACTGAAGCCGGTGGTATTTCTGATAGCGACTTTTGAATTCCTCCACGGCCTCGTCAATCGACCCCTCCACGGAGATTCCGGCCTGGTCAAGTATGGAAGTCAACTGGTTTTCCTGAGACTCCATTTCACGCTCGATCTTGTTGATCTCCGCCTTAAGATCGGCAAGACGTGCCTCCACCGATGCTTTTTCCTCCACGTTTTTTCGATATCGCTTGAGCCGGTCCAGGAATCCGTCAAATTCCTCCGGTCCTGCGTTCTTGTTCAGTGTATGATCGGCCTGATCAAGCAGAGGGGCGTATTGTTGTATGATGTTTTCCAGTTTCTTCTCCTCCCGCCGCTGCTGAGCCTCCAGCTGCAGGAGGTCTTCCAGCCGGGAATACAGGGATCGGTACTCCTCGTATTTGTCCAGGAGTTCTTCGGTGCCCTCAAGACCCAGTTTGCCCGCAATGGTCGTGGAGCGTTTCTGAATCTTGCGCCGCTCCTGAATCTGTTCCGATTGTCGCTGGGAAAGGTTCTTCAGCTTAACCATCCACTCGGATCGTTCATCGGCCCGGTGATGACCGGCTTTGAACCACCAGAAAATGGCGAAGGCCGCACCGGCCACCCCCGCACCGGCGGCGGCGTATCCCGCCAGAGCCGGAATCTCCGTGAAAAAGACGGAAAGAAAACCCCCCAGACTGAGGAGGCCGGCACCGCCGGCATATATCCCGAACCGGATTCGCTTTCGCCGCCGCTCACGGTCGACTTCGGACACCTTTTCCTTTGCATCGCTGATCTCCCGTTCGTACTCCGCCTCCTGGTCGGAGATGGACCGAAGCTTCTGATTCATGTCGTTCAGGAATTCCCGGTCCGCCGGCGTCAGTTCGTTGAAAATTGCGTTGAGACGGTCATGGTCCTGTTTCAGGGTTTCCGGATCCTCCATGTTCTCCATTTCGTCCTCACATTCTTTCTCCGCCTCCTCGATCTCCCGGGCATAATGAATGCCGGACTCACAAAACTCCATTAACTCCTCGACCTCCTCCAGGTCAAGTTTCTGGAGCCCTTCCATTTCCTCAAGCCGGGATTCAATTTTCTGTAACTCCTCTTCCTTTTCCGTTTTTTTCTCCTTTACTTTTTCCAGGTCATCGAGTTTCTGATTTCGTTTCTCGTGAGCACGAAGGACGTTTTCGTGCTGGCCGTGCGGAAATGATTCATATTCCTTGAGATCCTCCAGCTCCTCTTCCAGTTCATCCAGCTTTTCCCGCCGTTTCCGGTTCTTTTCCAGTTTTTCTTCAAGTTCTCGCTTCCGTGCAACGGTTTCCAGAAAATCCACACGGTCAAGTTCGTCCTCGATATCCTCGATTTCCTCCTTCAATTGTTCCGCCCGCTTAATTTTTTCTTCCGCATCCGACCACTTTGACCGGAGTTGCTCCATCTCCTCTTCCAGCTCGTCAATCCGGTTCCGCACCCGCTCCTGTTCGGTTTCCAGTTTTCCCTGTTGTACCTCCTGACCCTGAAAATTCCTCGTTGCTTCATCCAGGTTCTCAAGCGCTTCCCGGGCCGTGGTCTGTCCATCCGCAGTATCCGCCATTTTCTGTATGGCCGTCACGAGGTCGTTTCGATCTTCATCCAGTTCCACGTCCTTTTGCTGAACGAGTACTGATTTCTCGAACGCCGATCTCGACAGAGACGTTAACGACTTGCCGATGGATTCGTCCCCGTCGCCGGTCACGTACTGTTCGGTGATGTCCTTCCCCGTGTCGCGGTCAAAAACGGAGACCGTCTCCTCCGAAAAGTTTCGGGTGATCTTAAGGGAACCGTCCGTGTGCGTTACTTCCAGATGTACACGGTACTCATCGCCGTTCCAGGGACGAAAAAAGTCCCGTTCCGTTAAATTCTCGGGATTTGTCGCTTTCCGCCGGTCGGAAACCAACCCGTAGAGAACACCCGTAATGGCCCGGACCAGGGAAGACTTTCCCGCTTCGTTTGGCGCCAGAAAGAGGTTTATTCGATCCTCGCTCAGAGAAATCGATTCGTCCAGCGGGCCAAACGAATCAAGTTTGATGTGTTGAAATTTCACGACTTAAGTCAATTTCTTTGTCCCGAAAGGCTCGAACCCCAAGGCGAAGAGCAAGTTCCGCGATGTGTCTGCGGTCGTCCGACTCAGCGTCTTCCATCCGCTTCCTGAGTTTTTTGACAAACTGTCCTTCGGTGGTTTTACGGAGAGACTCATCCTCCAGAAGTTCATCGATATCCAACTTCGGACGTGTTTTTTTCAGGTCGAATTCCAGGTGAAAATACGCATTCTTCACGTCCTGCAACGAATCTTTCTCAAGGACGTCTTCCCCCGGTCGGTCCCCCGTAATCCGCACACGGACAACATCCTCCTCCGTGGCACCCGACTCCTTAAGAACCTCCTGCAAATTGTTTCGAAAGGACGTCACGCCGGTATTGGCCCGATACGGAATTTCGACGTTATGGATCAACCGGGGAGCAACCCGTCGCTTCTCCATTCCGTCCGACGTCACGCCATCCGGACCAAGTTCGCCAATCAATACATGCCGGGCCCCAACGTCATTGAGGGTTACCCCCATGGGAGCTCCTGCATAAGCACCCAGAATTTTTGATCCGTCTGCCTCCTCTTCCCGAATAAGTCTCGGTTCGTGATAATGCCCGATGGCGGCGTAGGAACAGGGCTGGTTTTGAAGCTCGGATCTGGAAAAGGGAAGAGTTTTCTTTTCCCTTCTCACACCGACACGTTCCAGGGACCCGTGGAAAAGAAGGATTTCGTGATCTTCCTTCTTTTTCATTACCACCGACTCAAGCATTCGGTTTTTAATGGGCCTGCTTTCCATGTACGCAATCCCGGTGACACGGACGCCATCCAGTTCCGGCAGCCGCTGACTTTCAAACCGGCCCGATTGAAAGATGTACACGTTGTCCGGCCACGGTTCCACTCGCTTTTGATCCATCCAGGACCGGTTATACCAGGAAAGCTTCGAATATCGATCGTGATTGCCGGGCGCAATGACCACCGGCACCGGCTGGAGTTCCTCGAAATAATGACGCATCGACCGAATTTCATCATCCGTCACGTAATTTTCCTCAAAAAGATCCCCCGGAATAAGCACAAGCTGAACGGATTCGGCAATGGCAAGTTCGGTAATCTTCTCAAGCACCGTCATCCGGTCCTGCCGCAACTGCTCCTCCTTCTCCGGTGGAAGGGAAAGAAGCGATCCCTCCAGACCCCGACCGGCGTGGAGGTCGGAAAATTGTAAGAATCGAAATCCACT
The DNA here is from genome assembly GCA_964580675.1 of uncultured Planctomycetia bacterium. Lineage (GTDB taxonomy): Bacteria > Planctomycetota > MHYJ01 > CAYXQY01 > CAYXQY01 > CAZOLI01. Next base: position 86,888 of record CAZOLI010000008.1, read on the forward strand.
CATCGGTCAACAGGTAAATGGTTGCGGGAAAATGAACGACGGACAAAGAATTCCGATGCCGTTACGGAACCGCCTTCGGACTGTGGTTATCCGGCAGGACGGCCCCGGAAGATCCCCTACTCCGCACTCCCCCCTTCCTGATCAGGGGAAGAGACGCTTTTGCGTTCGGATTGATGATCGGAAGTGGACGTGGCCGGCTCATCATCGATTGACGTCGGGGGAGCGTCCGAATCCTCGTCCGACTCCGTTCCTCCCTCTTTCATCCCTTTCTTAAACTCGGACACCCCCTCTCCAAGGCCCCGGGCCAGCTTGGGTATGCGACTGGCCCCAAAAAGCAGAACAACAATGAAAAGAACGATCCACAACTCCCAGGGTCCTGGCATAACGACCTTGACCTCGTAAAATTAAACCGCTAATACACAGAGCGTTTAACGGGTCTGTGGAGCGTCCGCCATTTCGCAAAACCACCCACCCGATTTCTTCTTTCTGCGACGTATTTTACCATAACACACCTGATCGTAACAATACGTTATCCGTTCAAATAAGACCAGAAAAAACGAATTGCAACCCGGTGTATTCGTGGTTTGAATCGTTTATTACACGTCCCGGCCCTCCTTTTCCGGCCGGAAGACAACGAAAAGACCAATGCAAACTGAGGAAGGAAACTATCACAATCCTTCATCGGCCCCTCGGACGTCCGGGGGGGACAGATACCTCTTTACCCGGCTTTTTAAGCTGATCTCCTCCCTGTTTCCCGCGGATATCAATCCGAACATTGCCTCTTTTGTACCCGGCCATCTCCTTCCACTGCCGTCCGGTCCCCTGAACCAGACGAAGAGGAACCTTGAACTACTGGATCTGAACAATGACCGAACAACCGCACGGCGCATCTTTGTCCGAAGCTGCCAGGCGTATTTTCATTACTTTCGAACCTTTGTCTCGGCCGCCCGACGACGACCGGGCACGATCAAGAACTGGTTTGCCCGGATTGGGCCGCCGGACCTCCTGAACTGGCTCCGAAACCGGGACGGCGGTATCCTGCTAACCGGATTGCACTACGGTCATCCCGAACTGGGCCCGGCCGTGCTTTCCGGGCTGGGTTTTGATGTGTCCGCTGTGGTCTATCATTCCCGGGATCCGGAACAGGAAAAATACCGGGAAAATGCCCGATCTCGCTGGAACGTGCGCACCATTTATCACGAAACCGGTGCACGGACCCGGCGACGAATCCGGGAGCGGCTTCAGGCCGGTGAACTGGTGGGGGTTCTCGGGGATCCGCCCGGTTCGGGCTCCTCCGCCGATTCGGCAGGATTGGATGGGCTCTTCCGGAACGTGGCTGCATTGTCTCTATGGGGGGATCATCCGGTGTTGCCGGTAACGGTCCGGGGGACGAAGAAACCGTTTGACCTCCGGTTACACGAACCAATATACCCGGCTCAAAATTCCGGTAATGCCCCATCAACACGGAGCCGGAACATGAGAACGTCTCTCTTTCGCCGGTTCCGACCGGAACTGCGAAAACACCCACACCACTGGTTTCGGTTCTCCTGAGCAACCACTCCGTTTCAGAAGGTGTTCCGGAAGCCGCTGGGATCACCTTTGTTCGCAGATGTATATGGGGAAGGAAAAGGCTTCCGTGTTTGTTGTAGTGCACGGAGGGCGACAACGTCGCCCGGAGTGCACGTTTGTTTTACCAATCCGATATAGAATCATGGGAATAATAACGTGCACTTCGCTCCGCTTCGTGCACCATAACGAACCCACTATTCACCATTTATTCCCTATTGCTATAAAAATGAATTTTTAGGTGGGGGTTATTGCAGAAAACCGGTCATGAAGGGGGAAGATCCATAAAAAAAGCTCCTCGGGCAGGATTCGAACCTGCAACAAGTCGGTTAACAGCCGACTGCTCTACCGTTGAGCTACCGAGGAATAAGGGCGTTGCACGAAAGAACCAGGTAATCGTCCACCCCGTTCCGGACTCTTCCGGCAACACGCACGTTATCTTATACCAACTCCCGTTTTCATTCAAGATACGTTTTCCGTTCGATTCTGCCTTTAAAACCGGAATACTCCCGGTGATCATCGGGAACATTCCCCAATCATTTTCCGGCAAAAGCCGGTACTTTCGGAACGAGCATCACGAAAATATTCCCGGTGATTCGTGACGGACGGCCGAAACGGAAAACGGGTGTCCCCAAAATCGGGAAAGACGGACGTCAGACGGCTTTGTTTTCGATCAGGTCCTTCAGACGGGATTTGTCAAATCCAATAATGACCTCTTCGTCGTCGCCGTCCTGCCAGACAACGGTTGGTGTGGCCGTGCTCTTGTACTCTTCAACGAGGTCTCGCCGGGCCTCCTCGTCGTGATTGATGTTTTTCACCTCAAATTCCACGTCGTTTTGCGAAAGAAACTCTTCCGCGTTATCACAGGCCGCTCAACCATCCGCACTATAGACAATAACGTCGCTCATGTCTGGAAATCTCGCAATTAATGAAGGATGAAGTAGGAAAGAAGCTGAAGTGTTTGAAGTATCTTATATTATAGATTTCGGAACGGTATAAATCAACGAACGCCATCACGGAACATGAGAACAAGAAGTCCCCCGGAAATCAGGCTGAGAACAACCCCGACGATCGAAATTCGCTGTACCTGAAACAGAAAGGAAAGAAAGGGAAGCCACCCGGTGACCTCCTCCCCGAACCGTTCCAGCAGAAACATGCTTCCGTTGAACGTGCCGTGGGCGAGAATCGCCGGGAGGAGGCTCCTCCCGTCAAGAACGAGCAGGGCCAGCAGGAACCCGGCGAGTGCTGTTGATAGGAGTTTCAGGAACATCAGATGATACGCGCCAAACAGCAGACCAACCAGAACCGCACTCCAGAACGGGGACCAGCGGTCGCGAATGCCGCTGAGAAGATACCCCCGAAACACCAGTTCCTCACAGATCGGGGCCATGACCGCGATGGCGAAGAAGAGCCCCGGGCCCGGTGTAACCCCTTGCTGAAATACCTCCTGAAACCGTGCCGCTGATTCCCTGAAACCGGGAAATAATTGTCCAACAAACTGATTGATCGTCGCCGAGATCGGCACAAGCAAAAGTCCCAGAACAACGCCCTTCAGAACGGACCCGCGATCGGGGACGGACAGAAAAAAGGTGTTTTTCCAGTCAACTCGTGATAAGGCCGCAAATAGAAGGGCCGGGGTCAATACGTAAACAACCTGCGTGACGATCAGTTCAGACATCAATCCGGCGTGTTTGTGCACCACCCCGCCGGCAAACACCATCAGTAAAAACGTTCCGCACAGGGCAAATACCATGTGTGGAATGCCCGGCACATCCCGGGAAAGCCGATTGCGGAAACGGTCAAAGAACAGTCCCGGTGAGAAACTTTCGGATTCGGGAAGAAGAATTTGTTCCCGGGAGAAAAGATACGCACTCAATACCACGCCTCCCGCCGCATAAATCAGGGTGACAAGAAAAGACACCAAAACCGGCCCCCACTTCACCGGCGGTACCATGAAATTCTTGAACACCAGCGACACATTTATGACAGGCACGAATGAATAATAATAACTCAATTCCACACCGGGAAGAGCGGTAATCATGGCGGGGAGCACACAGAGGATCACCAGCGGCGTGGTATACATCATTCCCTCCCGGTAGGTCTTTGCAAAACTCGAAATGGCCAGTGCCAGACCGGAGAAAAGTGCGGACAGCGGAATCATAACCACGAGAATGGCCAGACCCACCGATGGCGATAGGCTGAACTGCAGATTTTCCGAAAGTTGCTGAAGGGGGAGGTACCGGGAGAAGGTGATCCCCATACTCGCCAGGTTCAGCGCAGCCGTTACGATACTGATAAGAAACACCGTGAAAAATTTTCCCAGTACAATTTCCACACGTCGTCCCGGGCTGACAAGTAGCGTCTCAATGGTCTTTCGTTCTTTTTCTCCCGCGGTCATGTCCACGGCCGGATAGATGGCCCCCATTAACGTCATAATAATAAGCAGGTACGGGAGGAACTTCGCTGTCAGTGCCTGTCCCCTCTGCCGGCCGGTGACGACGGACTCGGACTGGACCGTGAACGGCTCACGGTAGACCTCCGGCAATCCCTTCTTCGAAAACAGCTCTCGCTGTACGTCCTCACGGTATGATTCCAGCAATTTTTGAATGCGCCGGCTGGCCATGGTGGACCGATCCCGGGACGGGTTATAACGTATTTCCATTCTCGCTCCTGCTTTTTCTTCCTGGATTCGGTTGAAATCATGCCCCCTTAGATATACCTGTATTTCCCCCTTCTCAAGAAGGGACTCCGGATCCGAACCGGGATCCGGAACCAGTTTGACGTCCGAATGTGCCCGCAATTTCTTCCGAAGATCCGCCGTGTGCTCCCCCTCCAGAACAACCCGAAATTTCTCTTCCAGCAACTGCCTGGTCTGCTGAACAGTCAGTTGAGAAATGACGACGACCAGCAGCGGATACAGAATGACCGGAAGCACCAACATGACAAACATCGTTCGCCAGTCCCTGATGACTTCCAGGACTTCCTTCAGAAAGACGATTTTAATGTTCCGAATATTCATTCCGTTTTTTTGATTCGTGTCCTTCAAATACGCGTCCGGCGTCCGTTCCGGCTCCAGAACAGAATTTCCTTATAATCACAACAGATCTGCCATAAAATTTCATTTCCTTTTCCGATAAATCAACAATCACAGGCGTGATTCACTCTCATGGAAACGGCACTCTTCGCGGGCACCGAAAAGGGTCTTTATCACCTTCCGGATCCTTCCTGTGTTCTGGGGAAAGATGCCTCCGTGCGTCATGTCGTGAAGCAGGGAGAGCGACATTTTGCAATCGCCGGGGAACAGAATATTTACATGAGATCAGAAAACGGTTGGTCACGGTTTACGTCCGTCGACGGAACAAATCTGACATGCCTCGCACCGGTGAATAACACCTTATACGCCGGAACAAAGGAAGCGCACCTGTACGCGATCAACGACGGAACGGAGAAGCCTGTCCGTGCGTTTGAGGAGGCATCGGACCGAGAAAACTGGTATACCCCCTGGGGAGGACCACCGGAGGTTCGGTCTCTGTCGGCTCAGGAATCGGACCAACTTTACGTCAATGTGCACGTCGGTGGCATCCTCCGATACGACATCCCGACGGATCAGTGTGAACAGATAATAGATATTGATACGGATGTTCATCAGGTGGTTTTCGATCGTGCATCGGACCGGCTATTCGCCGGAACCGCCCGGGGCCTTGCCGTCAGCAAAAACGAAGGGGAAAACTGGAACATTCACACCGTTGCACAACCTGGTTCATACATGCGGGCCGTCGCCGTCACGAAGGAGTACGTGTTTGTCACTGCCTCCGAGGGGCCCCATCCGGACCGGGCCGCTGTCCTCCGTGCGCCTGTCGAAAAACCCGGAATGTTCGAGAAAATTCACGATGGCCTGCCCCGTTGGTTTCCGGACAACGTAGACACCCACTGCCTGGACGCCGACGGCGTTCGGGTGGTGTTTGCCACGAAAGAAGGAACGATTTACCTCTCGGAAAACGGGGGCTCGGACTGGCGGAACGTCACGGACGATCTGCCCCGGATTCACTGTCTATCCATTTCCACGGTGAATCCGTAACCTCGTTACGGAAACATGCTGGTGATAGCATTGACGATCGGCACATTGGCGAGACCGACGACAAGCAGAGAAACGGCGAACACGGACGTTGGAATCAGCATGGAATACCCGATTTCACGATGGGTTGGTTCCTCGCTTCCTTCCCCCGTTCCCGCGGTACCATGGCCGGCGTAAATTTTTTCGAAAATCCGAAAGAAGTATACCGCATTCAGGAGTGAACTGAGCAGGATGACCGAAAGAAACAGCCAGTTGCCGGCCTGGATGGTGCCGAGAGCAAGGTACCACTTGCTGAAAAACCCGGCCAGGGGCGGGAGGCCCACCATCGAAATGGCAGCTATCGAAAACGAAAGCATGGTCCAGGGATACTTCTTCCGGTAGGTTTCGTCGAACCGCTCCATGTCCGTGTGACCTTCCCGGAGGCGAAGATTTCCCGAGACCATAAACAGGCACCCCTTCATCAACGCGTGATTCAGCACGTGAAAGACGGCCCCGATAAACCCGTACAGATTGGCCAGGCTCAATCCCAGGATGATGTACCCGATCTGTGAAATCGAACTGAACGCAAGCATTCGTTTTAGTTCACTCTGCGCGATGGCCATAAAGGAACCGTACAGAATACCGCCGCAGGCGAAAAGACCCAGAAGGAAAAGAAACGGCCCCACCTCGGCAACAAGATCCACGCCAAACAAATAAAGAACAATCCGGATCATTACGTAGGCTCCCACCTTGGTTCCGATCGGAGCGATCAGGGCCGAGGACGTCGAGTTCGTGTAGGTATATGCGTCCGGCAGCCATCCGTGAAGCGGAAACATGGCAGCCTTGATCCCGAGTCCGACGACCATCAGGACAAGTGCCGACACAACGGCGTTGTTTCCAATTACCTTCGGGAGCATACCGGCCATATCCTGAATGTTCAGGGTGCCCGTTACCGAATAAAGGAAGCCCACCCCCAGCAGAAACAGGGTTCCCCCCATGGTTCCGAGTATAAGGTACCGGAAGGCCGCAAAGGGGGCCTCTTCCTCCCCGATGGCGATCAATGCATACGTGGAAAGAGAGGAAATTTCGAGGAACACGAACAGATTAAAAAGGTCCCCCGTCATGACCATCCCGTTAAACCCGAGAAGCATCAGCATGGCCACGGTGAAGTACCCGAGGTGTTTTTCCGGAAACTCGTTCTTTGATATTTCGCCGGAATGAAGAAGGACAAAAAAGGAGACCGAATTAATCACCGCCACAAAAAACGAGGAGAGCCCGTCGTACACAAACTCGATGCCGATCGGTGGCTTCCATCCACCGAAGTAATATCGAATGGGGTCCGCTCCCACCAGGTGAACAAAACCGTAAATGGAAAGGACCGCGCTGATGCCCACCCCGAGCACGGCAAGCGGACGACATAGATTCCGGTTCAGAAGCCCGGCGAGTGGAATAAAAACGGCAAAGAACAGTATGTTCAGAAGGATGACAACCGGCAGGACGTCCATCACTGAATCTCGTTCAGAATTTCGTCCTCGTTAAGGGTCCCATATCGATTATAGGTGGCGATAAGCAGAGCAAAAGCAACCCCCATCGTCGCCACCCCGACAACAATGGCCGTAAGCATCAGGGTATGTGGAAGCGGATTGTGATAGCTCGCAACCTCTATGGTTTTTTCGGCGTGTCTCTTAATGGGAATGGTGGCACCTTCCTTCGTTCCAATGGATACCCAGAACAGCACCACCGACGATTGAAGAATGGTCAGACCGATCAACTTCTTGATCAGGTTCTTCTTAAACATCACGCCGTACAGACCGATACAAAGCAACACCGTGGTCAGCCAGTAGCTGAAATGACCGAGCAGATATTCAGTCATGGTTTTCCCCCAGGACCAGGTTGTCGTAGATCATTACGAGAATGGCCATGACGCCGATACCGATACCGATCTCCACGATGAGGATGCCAAAGAATCGAACTTTGGCCGGTTTGAGTCCGGTAAACGGAAGTGCGCTGTAGTCGAGAAAATATTTGCCGTAAAACATGGCAAATAGACCGGTTCCGAAAAAGAGGAACACCCCCACCACGGCCATCGGCTGCGTAACGTCCTCGGCAAGCTGCAGGTTCCGGCTTTCCTCCCCCATAGCCAACCGGGTGAGAATGATGGAAGCGGCAAGGAGAGTCCCGCCCTGGAATCCGCCCCCCGGACTGTAATGGCCGTGAAAAATCACGTACAGCCCGAACAGCATGATGTAGGGGCTCAAAAACCTGGAACTGATCAGAACAATTGGAGAATCAGACGACGTCCTCACGGCTCTGTTTTCCTCGCAATATTAAGATACAGATCAAACCGGCCGTAAACACCACAACCAACTCCCCGAGCGTGTCGAGGCTCCGGTAATCACCAAGCACAACGGTCACAAAATTTGGGGATTTGGCGTCCTTGTACGCGTGTTTGATGTAGTAGTTTCCGGCCACCTTCGATCCGGTCATGCTTTTCTCATGATGCATCCGGTTCTCCGGGTCCCCGCGATTGGGCAAACCCGTGGTGGCAAAAATCATCAACCCGGCAAAGGAAAGCAGAACGCAAAATTTTACGTAGTTCAAGCGCGGACCTCCTTCGTGGTCTGAAATAACGCGGCGACAAACAAAATACCCGTAACACCCGCCCCCACCACCGATTCGGTAAATCCAACATCAATGCCGCCCATCGTGAGAAACAGAAGAGTAATGGTAAAACTGAACACGGTCAGCATCACCACGGCCATCAAGAGGTCCTCCGACTCCAGGGCGACAAAGGCAACCAGAATAATAAACAGGAACAGAATAAATTCGAGTGGCCAGATCACGGCGTCTCTTCCTCCCCACGGGACGTAAACTTCTCCGGCACCTCCGGCGCCGATGCCCTGTTCGTCAGGTCCGGTTTGGTCCCCGTCATGTAAGCAACCCGGGAAATGGCGTGCGTCCCGATCGGGTTAGAAAGCGCAATAAACAGCATGATCAGCGATAGTTTTAAACTGGTCCCGGTAAATCCCTCAAACACGACCAATCCCAGGATTAACATCAAAAGCCCCAGGTTATCGGATTTGCTGACGGCGTGGGTCCGGGAGTAAAAATCAGGCAGCACAATCAACCCCAGACTGCCGACGAACATAAAGAAGATACCGCCGGCCACCAGCAGAATGCTTACCGTCAGTTGAAACTCACTCATTCTTCCGAATCCTCCTCGGCATGTACAAATTTCGCCACGGCCACCACCCCGATAAAGCCAAGTATCGCATACGCGAGCGTAATGTCCACAAACATGTCCATTCGACCGAACACGTAACCGATCAGGCAGATCAACCCGATGGTCTTGGTTGCAATCGCATTCGCCCCCATCAATCGGTCAAACACCGTGGGGCCCTGCACCACCCGGATCAGGGAGAGTGAAATAACCAGTGTCAACACCACCGCGCTGTACAGGAAAAAGGATATCATTCGGACGCCCCCTCGGAATCAACAAAACGCACCTCACTGACCACCTCTCGATCCTCGGACGAAAACAGCTTGCGAACCTGCCGCGGCATCGAGTCGTTCACGATTCCTTCACAGGACTGTAAGGTAAGGGCGTGGACGGTAAATTCGTCTTCTTCTATGTCCACGGTCAGCGTTCCCGGTGTGAGGGTGATGGAATTTCCAAGGATCACTTTCGCCTGGGCATTCGGCAGGTCCGTCTTGAATTTCAGCATCCGCGGTTGCGTCTGACGCCTTGGATTCAGAATGACGTAGGCAACGTGAAAACCCGATTGAATTATCTGGACGATGAGCCAGGGAACGTAGTAACCGAGACGAAGAAAACGAAAATTACGAAAATCCTGGAGAGACTCCTCAAAGAAGCGGTGACTCTTCAGGCGGTAGTTCAAGTACAGAACCAGGGCCGAACAAAGCACACCCTGACCGATGTGAAGCGCATCGTAGTGCCCACTCATGATCACCCAGAACGCCAGGAGAACCACGAAGAGAAGGGACCTGTTGAACAACCTTTCCAACTTCATGAGGACGTGTCCGCTCCGGTTCGAATCGCGGATTGGTTAGGAGGAAAAAGAACATAGCTAGATGACACGACCCCGTAATTTAACACGGGTGTAAATAATGTAGGAAGGGACCCCGGTAAATTTCAACACCAAATGAACCCCTGATTTGACGTGAATAAATTTCACTCATTGGTGAAAGAATCGCGGCCGGAAACACCAAGACCAATCCTTGTTTTGGCGACCCCGGAAACAAACATCCATCTACCGACGTTTCGACTTTATTCTGCTCAATGGGTTGTGTATACTCATCATCCTTTCGATGTCCACCTGGCTTTTTGTGGACGCCTGCAAAACAAGTGTTGACGTATGCATATCGGGTTGAAGGAATAGAGGTCAATAGCCGTGTCGTCCGCTCCCCTCCTGGCCGTTCTGGTATCACTGGTTGCGGTTCCTCTTATCCTGCTCAGTTCAAACCGTCCCAACCTGCGGGAATTCTGGACCATTGCGGCCGGGGTTCTGAAATTTCTCTTCGTCCTCACCCTGATCCCGAACGCCCTGGAAGGAAACGGCGTCGAGGTCACCCTTTTCGAGATCGCCCCGGATGTCCCCCTTTTCCTCAATGCGGATCCATTCGGCGTTTACTTCGCCCTGGTGGCCTCCGGCCTGTGGATCTTCACGTCGTTTTTCTCGATCGGTTACATGCGGGGCCTTGAGGAGGAAAAACAAACCCGCTACTTCGCCAGTTTCGCCGCCTGTCTCTCGGCGACGATCGGTATTGCGTTCTCCGGCAACCTCCTGACCTTCCTCCTCTTTTACGAAATTCTGACACTGGCAACGTATCCGCTGGTTATTCACAACGAAACCGAGGAAGCCATCATTTCCGGTCGGAAATATCTGGCGTACACCCTCACGGCGGGACTGCTTTTGCTGGCAGGAACCGCCCTCACCTATCACCTTACGGGAACCATGTCCTTCGAAACCGGAGGTATTTTTGATGATCCCGGCAACTACTCGAAAGGCACCATGCTTGCCTTATTTTTCCTGTTTGTCGGAGGGGTCGGTGTGAAAGCCGGATTGATGCCCCTGCACAGCTGGCTTCCCTCCGCCATGGTCGCCCCGACGCCGGTCAGCGCACTCCTTCACGCCGTGGCCGTGGTCAAGTCGGGTGTGTTCGGGGTCATTCGAATAGTGGGATTTGTGTTCGGACCGGGCGTGATGTCGCAGTTCGGCCTTTCGACAATTCTTATGATACTCGCCGGTATCACCATTATCGTTGCTTCGTTGCTTGCGTTCCGGCAGGACCACCTCAAACGGCGACTTGCCTATTCCACGGTGGGCCACCTTTCCTACATCATACTCGGGGCCACTCTGCTGACCCAGATCGGCATGACCGGCGCCGTCATGCACATTGCCGCTCATGCAACCATGAAAATCACTCTCTTCTTCTGCGCCGGGGCCATTCACGTCAACCTCCACAGGGATTACATCAGCAACCTCAACGGCATTGCCGACGCCATGCCCTGGACCATGGGGGCGTTTGTCGTCGGGTCCATGGGACTGGCGGGCATTCCCCCCATCAACGGTTTCCTGAGCAAATGGTACCTGGGACTGGGCTCCCTCGAAGGAAATATGATCATTCCGGTCCTCATCCTCGTGATCAGCGGTTTGCTGAACGCCGGATACTTCTTTCCCATCATCTGGCGGGCCTACTTCAAAAAAGGAGACGTGGGGGTAGAAAATGAGGGAGAAGCATCACCATTTATGGTGGTTCCTATCGTGGGCACGGCAGCGGCCTCCGTCCTGTTTGGCCTATTCCCCGACCTGTTCCTGAACATGTTCAAACTGGCCTCCCGGGTGGGCACCGAAATATTTAACGGAGGAACGGTATGAAACGCTGGCACTGGATCGTTCTCGGTTTGCTCCTTGCTGCTTCCCTGGGAATTGAACTTACCGCCCTATCCCACCACGACAAACACTGGTGGAACAACATCCCGGGTTTCTACATGATTTGGGGATTCGTCAGCTGTATCCTGATTATCTATTTTTCAAAATGGCTGGGGAAATACGCTATTTTTCGGGAAGAGGATTACTATGATCAATAGTCTGTTCCTGATTCCCGCCGTTATCGTCATCACGGGGGCACTCATCCTCCCCATTCTTCCCCGTTCGATCCGGTCCAGTACCTTTCTCCTGTTTCCACTGGTCGCACTCGTCGTTATCTGGTATTTTCCGGAAGGAACGGAATGGACCATACCCTATGCGGATTATACGCTCATCCCGTTTTCCGTGGATGCCCTGAGCAGAATCTTTGCCACAATTTTTGCCCTGATCCTGGCGGTTGGTGGGTTATATGCATTACACGTAGATGAACTCGGACAGCAAACGTCGGCCCTGGTGTACGGAGGGGGAGCTGTTGGCGTTGCCATGGCTGGCGATTTCCTGTCCCTGCTCATTTTCTGGGAACTGATGGCGGTCAGTTCCACGTACCTGATCTGGGCGCGGCGAACCAACGCCTCGGACCGGGCGGGTCTCCGTTACCTCATGGTCCACGTTCTCGGCGGCGGGGTTCTCCTGAGTGGTATTCTCTGGTATATTTCTCGCTCCGGTTCACTGGAAATTACGTCGTTAACGGAGGCGTTCCCTTCGATTCCCTCTGCTCTTATCCTTCTCGGGGTGTCCATCAATACAGCCATTCCCCCCCTTCACGCCTGGCTGGCCGATGCTTATCCCCGTGCCACGGTAACGGGAGCTGTTTTTCTCAGTGCATTTACCACGAAATCAGCCGTTTATGTTCTTGTTCGTGTCTTTCCGGGGCTGCCTCTACTGATCTGGTTCGGAGTGGCAATGGCTCTTTATGGCGTTGTTTACGCCGTTCTCGCCAATGACATTCGAAAAATCCTCGCCTACCACATTATCAGCCAGGTAGGATACATGGTAACCGGGGTGGGAATCGGCACAGAAATGGCCCTGAACGGGACGGTGGCCCATGCATTCAGTCACATCCTGTACAAATCTCTGCTGTTCATGGGGGCTGGCGCGGTGCTTCACGCAACGGGCCGGAGCAAACTTACCGAACTGGGAGGGATTGCCTCACGCATGAAGATAACCGTAACCCTCTACATGATCGGGGCCTTTTCTATTTCGGGATTCCCGCTCTTTAATGGTTTTATCAGCAAATCAATGGTGGTCTCGGCAGCCGGCGACGCCCACCTCAATACCGTAAACCTGCTTCTGATTATGGCGTCTGTCGGGACCTTTTTGCACACCGGCCTGAAACTTCCGTACTTCACGTGGTTCGGTTCATCCGAGGAACAGATTGAGGTGGATTCGGTTCCCACCAACATGATACTGGGTATGGGAACAGCTGCGTTTTTCTGTACCCTCTTTGGCGTTTATCCGGATCTCCTGTACCGGCATCTTCCCCACGCGGTCGATTATCATCCTTATACCCTTTATCACCTGGTGGAAATCACCCAGGTTATGGTTCTAACCTTCGTCGGGTTCTGGATCCTTCGAAAGAAACTCGAAGGGGAACCCAAAATTGCCCTTGACGTGGACTGGTTCTACAGAAAACCGGCACCGCTGGTCCGGCTTGTGTTCGTGGACTTTGTGGATGATTTCTTTGGTTCCGTGGACCGGCGGGTGATGAAACTGGCATCACGCACAGCCGCCGCCTTCGAAAATCCACTTCGCTGGCTCAATCCGGCAGCCGGCGAAAACCGCCACGCCGCAGATTACAGCCCGCCGATCGGTACGTTAACACTTTCCTTTCTCATTGCCCTGGTTGTGGTCGGGATCATCCTTCTTATATAGTTGAGTCTGTATTCGGTCGACCCGATTCGGTCATTTCCTTACACGTCCAAACGGACCAGCAAAAGAAACAAATTTCGAAACCATAACCATGGAAGCGTGGATTCTTCACGAACCCGGACCGTTTGCAAAAGACCGACTCCACCTTGAGGACATACAGGAACCGGAACCGGAGGAAGGGGAAGTTCTCCTGGCGGTCGAAACCTGCGGCATGTGCCACACGGACCTCCACGTGATCGAGGAAGACATCGAAGCGGGAAAATTACCACTCATACCGGGCCACCAGATCACGGGACGGATCCGGGAAATAAACGGTGAAACCAGCACGGTTTCCGTGGGAGATCGCGTGGGCATTCCCTGGTTGCACTGGACCTGCGGCGAGTGCGAGGATTGTCGGAACGGCAACGAAAATCTGTGCAGAAACGCCCGGTTCACCGGATGCGACACGGACGGTGGATTTGCCGAAAAAACCACCGCCCCGATCGACTTTGTGCATCCGATGCCGGAGGAGGTGGATCCCGTGCAGGCGGCCCCCCTGCTCTGCGGCGGCGTGGTCGGTTACCGTGCGTTTCGTCTCAGTGAAGCGAAGGAAGGAGATCGGCTCGGACTGTACGGGTTCGGGTCCTCGGCGTCGATGGTCATACAGGCGGCCATTCACCATGGGTGTGAATGTTACGTATTCACCCGGTCAAAACACCACATGGAACTGGCCGAAGAACTCGGTGCGGTCTGGACCGGAAAAGCCGAGGACGATCCGGGTGTCAAAATGAACAGCTCCATTCTCTTCGCCCCGGCCGGTCACCTCGTGCCGGAGGCACTCGATCAACTCCGCCAGGGAGGCACACTCGCCATCGCCGGCATCTACCTGTCCCCGATACCGGAGATGGATTACGAACGGTATCTCTACCGGGAACGAACCGTCCGCAGTGTGACCGCCAGCACCCGGCAGGATGTGCGAGATCTACTTCAGGTCGCCGCGGAGGTCCCGATAGAACCACAGACCGAGGAATTTCCGTTCGGTCAACTTCCGGAAGGACTCGAACGAATGTATCATTCCGAACACAACGCCTCCCCGGTTCTGAACGTCGCGTACTGAACTTCACGTTTTTGCTTTTCAGGGGACGTGCCTGTGCCGGTTAGGAACCTACTCCGGACGTCCGCGGAAGAACCTCCGGCCGCAGTAACGAAAGCAAAATTATGTTGCCCAAAACGGTGATTGTCCGTATTAATTGGAACGAAGGCTTCCAGCCTTCGGACTTCTTTCTTCCAGGAAGTAACATCCACGACGTGTCCTCGTCCCCGTACACCGGCCTGCTCCCGGTTTCATGGACTTTTGCCAGCGTCCGCGGATGATCCTCCGGCCGCCGTATCGAAAGCAAAATTATGTTGCCCAAAACGGTGAATGTCCGTATTAATTGGAACGAAGGCTTCCAGCCTTCGGGCA
>CAZOLI010000009.1:0-91622 GCA_964580675.1 uncultured Planctomycetia bacterium
ATCTTTATCTTGAAAATGGCCCGCTCCCTCACGGTCGGGGCTCTGGCTTTGGTGATAAATCGGCCCGCTCGCTTACGGTCGGTGCTCTGGCTTTGGTGATAAATGGTCCGTTCCGTGACCGTCGGGGCTCCGGCTCTGGTGAAAAACTTTTCTTCCTCGCGGCTGTACGGTTTTCTGTTTTTGTTCCGGTTTCGACGCTCTAACAGGTTTCGCCGCCGTCCACGACGATGGTTTCCCCGTTGATTGACTGTTGTTCCGGCTTACACAACCAGAGAACGGTACCGGCAACTTCTTCCGGTTGAACAAACCGGTCCTGCGGATTCACGTTCTTCAGTGATTCCCGGACGTCTCCACGATCCCGGTCGGATGCGGATGCCACGTTGTCAACGGACTCGTCCAGGAGATCCGTGTCGGTGTATCCCGGACAGACGGCGTTTACGGTGAGACCGGTCCCCGCGTATTCTTTTGCAAGTGACCGCGTCAGCCCCACCAATCCATGCTTTGCCGCGGTGTAGGCGGACACGTACGGATATCCTTTCAGGCCGGCTGTGCTCGCTACATTGACCACACGGGCCCATTCCTCCTTCGACATCTCCGGAATCAGAGCCCGGGTACAATAAAATGCGCCGTTCAGGTTGACATCAAGCATCTGTGTCCACTGCGTGTCCGACGTGTTCTGGAAGGGCACGGTTTCGACGGCTCCCGCGTTGTTAATTAACATATTCGGGGGCCCGAGGTTTTTCGTGGCCTCCTGAAGTGCCGCCGAAACGGCGTCAGCCTCCGTTACGTCAGCGGGACACACCTGAAATGCCCCCTCCTGCTCCCGTTCGAGCTGTTCCTGTATTTCCTCGAGCCGATCTGCGGATCGAGCGAGGAGCGTTACGTCTGCTCCGGCCTCCGCCAGGCGGTGTACCACACGTAATCCAATGCCCCGGCTTGCGCCGGTTACGACCGCATGACTGTCACGAAATGCACTCATAAAAATTTTTCTTAAATCGGCCCATGCATACTGCTGTCGGCCTGGCGACCGGCCAGTCGCTCCAGCTGTTCTTTTCCGTCCCGATACTGTTTGGGCCAGCGGGTGTCCTCGTATCCGAGTTCGGCCGCTGCGTGGTGCATCCAGAACGGATCCCAGAGATGCGGTCTCGCCAGCAGTGCTAAATCCGAACGGCCCGCGGCCAGGATGCTGTTGACGTGATCCGGGTCGTAAATGTTTCCGACCGCCATGGTGGGTATCTCCGCCTCAATTCGGACCTGTTCCGCGTGCGGCACCTGGAACATGCGTCCGTACACCGGTTCCTCATCCGGTACGACCATGCCCGTCGACACGTCAATGATATCACAACCGTGCTCTTTGAACGCCTTCGCAATTTTGACGGCGTCCTCCACCGTGTTCCCCCCTTCCTTCCAGTCCGTCGCGGAGATCCGAACGGATAGGGGTTTTCGATCCGGCCAGACATCCTGAATTGCGTCAAATATTTCAAGTGGATACCGAAGACGGTTTTCCAGTGATCCCCCGTACTCGTCCTCACGCCGATTGGTCAGGGGGGAAAGGAAGGACGATAACAGGTATCCATGGGCGCAGTGCAGTTCGAGCAAATCAAACCCCGCCTCGAGACCGCGCTCGGCGTTTTCCACGAACTGATCCCGGACCCGTTTCATGTCTTCCCGGTCCATGGGCTTCGGTTCCTGGTTTTCTTCCTTCCAGGGAATGGGGGATGGTGCTATGAGGTCCCAGTTCCCGGACTCCAGTGGTTTGTGATAACCTTCCCATCCCACCCGTGTGGATCCTTTGCGGCCGGAATGTCCGAGTTGAAAACCAAATTTGACGTCGTACTGATGGACAAAATCCACAATTCGTTTCCATTCTTCGGTGTGCTCATCCCGATACAACCCGGCACATCCCGGGGAAATTCTCCCCTCCGGAGACACACAGATCATTTCGGTAAACATCATGGATATGCCGCTCATGGCCCGTGACCCGAAGTGCACGTAATGGAAATCGTTGACCGTACCATTTTCCGCCGAATACATGGCCATCGGGGACTGCACAACCCGATTACGAAGCGTCATGTCCCCCAGTTCGAAGGGTTGAAACATGGGTTGAACGGCTTCGTCCTGGTCCTCTCCCGTTTCTCGTTCCGCCCACCATTTTTCGTAATCCTCGAGATATTCCCGGTCCCGCTCCCGGAGGTCCTCGTGCCAGACGCGCTGGCTTCGTGTTATCAGGCTGTAGGCAAACTGTTCCGGTTCCAGCTGTACCTTTAGATCGATGTTCTCGAACCACTCGCAGCTGTTTCTTGCCGCACTCTGCAGGCGCAGGTATTCCACTCGCTGCTCCTCGTCGAACTCCTCCAGCGCCGGCCGTACCCCGTCATGGCGCTGCAGGCAATCCGCCAGTGCGATGGCACTTTCCATGGCCAGTTTTGTGCCGGAGCCCACGGAAAAATGAAGAGTGGCCGCCGCATCTCCCAGCAGGACGAGGTTGTCGTGAAACCAGTTCTCGTTGTGCACCCGGATGAAATTTCGCCATGCGTCCGACCCGGTGACGTGGGGATTATTGGTCATCAACCGGTGGCCGTCGAGGTATTCGGAAAACACGTCCTCACAGAACTCAACCCCTTCCTGCTTGGACATGTTGTGAATTCCCGCGTTTTTCCAGGTTTCCTCCGTGCACTCCACAATAAACGTGGCAAGGTCATCGTCAAACTGATAACAGTGCCCGATAAACCATCCGTGTTCGGTTTCCACAAAGTAAAAGGTAAACGCGTCAAAGGATTTTTCGGTGCCGAGCCAGATAAATTTGTTGGACCGGCGGTCGATGTCCGGTTGAAACACCTCCCTGTGCTTTTCCCGTATGTCACTGCTGATGCCGTCGGCGGCAACAATTAAATCCGAATCCGAAAACCGGCTTTCGTCTTCAATTTTCTGGTTAAACGTAACGGTTGTGCCGAGTTCCTCCGCCCGCCGGGTGAGGATTTCGAGAAGATGCGTCCGGGCGATTCCGCAGAACCCATGGCCGCTGGATCGCATCACACGGTCGCGGTAATGAATTTCGAGATCATCCCAGAACGCAAAACTTTCCGTAATTTGATCGAAGGTCTTCCGATCAGCTTCTTTAAGATTTTCGAGGGTCCCCTCGGAAAACACAACCCCCCATCCGTACGTATCCCCTCGATCATTTCGCTCATAAACCTGTATGTTGTGAGAGGGGTCCGCCTTCATCATCATGATCGAAAAGTACAATCCGGCGGGACCTCCGCCAATGACGTTTATATCCACCGTTTTCTTCGGAATATTAGATGCCTGTTTCGTTTCCTGTGCTCACATTATGCGTCAATATTCTGATCCACCGCCCTTCGGAAACGGTCCGGAACGGGTTTGGATTCTTCCCGCCCATAATCGTAAAACACCTGAACCGTTGACGCGTCCGCGACCGTCCGGTTTTCAGAGCGGTGCCGAACGGTGTAATCGAGCGTAAAACTGCTGTCACCGACGTCCGTTAGTTTTACACCGGTCTCCAGCTCATCGTTGTAGGATGCGGGAGACCGGAAATCACACGATACGGACGCGATGAGAAAATCAATGCCACCGAGGTCGTCAAAATTCAACAAATCCATCAGAAACTTCGTTCGTGCTTCCTCGAGAAACGAGATAAGAACGGCGTGGTTGACGAGTCCCATTGCGTCCACGTCCCGGAACCGCACCGAATTTTCCACCGTGAAGTCGTGTTTTTCCATTACGATTGTACCTCGTCCCGAGCCTCAAGAAGCTGGTTCCAGAAACGGTCAACGTCGTCGAAGTTGTTGTAAAAATGAGCGGACGCACGGATTCCACAATCGGGACGCCAGTCGACGATCACGTCCCGTTCGATCAGTTTCTCCCGAACGTCACCGGAACCGGGAAAATCCATGCATACCATTCCGTTTCGACGATCCGGATCCTCGGGTGTGGTAACGTCGAAGCCTTCGGCGTTCGCTCGCCTGATCATTTCCTGTGTCATCTGTCGGCTGATCCGGTTAATCCGGTCCACCCCGATCTCGTTCACAATGCGTACCCCTTCCATCGCTCCGTACAACCCCGGGACGTTCGGGGTGCCCGAGAAAAATCGATAGGCTCCTTCATGCTGTTCGCCCGTCTCGTGGGGTTCCACGTCAAATCCGAACGGGTTCTGCAGGCCAAACCAGCCCGTTAACCGTGGGTGCACCTCGTCGAGCCGATCCTTCTGTACGTAAAGAAACCCGCCCCCGGGACCCCCACATAACCATTTATGGCTTCCCCCCACGTAAAAATCCACGTTAAGGTCCCGTACGTCCACCGGCACAATGCCTATGACCTGGTATCCATCGCCAAGGACCATTGCCCCCATATCATGGGCATGTTCAACGACCGGTTTCAACTCCTGCATGGCACCGGACTGGAAAAAAGCGTGACTGGTGGCCACAAGAAGGGTGCGGTCCGTGATTGCCTCTTTCATTTTTTCGGGATCGACCGTTACCCCATCCTCCGACTCCACAATGACGGTTTCGGCACCGAGTTCCTGGAGACGATTCCAGAAGGCATAACTCGTAACGAACTCCACGTCGGTCATGACGATCTGGTTTCGCGGTTCCTCATACGCAAAACAGGACGCGACGCCGGCCATTCCGCGCGTTACGTTCTGAAGAGGAACAATCGTTTCCTCCGGGGCATTCAGCAGGTCCGAGACAAGGGACGAGAACTGTTCGACCATTTCCCACCATTCCCCTTCCCAGGCCACGATGCCTTCTTCGTTCCAGACATCGTAGTAATCCTGCAGTGATTGCTGGGTCTTCTCCGGCACCGCCCCGAGTGTATGGTTCGAGAGGTATGTTTTCTTCTGAAGGAGTGGAAACCGATCTCTCATAAGCCCCGGTTCCGTCGCTTTGTTCTGTTCTTTTATGGTTTCTCTGTTCATCTTTCGGTGCCAAAAAAATTGATGGAATTACGAATTTTCGATGTGGGTGCGTACCTGCCAGAGGTACGGGAAACATCGTTTGCCGGTGGTGGATTCCAGATACCCCACCCCGCTGGAGCCGCCCGTTCCCGTCTTCCGACCGATGATCCGTTCCACGACCCGGACGTGGTGGTCCCGCCATAGGCCGAGCTGTTCGTCGATGGTCACAAGTGACTCGGATATATCGTACACCTGCCAGTTTTGGTCCGGCTCTTCGTATATTTCTTTCAACACATCCAGAATCCTGTCCTCCGTGTCTTCGTTTTCGCTCAGGTTCGAAGAGGTAACATCCGATGGCACATCAAAATCGAGGTGGTCAAGCAACCGGTAATACGTTTCTCTCACGTCCGGCCCCTCCATCCGTTGCTTCAGTTTTTGTTTCTCCCCGGGTTCGTTCTCGAAAAATTTCAGGTACTGTTCATTTTTTAAACCAAGAAGAAACTCGATCTCCCGAAACTGAAGGGACTGGAAGCCGCTTGCCGGTTTCAGGTTGTCCCGAAACTCGATAAAATCCGACGGACGCATTGTTTCCAGCAGATGGATCTGTTTCACCAGTAACTCCATGATCGAACAGCACCGTTCAAGGTGATAATTCACCTGTCGAAGTTCCCGGTTTTCCATCTCGGTCATCGCATGTTCGAGTTCCTGGATAATGACCTTGAACCAGAGCTCGTATGCCTGGTGAATGACGATAAACAGCATCTCGTCATGGTGTTCCGGGTCCGAAAGAGGTTCCTGAAGTTGAATCAGTTCTTTAATCTTCAGGTAATCATTATACGTTATGCCTTCGCCGTATGGAATGAGATCCGACAGGTCCTCATCCGGATTCTGGTAGGGACAGGAAGAAGCGTCTTCTTCGGACATATATCTCTGGTTAATAATCGAGCATAAACGTAACGGGCCCGTTATTGGTGATGGCAACGTCCATCATGGCCCCGAATTTCCCGGACGCCACATGGGCCGGTGCCCGTGAACGAAACCGATTCACGGTGTAGTCAAAAAGATCTTCCGCGGTTTCCGAATCTGCTGCATTGCCAAACCCGGGCCGGTTGCCGGATTCAAGCCGGGCGCAAAGGGTAAAATTCGGAACAATCAGCAGGTCACCGGCCACCTCCTGAAGATCTCTGTTCATCTGTTGTTCGTCATCCGGAAACACACGAAGATCAAGCACATCTCCGGTCAACTCTTCACACGCGCTGCGAGAATCTCCTTCTTCAATGCCCTGAAAAAGACAGATTCCCCGGTCAATCCCTCCGATCACCTCGTTCTCCACCGTGACCTCTGCTTCATGAACTCGCTGAAGGACGACCTTCATGATTCGTTTCCTGAATGAATCGATTTGCCGGGGTTCCTAACGGAAGACGGTTTGGCCCACAGAACGAAACGGAAGCCACCGAAGATCCTATTTTACAGGATTCTTCTTCCAAAATATGATCGGTTTTCTTCCGAGAATAGTAATTGGAATGTAACAAATACCACGAATCAATATCCAGACGGATCCGGAAACGTGGAGATATACCGGACCATTCTCCGGAGGATGTGGGACGGGATATTTCCTGAGGAAGGAACGATCACCGGAATGACGCCTGTGCCGGAAGGAAACAGGACGGAGTAACGGTCTCCTGTCGGACCTGCTTCTTACATTCCGTAACGGTAGTCTTTTTCGTAGTAGCTGTTGTAGTAGTAGTACTCGACGCCCTGGTCCCGCTTATACCGGTTCATTACGACACCAAGGAGGTGGGCCTGCACATTCGTAAGCAGGTGTTTGGCCCAGTTCGCATCCTGTTTGCTTACCATGCCCGATCCGACGACCATCAGGGTTCCATCCACATGGCGGGCAATGGTCAACGAGTCTCCAACCGATTTGACCGGGGGTGTATCCACGAGCACGACGTCAAATTCATCGGAAAGAAAATCAATGAACCCGGGAAGATAAGGAGACTCCAATAGGCGAACCGGTTTGTCGGCCCCCGGTCCACCTGGAATAACGGTCAGGTTCTCGACATCGGTCTGGCGACAGATCGAAAACACTTCTTTATTCAGAATGTCCTGGTATTCCTCCTGGGTGGGTTGCGTGTTCACCTGTTTTTTCAGGAAGGTCGCCACGCCGTTCCCGTTCTGTAGATCCAGCCGTTTATGAAGTCTCGGGCCGCGAAGATCCATGTCCACGATGGCCGTTCGCAGACCCTTCCGGGCAAAAGCGGTGCCGAAGTTAATGGTCATCGTGGTCTTCCCTTCCTTCGACACCGAGGATGTGAACGAGATGGTCTCAAACCCACCCTCTTTCATCGTTGAGTGAAGGAGTGTAGCACCGGTATTAAAGATTTCCGACACCGGTGCCTTGACCGGGTGATCCTTGATGAGAACCATGTCCTTGTCTTCTTCCTCACGGACAAGTGCAAAAATGGGAAGGTTCAGATAACGGCGGATGTCGTAGTCGTTCCGAATTGTGGCGTCGAAATAGTCGCGGAGGTATGCAAGGACAACGCCCGCAAGCAACCCGAGGGCAATGGCGGCCCAGATTGATATCGCAGCCTGTTCCGTTATGGCGGACGTCGAGGTGGCCCAGTTATTCGTCGCCACGAGACGCTGAGCTGTTTCAACTTTTTTCAACTTTTGCAGATCTTGATTAATAACCGAAATTTGCTTTTCGGCTTCCTCGACCTGTTTCCGAATGTTTTCCAGCTTTGCAATTGGCTGGGAGAGGGAATTAATTTTGTCCACCAGCTCCTGTTCACGCTCGTTGAACCCTTCTTTTTTCACCTGCAGTTCACGCTGTTTGGCCCGAAACCGTGACAGGGCTTTCCGTAAGTCCTGTCCTTCAAGAGCGGGTAACTGTTCCTGTAGGAAATTAAGTCGTGCCTGTTTTTCCCGAACTTTCGGGTGGTTTTCGGTTCTGCTCTGCCTGTCCTCCGCGAGATCCATCTTCAACTCCTGGATCTCGTTTTTCACACGGTCTGTAATTTCGCTTGTCTTTACGGATTGGGGAACCGGCACGTCTCCAATGACCCGTTTCTCGGAGATTGCGGTCATCACCATGTTTTGAAGCTGTTTGTTCTGCTCCCAGGTGACGTTGATTTCCGTGAGGCGGGAACGAATGTCGTTAAGTTCGTTCCGGTAACCGGTCATCCGGGCCCGCAGATCTTCCAGCCGGTTCGCGGAGGAATCGGTCTCCTTAATAATACGATAATAACGCTCCATCAGGGATTCCCCACCGTCTTCCGAATCGGAACGGTCATAATTGGCCGCGCTTCGATCCCCGATTCGTTCCTTCAATTCGCCACGGTCCTGCTTCAGCAATTTACGAATCCGGCGGAAACTTTGCTGCGCCACCTCATCTCCTTTTATGACCGCAGCCGCCAGGTACGCGTTTACATTTAATTTTGCTTCCTCCCGTGAGGATCCTCGACCCTTCACCCGGTAAAGCTGAGACATCTTGCTGGATTGCGCTCCCTGAATCACGGATCGCAGGCTGCCGGCTCGGGACTGAAGTTCATCCGGGTTCCGGTGAAGGGGTTTTCCCTGCTCCTCGAGAACCGTTTTGATCTGTTTTATGCTATAATTCTCATCGACAAACTTCCGGGGGGACACATTCGTAAGAACAGCCGCCTGTTTTACCATGGCGGCGGCCTGCCACCATTCATCCTCGTCGAGGTAGTCATAGACGGTTTTCTCGGTCAGTCGAACCGGCTTTATTTCCAGTATCTCATACCGGAAGTTGGGAACCGCCTGTATAAGGAGGGTTGCATCGGACTTATACTCCACCCCACGGGTCTGGAGAACGCCGAAATAGGCGGTCATCACCAGGAGGAACCCGGTGACCGCCCAGAGCCACCGTTGTTTCAAAATTGCGATGTATCCTTTGAATTCCATGGGTATGTAAATAATCGAAGGTTTCCTATGCCACCTTTAACATCCGTGGGATGCCAGCAGGGAAGAGGACCTTTACATGCCGCCGCGGTTTCCGAATGTTCGGCAAGGACGAATCATAGGGAAGGAGCAATGAACCCGCCAGCTGTAGAGGGTCCACCACAGGACTTCGAAGAGAAAAACCACGCTTACCGTTCTTCGCCTTCCACCGGGAATGGAGACCGGATCATGACACAGGATCAGAACGTCCCCGCCTTCGGAAGGGAGGCCCGGGCCGGTTTGGGGGTTAGCCGAGAATGGACTCTTCTTCGCCCAGGTCGATGCCCTGCATATTCATTTTTAACTGTTCCGGATTCGGCGAAAACTCGAGGGCCGTTTTCTTGTTGATCAACTCGCGATCGAGAAGATCCATAAGGGATTGGTTGAAGTCCTGCATGTCCTCAAACTTTCCGCCCTTCATAACGGAATGGATCTTTTTGTGTTCTTCGTTCTTGATCAACTTCTGAACCATGGGATTGACGTACATGATTTCCACCGCCGGAACGAGGTCGACCCCATCCGCGCAGGAGGGCATCAGTTTCTGGCTAACAACAGCTTTCAGGTTAAACCGGAGGAGCTGTCGTATCTGGCTTTCCCGCTCGGGGGGAAACAGATCCAGAATTCGCCCGAGCGTACCGGGTGCACTCGACGCATGAACGGTCCCGAAAACCAGGTGTCCCGTTTCGGCCGCCATCAAACCGGCGTCGAAAGATTCCTCATCCCGGAGTTCTCCAAGAAGGATGATATCGGGATCCTGACGAACCACGTATTTCAGGGCGGTTTCGAAATCCTTTACGTCAATCCCGATCTCCCGCTGATTAATCACACTCTTTTTGTCTTCCAGGAGATACTCAATTGGATCCTCAATGGTTATGATGTGTTCGCGACGGGTTTCGTTGATCCGCTGGAGTATGGAAGCGATGCTGGTGGATTTTCCCTGCCCGGTTGGTCCGGCAAATATAACCAGTCCCTGTTTCATCCGGGCGATCTTCTCCATTGTCTTTGGCAGGTGAAGTTCCTCGAAATCAGGGATGTAATCGTCCACACGACGCACGGCCGTGGCCACCGCACCCCGATCCCGAAACACGTTTATTCGAAACCGGCCTATTCCTTCGAGCCCGTACGAAAAATCCAGGTCGCCCTCCTGGAGAAACACTTCCTTCTGTGATTCATTCATAATTTCGAAAACGAGTTTTTTGCACTGGGACGGGTTTAATTCGTTTTCGTTCACCTCCCGGAGTTTGGTGGAGATCCGAAACAGCGGGGGCTGTCCGGGTTTAAGGTGAAGGTCCGAGGCCTCATTGTCCTTCATGGCGGAAAAAAGCTTTTCGATCTGCGTGTAATCCTCGGGGTCCTTGTCCTTTTTGATGCTCCGTGACTGGGTCTGGAACTCCTCGGTATCCTGAGCGCTCCCCTGGTCAAACGATGTGGATTCGGCCGTTTGCTGATCGTTCATGGGTAATCTCCCTGTTGTTATTGCGGGTCCTGGAGGTCGTATTGCTGCTGGTAATAATCTTCAAACTCCCCCTGTTTTAAGGGTTTCCACCACTCCTCCCTCTCCTTATACCATTTTACGGTACGTTCAAGACCCGAGTCAAAGGAAACGTCGGGGGACCAGCCGATTTCCTCCCGCAACTTTGTGCAATCAAGCGAATAACGGGCATCGTGACCGGGACGGTCCTCGACGAATTCAATCAGTGATTGTGGCTTCTCAAGGACATCCAGTATGCCTCGAGCAACCTCGATGTTCTTCTTTTCACAATCGGCCCCGATGTTATAAACGGATCCGGGGCTTCCGTTCTCGATAATTTGTCGGAGCGCCCTGCAATGATCACGGACGAAGAGCCAGTCCCGTACGTTCGAACCGTCTCCGTACAGGGGAAGAGATTCGTCGTTCAGCGCTCCGGTTATAAAAAGGGGAATGAATTTTTCCGGGTACTGGTAGGGTCCGTAATTATTTGTGCTCCGGGTGGTGATTACCGGAAAATCGTAGGTCTCCTGATAGGCATTTACGAGCATATCCGCCCCGGCCTTGGACGCTGCATAGGGGTTGGAGGGATTTAACCGATCCTCCTCCGAGAAGGAAACCCCCTCCGGCGCACTGCCATATACCTCGTCGGTGGAGACGTGAACAAACAGGGACACCTCATATTCACGGGCCTTCTGAAGCAGGAGCTGCGTCCCGTATACATTTGTTACGACAAACGGACGTTCATCGTTCAAACTCCGATCCACGTGGGACTCGGCGGCGAAGTGAACAACCACGTCCGGATTCGCTGTCAGCGCCGAGGACACAGCTTCCTCGTCGGTGATGGAGCCGTGTATAAACTCGTACCGCCCGTGGTCCTCCAGGTCCGATAAATTTTCCCGGTTGCCTGCGTAGGTGAGGGCATCCAGATTTGTGACCCGGGCATCCTGATCTTCCTCAATCAGGTGGCGGATAAAATTCGTGCCGATAAATCCACAGCCACCTGTAACGAGGTAACGTGTCATCAGGATTCACTATCCCCGGAATCGGCGAGTGACAGGCCGAGTTCGGAGAGGGTGTCCTTCACCTCCTGGAGTGAGGTCTCGCCGAAGTTCTGACATTCGAGCAATTCCTCCTCCGTTTTTTCAACGAGGTCTTTGACCGTGTAGATCGAAAGCCGCTTCATCGCCCGCTTGCTGCGCGCTGACCAGTCAAAGTCCTCGATTTTCTTCCGGAGAATGTCGTCGACTTCGTCCGGTGGCGGACCCGGTTTGAGGGTCACCTTGTTTCGTCCGGCCTTTGACAGTGAGAGATCGCGCTCATCGAGGAACTTCTTCACCCGTTCGAGGGAATACTGGCCGAAGTTGTCACAATTCAGAAGTTCCTCCTCCGTGCACTGAATTAAATCACCGATGGTTTCTACGTTCAGCTGGTCGAACGCATCAAGAATTCGCTGGGGGAACTCAAATTCCTCAACGGATTTGTTGAGGAGTTTTCCGGTTTCAACGCGTTTCCGCATGCGTTCCTCCCGGAAGCTAAGATTCATGGATGCATCCGCATCACCCAGGTACAGTTCGGCGATTTCGTGATCCGGTCTCTCCTCCAGAATCATCCGGTAACAATCCTTCGCGCGTTCAAACTCCCCCTGATCTTCGTACAGGAGCCCGAGGTTCATAATCGGACCTTCGTGGGCGGGGGAGATGTTCATGATCTTTTCGTACAGTTCCCGGCTGTAATCCTCCGGCTCACGATCCGGGTCATCCGTCTCAACGGCCTGCCGGTTCAGAAGATTGGCCTTCCGGAAAAGACTGTGAAGATGTTCCGGGTCTTCTTCCAGCGCCTGGTCGTAGCACTCGAGAGCGTCTTCCCGGAATCCTTCCATTTCGTTTACGAATCCGTCGAGGTACAGGTAATTCGGTGAGCCATCGTACTGATCCTCTTCGTCATCCACCCAGTCCCGGGCTTCTTCAATTTCATTCAGATTCAGGTAGGACTCGACCAGATTGACAAATATGCGTTCATAGTATTCATCCTGGTCGGCGTACTCCTCGTAGAGGTCTTCCAGAACCTCGGCGGAGAGGTGAAATTCCCCCATTTCCTTATACGAGAGTCCTTCTACCAGACGGGACTCCCGGCTGGGTTGCGTACCGTCCAGCAACTCCGCGGCGTCCTCCGGGCTACCAAGTATCCAGGCCATTGTCGCTTCCCGCACAATGGCCCTGTTGTCGCTGGAAAAATCCTCGTAATGGTCGTCGAAATTCTCCTGAAGTTCCTGAAGTTCTTCGGCGAGTTCCTCGTCTTCACGTACGGCGTCACTTAACTCAAAAATCTGTTCGGGAGAGATGTTGTCGTCCAGAAACGTCTCCGTTATTGATTCTTCGGCGGTTTTTACAGTCATGCTCTTCGTTTTTCTAACGAAAAAACAAAAATTTTCCGATGCAGACAAACCCCGGCATCCCGCGAATTACACGGCATTTACTGGTTGAATAACGTCCGGGTATGATATACAGCAACCAATTTTAACAGTAAGGCCGGTATGGTTCAATGCAAATCCGGATCCGCCGGTTCACGTGGTGAACCGACCCCAGCGCTGTGTGAGAGGAATCCCCCGCTCCTTGCCCGTCTCACGTTCTTTCCGGTCATTTTTATTGGAGCGGTGTGAAGAATCATCTTTGCCCTCGTGATCCGTTCCGACCTTTTTTGCAAAGGCAGATGTTTTCGTTCCAGTTGGAACGGTTTTCCCTACACACTGGGGGCGGAAGCATCCATGCTTTCGCATGTTTTATTTTTCAGGAATCACGGCCTCCCTTCCACAGGCAATCTCAACCGGGCCTTCATGCATTCTCTTTATCTTTATCCTTATCCTTATCTTTATCTTAAAAACGCCCCCTCCGTCACCGTCGGGGCTCCGGCTTTGGTGAAAAAGTCTGCTATCAAAATCTCTTTCGTTCCCTATCACCCGGACTCCGCTCCCCTGCTCAACCCCTTACTCCTGACTCCTTACTCGTAACGTATGCTCGCCTCTTTATCTTTTTCCTTATCTTAATATTTTAGAAATACCCCTCGTGACTTATTTTTCCTTCCCCCCGGCTGAACGGTTCTACATTTGATCCCTTACTCCTGATTCCTTACTCGTAACGTATGCTCGCCTCTTTATCTTTATCTTTATCCTTATCTTTATCTACGGTCCTGCGGACCGTCCCATTCCCCTCCCTGATAAAAGATGGCGTGCCGTTTAGGCACTCCCTGCTTCCATCGGATTCCGTCCGGTTGGTGCTCCTGCTTTGGTGATAAATGGCCCGCTCCGTGACCGTCGGTGCTCTGGCTTTGGTGATAAATGGTCCGTTCCGTGACCGTCAGTGCTCCTGCTTTGGTGAAATGGTTTTTCTTCAATCGCCTATCGCCCGCCGTTTTCACGCCCAACGCACCACGCATCACGCATAACGCTACTAACGCCAATAACGCAACTAACGCCACAAACGCCACGAACGCAATAATCCTTATCTTTATCAACGGACCTGCGGACCGTCCCACTGGGGGCGGAAGGGTCCTCGCTTTCGCATTTATTTGATAAATCATCCACCCTGGCTGGACATCCCTCGATCGCCAAACCGGGTCTGTCTATGTTCTCTTGATCTTGATCTTTATCTTGATCTTAATCTACGGTTCGAAGAACCGTCCCACGGTCGGGGCTCCGGCTCTGTTGAAATGGTTTTCCTTCAATCGGCTATCGCCCGCTGTTTTCACTCATCAACCCATCAACGCAACACGCATCAACCCATCACCCCATACTCAACTCATCATCCTGATCATGTTCTTCAAAAGCCTACGTGGTGGACCCGACGGGTTCCTCTCCCACGTTTTCCCGGATAAACTCGATGATGTCGTCCAGGGGTGAACCGGGGCGAAACACTTCTGCCACCCCCATTTCCTTCAATTCTTCGGCGTCGTCCCGGGGAATAATCCCCCCCACGACAAGAAGGGTGTCCGTTAACCCGGCCTCCTCCATTTCGTCCAGCAATTTTGGAATAAGCGTCATGTGAGCACCGGAGAGAATGCTGATGCCAATGACGTCCACGTCCTCCTGCAACGCCGCCTCCGCAATTTGATCCGCCGTCTTGTGCAGGCCGCTGTAGACCACCTCCATCCCCGCATCACGGAGGGCATTCGCAATGACCTTCGCCCCCCGGTCATGACCATCCAGACCAATTTTTCCAACCATTACACGAATCACCTTCGTCCTCCACGGTAATAACCAATTCGCTACAGTTTTACAGTGCCGTTACTTCCGACCAGGTGCCGTACACATCCCGGAGCACATCAACGGTTTCACCAAGCGTGGCCTTCGCCCGGGCGGCTTCTATTATCGGATACATCAGGTTCTCGTCTTCACGTGCCGCTTTCTCAAGGTCGTCCAGCGCATCGCGGTATTTCCGTTCCGACCGGTTTTCCTTGAACTGACGGACAGCGGCCCGCTGTTTTCCTTCGAGTTCCTCCGGAATTTTCAGTATCTCCACGGGCTCTTCCTCTTCCTCCTCCACGTATTTGTTGACGCCCACGATCACTTCCTCCCCCTCTTCCACTTTCTGCTGATACTCGTAGGAGGCCTTGGAAATTTCCTTCTGGAAATAACCCTCGCGAATACATTCTATGACACCTCCCTTCCGGTCAATCTCCTCAAAGTACGATTCGGCCTCTTCCTCCATCCGTTCCGTAAGGGACTCCACGAAGTACGAGCCCGCCAGCGGATCAACCGTATCCGCCACATTGATTTCATGGGCGATAATTTGCTGGGTGCGAAGGGCAATTTTCACCGCCTCCTCCGTGGGAAGGGCAAGGGCTTCGTCGTACGAATTCGTGTGAAGACTCTGGGTTCCGCCGAGCACGGCCGCAAGCGCCTCGTAGGCGGTGCGCACAATGTTATTCATCGGTTGCTGTTCGGTCAGGGAGACCCCGGCCGTCTGGGTATGGAACCGCAATTTCATGGATTTCGGGTTTTCGGCCCCGTACTCCTCCTTCATGTGACGCGCCCAGATCCGGCGGGCGGCGCGATATTTTGCGATTTCCTCGAAGAAATCAAGATGGGAGTTAAAGAAGAAACTCAATCGCGGGGCAAATTCATCCACGTCCAACCCCCGTTCCTTTGCCCATTCGACGTATTCAAACCCATTGGCCAGCGTAAAGGCCAGTTCCTGGACAGCGGTGGATCCGGCCTCGCGAATGTGGTAACCGCTGATGGAGATGGGGTGCCACTTCGGCATTTCACGGGCACAGAATTCCACGGTGTCCGTAACCAGTTTCATGGACGGATCGGGCGGAAAAATAAACTCCTTCTGTGCCTGATATTCCTTCAGTATGTCGTTCTGCGTGGTTCCCCGGAGATGATCCCCCGGCACGTCCTGGTCACGACCAATAATGTAATAATACGCCAGCAGGATCGCGGCGGGGCCGTTGATGGTCATGGACGTACTGATTTTGCCGAGGTCAATGCCTTTGAACAGCGTCTTCATGTCTTCCAGGTGGCTAATAGCGACGCCTTCCCGTCCCACTTCTCCCTCGGACATGTCATCGTCACTGTCCAGCCCCATGAGCGTTGGCATGTCAAATGCCACGGACAATCCGGTTTGTCCCTTATCCAGCAAATACTTGTATCTCTGATTTGTGTCCTCGGCCGTTCCAAACCCGGCAAACTGCCTCATGGTCCAGAGGCGCCCCCGATACATCGAACGATACGGACCCCGGGTAAACGGGAATTCCCCCGGCATCCCCAGATCCTCCTCGTAATCAAGGTCCGAAACGTCCTCCGGGGTATACAGCGGCTTTACCGATATACCGGACATCGTTTCGTACCGTTCTTTCCGTTGAGGAGCTTCCTCAAGGTGTTCTTTCCAGTTGTCGTAGGCTTCGGATAGTTCGGTTTGATCCGAATTATCCCTCGACTCCTCCGGTTTTTCGCCGTTGTTCTTTTCTTGTTCACTCATGGGAAGACAGGTTTACCTCCTGAGAGGTGGACAAATTCAGTGACTCCATCAATTTTCTCGATGCGGTGTACGGAGAAACATCCCGTTCCTGAATTTTTTGAATCAGATCATCCCGCCTTGCATTAAAGGTGGAACTGTTCTCCAGAACCTGCTCGAATTCGGTTTTAAACACGATCTGAAGCTGATTTCTCGCGTGGGTTTTCCGCCGTGCCTCCTCCGCCGGACTGCCGCTGTACGCCTCGCGCCGGTCAAGGAGAGCGGCAAGCAGTTCGTCAACGCCTTCTCCGGAACTTGCACTTGTCTGAAACATTTTCACATCAACCGGTGCCCCGTCGTTGTCCTCCTCCCGTCCATCGGACGGGGTGTTTCCTTCCGCGTCCGGAAGGAGGTCGGAGGTTTCGTCCGACGAATCCGTACGAGAAGCCTTCATGCGGAGAATACTCCGAATTTCGTGTTCCACCCGATCGGCTCCCTCCCGATCGGACTTGTTCACCACAATAAAATCCCCGATTTCCATCAGGCCGGCCTTCATGGCCTGAATGGAATCACCCGATTCCGGTGTTAGTACCAGCATTGTGGTGTCCACAAGACCGCTCACCTCGACATCGGCCTGTCCGACACCCACCGTCTCGACCAGAAGAATATCTTTGCCCGCCGCGTCGAGAAGGTCACAAACCTGCAGCGTGGTGGGGGCCAATCCTCCCTGACGCCCACGGCTGGCCATGCTTCGAATGAACACGAGCGGATCGCGGGCGGAGGACATCCGAACACGGTCGCCCAGCAGAGCTCCGCCCGTAAATGGACTGCTGGGATCCACGGCCACTACACCGACCGAAATATCACGATCGGCAAAATCGCCGGCAAGACTCTTGATCAACGTGCTTTTGCCGCTTCCCGGTGGACCCGTTACACCAATTCGATGGGCTCCACCCACACGGTTATACACCGATTCCAGCAGCTCCCGGCTTCCTTCGTTCTTGTTTTCAACTGCGGTTATTCCCCGGGCGAGGCTGCGCTTGTCCCCTGATAGAATACCATCCGCGAGTTCCGGTACGTTGAGTTTATTCATGACCAATCATTATATCCCAGGCTCAAAATAGGGTCAAATATATCGGGACCGGGCCAGTTGCCCCGGCTCTTCCATTATTCACCGGCTAAATTCGATTTAATCCAATCCATCTGTTACCGTCCGAATATTCCTGCATTTCCTTGTATTAACGCAATTGTTCTGTTACAGTTTCAACTGAAATGGATTACTTCGAATTCAAAAACAACATTCCGGCACCGGACGAACTCTCCGCTCTCCTGATTACCGGGGAAGACTCGTACCTCCGGAAGGATGCTATTCAGCGAATGCAGGAGGAGGGGAACTTTCAGAAACAGACGGTGCGCGGGGAAAAGGTGGATCCGGCCGACCTGGAGGAGCGACTGCGGTCGCGAACCATGTTCGATCAGTCCCGGCTCGTCGTGGTTTCAGATCCCGACGGCCGCTTCCTGAAAGATCGGAAGGAGTGGATCCAGAATTACCTTGAACATCCCTCAACGGAACATCTCCTCCTGATCGAATGTCCATCCCCCCACGGAAACCTGAAAAGTGTGCGTTTGCTGAAGGAATCCGGACAACACGTGTCATGTGGCACACCGGACAAACAACGGCTCCAGAACTGGGTTCGACGGTACTTCCAGCGATCGGGTCTTCAAATAGGATCCGACGCAACCGATGAACTATTATCAAGAACCGGGGAAGAACTTCAGGTGCTACAGACGGAGATGGAAAAACTTGAACTTTACTGCCGGGGAAAGGACGTTGTTTCGGCCTCGGACGTAAAGAATTGCGTCACCCAACCTGAGAAACTGGGGTTTTTTGACTTTACCGACGGTTGGCTCGAAGGAAATTACGAAGAGGTTATATCGGATTTGCGCCGGCAGATACGGGAGGGATCACACGAGACCAAAATAAGTGGTGGTTTGTTATGGGCCCTCAGACGCTTGAGATTGATGGTTGATTTGTACAAAATAGGCTTCTCTACTACCGATATATCCTCGTATCTGGAAATTCGTGAGTGGGTGGTAAAAAAGCACCTGCAAAAATGGGGAGAGGTGGATTCCGACCGGTTGAAGGAAGCGTCGGAAGGATTTCTGAAAAAAGACCTTCTTGTCCGAAGCGGAACACTCCCCCCGGACCTCAGTCTCGAACTGCTGGTCCTCGACGGTTTTCGGGAATGCGATATCGAGTTTCGCTGAACCCATGGACGGGCTCAGTAACGGTCATACATGATGTTTACATTTTCTCTGCCAGGGGACAACGATGGTAGCATTCTGCCATAGCTGCAAACACAGTCTTCCTTATGCCGATGTGATCATCAGAAATGGACAGGAGGAACCCACACCCGGGTACGTCTGTCCACTCTGCGGTGAGCTCGCAAACGAAGAAGAGGATGCGGACGATTCGCAAAACGACAACACACCGGAACTGGACGACGATGAATTCGTCATCCGCGACGGTCAAGTCGAGACCACGCAATAAAAATTCGGAAAAGAGACGATGGAACAGAGCGATCAAAAGAAACAGAACCCGAACAGGAAAGATTCCGACCAACAGGACGACCGTGAGTTCAGATCCAGGGATCGACGGAACGATGGACACGCCGGCATCATCAAATTCTTCCTGATCGGAAGTGGGGTACTTGTGGTACTTATAGCCGCCGTCATTGCATACAAGTTTATTATCCCCGAACTAATGGACGGTGGGTCGGCAAACGGGCCGGCCAAAAAGATCTCCTGGAAAGAATACCGGTCCCGGGCCATGTCCCTGAAAAAACAGGGACACGACAAATTGATGAAGGGAGAAAACGAAAAAAGTCCCAAAATGCTCCGGGCGGCTCTGAGCAAGTACAGAAAAGCCCAGGACGAACTGCTTGAATATCAGAAAAAGGCAGAGAAAGAGGATGATTCATTTGACTTTAACGTAAAGAAAACGGAAGAGTGGGAAAACCTGGAAGCAATGGTCCAGAGAACCCGGGAAAAAATTAATAAATTTGGCGGAGAGGTATCCGGTGACACCAATTCCAAGGATCATTCAAACAACAATGAGGGAGACGGAGGTTCCCGAAAGGAAAACACGGAGCTTTCCTTCAACATTTCGATGCCGAACGAAGAAGACCAGAAAAAACTTGATCAGGTTCAATCCTTCGTGAAGCAAACGGATCACCTCCTGACCAAAATTCAGGAGGACCTTTCCCCGGGGTCGGAGGAATTCAACCAAACGCTGGAGAAAGCGGAATCAAACTACGACTCGGCGGTCGAAATCGTCAATAATTTGATGGATAAATACAAGGAGAAAAACACGGACATCGAGACCCAGCTCCGGATGAACGTGAAATTTGAATACCTTAAGGACTTCAACACACAAATTCGGAAACTAAAAAAGGATTCGGAGCCCACCAGCATGGAGGAGGAAACAGGGTAAGCCGGGGGCACGTCCGAGAACCGACCTCTGCGTCGTACCGGGGCCTGCAGGAGGGTATGAATTACGGAGTCCAAACCTCTCATGATGAATCCCGACGACCGATTCGAAAACGGTAATCAGCCGGAACATTGGATGCATGAAATTTTCCCAGAGGAGGGGGATGCCGACCATGAATCCGAATAAAACCCGAACCGGTCTTACAATTTCGGCCGGACTGATGTTGATTTTTTTCGTTTGCGGATGCGGTTCAACGAATTCTTCCGCGCTTGATCGTCCTGAACAGCTCGGACGTGTTGGAATTATGAACGAATCGGTTCAGGACAAAGATCGTTCGAACAAATCGCGGAACCCGGAGGATCGGAACAACAATTCTTCCTCCTCCCGTCCCCCCCGCAAGTGGGGCCGATCATCGTTGGAAACGGACGACCGGCCCTCCGGGGAAAACGACGGTGGTGAACAACGGGAGTCGCCCCCCGAAAACGTGAAGAACGATGACGGGGACACTCGGACCAACACAGATCAAACGGGAAATGCCTCCGGAAATGTGCTGGATAACGTGGCTTCGTTTCCCGAACTCCTGAACAGCGTCGAGCGGGAGTTGCAAAAGATGCCCGGTCGGAACAAAGCTATTCTGATGCGTGCTGCTATTCACCATATACGGGATGACGGCCCCGGAAATCTGAGTATACTGAAGAAACTAAAAAACCAGAAAGGAGACATGGCCGAATTTTTTGAGGCGCTGACGTACTACGACATCGGGGAAAACAGGCGAGCCCTGAAAAAACTCGAGACCATCAGGAACCGCTGGCGACGTTCGAATCCAATTCAGATTGACAAAGCGGTCTTCGTCAGTCACATAAAAGGATTCGAACAGTACGAGCGGACGCCGCGTGTGTTTTCCCCCGGAGACTTCGTGAAGCTTTATGTGCGCGTGTCCAACTTCGGCACCGAAAAAACAGCGGAGGGAACACACCGGGCGTCGTTTCAGGTAACGTTCCAGCTTTACAAACGTTCCTGGGATCCGGTGGAATCGAAGGAAACCGAGAAAAAAATAAAGCTACCCTCCTCCACGAAAAAAGCCAGATCAACGCTGTCAAGAACGTACGACTTTCCCATTGAACGGAAGCATCTTGCAATCGGAATTCCTCTCCCGGAAGATATTCCGCAGGGTGATAATTACGTCATCCGTCTGAAGGTAACGGATCAAATCTGGAACACGACAAACAAAACGGACGTTCGTTTTCGAATTCAATAACATGAGGTCATTATGAAATTTTTCCTGGATACGGCAAACCTGGACGAAATCCGAGAAACTGCGGACCTGGGCATTCTCGATGGTGTGACAACAAATCCGTCCCTCATCTCCGAGGAGGACATTGAATTTGAGGAGGCCATTGAAGAGATATCCGAAATTCTTCCGGACGGTGTTGTTAACGCCGAAGTGGTTAGCACCAACACGGAGGGAATGCTTGAAGAGGCGCGTCAGCTTTCGTCAATAGCGGAGAACGTCATCGTGAAAATTCCGCTAATTCCCGACGGCATCCGTGCCGTTTCGCGCCTGTCAGACGAAGGAATCCGGACGAACGTCACACTCTGCTTCAGTGCGAACCAGGCCATTTTTGCCGCCAAAGCCGGTGCCACATTTATCAGTCCCTTCGTCGGACGAATCGACGACCGTGGTCACCAGGGGATGGAAGTGGTAAAGGACATCCGGACCATATACGACAACTACAAATTCGACACGGAGATACTCACGGCCAGCGTTCGTCATCCGGATCACGTACTTCAGGCCGCGCGTGTCGGCTCGGACATCGTGACCATGCCCTACGAGGTATTTCACAAGTTGCTACAGCACCCCCTGACGGATCAGGGCCTGGAACGGTTTCTTTCGGACTGGAATGCCGCACAGGAAGAGGAGGATCAGGAAGAACCGGTTGAATCCGTTACGAAGAAATAAATGACCGGTTCGACCTGTTCCTGGATTCACGGCATCGGTTCTGTCTTTGTTCTGGTATTTCTGATTTCCTGTGCGGGGAGTCCGGAACCGGATCAGAAGGAGGAACAGCTGATCCAGCAGATTGAGAAAAGCTGGACAAAAGCCGATAACGAACGTGTCTTCAACCTCGCTCAGAAATACCTGAAGCGTTACCCAAACGGTCGCTTCGCGTCCAAAGCCTGGTTGCGCGTCGGCCAGATCCAGTTCTTGTTTCAGAATTACGACCGTGCACTAAACGCCGTCCAGAAGGGTCTCGCCGGGTCTCCGGATCCCGAAATTAAAGCTCCTCTGTACCAGCTCAGAGGGAAAATCTACTCCCGGAAGCACAATTACGAGGAAGCCCGGAAAGCGTTTCGACAAACCGGCAGATACCTCCGGGATTATCCGGAAGGGGAAAAATCTATTTCGGTGGCTTACCTCCTGTATCGAATTGGCTACGCGTGGATACGAACCGGGCATTTCTCAAAAGGAAAGGAAATCTGGGAGCAGGTTGTTGAGCGGTACCCCGACACGGAAATCGCCCGGCGTCTGCGGAACAAGAAACTTCCCTTTTTTCAGCGATACTTCGCCATTCAAATGGGTGCGTTCCTCAAACGGGAAAACGCGGAAGAGCTTAAGTCCGACCTGGAAGAGAAAGGATTTAACCCGTATATCGAACGGGTCCGAGCAAACGGACAGATGTATTACTGCGTTCGGGAGGGGCGTTTCAAACAATATCG
Source organism: uncultured Planctomycetia bacterium (assembly GCA_964580675.1). Classification (GTDB taxonomy): domain Bacteria; phylum Planctomycetota; class MHYJ01; order CAYXQY01; family CAYXQY01; genus CAZOLI01. Next base: position 22,518 of record CAZOLI010000009.1, read on the forward strand.
GAACGCCCGGAAGAAAGCCCAAAAACTGAAACACGACGGCAAAAGTGTATTCATCATTCCATAAGAACTCGCCATGTCCACGCCATTAATGAAACAGTATTACCGGATCAAGGAACAGCATCCGGATGACATTGTGTTTTTTCACCTGGGAGATTTTTACGAAGTATTCGACGAGGACGCCGAACTTGTCTCCCGGGAACTGGACATCACGTTAACAAGTCGGTTTCAGGGAGAGGACGAAGTGCCGATGGCGGGGGTCCCGGTGCAGAAATCAGAAAGTTACATTAAGAGACTCCTCCAGAACGGACACCGGGTGGCCATTTGTGATCAGGTAGAAGACGCGGACGAGGCCAGCGGTCTCGTTGAACGTGACGTCGTCCGTGTGATTACCCCGGGAACAATTACGGAGGAGGAATACCTTTCCGAGAAAAAGAATAATTTTCTTGCCAGTATTTACCTGGATGAGGACGAGGGTGGACTCGCATGGGCGGATCTATCCACGGGAACATTCAAATTAGAAAAAATTCCGGCGGATGCACTGCTCGACGAAATTTCCCGGATCGGACCTGCCGAATGTATTTCCTCCGAATCTCTTCGTCACCGTTCGGACGACTTCTTCCAGGCTGTGGAGGACGCCGCCGGTTGCATGATGACCACTGTCCCCGAGTGGACCTTCGAACTCGAGACGGCCATTGATGTGCTTACGGACCATTTTGAAACCACGTTGCTGGACGGGTTCGGCATTAACGAACCCGGGGAGGGGGTCCGTGCCGCCGGTGCACTTATCGAATACTTAAAGGAAACACAGAAGGGAAAACTGGACCACATCAAACGGCTAACCCCACACGACCGGTCCGGAACGATGGTCCTCGACAAAATATCCCAGCGATCCCTGGAATTAACGGAAACCATCCGAACCGGGGAAGAGAAAGGATCCCTTATTCACATTCTGGATCGAACGGACACGGCAATGGGGGGACGGTTGATCCGGAGATGGCTCCTGGCCCCTCTGACCAACCCGGAGGAAATAAAACAGAGACAGGGAGCTGTGGAAAGCCTCAAGAACAATTATCAAATGAGGAATGAAATCAGGGAACAACTCAAGGAAGTATACGATATTGAACGAATCACGTCGAAACTGGGCAGTGGCCGGGCCACGCCCCGGGATCTTGTTTCGCTCCGAACTTCTCTTGCAAACCTGCCTCCTCTCCTGGAAACACTCGAACCCGGAACCGACCTCCTGGATAAGGTGCAGAACCGGGTTCATCCCCTGACGGATCTTCGGGAGGAGCTCGAAGAGGCGATTCAGGATAACCCGCCGAGTGTGCTTTCCGACGGCGGGATATTTCGGGACGGCTACAACGAAGAACTGGACGAACTCCGCGACCTCCAGGAAAGCGGGAAAGAATGGATGGCGGAGTTTGAACAGCAGGAAAAGGAAAAAACGGGCATCGACAACCTGAAAGTCGGGTTTAACAAAGTACATGGTTATTACATCGAAGTAACAAAAGCGAAGACGGACCGGGTCCCGGAGGAATACGATCGGAAACAAACACTGAAAAACGCCGAGAGATATATCACACCGGAACTCAAAGAGAAGGAGAGTCAGCTGCTAAACGCCGAGGAACAGGCCAAGGACCTCGAATACAACCTGTTCCTCGAACTTCGAACAGAAACGGCCAAACAGATCGATGAACTTCAGAAGACGGCTCGAGCCCTTGCCGAACTGGACACCCTCGTTTCCCTTGCGACGGTTGCAGAGGAGAAGGACTGGCGAAAGCCGGAAATCGTCGAGGAACCCCTCATCAACGTGAAGGAAGGAAGACATCCGGTTGTTGAGGAAATTCAGGATGAACGATTCGTCCCGAACCACACGGAGATGAGTGTCTCGGACAACCGTCTCCTCATCATTACCGGGCCGAACATGGCCGGGAAATCAACGTATATTCGACAGGTGGGACTCCTCTGTATACTGGCCCAGATGGGAAGCTTTATTCCCGCGAGAAAAGGCACGATAGGCATTGTGGATCAAATATTTACAAGAGTCGGTGCGTCCGATGAACTAAGTCGCGGTGCCAGCACATTTATGGTGGAAATGACCGAAACAGCAAACATCCTGAACAATGCCACGAGAAGAAGTCTCGTCATCCTGGATGAGGTCGGCCGGGGAACCAGCACCACGGACGGTGTCAGCATTGCGCGCGCCGTCTGTGAGCATATTCATGATCGGCTTGGATCGCGAACTCTCTTTGCCACACACTATCAGGAATTGTCCGTGCTGGAAGAGGAACTGCCCGGCGTGAAGAATTATCACTTCGGGGCAAGCGATCGGGAAGGGGACATCGTGTTTCAGCGAAAATTAAAACCGGGGGCCAGCGATCGTTCCTACGGCATCCACGTCGCGAATCTGGCGGGCATTCCGGAGGAGGTTGTTCGACGTGCGGAAATGATTTTGAAGAACCTGGAGGATGATCGACGGAACGTTGATCAACGCCGATCAGAATTAAGCAGGGCCGCTGACCGAACACAAAAGAACATGTTCGTCTCGCCCGAAGCGGAGGAAAAAGCGGAACAGTTATCCGAAATTGAAGAAGTGCTGTCCGACGTCGACATAAACGAAACACCTCCCATCAGGGCCCTGGAAATTTTGAAAGAAATAAAACATCAATTGGGCGATGGAAGTTGATCGGGCTTGAATTACTCAATCAAATGTTTTAACCCATTTAATCCCGCAACACAAAAAATGCGCGATCCCGGATCGGTTGCCGGTCGGGAATTCGGCACGCCCGACCGAACGGATACGGAGGAGGAAATTATCCTGATAGGTGGTACGGGGGATATTCCGAACCGGGTTCTTTCGAGGATTCCCGGGCCATTGCGCGGGAACAAACAAATCGGCGTTCAGAATCTTCCTTCAATGACATGAAGAACCAAACTTGAAGGGGGAACACACGGAACAACAGACCGGGCAAGAACATTAGTAGTAATTTCTCTGCCCTTACAGCCGAAACGAACGATGCCGGCGGCCGGTATCGGCTGTGAGGAAACGTGACCGGGATCACGAATTTTTTGTGTTGTACAAACAATCCGAAGAACCATTTTGATTGCGGTCCGTGTTCGGATGCCTCAAACCCCGTAAGGGGACGATATCCTGACGACACAAAATGAACCGGACGGGAAAACGCGTCGCCAGGAGATCCGCAGGCTCCGGCAGCGGGCTCGCTCAGAATCTTCGGCCATCGGGCAACACATTTTCCGGACAATCTTTCACGTGGATATGGTACTCTTGAAGCAGGAGGTAGGAAACAAATGATTACGGACATCAACACGGTGTTGCTGCACGTTCAGGACCTTCGTCAGATGAGACGGTTTTATCGAGATGTGCTTGGATTAAACATCGTGGATGACGGAAGCGAACTCGTGAACCTGAAATGTGGGGATGTCTTAATCGCTCTGGAAAAGGTCGAAGAAGAAATTCCCGAATCTCCCATGGGGAAACAGACGTCTCTCATTCTGAACGTTACAAAATTTGACCGCCTCGTTCGAGTCCTTCGGGAAGCCGAAATTCCCATACGACGGGGACCGGTGTTAAACCGGGAGGCCGGAGTTCAGTGGTTAACCATTGAGGATCCGGAAGGACATGAACTCATACTGCAGGAACACATGAGTTAAATCGCACCTAAAAGGGGGGGGTCCTTTTTTCTATGAAGAGACGCGAACGTGGTTCCCCTTCCCCTTGCTACCACTCTCACCTTTGCCCAGAAGAAGCTATTTTGGCGGGGTGTAAATCATCATCTTTGCCGTCGGGGTCCGTCCCCGACCATATTTGGCAGGGATGCCTTCACCCCAATTCCGTATTGTTCCCTTGTTTCGGAAGAATCCGGGACCCCGAACATTTCCACCGCGGGTGGACGTATTCTCGCCTCTTTATCTTTATCCTTATCTTTATCTTAATCCACGGTCCTCCGGACCGTCCCGTCCCCCTCCCTCACGGTCGGGGCTCTGGCTTTGGGGAAACAACCGTCTATAACAATCTCTTTTGCTCCACAGCACACCAGCCCCCGTGCTCCTCCGCTCCCCTGCTCAACTCCTCACTCCTTACTCCCCCCTCCTTACTGACCCACTGTTGAGTCCTTACAGACCGCTACGAACAAAATTTAGGGTGTTTTCCTCGTCATCCCGAACGACCCGGACCGGCCCTTTTCGTTCTTTGTCCACGTTCAAACTCACGTCCCCGATGGTCAGGACGGAGTCCGGAAATACTTTTTTTCGGATAATGATCTCGGGGACTTCCTGACTCTCCGTCCGGCTTTTCAATTTTTTCACTCTTCGGCCGAGGCGTTTCGACTTCGATTTCAGCTTCTTCATGTTCCGAACCATATCGAGTATTTTTTCCACCTTCTCCTCCGGCAGTTCCTTCAGCCGTTCCCGCGTAATTTCCCGCTGACCAATCCTTGTTTCCAAATATTCAATCTTCTCCTGTACTTCCTCCTGCTCATTCTGAAGATCCTTAATTTCCCTGTAAGCATGCGTGGACACCCCGGTAATTACGATTGTCTCCTTCCCCATTTTCGATCCGATCACACCAACCTCCACCGTGTTCAGGGCCACCACTTCGCCGCCCATTAATCGACCGCCGGGGGCCCTCAGGGCATCCATGGTGTTTATTTCGCTATCAATGATCTCCCCATTCACCTCCACCTTCCCCGTGGCCGTTACATCACTCTCGTTTATGTACCGTGCGACGACGTTCCCCCCCGCTTCCAGTCTGGCCTTTTTCCTCCCCTTCACGCCCCCTTTTGCACGGATGTCTCCCCCTGCCTCGACCTGAGCAGCCTGTACGGTTCCCTCCACCACAACATCTTTCCCGGCTTTCACCTTAAAATTATCTCCAATTTGACCCTCTACAAACACGGTACCCGAAAAATCCACGTTTCCCACGTCATAATCAATATCCCCCTCCACGCGATAAACGTCCGAAACCTCCAGTATACCGTCCTTTTTCTGAACAAGCCCACTCTCCGTCGCTGCATAAGTCCGTGTTTCCTCGTTGTATTCTACGTTTTCCCCCGGCTCAAATGGAAGATCCTCGTCCCCGAATAATTCTATTTTGTTACCGAATACGTCCACACCCGATTCTCCTTCAGCGTCCGATTTCAATGTTCCGATGGGGTCTCCCCTGGACACGGACTGAACGTTCTTTCCGGCCTCCTCACGAAAATCAACCTGATCATTCTCATCCGTCTCGTCCTCATCAGAATTTGAACGAAGATCTTCCGACCACTCCACGGCTTTTTCCCGTTTCTGCTCCAGTTCCGGCTTCTTTCCTTCCGCTACCTGTATCGGTTTCAGTTCCTCCTGTTCAGAAATCGCCTCCTTGATCTCTTCCTTTGCGTTATCCCATTGTTCAGGATCCACGTTGACGCCCAATTCCTCCAGAAATCGGTGGACGTCCGTTGTGTCATGGATCAATGTTGAATCACCCGTATTCTCCTCATCCTCACCCAAACGTTCCGAACCAATCCGGGAAATTTTGACGTATCCCTTTACGGGAGGATCCGACACGAGAAACGAGCATTTAAATGCCCGGTTTACGAGTTTTCGAGATGCCAATTCTTTCATGCGAAATAGACTCGTTACCGTTTAGTCCCGTGAATACAACTACGTTCCCGAAATTCTTGACCCCTCCGGGTATTCACCGTGGGCAAGAGCACCCGCTTCAAGAAACGATCCATCCCCAATACGCGTTCCGGGGGCCACGGTGGCTCCCGCACCGATCATCACTTCATCACCGAGTTTTACGTCTCCGGTAAGCGTTGCACCGGGAGCGATATGACAGTAATCTCCGATTTCGCAACCGTGATCAACGGAGGCATTGGTGTTCACGATGACCCCTTTGCCAAGAGATGCACTCACCCCGACCACACCGCCCGCATGTATACAGCAACCCCTTTCCACCTCTGCCTCCGAACTTATAACGGCGGACGGATGAGGTGTGGTAACGGCCCGGCCAATTTCCTCCGTGAACGTTTCCTGGAGTTCTCTCCGATGCGAATTATCCCCAATAGCCGGAACACAGGAAACCGGGTTCTCGTCAAATCCCAGGTCCTCCTTCCACCTGTTCCGATCCACCCAGGTACCGAGTACCGGTTTTCCCCTGACAGGACCCTCCAGGTATGGTTCCTCGTCCACCACATCCACAAGACCCGCAACGTCGTCAAGCCGGTCTGCTTCATCCAGCATGTCAAGAAGAACCCGGGCCTGGGAACCGGCCCCGAGAAGAACGAGCGAGTTCCGGGACGAACGAACGTCACCCCTAATCATTTCTGGTCTTTAATAATTCAATGACCCGTTCCATGTCCTCCGGAAGAGGGGCTTCAACCGTAAGCCGCTCCTCACTTTCGGGATGATCAAAGGATATCGTTCGTGCGTGAAGTGCCTGTCTGTGAATAACAGCTTCCGGATCCTCAACGTCATCCGGCCGTTCGTTCCCGGTTATGTTCCAGGGAAACAGCACATCCTGATCCCCGTATTCGGTATCCGCGATCACCGGATGTCCGATGTGAGAAAGGTGAACGCGAATTTGATGGGTTCGACCCGTTTCGATCTTCACGTCCAGAAGACTGAATTTGCCAAACCGCTCTCGCACCCGGTAAATTGTAACGGCACGTTTTCCGTCTTCCCTCACCTTCTGAAACATCCTGTTGTTTGGATCCGACCCGATCGGAAGATCTATGCGATCCTCATCAAACCGAGGTTCCCCTTTGACGATCGTTGTATACTGTTTGTCAACGTTCCGGTTCTCAAATTGTTTTCCCAGGCCCGTGCGCGCTCCTTGTGTCTTTGCGACCAGAATGACGCCGCTGGTCTCTTTGTCAAGACGGTGCACAATGCCGGGTCGATACACCTCATCGCCGTTCCGGGAGGGCAGCGAATCCTCACAGTAGCCAAGCACGGCATTTACCAGCGTCCCGGACCAGTGTCCCCCCCCGGGATGGGTCACCATCATGGCCGGTTTGTTTACGGCCATCATCCGGTCGTCCTCGTAGAGGACGTCAATGGGAATGTCCTCCGGTTCCGGTTTGGGTTTCACAATTCGAGGCACTTCCGCCTCGATGAAATCTCCCACACTTAACCGGTAGGCTTTCTTCGTTTCAACTTCTCCATTTACTTTCACCAGGCCTCTCTTTATCACTTTTTGCAGCAAACTCCGGGAATACTGCTGCAGGCGATTTGCCAGGTACTTGTCAAGACGGTACCCCTTCCGAACTTTTTTGTTTATTTCGTATTCCTTTTTTTCCAGGTCATCAAAATCCAGCTGTTCTTTCATACCCAGTTTTGAAAACAACCTGCTGTTGGATGGAACCGTTATGATTGGAAAACCGATTAAAGATGCTCTTCAAACCATTCCCAGGTTTGTAACAACCCCTCCTTCAACTCCATTACCGGTTCATAATCAAGCTCTTCTCGCGCCCGGGATATATCGGCGTACGAGTGCCGGATGTCCCCCGGTCGCGGATCCTCGTAAACGGGATCCACGTCAAGCCCACTGATGTCGCGCAGGACTTCAAACAGTTCGTTTATGGACGTGGAGCGAAAGCCACTGATGTTGTAAACCTCCCCGGCGTTTTCGGGCCTCTGTGCGGCCGAAAGAAACGCATCCACCACGTTGGAGACGTAGGTAAAATCCCGGGTCTGTTTTCCGTCTCCGTAGATGACCGGGCGTTCACGCCGAAGAAGAGAACTGATGAACGACGGCACGACAGCGGCGTATTCACTATCGGGATCCTGGTAAGGACCAAAGACATTAAAAAGACGAAGAGTAATTACCGGAAGTTCAAAGGTCTCATGATATGCTTCAGCATATAATTCCATGGCCGCCTTCGAAGCAGCATACGGTGAAACCGGGTTCCAGCCCGCGTCCTCGGTCATCGGAAGCTCATCGGTTTCCCCGTAAACGGCCGAACTACCTGCGTTCACAATGACCTCCGGCTCAATTTCACGGGCCATTTCCAGCAATCGCAATGAACCGGTCACGTTGGCCCTGTTGGTCGTCGTCGGATCCCGCACCGAACGAGGAACGGAGGGGATGGCGGCCAGGTGGAAAATATACGACGCGTCCTCAAAACCCGGAAGTGGACTGCTGATCAGTGACACATCACTCTGGATCAGCCGGACGTCGTCCTCAACATCCTCTATATTTGACCGGTTTCCCGTTGCGAAATCCTCAATAATGGAAACGTTCGCACCGTACTCCAGCAGTCTTCGTACCAGGTTGGAGCCGATGAATCCGGCTCCACCTGTAACCAGAACGTCGGTATTTTGAAAAATCTCCTTGTTTATCTCCGTCATATTACATTCTTAAAAATCAAGATAACTGCAGCAGAGAGTCCCCATTCCCCCCAAAATTCACTTGCTCTCAAGTACTTTTTCCCACTCCGATATCCAGTTTTTCTTGAATTCACCGGGGGAAGCATACGTCCCGATGTTCTCCCCTGTAAGCATCCGGAGCTGATGATGGAGGTAGGCATAATGGGTCTGGCGATCGGGAGGATTTCCTCCGCCATCCTCGCCCGATTCCGGCACCCGGTTAAACGCCGTTACCAGCCACCTTGTTCTTGAGTTATTGCTGTTTTTCTGGTACCAACTTCGAATTTCACGGCCACTGGAAAACCAGCGTCCGGTAATGCGATACCAGAACCGCCGGTAATACGAAAGATGCTCCTCACTGTTCGGGGTGTGAAAATCATAAAATTCAACTTTTTTCTGAACGTCGGAGGTGTTTCCGAACATCTGATACAGTGCCACGAGTCCGGCCAACCGCAGGTGCTCCCGGCGTCCCGAGTCCTCAACAAGTTCCGAGATGACCTGCTTTACCTTTGATGACGGAGAAGGTGTGTCAGCAGGGGCCGGTTGTTCCAGGTCTATTTCGCGAATGGTCTTCTGCATATGAAGTGGAAACACACGAATCCCCAAGACCACATGCAATGAACTGAGGGCATCCAGAACGGCAAAATGATCAACCCGGTTTAAACGGGCATGCAACTCCCGGAGGTTGTTCGCCGTCACATGACCCCGATGGCCGGCGATCATCAATCCTTCCATGGCCCTCTTCATCCGTTCCGGAGACGTATCTTCCTTCATAATCACGTCTTTCAGGGGTTTTACCGCTGATTTTTCTGCGGTTCTGACGTAACCTCCTATATCTTTCATGGAGGGAGTACCGGATCCGGCAAACGCCTTCGTGAGTTTTTCCTTCGCCGCCTCGCCCGGAGCCTTCTGATTCATCCAGCTCTGCAGTTGCAGGTATCCCCAGATCCCCACGGCCAGCACGACGACCGCAACAACGCTTCTTTTCGTCCATTTCTTTCGAAGGTAGTCCGCATCAGCATCATCATCCGCAACTTTCTCCCCCGTCCTGACATCCGTTCCGCACTCAAGACAGTAGATGTCCCCCTTCAGAAGCTCCGTTCCGCAATTTGGACAGGTTTGGTCCGTCTGTTGCTGATCCGCTGATTCCGGTTCCTCCGTCTCCTGACGCGGGGGCGGTTGTGTCGATGAAGCCGAACCGGATTCGTCATCCTTCCCCGGTTCGAGATCGGCCTGAGAAGGACCTTCGGTCACTTCACCAAGCTCCAGACCGGTCCCTTCCGAGGTGGATTCCTCTTCGTTCCCCGTATCCATCCCGGCATCACCCGGTGTCTCGTCCGGAACTTTCATCACACTTTCACACGATGGACATCGTATTTTCTTCCCCCGGAGGGAATCCTTCACCTCAAGTGTTTTTCCGCAACCGCACGTCATCTGAAATCCCATTTTTCTTGTGCCCGGCGTGATTTAAATAATCAGATTTCCGTACCAGATTCGACAGGAAGAAAGGCCGTCCATACAACTCCCCATCCTCGAACGCGACATGTATTGAATCGAATGAACTGATGGAATTCAAGGTTTCCCGAACGGTTTGTTTTTCTCTATCCAGCTGTATATACTTTTAATGAATACGGTTGAATCGAATCGACTCAGCAGCTGTTCATGCGTTCCGGTTCAATCGGTTTTTGTTTCTCGTCATCAACAGCGAAGTTCAGTAAGGAAACAAAATCCCGATCACCGATTAGCCGGCTGGCTCTGGCAGATCCTTCCGAAACGCAAAATACCCTGCCACTCTTCCGGACAACAGAAGACGGTTTGAATTCATAAGATAACCAGGAGCAAACATAATGATCAGCGTGAATCGACACCACCTGTCTTCACTCGTTGGGATTTTTCTGGTTTTCCTGTTTGTGATCTCGTGTTCGTCGTCCACACACAAATGGCTCGAACACCGTCAGTTAAAAGCTGAACACGTCAGTGCCCTGAACCTCGGCTCGACGCACAACATGATCATCGCCGGGGAACGCTCAAACCTGAGAGTAAATGGCATGGTGGGCAATCACACGCGAGAACTAACGGATTACGTCACGTTTCATGTTCAGGGACCCGGCTCGATCGACCGTGAAAACGGCCGTGTCTATTTTGAGGGTTCTTCACCGAACGGAAAGGATGGCACGCAGGTCTGGGTCACGTATGATCACAGTCAGTTTAACACAAAAACCCCTCCTTCCGTGCCCCGGGTGGTGAAAAGCAATCGGGTAACCATCTACGTTCGACCCCGATCGGAGAAAATCGAGATGCCTGAAGTCCGGAAGTACGAGCCAAGGCGTCTGCAGAAGCCGGTTCGATAGCCTTCCCATCCATTCCCGGATTCCCGGGAGACAAAAAGAAACAGGCACTGGCATTAGAGGAGTGATTGCACCTGGCCCCCATCCACCTGGATGGTTGTCCCGGTAATAAAGGAGGCCTGTTCGGAACAGAGAAACGCCACAAGACTTCCCACCTCCGCAGGTTCCCCCACACGACCCACGGGTATTTCCGATCCCATTTCCCGAATAAATGCTTCCGGTGATTGTTCCGTTCCCCGGGTTTCCTCACGGGCAAGCTCCTCCAGACGACTCGTGTGTACATAACCCGGGCAGACGTTGTTTACCAGAACCCCTTCCTCCCCCACCTCCCGGGACAGCGTTTTGGCCCAGCCGACCACCGCCGAACGAATGCTATTGCTCAGCATGAGATTGTCGATGGGTTGTTTTACCGAGATGGACGTCAGGTTTACAATCCGCCCCCATTCCCGATCCTTCATCCCCGGAAGAAATCCTCGAACAAGCCGCAAACTGCTCATCAGTGTTCGCTCCACCGCATCCTGCCAGTCCTCCTCGTCAAGGGAGTCGAACGTTCCGGGAGGAGGGCCGCCATTGTTGGTAACCACAATATCTATTTTTCCTGATTCCTCAAGTACCTGCTCAGTGAACGCATCAATTTGTTCCCTTTCATCCAGATCAACGATGTACCAGTCCACCGTTGCACCTGTATTTTGCTCGATCTCCGACGCCGTCTCACGAAGTTGTTCTTTTCCCCTCGCACAGATCACGAGATCACAGCCATTCCGTCCCAGTTCCATGGCAACTCCCCTGCCTATGCCTCTGCTGGAAGCCGCCACCAGTGCCCGTCGATCGTCCAATCCCAGATCCATATCTACCTCATCAATAATATATTTCGGTCTCTTCGACTTCCTTCAGCTTCTCAAATTCCTCAATGTATTTTTTCTGAAGAAGCTTCCACTTTATCCCGACGGAATATTCGTCCCTCTCCACGTCTTCATCTCCGCTCGGACGACACCACCGAACCTCCCCTCGAGTTTTAAAGGAACTGTTAATGGCCGGGATCACGATCAAACAGTCGACAACCTCCCCTTCCTGAAATTCATCGCCGGAAGAAAACCCGAGGCCCCCACGACTGAAATTCATGATACTGTACCGGGAACCACCGGGTTTCTCGTATTCCGAATCTTCCTGACGGGTTTCACAATACAGGTAACTGCCCGGCGAAATCAGGCGGGTATCCCGGTTTTCAATGTCCATGCTGGACCGTTCCTCGAGCCGTTTACCCGAATCTTCGGCCTCTTCTTCTTTTGGTGGTTCCCAGTGTTTCTTCAGTTCCCACAGCACCATGTTCATGTCCGAAAACCGGTCATCCGGATCCTTCTCAATCATCTTCATCACGGTATCCGAGAGGGACAGAGAGATGTCCTCCCGTTTTTCGATGAGGGGTTCGGCTGATTCTTTCCGGTGTTTGTCCAGGAGTTCCTGTTTTGTACGGGCGACAAACGGCGGTTCACCGGACGCCATCTCATACAGCGTTATACCCAGGGAATACATGTCCGTTCGGTAATCGAGAGAATCCCCCTCAATCTGTTCGGGAGCCATGTAGGTAGGGGTTCCCGAAACACCGGAGGAACCGAAAAAATCAAACGAGAAAAATCCGATTTCCTCCGCTATGGAAAAATCTATCACCCGAACGTCCAGTGTTTCGTTAACAAGGATGTTTTCCGGTTTTATGTCCTTGTGTATGATGTTCTCCAGATGGAGCGCGGAAAGGGCCTGAGCGGTTTTGATGCCGACAGTAAGCCAGTGCCTCCGAATGAGATCAGATTCCTGCAGAAGCAGGTTTTTCACGTTTCTGCCGTCAAAGTATTCCAGAATCATGTAAGGACGGCCGTCCACTTCCCCGGTATCATAAATATCGAGGAACAGGTTTTCCTTCAGGGTATCCAGAAGCTCCGCCTCAAACTCAAACATCTTCCGTTCTTCGCTATCCGAGGCAGCTTCCTCGGTTAAGATCTTAATGGCCACGGTGTCCCCACTGCTCTTATCCGCCGCCTGGTATATGACGGAACTCCCTCCACGATTGACCTCTTTTATCGTGTTGTAGCCGTTTATTCGTACCATGATGAGAGAAAGATGGAGACGACCGGGCTCGAACCGGTAACCTCCGCCTTGCAAGGGCGGTGCTCTCCCAGTTGAGCTACGTCCCCATTCATATACAAATAGATAATATTGATAATTCCATGCGGCCACCCCCTCCGAAATATTTCACTCCACCATTACTGAACGGCTATTTTAGAAAATCGCCGTGTCAATTTGTATTGAACGGACTGAGAATCAGGACAGGAAACTCTTTGCCGCATCCCGGGCAAGTTTTTGAACGGGCTCCGGAAACATGAAAAACCCGACAACCGCCGCAACAAGTACATAGGAAACCAGACGGTACGTGGGCAGGATTTTGGACGCATCCACATCAATCGTTTCCCCGTCCTCCGGCTGTTCAATATAAAGTGTTTTAAGGATTTTTACGTAATAGTAAAGAGAGACCACCGTGTTCAGCAGAGCGATGATCACAAGCCAGCGTAGGCCGGCCTGCTCCGCGCTAAGAAACAGGAGAAATTTCGCCATAAATCCTGCCGTTGGCGGCAGGCCGGTCAGAGAAAACAGAAAGACGGCCATCGGAATCGCCACGGCGTGAAGTTTCCAGCCCAATCCACTGTATTTTGATATGTCCTCCTCCCCGGTGGCGTCAATGAGACTAATGACACTGACGAAAATTCCGAGGTTCATGATCATGTAGATAAATATATAAAACAGCATGCTTTCCAGTCCGCTCTGGGTAAGGGCCACGACCCCCATCAGGATATATCCGGCATGGGCGATACTGGAGTACGCAAGGAGCCGTTTAATGTTGTCCTGCCAGAGGGCCGCAAGGTTGCCGATCGTCATGCTCAATACGGATACAGCCCCCAGCATTACGGACCAGTCCAGGCCCGTAATGTGCGTTACACTGGAAGGACCAACCTCGGCAAACCCGGTCCAGAACAAACGAACAAAGAAGGCAAGGCCGGCTGCTTTTGGCACGATGGAAAAAAGAGCAACGGCCGGTGTGGGAGCTCCCTGGTACACATCGGGCGTCCACATATGAAACGGAACAGCCGATATTTTAAAGCCGATACCGGCCAGGATAAGAAGCAGAATAACGGTCAGAGCCGCAAGTTCCATCGGGACCAGCTGAGCACCGTTCTGGAGGAAATATTGCTGAATCGCCGGGATATCCAGCTGTCCTCCCGTAAACCCGTACAGAAGAGAAAACCCAAAAAGCATGGCACCGGAGGCCACACTACCGTAAATGACGTACTTCAGGGATCCTTCCACCGAATCCCGCTCGGATTTCATCGTTCCGGTGAGTACGTACTGAGGGATGCTCAGAAATTCAAAACTGAGCAGAATGACAATCAGGTTCTGGGAAGAACAGAGCAAACAGGCCGCCAGTGTAATGGACAGAATAAGTGAATAATATTCACCCTGACCCAGAAACGGGACTTCACTCTGACGCATCGAAAAAAGGGTGACGATAAACGCGCCCACGAAGAACACCGTTTTCATGTACAGCGTAAACTGATCCACCACAACCGTTCCCCCGAAGATCAATTCCCGATCTCCCACTCCGATTGTGCTGAAATCAACCACAACCATCAAAAAACCGATTGTCAGGGTGAAGACCGTCAAATACGCACATTCCTGTTTGTTTCGAAGGTCCGACACCAGATCCCAGAATATCACCGCGAGCAGTCCGGCGAGGAGTACCAGTTCGGGATATATCAATTTCAGGGACTGGAAAATCTCGGTGATTGTAATCCCTTCGGGTTGTGGCACGATCAGATCTTCCATCTCTTTGTTACCTTCCGTAGGCAATAAAAGCGTTCATTACTGAATAACGCCCTGAAGATGAATAATGGCCTCGTTCATCAGGTTGATGATCGGCATTGGATACACCCCGAAAAAGATTGTTATGGCAAGAAGCGGGGTCAGCGCAAACAGTTCACGAAGGTTCATCGGTTCAATTCCTTCGTACTTGGGGTTAAGGGGACCGAGAAACACCCGCTGAATGGTCCAGAGGCAGTATCCGGCACTAATGAGGATTCCGGCGAGGGAAAGTATCGTTATCAGGGGGAATTTCTGATAAGCCCCGATGAAACACAGCACTTCACCAACGAAGCTGATCAACCCGGGCAGTCCCAGGGCAGCGAAGAACGTAACGCTGGAATAGCCAAAATACAACGGCATCTCCGAGCCGAGTCCACCGTATCCCTCAATTTCGCGGTGATGCGTCCGGTCGTATACGATACCAACACAGAGAAACATAAGGGGACTCACAATGCCGTGGGCAACCATGACGAACATCGCCCCAACCAGACCGGCTTCCACACCCGACGCGATGCCCAGAAGGGCAATTCCCATGTGACTGATGCTTGAATACGCCACAAGTTTTTTGAAATCAGCCTGGGCCAGTGCACATAACCCCCCATAAATGATGTTCACCATGCCAAGCAGGGCAATGGGAGCCATGTATTGGCCGAACACTTCCGGAAAGAAACCGAGGTTCATCCGAAACATGCCGTACAGGCCCATCTTCAGCAGTATACCGGCCAGAATAACGCTGATGGGGGTCGGGGCTTCCACGTGTGCGTCCGGAAGCCATGTATGAAACGGGAAGACCGGAACTTTTATCGCAAAAGCAACGAACAACCCAAGAAACAGGAGACTTTTAACGGCCCCGGACATACCGGCGAATATGCCGGTGGTCACTTCCGCGTACGCCAGCAGATGTCGGATGTTGAATGGATTCAGCTCCGTTCCGGCCCCGAACGAAGCCCCGGCCGGAAACGTAACGCCGTCCAGACGAAAGTATACCACCAGGACAAAAAGAAGCAGAAAAATGCTGCCAAACAACGTGTAAAGAAAGAATTTGATGGCTGCGTATTCCCGGCGTTCCCCGCCCCAGATACCAATGAGGAAATACATCGGCAACAGCATCACTTCCCAGAACACGTAAAACAGGAAGAGGTCAAGGGCAACGAAAACGCCCATCATGCCCACGTGAAGAAGGAGGAACAGACTGAAATACCCTTTCACGGACTTCTCAATTTTGAGCGAGGCGATAACGGCCACAAAGGATATCAGGGCCGTAAGGATCGCCAGTGGTGCACTGATGCCGTCTACCCCCACGTGATACTGGATGCCAAACGTGCCAATCCAGTCCACCTGCTGAATAAACTGAAAGCCATTTGCGGCCGTATTAAAATTCATCCATAGGTAGATGCCCGCAAGCAGTGGAACGGCCGTTGAGACAAGCGCCATTCCTTTCACGACCTGATCCCGTCCACGGGGGGTCAGCAAAATACCGATCATCCCGAGCACGGGAAAAAACACCATGATTGTCAGTATCCAGGTATCCATTATTCTCCCATTAAACCGAATTTAACCCATTGAGCTAATTTTTTTCCGAACAGAGCGCACAGGGCGAGAAATCCACCGACGGCAAGCACAACGGTTAACATGCCCTGCGGCTCAACAACAGATTCTCGAATAAACCGCCAGAGGTAATCCCAGCCCGTCCCCCCGGTCCCCCAGTCAAGGAACAGGAACGTGAAGACCACAAGCACAAGAACACCGGTCGCAATCATGCCCAGGTACGCTCGAATTCGTCCGGTCTGGGGACTTCTTGCCACGTTTCCGGCTTCGCTTACCCCGTCGGCCGTGTAATTCACCACCCCGTCCACAATATTGTCGTCCGTCCAGCGGGAGTAGGTCGAGGAACTAAGAACAAATCGTGCGGCACCATCCACAATTGAATCAATGATCCGAAGATCCACCGCATCCGCGAGGAATCGAGAAAAGGAAAGGGCGGGAAGTACCAGCCCCCCGTACACCAGTTCGTTTATGTAATACTTCCGTTCCAGAAGGTGATACAGAGGAGCGAAGGTGTTCGATATGGTTTTCGGTTCCACCAATTTCATCGGTTCCCAGTACAGCAAGCCGGCGCCGCCGATGCCAATGATGACCACAAACAGGGAAAGCCCCAGCGTATAATTATGAGCTTCTTTTTCCAGTTCACCGTGACCTCCGTGGCCCTTTCCGTGCCCTTTCTTTTTTGCTCCCGACGTATCGTGTTTCTCCTTCTGATCGTGATGGTCCGTTCCTCCGGAATTTTGATTGTTCTTCGCGGACTCGTGACCGGACGACTCACCCTGGTTTTCGGCCGTTTGATGGTCTTTTCCGTGGGATATGCCCGCATCAGCACCCATCATTGCGGCAACCGAACCACCGTGTGCGCGAATTTTCTCCCGAGTGGGTTTCTCAAGACCCACATTGCTCTTCTCAAACCACGTGGAGGATCCTATCGGATTTGGCCCGATAACGAAGAAGAACGAGAGGGCGGCAAGAACCGTAAGTGGAACGACCATGTTGTTCGGTGATTCATGGGCGTGCTCATAGGCTTCCTCGTCCCGCGGTTCACCGAAGAACGTGAGGAACATCAGACGGAACATGTAAAATGCCGTGAGGACCGCGGCACCAAACCCAAACACAGGCAGCAACCAGTCAATAATCCCCCCCGCCGGCACCAGACCGGCCGCGTTTCCCTCCATGGCCGACAACAGGGTTTCAAAAAGAATCTTGTCTTTTGTAATAAATCCGCTAAAGAGGGGTACACCCGAAATGGAAAGGGTGGCAATCATCATCGTGGCAAACGTCCACGGCATCGCTTTCCGCAATCCCCCCATTTCCCACATATCATTCGTGTGGACCGCGTGAATCACACTTCCCGAACAGAGGAAGAGAAGGGCCTTGAAATACGCATGGGTATACAGGTGTGAAAAACCCGCCAGCCAGCCGCCGACCCCCAGGGCCAGTATCATATACCCAAGCTGACTGATTGTGGAGTACGCGAGAACACGCTTGATCCCGTCCGCCACCAGAGCCATTGTTGCGGCGAAAAAGGCGGTAAACCCACCAACCAGCGCTATGAACACCAGGGCTTCTTTCGTGAAGAAGGGAAACAACCGGGCGACCAGATACACACCGGCGGCGACCATCGTTGCCGCGTGAATAAGCGCGGAGACCGGCGTGGGACCTTCCATGGCGTCCGGCAACCAGATATGAAGAGGAAACTGGGCCGATTTCCCGACGGCTCCCATAAATAGACCGATACCGGCAATGGTCCAGACCTGATGACCACTCAGGGAAAAGAGCGTGTAATCCGTCATTCCGGCACCCAGTTTTGAGAATTCAAAGGTGAAATCCAGTGACGAAAATCCACCGGTTGGTTCGGCCGCCGCCACTGCCTGAAACAATTCGTGATAATTCATCACACCAAGGTGCATAACAACAAGAAGTATGCCTATGAACATGCCAATATCCCCCACTCTTGTCGTGAGGAACGCCTTGATGCTCGCCTTGGCCGGACCGAGGTCCCTGCTTTCGAACCAGAAACCGATCAGCAGATATGAACAGAGCCCCACAAGTTCCCAGAATATGTAGAGCCCAAAAATGTTGTCCACGAGGATCAACCCCAGCATGGAGAACGTAAACAGGTTCAGAAAAGCAAAGAACCGGGGATACTTATCATCACCCTCCATGTAGCCCACCGAGTACAGGTGAACGAGAAACGAAACAAGCGTAACCACAAACAGCATAATGATGGTTACGTGGTCCACGAGGAATCCCAGGTCCAGGGATCCCAGAAACACATTACCGTCATCCGCCGAAACAATCCCCGCGGGCACCCACGTAAAGGACGCCGTTTTCATGATGGTTCCGTCACCGGTAACCATCTGGGTGAAAAACAGCATGCTCAACAGGAAGGAAATGCCGACCGCCCCAATGGAAACCCAATCTCCCTCTCGGGGAAGGTATCGACCGATAAATATCTGGACGGTAAACCCCGCGAGGGGAGCGAGCCAGAGCAGAAGCACAAACCAAACCCAGTTCGTTGAAGACAGTATCTCGGTCATCCTTTTAGCTCGTCCGTTTCATCCACGTCGATGACTTCGAATCGCCTGTATATCTGAAGAACGATCGCCAGAGCGACCGCTGCTTCGGCGGCGGCAAGAACAATAATAAACACCGCAAACACATGTCCTTCCCACCAGTTCGGACTGTACCGGGCAAACGCAATAAGATTGACGTTGGCAGAATTCAGCACCAGTTCCACCCCCATAAGAACGGCTATGGCGTTCTTCCGGGTGACCAGGTTAAACAGACCAAGACCAAAAAGAAGCACCCCGATAACGAGGAAATGCTTCAGGGTTATGTCAAACACACCACTCATGATTTTTCCTCCAGTTCTTTCGCCGCTTCCCGAGCCTCCTCAAGTTCTTTCGGTTTGCGCCGTCTCGCCAGATACGCCGCACCGAGCAGTGCCACGAGAAGCAACATGGAAATTTCCTCGAATGCCAGCAAATACTTCCCCATCATGGAACGACCGATATAGTCAACGGTTCCAAAAGAATCTCCCCCCTCCTCACCATTTGATTTCTCCTGGTCCGACGCCTGGCCGGTCTCCGATCCATCCTTCGTTTCAGCTTGCTTTTCCCGGTATTTCTCCGCCGTTTTCTCCGGGTATCCCGACTCGTGTTCGGCAAACAGATTTGGGTTCCGTCCCTGTTTCGAAAACCGGCTTTGCCAATCCACGCCCAGGACAACCACAAGTAGTAACCCGGTAAGAACCACGGGAATGGTTTTGGCAAAGAGGGACCCGGTAACTTCATTTGGCACCTTCACCTCCCCGATCCGTCTGGTAAGCATGATGCCGAACAGAATAAGGACGAGAATACCCCCAACGTATACAACAATCTGTATACCGGCAACAAAGTCCGCATGAGCATACACGAAAAGCCCGGCCACCCCTAACAGAGAGAACAGTAGTCCCATGGCCGAATACACCAGGTTCCGTGCGCGCGCCACCACCAGTCCCGATCCGAGCGCAATGGCGGCCAGCACGTAAAAAATCAGGCCATGAAGTATCTTTGCTGCGTCCATCAATTCCTCCGGTGATCCAATTCAGCGCGATTAAAAGAGTCCAGCATCAAAATACACCTCAAGTATGCCCACAAAGGCAAGGTTCACGAACGAAATCGGGATAAGTACTTTCCAGCAGAGACTCATCAATTGATCCACCCTGTACCTTGGAAGCGTCCACCGCATGAACATCATGACCAGCACAAAGAAGTATCCTTTTACCAGAAACCAGACAAGCCCTTCAAGGATGGGCAAATACGTACCGGAAAGGATGGTTCCGGGATACGGCGGTTGCCAGCCACCGAGAAAGAGAATGCTCGTCATCACGCCCACCAGAAACATGTTTGCGTATTCCGCCATGAAAAAGAACCCGAACCGCATTCCCGTGTATTCCGTGTGGAAACCACCGACGAGTTCCGATTCGGATTCCGGAAGGTCAAAGGGAGCACGATTCACTTCGGCCACGCCCGCAATGAAGAAAATAAGAAACATGACCGGCGTAAAGGGGATGTACCAGAAGAGAAACCAGTTGTAAAACCAACCCTGCTGCCGGGCAATGATTTCGTTCAGGTTCAGACTTCCCATAACCATCACCACGGCGAGAAACGTGATACCGGCCGGAAGTTCATAGGAAACAATCTGGGCAGCTGACCGCATGGCCCCGTAGAGAGACCATTTGTTCCCGGACGACCAACCGGCCAGCAAAATGCCGATCACACCCACGCTCAGCACCCCGAGCACATAAAGTGCTCCGATGTTCATGTCGGCCCCGTACACGCCATCGGAAATCGGAATCACGGCAAAGACGGGAAACGATCCGGCAAACACAATATAGGGAGACAGTTTGAACAGAGGCTTATCGGCCGCCTCCGGTATAATGTCCTCCTTCAGAATCAACTTTATCCCGTCGGCCATAAACTGGAATAAACCGAAGGCCCAGATTTTAATATTGGTGAAGGGGATCCGAATATGGATCTCACTCGGCCCGATTCGCTGTTGTATATCGGCGGCAACTTTTCGTTCCAGATACGTTGATATACCGGCCAGGTTCGCAACAATTCCCAGCACGAGCAAACAGTACCAGAGCATCAGGGGGATGTAAAGAAGAGCCGGATCCATCCCCTGAAACAGCTCAAATGATTCGGTGAGGACGTTTATGATTTGATCGTAGTAACCGGTCATGGCTTATTCCACAGGATCCTGCTCTTCAGCTGAATCTATTCGCACCCCGGCCGTCTCCTTGAGTTGCCCTTTCTCCTCTTTGAGAATACCTTCTTCCATTTTGATCTCTTTTGCCAGCACACCCTTCTGCTCCCGTTCCTCAACAGGTTTCTCGGGCAAACCAACCCATTCCAGGTCCCCTTTCGCCCAGGAATAAACCAGGCCAAACAGGAGAATGCCCACGAAAATAAACATCTTGACAAGGCCCACCATCCCCGTATCCGAAAACGTAACCGCCCAGGGAAACAGCATCGCAATTTCAACTTCAAATATAAGGAAAATCAGTGCGATTACGTAAAATCGGATATTAAAATGAACGTAGGACGTTCCGATCGGGTCCTCCCCGCATTCATATGAAATGGTCTTTTCGGGTGTCGGATTGTCCGGACGCAGGATGCTCCCCACCGTGATAATCGCGAGGAGAAAGAGCATTCCCACGATTAAGAAAAGCAGCGCGTTTGAAAAGTGATAAAGCATCGTTGACGACCGGCACCCGGCGACGATCAAGTTATCTGAATACCGGGCCGTTCGTGGTGAAATGGAGAAACCTTCTCAATAAATTTTTGGTTCATTATAATGAGGAGAAATACAATAGTCAAGGACGGAACGGACGGGGGAATCCAATTCTGAATTCGCCGGACATTCTGTCCAACCTCCACAATCAACCTCAAGGTGTTCCCGTTGGAAATAACCCTATCGTTTGGCCTTCAGATACCGTCGAAGTTTCTCCCGGATCTCCTTCGTCGGAAAATGCCTTCCCGGGGAATCCGTGTAACCGGGGCGCCACTCATTCGCCCCCTTCACCTTTTCGGAGGGAATGCCAAAATGATGACAGAGCCTTCGAAGGAGCTGGACCAGGGAAACCAGCTGGGATCTATTCGGTCGGTTTTTGTTAAAATTCCCCACCAGGCAGATGCCGATCGCCCGCCGGTCAATGTTCTTTTTTCCTGTTTGTGGACCCGGCTTCCTTCGCTTCCATCGGATGGTCTCCCGTACCCGACCATTGGTCATGCCGTTTCCATTGCCGATCACAAAATGATATTTGACGCCGCCGGGAATCTCCAGTTCCTCCCGGTGATATCGATCAAAACCCTCCACGGATCCTCCGTCCGTCCCGCTGTGGTGGATCACAATTCGTCTCCACCTGTTCCGTCCGGAGGATGCCGGATCCGCACCGTCCGCCTTCTCCTGGTTCGGATCCGAATTCTTGGATGTTCCGGCTTCCGAATTTGTTCCGCTGTCCTTCGCCGACTCCTGACCTGAACCGGATCGCTCCCTGAGGTTATTAGCAACCCGGGAAACGACCTCTCGCACATTCTCCATCGTGCCGGTATACGGGTCCTCACCCGTCAGGAACAGGTGTCCGGCAAGATACACGGCCGCAACAGTTGCCACACAGAGAAGCAAATCCAGTACGCGAAGCATAACATCCTGCGTAAATCCAAGACATCAACATGCTAAAAAGCCTCACCTCACCTGCACTATATACCATCGACGCACGAACGGAAAAAAATTCACGAAACGGACGGACGCCTTTCCCGTTAGAAGGCCCACGTCAATGCAACCCGGTTTCGTTCGAGAACAAACGAATTACGTTTTGAACGGTTCCCCGCAGCAACTCATCCGCGTTTTCCCTGCACTCGTCAAGGGTGGAGGGCCCATGGGCGACGGAAAACAGGGCGGTTACTCCTTCCTGGTAAAAAGAGGAATATTCCGGGGACGACGAAACAGGAATTCGGCCACTGAATAGAAGACACGGCGTTCCGTGTTTTTTCGCCAGGCGGGCAACGGATACGGCGGCCTTTCCCTCCAGACTCGACGCGTCAAGAGCTCCTTCTCCCGTAAGAACCAGGTCCGCCCTGTTCACGGATGATTCCAGGTTCAATTTGTCAAATACGATCTCGACACCCGGCCTGAGTTCCGCGTCGAGAAAGGCAAACAACCCCGCTCCCAAACCACCCGCTGCCCCCGCTCCTTCAAGATCCGAGACATCCCTGTCCAGCTCTTCCCGCAGGAGGTTCTGAAACGAAGCAAGGTTCTCCTCCAGTACCTCCACGTCCTCCGGAGAAGCTCCTTTCTGCGGACCGTACACCCTCGCCGCTCCATTTTCTCCGATCAGAGGATTCCGAACATCACAGGCGCAGGTAATGGTTGTCTCCCGCAACGCCGGCATGACCTCATCCGTTTCAATCCGGTGAATCCGATGAAGGGCCCCTCCGCCTCCCGTAACTTCGTCCCCGTTCTCGTCCAGAAACCGGTAGCCGAGTTTCCTCGCCATACCGGTCCCGCCATCGACGGTCGCGCTTCCCCCGATTCCCACGATCACGTGGTCACAACCTTCCTCAATGGCAGCCCGAATAAGCTCTCCGGTGCCCGCCGTTGTGGTATGAAGCGGATCATACTCGTCCCGGGACAGTAGCGTAAGACCCGATGCCCTGGCCATTTCCACAATAGCCGTTCGCGAGTCACCGAGGATACCAAATTCCGCATGCACATCGCGACCGAGTGGCCCTTCCACCTTTTTCTCCACCGTTCGACCGCCAGTCGCATGTACCAGGGCATTGAGCGTACCATCTCCACCGTCCGCCACCGGTTTCTCAATTAGCTCATGGCCGTTACTTATTTCCTGAATGGCCTCCACCATAACGGAGGCGGCCCGGCCAGCCGTCAGCGATCCTTTAAAGGCAGTTGGGGAAATTAATATTTCCATAACAGAAGTTCACGGAATTGATTCAATCCGAAGGTAACAGAAAAGATTTGTAACCTGTATACTCCGTCAAACTATTGTTTCTTCGACGACAGTTCAATATAATGAAGAATTATCGACTTCTTCTGTCGTTGTTTTGTAACACCGTTCTGTCATGCGGTGTTCGTTGGTTCACATTCAGGGAAAGACCAATGCCACTTCAAAACCACCTGGAACTCCTCGAGGAAAACGTCCGTGACTACAATGGACGGAATGCCGAACTGATTGGATTTTTGCCCGACCTCTCTCAATTGATGATAAACGTGCTTCAGCATGAGGATACCGGGTACGAATACCGTGAGTGGATCCTCAAAGTGCAGGGTTATCAAACCATTTCCGAAGACGTCATTCCGGAGGAGGTACACGGCGTCCCCGGTTACATTGACGACCTCTGGTTGTGTGCTTACGTCATCAACATGATGATCGACCAGGAGGAAAACTTACGACCACTCGAGGACAACTGGACGAAGGATATCCCTCTTATGGAAGTTTTGAACGAAATTATTCAAACCGGTGATGAAGTACTGGGAGACCGTGCGGAAAAAATCCTCGATTTCGTAAACATCCCCCGGAATTCGAAGGTTTCGTAAAGCGTATGGCCGGGATCGGGCAACCATCCGGGTTCCTTAACGAAGGTCATCAAGGCGGTTGTGAACGATTCGCCGGGCCGCGGTTAACGGTCCGACATCCGACGCCCTGGCTTTCTCGTATACGCTCCGCAAATTCTCCGGGATAACCCGGAGGTGCTCACGAACATCCCCCATAACCTCCGAAACCTCCCGGTTTGCATTTTCCGGCTTCATTTCGTGAATGCCCTGGATCACGCCGCCGGCGTTGGCGATGGATTCCGGCTGGTAGAACACCCCGTTTCCGAGAAGCCGCTTTTCGTCCTCTTCTTCATCCTCGAGTACACAGTTTGCGACCGGCGCCACCACGGTTGCATTCAGTTCGGGAATGGTGGTTTCATTCAGCACGTTTGCCGGACCCGCCGGAACCAGAACATCACAATCCTGACGATAAATGTCCTCCGGGGCCACGGTCGTCACTTCGTAATTCTCCTCAACGGAGGAAAGCCGTTCCGAATCCACGTCCGTAACGGTCACCGTCGCTCCTCTGTCCACCAGAAGTTCGATCACTTCAATCCCGGTTCGGCCGACGCCCTGAACGGCAAAGGAACGGTCGGAAAGATCAGCGTCGTTCCAGCGACTCCGTTCCGCCAGCCAGGAGGCCGTTTCCTCGAGGGCCAGCATCCAACCTTCCGCCGTTACCCGGCCCGTGTGGGGGAATACCGGACGGTCACCTGCCCCCGCGCAGGCAATGTACGCCGTTTCCTCCGCGATCACGGAGAACTCCGAAGGGGAAAAACCCATGTCCGGACCGGCGACAAAACCCCCAAACTGCTCCAGAATTCGGCCAATACCTCGAAGATATTCGTCCGTTTTCTCCGGTCCGGTACCGGTAACCACGATTTTCCCCCCGCCAATCTCCAGTTGATGGATCCGAGCTTTTCGGGTCATTACCTTTGAAAGCGCCAGTGCTTCCCGCCAGGTTTCGTCACCACTCTCTCCCGAACGGAACCGGATGCCGCCGAACGGCAGACCGGGGGTTCGGCTGTGAATCGACATCACCATTTTCAGGTTCGACGGAGGATGGCGGTAAATCCATGTGCCCGCGTGTTTCCCTTCGGACATTTCCCGAACAATACTCGCGGTCTCGGACCAGTCCACCGGATCACCATCCGCCAGCGTTACAAATTCACCGGTATCAAACCGTTGCTGAACAACGATTTCTCCGGTTTTTTCCCGATCCATTCGTTCAAAGATGCTCATGACGACCGTACGGAAAATCGAAGGATCAACATCATTCTTCAACATACGGTATGGATTACGAATCTGGCAGGGAAGGAAAACTCCTGTCTCTGTCCTCGGGACGGGTGAGCCCCGCACCGAAATTGCCATCCCGTTCCGCCGATCCGGAACAGGACGTTATATGAGTTGCGTCCGTTTCCTCAGGAACCACTCGATGCCCAGAATCGTAACGAACAGAAACAGAAACAGTGGGGCGTTCCAGAGCTGCTCGCGATCCGACCGGAGAGACACCTTTTCCGGTTTCCGGTAAAGAAGGTCATACAGCGGTTTGGGTTCGGATTCGCCGGACGGGGGAACAATGTTGTGGAGAAACCGAAATTCACCGTTGGTTTCCCGGGAAATTTTATTCAGGAGATCGGGATTCACTTCGGGATTTTTTCCTTCGACATCCAGCGGAACCACCTTGAACGACGTTTCGTCGTAATCATCCACATCGTCATCTGAACTTTGCCGGGTCGAGTACGTACCGATCCACGCCCTGTAGTCCCCGAGATCCCGGGGGCGGAAGGTGCCTTTGTAGTTTCCGGGTTCATCCTGTTTATGCAGAGTGACCGTCTCTTCGCGATTCAGGTCCTTCTGTTCGATGTGAACGGTGACTTCATCACGGTCGGCCGGTTTGTAGTCACGATTGAGCACCTGCGCATATACCTGTACCTTTTCCCCGGGATTGTATTCATCTTTTTCCACCCGAATCCGGTACCGTTTTGTGCCCATGAGCCGTCCCCCTCGAAGCCACCGAACGGACTCACTCCAGAAGGAGTAATAATATCGATCACCAATAATTTTTCGCATGGAATACCAGATGTCGTCCGATCCGACGAACATGGTTCGGCCCCGTCCGTACCGCTGGACCGTAACGATCGGGACCGGATCCCCATTTCGTGTCGCCTTTGGATGAACGGCAAGGGTATGGGCACCAAGTTTTGCCTTTTCAACGGGCTGATACCAGCGAAGGGGTTGAGGAAGACTTTCCTTGTTCTTGCGGTTGTCCTCCCAGAGTTCGACGTTTTTTTCCGGATCGGAGACAAGGCGCATTACGGGATGATCCCTTCCCTGCGGCGTCAATTTTGGACGGAAGGGTTGTGGGTTCTTGCGGTTGGCGGATCTTGCCGTATCGCCGACGACGACCGGAAGAAGGTCTTCAAGGGGCGTATCGATAAAGCTTTCCGGATTATGATTTGGACCGGTTAAGAAAAGCACACCCCCCCCCAGTTCGTCGACGAAGGCCTTGATCCGCTCCATAATCTCCTCCTCCGATGTGGCCCCGACGGACTTGAGCTGTGAGGGGGTTATATCCCCAAGAATAATGACGTCGTAATTGGCCAGTTCCTTCCGGGTCTGCGGAAATTTGCTTGCCGGCTCCACTCCCGGACTGGAGGGCTGGGGATACGTGGGATCCGCACTCTGCAGAAGAACCTGGACCTTCAGGGTCTTGTCCCGGATCATCGCATTTTTCAGGAACCGGTATTCGTACCGGGGAAGCCCTTCGATGTAAAACACCCGTATTTCTCGATCAACCACCCGGAGGTTATGTGAGATTTTGTTGTTTTTGGTCTGAATCTCTTCCGGCTTCGGTTCAACACCGACTTCGACCTGATAATTTCCCGTCTCTTTTGGGGTCCATTTTAATATTTCCTCCTGTTTTTCCCCGTTCCCTTTCAGGGTAATGTCCTTCGTTTTGAGCGTTTCGCCGGAGGAGGTTCGGAGGTATGCCGTTGCGGATTTTGAATCCTCCTTCCGCAGTCCCTGGCTTTTTATCGTTGCCTTGAACACCACCGGATCGGGGGCATCCGCCTGCGCAGCGTCCGGTGCTTCCAGGTCCGTCATCACAATGTCTTTTGGTTTGTACGGATTACCAACCGCAACGGTATAGATGGGGATGTCATCTCCCCTTTGACTGATCTTGCGGGCCGCCTGCCGGGGATCGGCACCGATATTGGACTGTCCGTCGGTAAAGATGACAATCGCCGACGTCTGGTGCCCCTGCTGTTTTTTCAGCGTCTGATTTATGGCGTCTCCCAGTGCCGTACCTCCGGATTCTTCGGCCTCCGTAAAATCTCCTTCGGACGGTGCATTTTGCAGGGAGGTGGCAAACTGATACTCCTTCAGTACCTGATCCTTCGACATTTTTTCAAGGAGTTTGAGTTCCTCGTTGTTCAGCGTCCGGTTCAGTATATTCAGCCGGCTCATGTTGGATAGGCGGCTTCTCAAATTCCCCGGGTTTTCCTCCCCGTCGTCCTGAAGCCCCGTAACCCGGCCCAGTTTGTTAATGATGTTGTCATCCCGGTACCGATCCTGGAACGTCATACTCTTGGAAGTATCCACCACCACCGCCACCTGGCTCTCCTGCTTCAGCGTGATCTGACGGTACAGGTACGGCTGGAATATCATAACAAGAATAAGCAGAACCGCCAGAACACGCAGTCCCCCCAGAAGTATTCGATAGGGGTTCGGGAGGTTTGGCTCAAAACGATATACCAGAAACGCAAATCCCAGAACAGCGGGAATAATAATCAACACGATGATCCACGTTTCCGGCATGTTGGCCCAGCCGAGTTTCCACTCTTCACCGGACCCGAACACATTTTCATCGAGGTTTAACAGCCACTTCAATATAGTGGTAAAAAAGCCATTTCCCAGTAACATTAACCCACCTCTCGTCTCCTATCGATGCGAAGTGCAAGCAAACTCTCCAGGGCGAGAAACCCGATAAGCAGAAACGCGAGGACTTTCCAGATATTACTCTTTTTTTCCTTCATTTCCGTCTGACCCTGTTCCTGCGTTCCACCACCGACGAACTGAAAATCAAATTTTGGGTAAGCGTTCTCCAGTTCCTTTTTGCTTGTTCTCGTGAGATCACCCTCCGATGGTTCAAGATTGACGGCAATCACGTCTTCGTCCACCCATTTTTTGTTGGCTTCCTCGGATTCTTTCCGGAGACTGTAAATGCCCATTTCATCCAGATCCCGGAGGTTCAGCACGTATCCTCCGTCCCGTAGCGAGCGGGGATTCAACGTCGTCTGCCGGTCCTCGGGATCCGTCAGTCGAAATTTCTTGTTGTAATCAAATTCCGTTACGGGCAGATCCACCACATCCCCCACCTTTATGTTCCTCACGCCCATTCGCTGACCGAGGAGGTACTGCGCCATCTCGTTGACCAGAATGGGAAACCCCTGGAAGTTGGACCAGAGATTCCATTCCTGATCAGCTGACGTGGTCACTGTCAGAAGTTTTCCCTGACCGATCAGCCGCTCCAGAATGGCCGGACTATTTGCGGCGTCGTCAAAATTGGCGAGAGTCCACGTGTTCGGGTCTTCCGGATCCACCGTCACACGAATCCACTTCTGTGTGATCAGGGCTGAAAGATGCTGTGGATAATCCTCAAAAATCTGAAAAATGGGATGGGAAAATTCCACATCCGTGAGTCGAGCCAGGTTCCCTTCCTGGTACGATCGTTCCACGAGCTCCTCAAGTTTCCCGGGGAGAAACGGTTCTTTTGCGTCAAGCAGTACCTCGTTGTACTGTTCTATGGTCACCTCGTCACCAAGAAACATCAGTACCCCTCCTCCACGCTTGACAAATCGAGTCAGGTCCTGTTTTCGGGCCTCCCGAACGGTGGAGAGATTGGCCAGAATGACGAGGTCGAAATTTAGCAGTGATTGGTCACGGAACATGAAGTCGGAAACGACTTTGGTACTGAACGGACTTGATCCCTCCGAAGGATTCAGTGCCGTTTCCACAAAAAAGGACTCGTTTTCCGTTTTTGAGGCTTCCCCCATGTCCCCGTCCACAATCAGAACATCAATTTTTTTCTTTACGTTAAGCGCGCGATATCGCCTGTTGTCCGGCTCCAGTTTGTCCGTTTCGAGTTCCACGTGCAGATTATGGGGTCCCGTATCCGAAAATCGCACATCCCGGAACTCCTTCGGCACGGTTGAATTCGGTTTTATGTTCAGATCAAGGGATTCCACCTTTTGATTATCCCGGTACAGGGTGATGGTGCCGGTTTTGTTGTTTCCGGAGAAATTCCGCACCTGTGCCGTCACGGACACTCCCTGATCGGTAACCACAAATTCCCGATCCATACTCAGATCCACAATTCCAAGGTTATCCGTCCGTTTGGTTCCCACATCCACCAGCGCGACGGAGTCCACGGAATCGGTCATGGCATTCAGTTTCTCCTTGATTTCCTGACCGGTTTTCTGTTCTTCCGGGAACCACGAATTCTGCTGCATATCCGTGAACCAGAACACTTTCTTCTCCATGTTCTCGTCCTCGATCTTGTCCACGTTCTGTTTCAGCAGATCAATGGTTGATTTCAGGTCCGCGCCGTAATTCGACGGTTCAAGTTCCTCAATAAGGTCTATGGCCCGGCTCCGATCCTGACTCGGGTCCCCGACGATTTCCCGGGGGTTGGCCGATGCGGTCAGAATGGATATCCGGTCCCCGTTTTCCGGCCGAAAATTGTTCTCCACCAGTTTTTTGGCCCGGTTTCGCGCGTCGTCAAACACCGTTTTTTTCGCGCCCCCGGCCTCCGGCTTTTTCTTGGACATGCTGTATGAATCATCCACCACAACGATCATGTGTTTTTTCGTCTCCGCCCCGAACACATCAACCGGCGTATTGAAAAACGGCTGAGCCAGGGCGAAACCGAGCAGCGCAAGCAGGAGGAAACGCAGCAGAAGGAGCAGCAGGTTTTCCAGCTGAACCCGCCGCCGCGTCTTTTCCTCGGCGCGGAGCAGAAACTCCATGGCCGCCCAGTCCATTTTCTGGTAAAAAGTCCGGTTCAGGATATGGATGATGATGGGCACGGACCCCAGAAGTAACCCGAGACCGGCCATCAGCGGACTTGTCAGAAAACTCGTCAGGAAGTTCATCCTTTGCTCCTGAGCATTCCCATTCGCTTCGCGAGATACGTACTAAGAGCGACGTCCAGTTTTTCGTCGGTCCGGATCATCTTGTAATCCATCGAATTGGCCAGGCAGGCACTTTCAATCTGGGTGTTGTGTTCCTCAATTTCTTCGAGATACGCCTCCCGCAGGGCCTTCGGATCCGCGAGAAGTTCATCCGGCAATTCCATCCCCTTAAACCGGGTCATCTCCTTCATCGGAAACTCCACCTCGTACGGATCCAGAATCTGCATCACAATGACGTCGTGTTCCCGGTGACGGAAATGAGACAGCCCCCCTTCTATGGCGTCCGTGTCGTCAAAGAGGTCACTGATAATAATCACAAGCCCACGGTGAGAAATTCGCTGTGCCGCCTCATTCAAAATCTGGTCCATGTCCGTCTTTTCGGAGGGGCTCAGATCCGAGAGCATTTTGACAATTGTCTGAAAATGAGCGGAACTGTTCGATGGTGATATGAAATCCTGAATCCCTTCGTCAAACGTGATCAGACCCACACCATCCTGCTGCTGGATAACCAGGTACGCAAGAGACGCGGCAACGTATCGGGTGTATTCCAGTTTGCTTACCCGGTCCTCGGACGCGTAATCCATCGATTTGCTCAGATCAACGATGAGGTTTACCCGGAGGTTCGTTTCCTGCTCGTACTCCTTAATATATAGGCGATCCGTCCGGGCAAATACCTTCCAGTCCAGGTGGCGCAGATCATCGCCCGGAACGTACTCACGATGCTGAGCAAATTCAACACTGACTCCCTTATACGGACTCTCATGCATTCCCGAGATAAATCCTTCGACAATGCGCCGGGCTTTCAGCTCCAGTCCTCCAACCTGATTTAAAACCTTTGGGTCCAGGTATTTTTGTGGATCACTCATGAGGCACTCCTACAAGGGAGACAACTTATTCACCGAACATCCCGAACCTGCTGAAGGACCGGTTTAACGGACACAAAACGCAAAAATCGTTTATCCTTCCGATGATCCCAGTACCTCGGGAAGCTCCTCGTCTTCCAGTTTCTCACTGGAGACAGGGGGTACTTCATCCAGAAGCATATCCGTTATGTCATCCGTGTCGATGCCTTCCGCTTCGGCACTGAAGTTCGTAATCATCCGATGTCGGAGAACCGGATGGGCCACGGCCTGGATGTCTTCCGAGGAAACGTAGGGGCGCCCGTGCAGAACAGCGCGGGCTTTTCCGCCAATAATCAGGTACTGCGTCGCTCTCGGACCGGCTCCCCACGAAAGCCATTCCTTGACGAAGTCCGGGGCTTCTTCCTTGTCCACTCTTGTTTTTCGAACAATTTCCATTGCGTACTCGATGACCTGCTCGGCAATGGGAACCCGTCGAATAATGTCCTGGAGTTCAAGTATTCGTTCCTGTGAGAGAACCTCGTCCACTTCCTCATCAAAGGTGGACGTGGTTAACTCCATAATTTCCTTCTCCTCTTCCGCCGTCGGATAATCCACGTTAATCATGAACATAAACCGGTCCAGCTGAGCTTCCGGAAGCGGATACGTTCCTTCCTGTTCGATCGGGTTCTGAGTGGCCAGCACAAAGAACGGCTCATCAAGCGAATACTTGCTTCCACCGGCCGTTACCTGTTTCTCCTGCATTGCCTCAAGAAGTGCTGCCTGGGTTTTCGGTGGGGTTCGGTTGATTTCGTCCGCGAGAATGATGTTCGCAAACAGAGGTCCCTGCCGAAATTCAAGGTTCCGTTCGCCCGTTGACTGATTCGTCTGAATAATCTCCGTACCGGTGATGTCCGAAGGCATCAGGTCCGGCGTAAACTGAATCCGACTGAATTCAAGCCCGAGGCACTGGGCGAGGGTTCGGACCATTAATGTTTTTGCAAGACCGGGAACCCCGACCAGAAGGGAATGACCGTCACTGAAAATGGAGATCAGAATCTGTTCGAGTACTTTTTTCTGACCGACGATGTTGCGTTCCAGCTCACTTTCAAGTGTTTCCCGAGCTTCACTTAATTGCTTGACCGCCTCAACATCACTTTCCTCAAATTCATCGGACGATCCTCTCTTCACCTGTTCTTCGCTTTTCTCCTCGTCAGCCATTGTGTTTACTCCAGAATTATATCCGTTTCTTTGGCGAATAAATGACGTCCCCGACGGGTCCTTCTCCGGGTTGTACCTCACTTCAATTTACGAGATTGTCGTCGTTGCGTTTGACGGCAACCGTTGGGGATGCGGGACGTTCATCCCGGAGGCGTCGGCAAACCTGGAAGCCCGATCCAGTGTAAGCTGTGTGCTCGGACCCGAACTGTTCCTTTGATGGATCAGAAAAATCATGCTACGCAAAGAACTTCCGTTTTTCAAGAGTTATATTGATCATCTAACAACCGATCCCGGATTACGTAAATAAGCAGACACAGTCAAGGCTTTTTTTACGCTGAACTTCGCACTTCATGAAACCCCGAAAAGGTTGCCCCTCATACCCATTGGTGGTATTATGAAATGTTGTGACGGTACGTATGAAAAGGTATGGAATTGACCGTTGATGAACCAATCGCCGGCCGGAACGCCATTACATCGGTTCCTCTCGATAGTTGCCCGGAACTTTCACCTGTATACTCCCTCATCATGAAACAAAAAATGAATACGAACCAACATTCCATCGTCCATTACGGAATTCTTCTCCTCCTGCTCCTCTGGACGTCCGTCACCGCGTTGCCGGCACTGCAGGATAAAGGAGACGGAACACGGCAGGACGAGCCCGACCTGGAGAAACTGGACCAGCTGATCACCAGCGGAAAATACGAGGAAGCACGAAAAAAACTGAACAACATACCGGAAGATGGTTCGGACCAGGCCCGGAAACAGTTCCGGCTTCTCATGAGGATCCTTCGACAGACCGGTTCGTATTCCAGGGGCATCAAAAAATGCAAATCATTTCTGGAGTCCGTAGATGATCCCGGTGTTCGCCTCGCCCTGGCCCGGTTCGAAAAACGAAAAGGACTGTACGAAAAAGCCCTGAAACGGGTAAACACCGTGATTGAAAACCACGAATCCCACCTCGCCGCCCGTGCGCTCCGGGTCGAGCTTTACCGAACCACCGGCAAGTACGAGAAAATAAAAAGTGAATTTCAATTCTTCAAAAACTACGCAGAAAACAACGAAGAAGAACTCGATGACGTGAGCGGGCTGTATCACCTCTCCAGGGGACTATGGCTCTACGCAAACTGGAAGGGGAACACGGACCTCGTGAAGAAAATTGTCGGGGAATACCTGTTCCGCGCAAACAAGAAAAACAGCAAACACCTCCCGATGAAAACATTCTGGGGAAGTTGCTACCGTGACAAAGGAGCAATACCGGACGCCATTCAAACCTACAAAGAAGTATTAAAAATTAACGAGAATTACGCCGCGGCACTTGTGAGCCTGGCCAGGATCGGGTCCGAAAACAAACGCCGAAGAAAAAAAACAGGATCCCCGAAAAAACTGGCAAAAAAAGCGCTGGAAACCAATCCAAATTACCTGCCGGCACGACTTGTACTGGCCAAGAGACACCTGATCAAAAAGAAGTTCAAGAAATTTCGGAAACAGCTCGAACGGGCTCTGGAAATTAATGAGAACTCCCCCGGCGCCCACGGGCTCAACGCTGCCTATCACCTCCTGCAGAACAACAGGGAAAAGTATAAAACCGCTCGGAAGAAAGCGCTCTCCGTCAACCCGAAATACGGGCGTATGGACGCCACCATTGCCGGTATACTCGAGGAAGAAATGGAATTTCAGCGGGCTCAGAAGTACTACAACCAGGCCACCGAGCTTAATCCGAACCTCTGGGGAGTTCAGGAATCCAAAGGCATCAACCTCCTTCGCCTCGGTCAGGAACGAAAGGGCAAAAAAATCCTGGAAAAAGCCTACAAAAACAACCCCTTTAACGTAAAAGTTGTCAATACCCTCGAACTCCTCGACCTATTCGAGGAGGAGTTCGAAACATACCGCGACGACGGATATCTTCTCCGTGTTCATGAAAGTGAAGCCGAATACGCGAGATACTGGATACAGAAACTCCTGAAAAAATCCATTGAAGAAATGTCGGAACGGTACCAGTTTGAACTGGATGACCCCGTGGTGGTCGAAATCTTCCACCACAAAGGAGATTTTTCCGTACGAACCGTGGGCATTGAAGGAATCGGGGCAAAAGGTGCCTGTTTCGGCAAAGTAACCATGGCCCTTTCGCCCCTTGCCAAAGACGCAATTGGTCCGTACAACTGGGGATCCACACTATGGCACGAAATGGGTCACGCGTACGCACTCCAGCTCTCCGAGTGGCGCGTGCCCCGGTGGTTCACGGAAGCACTGTCCGTGTACGAGGAAACCCTCGGTCCCCGGGGATGGGAACGTGAAATTGCGTTGAAAGTCAACAAAGCCATGGAAGCCGGTAAACTCCCCACGTTAATGGAAATTGACAGTGGTGAAAAACGGTCGAACTTCGCGATGTACCAGTACGGGCGCAAAATAATTGAATTTATTGTGAATGAGTACGGGTTTGAAGGCATCGTAAAAATTCTTAAGGCCTATCGGGACGGCAAAGAAACAAACGAAGCGTTCGCCTCGGCCCTTGGAGACGACCTCGAAACGGTGGAGGGCAAACTCCGTAAATGGATCCGGAACTGGATTCAGGGATTTAAACTACGCAACCGGATATCAAAAGAGGAGCGAAAATCATTTCAGGAGCAGGTCGAGAACGGAGAAGAGAAAGGAAAAGCCCTGGCCATGCTTGCCCTCTACCATTTCCAGCAGAAAAACACGAAAAAAGCACGTCAGAAAGCGAAGGAAGCAATCGAGGAAAATGGCGACCTGGGCATGCCATACGTCGTCCTCGCCGGCCTCGAACGACGGGACAAAGTGTGGAACGAAGCCAGGAAATTCTATCAGAAAGCCCTCGACAACGGAGCGGATGACTTTCGAACACTTATGCGGTTCGGAGCGACGCTGGAAAAAACCGGTGACACAAACAGGGCCATAACCATGTACGAAAAAGCAAGAAAGACGTTTCCCCGATACGTTGGAGACGGCAATCCGTACCTGAAACTTTTTGACCTGTACAAAAACACGAACCAGGGGAGAAAAGCACTCGAATCCCTCAAAGGATATTGCCAGCGGGCTCACAAGGACTTCCACAAAAACCGTGAACTGGCGGAGTACCTGGTGAAACTGGAACGTTGGGAGGAGGCCAGAAACGTTCTGGAACGGCTTATCTGGATTAATTACAAGGATTTAAAGGTGCAGACGTGGCTTGCGGATTCGTACTGGCACCTCTCGGAGTGGCACCATGCTCATGCGGCTTATCTGAGCACCGTGGGATTACTGAAAACCGTTCATGAAGAAAAGGGAGGAGCAAATCGCCTCCTCGGGAAATATCTGCTGAAAGCGGCGAAAGCCAGTGAAAAATTGAACAAAACAGAACGGGCACTCCGTGAAGCCAAGAGAGCACAGAACTATGACCGGTCAAACAAAAATATCAAAAAATTTATCAATCGAATCTCTTCCTGAACCCATCCGTTTCCCTGATTCGGGAGAAGAGGCCGGGAAACGTCCCAGCCCCCCGTCCACCCGCGGCCGTCGGCTCCTCCTCCATTCTGGAGGTAGGGGAACAGAAGAAACCTGAATCCGGTTTCCCGTCACATACGGAAAAGCGAACGGGACCGTCCTTCAGGAAAGGAATCACTCCCATCTTCTTCCCGACGTTCAGAATATTGGAAACGTTGGGGGTTTCTGCTAACATAAACCACTGTTCCGGCGGGTGTCTGAGGTTCTGGAATACTTCTCTTATCTAGAGTTACAGCTGAAGACCATTGGGAAAAGCAACTGTTTACTGTGAAGGATGCGGCATCCGAATAACCGAAAAGGAATTCAAGGAAGGAAACGCACTTACGTACAAAAACATGTCCTTCTGTGAAGGGTGTGGATCGGACCTGAAGAAGGAATTAAAAAAAGAGGGAAAAAAACTTCAGGAAATGACGGAGTCAAGTGTATTAAGAGCACTCGATATTGAAGCCGATGAAGATTCCGATCCGGACCCCTCTCCCGACAAACCTCCCTCCGCATCCACCGAACCCGTCTCGGACGCCTCTCCCTCCGGTCAGAAAACACACGGAAATAATCGGCGAAAGAAGAAAAAGAAAAGCCGTAAACGCCCCGAAAGGGGAAGACGGGAACGCGGCACATCCACATCCGACGATGACCATGATCGTCTCGAGAAGTTTCGCGAGGGACGGGAGGACGATTCTTTCCTGTCAACCGGGGTGCTTGTCGGAGGTGGTGCGATCCTTGTTTTGGGCCTTATCGCCGGCATGTTTTATTTCCTGTCCGGGTCCGAGGGGAATCCCGCCCTTGTGGATGCGCGCATCAAAAAGGTAAGAAACGAAATGAGTGCCCTGAAGGATTCCTACAGCCAAACAGACGTGAAACGTATGTCGGAATGGATGTCGGAAGCTCGTGAAGCGGCGCCGGAAGGATACAGAACAGGAGACCTTGCCGAACTCAACGATCGCCTGGAGGAAATGCAACAGAACCTGTCGAAGCGGGAGGAACTCCGGAACAGGGTCTCCTCCCTGAAGGAATCCATCCCGGAACAATCCCCCGGCAAACTCAAGGAAACCATGAAAACACTTTTTGAAATACAGAAAAAGGGACAAAGAAACGAAATGGGGGAGGAATTTCAGTATACAATCGGCGAAGCAATCAAAGACGCCGCCGGTCGGTGGCGTGATCAGAAAATGGACGAACTTCCCGAACTCGACACATCCAGTATCGACGCCTTCGTTAAATCATACAGGGAACACACGGAACAACTCGATCGGATTATACGCAAATTGAAGGCCGGTCTGAACCTGCCACCGGACAAGGTGAACGAAGTGGACGCCTCTTTCTGGCGAAAGGACCTGGCCAGGAAGGCGGAACAGGAAAAGTGGAAATTCGAAAACAAATCGGACGACTTTATCCACGGAAAATTTGAAGAAATCAGCAAGCGGCTCGATAATTACCTCAGCAACGTTCGAGAAAAGAAAACGAGCGGGAACCTTAAGGAGGCGCTCCGGATGCTCGAAAACCCGCCCCGGGAAATGAAACGGACCCTGAAACAGTTCACACGTCGTCTGAGTTCCGGGGACTCCCCGTACGACAAAGCCATGGATAAAATGGACGAAATAGACAAAAAAATTGAAATGCGGAAAAAGGAAATAAAACGGCTGATCCGGGCGGAGGAAACCGGGGGTCAGGACACCGCCGAATCCGGGGACGAGGGACAGCAACCGGCACCGGACCAGAACGGCGATCAACCGGATGAGAACGAAAACGTCTTCACTCTGTTTAAAGACGGAAAGGGAACGGACGACATGGTCTGGCGGAAACCTAAATCGGGAAAAATGGAAGTAAAAAACGGGAATCTCGTCCTGAGTGATTCAAAGAATCGGGAAATGAGTGAGGACCCGTACCATTACCTGTTCATGGGCAAAGACGGTTGGAAGAATTACATCATCACACTCTCCTTTGCAAAAATTGAAGCAAAAGGAGCCACCTTCTACTTCCGGTCCGACCACTCCGGAAACGGGGCTTTTTACCACGCGAACCTCCCCGAAAAAGCCGGAACGATCGTTCTGAAAACGGAAGATGGCAAAATTTTCTGGAAAAAAGGCCCAGACAACTGGGTGAACATATCCGAGAAACTGGGTGAGAACGCCCGAACGGATCGTGATAGCGGCAAGTTCGGCATGAGTCTCATCGGCAGCGGCAAGATCGTATTGAAGGAAATCAAGGCGAAACTCCTCAAATAACACAACCCCTTCCCATGTCCAATCCCTCGTACCAGAAACCCCGTGGTTTTGAGGATATTCTGCCGGATGACGTTGGTGTGTGGCAGGAAATAGAAAGCACGGTTCACGATCTCTATCCGAAATTCGGCTACCGGGAAATCCGCGTGCCTCACATTGAACACACCGAACTCTTCGTGCGGTCCATCGGGGAGGCAACCGACATCGTCGAAAAGGAAATGTTCACGTTTAAGAAAGGGGATGAACAATCCCTGTCCCTCCGTCCGGAAATCACCGCCTCCCTCTGTCGATCGGTCATCGAAAATCACCTTCGGAAACAGGAACCGTTCCAGAAATTGTATTACGTCGGTCCCTGTTTTCGGTACGAAAAACCGCAGAAAGGTCGACTCCGACAGTTCCACCAGATTGGTGTGGAGGCCATCGGGGCCGACGACCCCCTTCTGGACCTGGAAACCATCGATTTGTTTGTCAGAACTCTGCACCGAACGGGTGTTTCCAACTTCACCGTTCACCTGAACACCATGGGCTGCCAGGATTGTCGGCCGGTATATCGGGATCACCTGAAGGATCATATCGAACCACGACTGGACGGCCTCTGCGAAAACTGCCAGGATCGCTTTCACAGAAACCTGTTCCGGGTGCTGGACTGCAAGCGGGAATCGTGTCAATCAACCCTGGGAGACGTTCCCCCGATTTACGAAGACCTTTGTGCGCCCTGCTCGGACCACTGGTCGGCCGTTCGGAACCGGGCAAAAGACCTCCGTGTGGACGTCAAGGAAGATCCCCGGCTCGTTAGAGGTCTCGATTATTACACCAGAACCGTTTACGAAATGCGAAGCGGAGATCTCGGGGCCCAGAACGCCCTTGGTGGCGGGGGACGATACAATGGGTTAATGGAAGAACTCGGGGGCGAGCCGGCCGGCGGGATCGGCTTCGGCATTGGCGTGGAACGCTTGATTCTCGCCAGAAACGAACAGGAGGACGCCGACCCGGAAACGGATAACCCCCTTCTCTACCTGGTAAGCGTCGATGAAGAATGTCACGAAGAAGCTTATTCCCTCGCCTCACACCTGCGACGGAAGGATTTTGCCGTGGACCTGAATTACGAAGACCGAAGTCTAAAATCACAGATGCGGGTGGCGAATCGCTCCGGGGCCCCGCTCGTCGGTATTCTGGGTCCCGATGAAATCGAACAGGATGAAATTACCATTAAAACAATGTCCTCCGGGGAGGAAAAACGGGTCAGACGAGACAACCTGGAGGATCACCTTTCGTCCGTCGCGAGGTCATAACCGGAAACGCTTGAAGGCGAATCAACCGGAGCTACGTCGAATTACCAAACCCGCCAGGCAACGGACAAATGATCATACGTCAGTGAGGGAACCCTGTTCCTGCTCACTGCAACCACCGGGCCGGTCCTGACCGTTTCCGCTACTGGAACACCATTGTCCCCGCCTGGCACAGGTCATGTGCGGCTCTGCCTCCACAATTCCTCGGGGCAGGACCCAATAACGGAAATCGGAGACACATTCCTTTCGTAATGAGACGTGTCCGGCCCCCAGAGGTGTATTGTTCAATGGATTTGATACCAAGCATTTTTTTTATTATATTTGTAAATTCCATATCAGAGGGTTTGATTAATCAATCCCGTTGATTCGCTCGTTTGCTTCCTCTTCTGCTTCTGGATGCACAGAGGGGGGTTTTTTATGCGGTCAAAATTCTCAAGATTACCTGAGACATGACAGAACGGAACGAAAAATACTACGAAGGGATGTTTATCACCGCTCCGGGTGGTGGAGAAGAAGCCTGGGAAGAATCCGAGGATGCCGTTCGTTCCGTCCTCGAGGACAACGAAGCGGAAATCGACTACATGGAAAACTGGGCCGACCAGGAATTTGAATTCGAAATTGAAAAGGAACGAAGGGGAAAATACCTCCTGACCCATTTCCGTGTCAGTCCATCCTCAATTGAGGAAATCCGCCATGACGCCGGGCTGAACGAGCAGATCCTTCGACTCCTGATCCTGGACCGCGGACGGGAAGAAATTTACGAAGAGATGATCGAGGAACGAAAAGAAGCGGTACGAAAACGGGAAGAAGAAGAAGCAGAGGAGGAAGAAGAATCAGAAGAAGCAGAGGAGGAAGAGGAAACTGAATTAGAGGAAGAGGAACAAACACCGTCTTCCGAAGAGGGAGAAACGTCCGAACCGGAAGAAATGGAGCACGAGTCCGAATCCCCGGAAACAACGGAGGAAGAATCCGAATCCCCCGAGGAACCGGAAAAAGAGACGGAGGAGGAATCGGGGAAACCGGAAACCACCGAAGCGGCTGCCGGGGAGGAAACGGAGGAATCAATCGAGGAAGACACCGAGAACGAGACACCTGATTCCCCCGAAGAAAACGGCAGTACCTCCAGTGATGTGGACGTAGAGGAAAACGAACAACCGGACGAATCCCCGGAAGAAGAAAAGATTGAAGAGAAACCTGAATAAAGTAAAGAAAGGAGAACGATATGGCACAGAAGCGATACACAAAATTTCAACGAAGAACCCGGTGCCGCTGGTGCCGGGATGGTGTGGAACACATCGATTACAAGGATGTCGGCGAACTCAGAAAAATGATAGATATGCAGGGAAAAATACTTCCCAAACGGCGGTCCGGCAACTGTACAGCTCACCAGAGAAAGGTAAAACGTGCGGTAAAACGAGCAAGGTTCCTGGCCCTTTTGCCACAGGGATAACAACCATGGAAATTCTTCTCTGGAAAACCATCGACAAACTTGGCGAACAGGGAGAAGTCGTTGATGTGGCCCCCGGCTATGCCCGTAATTACCTGTTTCGAAAAGGATGGGCAACCCCGAACACGGCGGAACACCGAAAAAAAATGGAGCAGCAGAAAGAACGGCTGAAACGGGAAGAACAGAAACGAATTGAGGAAAGCGAACGAAAAGCCGAAGCTCTACAGGACATCTTCTGTGTCCTGGAGGTCGAAACAAACGAAGAAGGAGTGCTCTTTGGATCCGTCACACCAAAAATGATTGCGGATCGCCTGACCGACGAACACGGACTCGATGTTTCGGCCAAACATGTGACCCTGAAAAAACCCATCAAACACGTGGGAACGTACAAGGTTCCGATCAACTTTCATACAGAAGTGCAGGGAACCCTTCACACCTGGGTCGTTTCTTCCGGTCAGGGCCACTCCGGCCCCTCTGAATAACGGGCCCGGATACAACACCCCAAACAAAACAGTCCCACTCACCTTCACAATGAGGGAAAGATGAATGCTCCGTCCGGGGATACTTCCTTAATTGGGGGGTAATGATGCCGTCCTACTCTCCGTCGGTGTCCTGAATGAACCACCCGGACGTAAATATTCCAATTGCCAACAGGAGGATGATCACCTCCTGCCTCATGGATCCTTCCAGACCCGTGACCAGTGCCAGACCGGCCAGAGTGATCCCCCCGAGCTGCAAACTTTTCGCCAGCAGGAATCGAATCAAGGTGCTGTCCAAATGAAAATGAAGAATCCCGATCCAGGTCAACCGCCCCGATCAAAAGAATGACCGCGGGTCCGGAGAGAAGTGGGATAAACACACGGGAATGAACGTCCTAATCTGCGTCAGAAGATTCCTCTTCCTCCACCTCTGAACCGCCAAATTCATCCGTAAACGCCCTTCTGGTCACCCGGTCAACCATCTCCACCGATTTTTCCAGATACCCCAGGATGTCCTCCCTTGTCCAATCGGGATGTTCCTCAATTTCCCCCATCAGATCATCGATGACCTCCTTCCGAAGCCGAATCCGCTTTCCGATCTTCAACTTCGAAAGGTCGTAACCCAGTTCCCGGGCCGTCTCGAACACCTGATCCTTGACCTCCTCCGACACGACGAACTCCGGATCTTCGGTTAAAATGCGGCGGACTTCCTCAAGTTCCATGTCCAGCTCGTCCGCGATGTCCTGAAATGTTACCATGTCAGAGAATCCAAAATATCTGAAGTAAGTCGGTTTATGAAACCATCAGAAATCAACCAAACCTATCTCATAAATCATATCGCCGGATATTTTGAAATTCAACTATACCGGAGTACGATTATCAACTCCGCCGGTTCCGTTCTCCCTCTGTCACCGGTGATTACGACCGCAGGGGGGATATAATTTCGTCTCCGTTACTGGATCAAAAACCGTTCTTTTGTTAACGTACTAGCCGGAATA
This sequence comes from uncultured Planctomycetia bacterium, assembly GCA_964580675.1. Taxonomy (GTDB): domain Bacteria; phylum Planctomycetota; class MHYJ01; order CAYXQY01; family CAYXQY01; genus CAZOLI01. The sequence continues at coordinate 64,986 of CAZOLI010000009.1, forward strand.
TCGATTCTTCGAAGGGCCTTTCTCACAACCGGAACGTGACTGATAAGGATTATCCCGAAACCCCGGAATTGCGTGCCGTCGAAATTTTCCCCCAGAAGATCGAGGGACAACCTTCGCTCTGTTTAAAGGATCCTCTGGGATTCTCGCCCGGTGTTATGGTTGTCTCTCGGCAGGCGGGAATTTTGCTTTCGCGGTTCAACGGGCGGAATTCCCTGGACGAAATTATACGAGAACTCAAACAAACCCCTCTGGAAATCTCACGCGAAGAACTAACGGCATTTGTTCGACAGTTAAACGAACACCTGTTCCTGAACTCCCGTCGTTTCCAGGAAGAACGAAAGAACATCATAAACGAATACCTGAATTCCGATGTTCGGGAACCTTCCAACGCCGGGGAAGCTTACCCGGAAGATCCCGATAAATGTCGGGCGTATCTCTCGGACCTCCTCAATGACGAGGAAGAAAGGGAACAACCGGAGATGGAGCATATCACCAGTTTTATCGCCCCACACATCGACCTCGAACGGGGCTACCGGACGTATTCGAAAACGTACGCCCCCCTCGAACAGCAGTTCGAAGACGAATTGTTCGTTGTTCTGGGAACAAGCCACGCCCCCATGGAACACCTGGTGTGCCCCTCGAAGAAAGATTACGTAACACCGGTTGGGACCATTCCAACGGATCGGGAGCTGGCCCGAACCCTCCTGGACGAGCTTCCCGGAAACCGCCGCCGGGATCGATTTCGTCACAAAAACGAACATTCCATCGAATTTCAGGCTCTGTTTCTTTCGCACCTGTCCGGAACGGATCCCGACAGAGCTTCCCTTCTTCCCGTGCTCTGTGCGCCATTTTCGGACCCGGAAACCGGCCGAATCCGGTCACCGGAACAACTCGAGAAACAACAACGGGAGATAGAAGTGCTTGATCGGATATTATCCCGGGTGGATCGGGACATCATATACGTCTGCGGTGCGGATCTCGCCCATGTGGGTCAGCGATTTGGGGATCAGAAACCACTGAACGACAGCCATCTGGAATGGGTGGAACGGGAGGATCGAACCTCCCTTACACACTGTGAATCGCTTGACCCGGATAAGTTCCTGAAACACGTGAGGAAGAACAACGATAGACGGCGGATTTGCGGGCTGCCCCCCATTTATCTCATGCTTCAGCTGATGGACGCCGATCGGGGAGAGCTGGTGGAATACCGGCAGGCAGTAAACAAAAAGCAGGAAACGGCCGTCTCCTTCGCGGGCATGTACTTTTTCGGGGCGGAAGGACGGAAGTAAAATGCGGTTGCCGGCAGGATCGTCCGTTCTTCAGACGCCGTTAACCTGGACAACCACTTCCCGATCCCGTGGACGATCCAACTCGAGGAGGAAAATTTCCTGCCATTCCCCGGTAACGACTTCTCCTTCCGAGACCGGAAGGTGTTCGGACGGACCGATCGTCAGATGCCGGCAGTGTGAATGACCGTTTTCACACTCATCCGGATTCATGTTCACCGTTCGGATTTCGAAATTATTGTGCCGGTAGGTCGCGTCCTCCGGGGCAATCTCCTCGAGAAAGGATTCAAAATCTTCCAGAAGAAGCGGTTCATTCTCCTGTATCACGATACCTGCCGTCGTGTGCTTGGAGAAGACAAATACTTTTCCTTCCTGAACATCCGCGTTATCCACCACTTCCTGAACCAGATCCGTAATTTCGATAAATTCAGGACCCTCATTGGTTTGAAAGGAAAGGGTCTCGGTATGGTATTGAACGGCTTTCCCGGTTGTTTCCGGCTGTGTCTGGCTTCTAATTTTATTCATCTTCGTTCCGTGACAATGAAAAATCACAAAATTTGCCCACCCGTGCAGAACGAGTCACAGCATGCGGGTATCACCAATTTGATCCGCATTTTAGCAGAACCGGCAGGTCGTTACAAGTTCATATAACGGTGCGTGATTCGACAGCAGCCCCGTACTTATGATCTGTTCTATTTTTTGTACAATAATGGATCGCACGGGAAATGACGGACTGTTGAACGCCACAGAAAACCGGTCGAGGCAAAATGAAGAAATCCGATCTACAGAACTTACTCCATTGGTTTCGGAAAAATGCAAGGGACCTTCCCTGGCGAAAGGAAAGCCGTTCACCGTATCTTGTCTGGGTGTCCGAAATCATGCTCCAGCAAACACGCGTTGACACGGTTGTACCGTATTTTCGGGAATTTATATCCCGGTTTCCCGACGTGGACGCCCTCGCCGAAGCGGACGAGGAGGAGGTACTGCAGGTCTGGGAAGGGCTCGGCTTTTACGCACGTGCCCGAAATCTTCACGAGGCCGCTGTCCTTGTACAGAATGAATATGGGGGATCCCTCCCCGCCGATTTTGACGAACTCCAGAACCTGCCCGGCATTGGACCCGCCACGGCGGCCGCCATTATGTGTTTCGCTTTTCAGGGTTCGGTGCCCTACCTGGACGGCAATGTGTTTCGGGTCATCAGTCGCTATCACGGTTACACGGAAAACACGGAATCATCGACCGGAAAAGAGTTTGTTCGAAATGCGGTCCGACAATGTTTCCATGATGAAGACGCCGGCAGGGTGAACGAAGCCCTCATAGAACTCGGAGCCCTTATCTGCACCCCCACGTCACCGGCCTGCGACCGTTGTCCCATATCGGACAGCTGTACGGCTCTTATGAAAAACATACAGGAACAGCTGCCCTACCGCGGCGAAACTCGTAATCGTCCGACTCGTACCCGCACTGCCGTGGCCGTTTACCGTGATAATGAACTCCTTCTTGTCCGGCGACCCTCGGAAGGCCTCCTTGGTGGTATGTGGGAACTTCCCGCGCTCTGGGTAAAGGAAGAGGAGGAGCACGAAGAAACAGCCCGCCGAACCCTGCAATGGGCCCTGATAAACGGAGGAGAAATAAAAAAACAATTGGGGATGGTGCACCACGGATACAGCCACTTCAAACTCCGTATGCCGGTCTACCTCGCAGAAACCAGTGACGTTGAAACCACACACGATCTCTGGAATCACCGATGGTTAACGGCGTCCCGACACGAGAGTGTTCCCATCCATAACGCCGCCCGGAAGGGGCTCGAGCTCCTTTATGGCGAGGCCGAAAACGAATCGTCCTAACGGATATCCGAACGGAACAGTCCTTCCGATGGGTGACGTTTTCCATACGAAAACCAATTGTGTACAATGTTTCCTGGTGTTTGAACCACAAACCGTTCCGCGATTTTACCGCCAGTTTCTCAATTTGTTTCTCGAATGAAGCGGCTTGCTGTCCTGACAAGCGGAGGAGACGCGCCCGGTATGAATGCGGCGGTACGTGCGACCGTTCGTTACGGAATCCATGAAGACCTGGAAATGTTTGCCGTACGACAGGGGTTCTCCGGCCTTCTGGGTGGACGAATCGATCCAATCAGTGCCCGGGACGTCGGCAACATAATAGAACGAGCGGGCTCCGTCATTGGCTGTTCACGCGATGAGGAATTTAACAGTGAGGATGGAGTGAACAAAGCGGTTCGTGAATTGGAAGAGCAAAACATTCACGGACTGGTTGTCATCGGCGGTGACGGATCGATGAACGGCGCATATGAACTTGCGGAAAAAGGAATCAAGATGGCGGGCGTCCCCGCAACAATCGATAACGATGTGCCGGAATCCGAAATGGCCATTGGCGTGGATACAGCCCTGAACGTTGCACTTAACGCCATTGATCAGCTCCGTGTTACGGCCTCCGCACTTCACCGGGGTAGCATTGTTGAAGTCATGGGTCGGAACCATGGATACATCGCGCTCCGCACAGGGCTGGCGGGTGGAGCGGAAGCCATCGTTATACCTGAGCTGGAAACGGATCCGGATCATCTGGCGGACACCATCCGTGACGCCAGTAATCGGGGGAAAACCCACGCACTCATCGTGGTTTCGGAGGGTGCACAGTACGATGCCAATGAACTCGTTGAATATTTTCAAAATCTGGATCAGGACATCGGGTTTCAACTGCGAAAAACGATTCTCGGTCATGTACAGAGAGGAGGAGATCCAACCGCCTTCGACCGGAACCTCGGGAGCCGACTCGGCGGGGAAGCGGTTCGCGCTCTGTGTTCGGGGGAGGCCTCATGCATGATCGGCTGGAATCGTGGAAAACCGGAACGAATACCACTCAAGGGGATTGCCTTTCAGGACAAGGAACTTGACACCGAATTGATGGAACTTGCCCGCGTGCTCGCCCGTTAAAAACAGAACACAATGAAAGAAACACAGAATCGAGAGGAGCTGGAGCAAATTGCGAACCGGCTTGTCGCACCGGAGAAAGGCATTCTTGCGGCGGATGAAAGTCGCAGCACGGCCGGGAAGCGACTGGCCCGGATCAACCTGGACAACAACCGGGAAAACCGGCGGCGGTATCGACAGTTATTCCTCACGTCGAACGGCTACGGGAAAGGGATCAGCGGTGTCATCCTGTTTCGGGAAACGCTCACCCAGACGGATGACGACGGAAAACCGTTTCTTGATTACCTTCACGAGGAGGACGTTCTTCCGGGAGTAAAAGTGGACCGGGGACGTTCCGAGCTTCCCGGTTTCCCGGGCGAGGCGTTTACCGAGGGACTTGACGGCATGCGGGAGCGCCTGAAAAAGTTCCGGGATCAGGGTGCGAAATTCACGAAATTTCGCTCGGTCATCAATATTGATGATCAGAAACCGTCCGAGCAGGCAGTTGAAGCGAATGCGCGTATACAGGCCCTGTATGCGGGCATCAGTCAGGAACTGAACCTGGTGCCGGTTGTGGAACCGGAGGTGCTTCTGCAGGGAGACCACAGCATCCAAACCGCCGAATCCGTCACCTCCAGAACTCTTGAAAAGGTGTTCGACGAACTGAACAAATACCGGGTATTCCTGTCCGGTATGCTCCTGAAATCAAGCATGGTGTTGCCCGGACCCGATCATCCTGAACAGACCGGCCCGGAGGAGGTGGCAAAGGCCACCCTGCGATGTCTCCACCGGTCGGTCCCGGATGAAGTACCGGGCGTGGTGTTCCTCTCCGGCGGTCAATCCCCGGAGGAAGCCACGAAAAATTTGGGTGCCATAAACCGGCTCGCGAATTCGGCGCCCTGGGAACTGAGTTTTTCGTTCGGCCGTGCTCTGCAGGGGCCTTCCCTGGAGGCCTGGAACGGCGAACCGGACAACAGACATCGAGCACAGGAATTATTTCTGGAACGTGTTCGGGAAACAAAAAAGGGCCGAACCGGTTAATTGACCCGTTAAACAGAACACTCACATGAAATACCTTGCTGTATCGCCACATCCGGACGACGTCGATTTTGGTTGTGCGGGGACGATGGCCAAACTGTGTGCGGAGGGGCATCACGTTGAAGAACTCATACTGACGGACGGTTCAAAAGGCAACAAACCCGGTATAAACGACACGGACGAATTGGTTCAGATTCGGGAGGAGGAACAAAAACAGGCCGCGGAAGAACTCGGCCTGGCGGATGTAACGTTCCTGCGGATGGAGGATGGAAACCTGACCAATACGGAGGATCTTCGACGCCATCTGGTGGCCGAAATTCGAGATAAACAGCCCGATGTCGTGTTCAGTTTTGATCCGGCCAACCGCAGTTTTCAGAACCGGTATCGAGCCCACCGGGATCACCGGCAGGGGGCACTTGCTGTTTTCGACGCCGTGTCCCCGGCGGCAAAAAATGCCGAGTATTTTCCGGAATTACTGGAAAGGGACCTGAAACCACACGCCGTCAAGGAATTCTGGTTCTTCGCCACAAATAACCCGAATCGGATCGTTAATATTTCGGAGGTTATGGAGATGAAGATCGACGCCCTTGGCTGTCACCGGACTCAGGTCCCGGACCGAGAATGGGTACAGGACCGCCTCTTCGACTATGGTCGGGGGGCGGCAAGTAACAAATCGTTCGAATTTGGCGAGGCGTTCCGTATTCTGGAACTGTAAGTATCCCCGGGGATTCCCGGAACCAGCATGACGATCTTTTCAAGAAGATGAGAGAACCTGACGTTTTCCACATTTCGTGTTCATTCGTGCGGTCCCTTACATGAAAAATATTACTTTTAAACATCTCGGATGGGTCTCGATCTCTCTCATGGTGATTATCACCTCTCTTTCCCTGACGGGCTGCGGATCGGATAAAAAAACCCTGACCATTGGATCCGATGTGACGTATCCCCCATTTGAGTACAGGGAAAACGGTGAGATTACAGGTTTTGACATCGATCTGGCCCGTGAAATATTCAAAAAGCAGCTCGGTCACAACATTCGCATCAAACACAATTCGTTCGACACCATCATTCCACAACTTCAAAACGGGCAATTTCGCGTCATCGTAAGCGCAATGACCATTACGGACAAACGGGCGAAGAAAGTGGATTTCTCCGATCCGTATTTCACGGCCTATCAGACCGTTGTCGTGTTGAACGACAGCGATATATCGGACAGGGAAGATCTTCGCGGCAAAGTCGTGGGAGTTGAAAAAGGAACCACCGGAAAAATTGCGGCCGTCGATTTGAAAAATAAATTTGACGGAGATCTTCAGATAAAAAAATTTGACAGCAGCTCCGATACCTTCAATGGGCTTCTCAACAATCAGGTGGAGGCGGTGATCATGGACAACATGGCCTGTTACGAACAGGTGCACCAGAACAAAAACCTCCGGTTCGTGCAAGGGAAAGGAAAAGCGGCTCGTGTGAAAGGCGAAAACGCTCCCCCTTACCTGACCCTCACCGTTGAGAAATATGGGTTCGCGTTCCGGAAGGGCGATGACGAACTTCGGAAAAACGTCAACCGGGTTCTAAAAAAATTAAAGGAGAATGGCACATACGATAAGATTTTTCGCAAATATTTCCCCGAGGACCTCCAGCATCGTTAGGAAGCCGCCGTTCGCTTTCGTAGAAACAGAACCAAAACGGAACCACTCAGCAGGAGAATCCCCGAACGTTATGCCAACCATCTTGTCCTTAACCTGAACCCGCCATGGCAGAATCAGAAGACGAAGTAAATGTTTCCCTGTCCGAATCAAGAGAAACCCCGTTTCTAACGGACGCGTTCTTTGGCTGGCTCGGGAGGATATTAGCAGGTCTTGTTACAATCGCCGTTCTGTTTTTCCTGTTCCGCATCGCAAAATTGGTAGATACGGAGCTGTTTGTAAAAATCATTCCGAACTTTGGAAAAGCACTTTACCTGGTGGCTAAAATTGTGGTGGTTTCGAGTGTTCTCTCCGTAAGCCTTGGTATCTTCGTCGGGCTCGGTCGGATTTCGACGGACAAATTTACCGGTACCGTCGCGAAACTCTACGTGGAGTTTTTCCGGGGAACGCCGCTTCTGTTCCAACTTATGGTGATTTTTGTCGGTGTGCCCAAATTGTTCTGGGGCCCGGGGGAATTTCCGATTGCCGACTGGGGCGTACCCGCCGCCATCATCGGTCTGACACTGAACCACAGTGCCTACATTGGCGAGGCGATAAAGGGAGGGATAAATGCCGTGCCGAACGGCCAGATGGAGGCCGCTCGATCACTCGGTCTCTCCTACGTCCAGGCCATGCAGAAAATTATCCTTCCCCAGGCGTTTCGAAACGCCCTGGCCGCCATCGGAAACGACCAGGTGATCCTGATTAAGGATACGTCTCTTTTGACCCTCCTTGCTGTTCCGGAAATCATGTCCGAATTCCGGAACATTGCCAATCGGGAATTTGATCCCTGGACCCCCATCGTCCTGGCGGCGATCTGTTATTTGATGCTGACCGTTCCGCTGGGCATGCTGGTGCGAAAACTGGAAGAAATATCAGCAGAACCCGGAGAAGAGGACGCTTCATAAAATGACCCCATCCAAACAGGCCATTCTGGAGTTTGACGACGTCACCAAGCGATTCGGTGACACGGTGGTATTGGACCGTATCAATTTCCGGGTCCGAGAATCGGAGGTCGTGGTGGTCATCGGGGCGAGCGGAAGCGGAAAATCAACGCTCCTCCGGTGCGTAAATCGATTGGAGGAGGTACAGGAGGGAGAAATTCGCCTGAAGGGCCTCCCGGTTCACTCGGGGGAGATAAATCAAAACCAGCTTCGCCAGATGGTCGGTATGGTGTTTCAGGAGTTCAACCTCTTCCCCCACAAAACAGTTCTCGAGAATATCACCCTCGCCCCGGTGACGGTGAAGAGTCAGGACCGGGAGCAAGCAAAGGACAGAGCCCGAACACTCCTGGAAGAGGTGGGTCTCGTGGGGCGTGAAGACGCTTATCCATCCGAACTATCAGGCGGACAGAAACAGCGCGTGGCCATCGCCAGGGCTCTTGCAATGGATCCGGATCTCATGCTATTTGACGAAGTTACAAGCGCCCTGGATCCCGAACTCGTCGGGGAGGTACTCGGGGTCATGCGTCGCCTGGCGAATCAGGGCATGACGATGATGGTGGTAACACACGAAATGGGATTTGCCCGGGAGGTGGGTGACCGGGTGATGATGCTGGACGACGGAAAGATCCTTGAGGAAGGGAAACCGGCTTCCTTCTTCTCAAATCCCAAAACCGAACGGGCGAAGGAATTCCTTCAACGTGTACTCACCTGAGTACAGGAGAAACGAACCGAAGGAAGGTTTTTCTTATTTTCGGCCCCGGCCGTCAAGGTGGTAATGGACCTTCACTTAGAATTGGAATTCGAGGCGGTAATCGTGGACGCCAAATCCACAGGCACCACCGGAATCACCGGAGCCAGAGCTGAAGGAATAGTTTTTGACATCGGCAAATACAACCTCAACGGCATAGAAAGTTTTGCTGCTGAGGTTTTCACTCACGCTTCCTGGTTCCTCTACAATACATCTTGTTTCACCCTCCGCGATAAACGCTCCGGGACCACCCGACGGCGTTGCTTCACGTAGAACCACGCGGAACGCACCGTCTTTCTGCGTTTGGCCCTTTACCGTGACCTGAACCTTCCCGCTGTCGTCGGTTTGAACAAGCATTCCGTCGATGTCATCACAATTGTTGGAATCCAGACGCTGTAGCTGGCCTTCCCCGTCAAGCTCCTTGGGACCACCTTCCGTCCGAATAACTTCATACGGTGCGGTATCCGGAAGATCCGCCGATGTTTTCATGTCATCCTGCGGCACACAGGTCGATGCACCAGCACCTCCACTCACGGTAAATTCGTTATCCCCACAGGCCGTTAAAAGTATGACAAAGGACGAAACAACAAGACCGAATGCAACCGTTGCGAGTGAAAGGTTTTCAATTTTTTTCATTGTCAGGATGGTGTTCTATCTAAAAGCAAAAACACAGATCATCAATTTTTTTGAACGGACACATTTTAACTGCAATTCCTGTGCCATTCAAGCCCCCGAAAAAGTATTTTATTGAAGATTTCGGGGTAGAAAAGGGATAAAGAGAGTTATTTGTCAAAACATCGTCTTTATATCCGAGGAATCCGCTGATGATATCCCCCTTATATGTGACAAATGTCACATGTTTTCTGTCACATAAAAAGCGGGTTTTACGCTCCGGACTCTCTACCAGGATTCTTTCCGGGAGGATTTTTCCCGATCTTCGTTTGGCTCCTCCTCCGGGTCCCCGGACTTCCTCTCGTCCTGTTTCCTGTTCTGCCCTTCTTCCGGTTGACGTTTTTCCCGTTCGTCGGTGTTTCCCGACGGCCTGCTCAGCGTTCGTTGCTGACCCCGGAAATCCGGCACATCCGCCGTCCGGGCAAGCCGCTTCAGCAGCACAAACTGGGCACTGATGATCTCCTTCATGTGATTGTAGTTCAGGTGAGGCCATTCATCCCCCGGTCGATGATAATGCTTATGGGTACCGGTGAAGAAGAAGATGGCGGGTATTTCCTGTTCCAAAAACGCCGCATGGTCACTTCTATTTGATACCTCCTCGGGAAACCGTGGTTTGAGATCAAAATTCGGAAGTATTTCCTTACACCGGGATTTCAGGTAATTACTTGCGGCCACCGACCGCAAACTGACGCTGCCATCTTTTGATCGTCCGATCATGTCCATGTTGACCATGGCAACGGTTTGACCAAACGGGACAATCGGATTGTTGCCGTAGTACCGGGATCCCACAAGTCCCAATTCCTCCGCCGTAAACAATAGAAAGAGTATACTCCTCTTCGGTCTCTTCCCTTCGGGAAGTCCGGAGAGCATTCGGGCCAGCATCATCACCCCCGTCGTTCCACTCGCGTTGTCGTCGGCTCCGTTCCAGATCCGGTCCTTCTCCTGCGTATCGGAGGCGTCCTTTTCTTCGGAAGAATCGTTCTGTTTCTGTTTTTTCTTTCGTTCAATCGCCCTCTTAATCCGTTTTTTCTGTCGTTTTGACAGATCGTCACCACGTTCTTTCAGAATCCGTTTCAGGTCTTCGATGGAATACCGTCCCTGGTCCCCTTTTGGCCTTGCGCCCCTTGGTGCATTCCCGTCCTCCGCTGTTCCAAGGTGATCATAATGCCCCCCCACGACAATCCATTCGTCCCTGAGTTCCGGATCCGACCCTTCCAGAACACCGACCACGTTTCGAACCGTGTTCTTTTGGCTCTCCTCTTCCGTAAGCGTTACTTCAAGTGCAACGTTTTCAACGACGAAGGAACGGGGTGAAGGTTCCTCATCAATTTTTTTCTGGAGGGTCTTCAGCTCTTCTGGAGAGCGGCGGAGTAGAGTAGAGGCCACGTCTTCGGAGACCGAAAGAAACGGCATGTCCCCGGAGGCCCGAATCCGGTTCGCCGGCACCTGACCGTGATTCCCGAGGGGATCGTTCAATAGGATAAGACCTCTGGCCCCATTTTCCTTTGCCTCACGGTACTTGGTGCGAAAGTAGGCGTTGTCGGTCCAATCATTCCCGTTAAATTTCGAGTTCGGATCGGACTCGTTCGGCTCGTGGCGAAAGATGACCACAAATTTGTCACGGACGTCTACGTTTTTATAGTCATTGTACCCTCGATCTCCGTCCTTTATGCCGTAACCGGCAAAGACAAGATCCGCCGCCTCGAAGGTGCCTGCTGACCCCGGATGGAGCACATTAATCTGTTCCTCACCGGATATGGTCCTGGTTTCGTCCTCTTCCCTCAGCTTAAGCGTGGTCCGATATTCCCTGTCCCCGATCGAAAATTTCTGGTAGTATCCATCGAGATCCTTCGCCTTCCTGTGGGGCTTTAATCCCCAGGCCTTAAAGTGAGAGGCTATGTACCGTGCGGCAATTTCCTGTTCCTCCGTGCCGGTCCCACGACCCTCGAGTTCATCGGAGGCGAGGAACATAACGTGTTTCTTCAGTTCCGCCTGCGAAAGGTTGGATATGGTTTCTTTCTCGGTGTCTGTGAGTGGTTCCGGATCTTCTCCAACCGAATAAAGTGAAGAAAAGAGAACACCAACGGCAATCCAACCTGCGATAATAAGTCCCTTCTTTTTCATGTTCATGTTTACAGACCCCTAAAATTGATTTTTCCGGGTTGCAACGAGTTCCTGTCGTCGCCGATCGATCCGGACCGGCACGTCCCTCGATGGGTTAATATACGGTGGGTACGTTCGTATGTTTGACCTGTTTTCGTGGTGGATTACAGGGATCCACCCCGCTCCGACACAAATTCTCGGGCTTCCTGCAGGGATTCTTTGTCCCCGATATCAAACCAGTTTCCGTCGAATGGATGAGCGTAAAGGTTGTCGTGTTCCACCAGCCAGCTCATGTACCAGCCCGGTTCATCCGGGTTGCCACCGGACTCGAGGTACCGGTTCACCAGATGCAGTTTCTGCTTTGGAAACAGGTACATGGCCATGGAAACAAGGTTTGACGGAGGATCCTCCGGTTTTTCTTCAAAAGATAGAACCCGACCGTCCTCGTCCGTGTCGACGATTCCGTACTTGGACAACCTGGACTCGTCGGGGAACCGGTACACCCCGACGACGTTACTGTTCTTTCGGTCGAATGTTTCCACCATATCAACCAGCGAAAAATCAAACAGATTGTCTCCCGCAAGAACAAACAAATCCGCATCTACCTCCGCCTCCTCAATCGTAAACTGGATATCCCCGATCGCTCCAAGACGCCGATCATCCTCCCGCGTGCCGTCGTTCAAAATTGAGACGGGCCATGGCCAGTCGGATTCCTCGTTCCATTCCCGGAAATCCCCGTAGAATTTATCGTTCGTTACGACGTAAACCTGTTCAAGATCGGTTACCGGTTTGAGTTTCTCAAGGATATGCTCCAGCATTGGCCGTTCACCAACCTCAAGAAGAGGCTTCGGCGTGTCCTTCGTAATGGGATACAACCGCGTTCCATAGCCGGCGGCAAGCAATAACGCATCCATGACAGATCTCCATTTAGATGTAAACTTCTGAAACGAAAACGTTCTCTCCCGTCTTTTTGATCAGGATGATGCCGTTTTTTTCGCGACGAGAATACCCGAGGACGGCGTGTGTTTTTCCCGTTCTTCCAGAACGAACCCCTCCTTTCGAATCTGTTCCTCGAGCACCTCAACCGTGGCCGGATCATCGACGTCCGGATTAAAATGATTGCTCGGATTGTCAATTTCTTCAAATAGAATCACGTCCCCCAGGACAAATCGACCCGGGCCCCCGGATGCGCGGCGGTCGAGGAGTTCGGAAACCATCCCGAAAGCTTCACGTTTTTCGTCGTCGCTCAGGTGGTGCATCGCAAAATTCGACACCACACAATCCACACGGGGAAGATCCAGTTCTTCTTCCGGCCGGCGAAAACTGCCCCGGGCAAACGTGATGTTATCAACGCCCTCCTCCCGGGCCCTGTTGCGCCCCTCCTCCAGCATGCCTTCACTGATGTCCAGGGCTATGACCTCGCCCGCGTGAGGGGCAATTCGAAAGGAGACCATGCCGGTTCCCGCACCGATGTCCACCACGGTGTCCCCGGTGCTGACGTACGAAATGGCCCGTTCGACCACACCATCAACCGCACGGTAATGCCGGTCGCTGCGGGTTTCGTCGTAATCGCCGCTCTTCCGGTCAAACCGCTCCGCTGTTTCGTCGATCGACTTTTTCATTGCTGACTGTTTCTCTCTGTAAGTTTCCTGCTTCCTCAACGGCACAGGGTACTGAACACAAAGGAAAGACCACACCGAGAATTGGTGTGGTCTCCCTCTGAAACCTTTTCGACAACATCCGTCGGAATGCCGGCCGGGCGCTAATCCGCTTTCACGGGTTTGTTGTCAACGTACGTGATGTGCTTCTTGCCGTTTTTCTTGTGGAACAGAATTCGGTCTATTTCCCAGCCATCATCGGTGTCATTCATGAAGAAATCAAAGTCGTACGCCGTTTCCTTTCCGCCGGCCTCGGCAACAAAATCGGCACAGACGAAGAACGTGTCCTCACTGTACTCAATCACCTTGTCCCGGTGCAGTTTTTCGAGTGACAGCGTGCCCTTGATGTTCACGCGGTCGCCTTCAAGGTTTTCCACCGGAAGTGACCCGTTTTCCTCAAGCTGGTCATCAATGTAATTTTCGAGTGCAAAAAGGAACTCCTCCTCCCGGGTCATATCCGATTTGCCCTGGTCCGGGTGTTCGCTCTTTTCTTCGTCCGGATGTTCTTCTCCATCCTTTTCTTCCTCGGGATGCTCCTCTTCGTGCTCCTCCGGATGTTCCTCACCTTCCGGATGTTCGCTTCCGTTTTGGTGACAGGCAAGAACCATCGTCAGGCCAAAAAAGGCGGCAAACAGAATCGTGAGCTTCCGCATATCGAACCTCCTTATCCAAGAAATAAAAGAAACAGAACAGACACTCCCCTCAAGAAGCGTCCAAACACAATTCAAATCATCATAACAATATTGAGGAACAATGAACACCCCTCCCCCGTTCTGCTTGCCCGCGCCCTACAGATCTTCCCGGCTGGACGCCCGTGCAAGTTTTACGGCCCGTGCGTATTCCCGGATGCCCGAGGCAAGCGCCTGTCTCAAACGACGCCGTTCGGAGGGAATGGCCTGAATGGACACGCGCCCGTACTGAAGGAATTTCCGGAGATTTCCCCGCCGGGTCGAATTCCTCTCCGAAGGGGAAAACGGCAGCCAGGAAGACGGGGATCGAACCGAAAACCGGGGGTGGATGTAACCGTCGGTCGTCAGGGAAAAAAGTTCAAATTTGCCAAACCCGAATCGATCCTCCACCGTAAGCACGAACCGATCCCGTTGCCATGAAACGGACGGTGAGAGAAATTCGTACCCGACCTCCTCAATGGCATTTCGAACCAGTTCGGGCAACAACTGCGCCTCCCGGTGTAGAGTCCGATTCGCCAGTTTGCTTTTCAGTTGGCGTACAAATTCATCCGGGTTCATTCTGATGTGTTACCTCCGTTCTGTTGATCCCGACCGAGAAAAACGTAACGATCGAGAAATTCCACGACCTTTCGATACGCTTTCTTTCGGTTTTCGAGTTTCTGAAATCCGTGTCCTTCGTCCGGAAAAATCAATTTTTCCACCGGTACCCCACGCTCCCGAACCTTCTCGACGATCTGCTCCGCCTCCCCCACCGGTACTCTCGGGTCGTTCTCTCCGTGAAGCACCAGCAGAGGAGCCTGAATGTCTTCCACGTGGTTGATGGGGCTGATCTCCTCGAGAAATTCCCGATCCTCCTCGAGGGACCCGTATTCCGCCTCACGGTGTTTCCGGCGCCACTCCCCCGTGTTTTCCAGGAACGTCACGAAATTTGCAATGCCCACCACGTCCACGCCCGCCGCCCAGAGATCCGGGTACTTCGTGAGGCTGGCCAGCACCATGAACCCTCCATACGATCCACCATATGCCGCAATGCGATCGGGATCCACTTCCTCCCGCTCACCGAGCCACTCGACCCCGGCCCTGATGTCCTTCACGGAATCCATACGCTTTTCCACGTTGTCCAGCGACATGTATTCGATGCCGTACCCACTCGATCCCCGAACGTTCGGTTCAAAAACCCCGTATCCGTGATGCACAAAATACTGACGGAGGCTTCGAAAAGAGGGGCGTCGCTGGGACTCCGGGCCCCCGTGAATGTCCACGATGACGGGAAACGTATCTCCTCCAACCGTCTCCGGTTCCGTGAAAAAAGCGGGAATGTTTCTTCCGTCAAACGATTCAAAACGAACAAGATCCACGTTTTGAAACCGGGATCTCGGAATGCCTGCCGTGGACGCTCTTGTCCATTGATCCGTCCGGCCCGTATCGATCTCCAGGTTGTACAGATTTGCGTTCCTCGTCGCACCGGTTAGCGTAAGCGCCAGCTGTTCCCCCGCCGGATCAAAATCCATGCTACCGACCACACCCTCGGGCAGATCCGGGCCCTTCAGTTCCTCCAGCGAATCTCCGTTTATCTGCATAAGAGATAGATCCGAGTACCCATCCACGTTTCGCTGAAAAACCATACGGCCACTTTCCTGGTGAATCATCAACCCATCGACATTCCAGTTTGTGTCGTTTCGAAGAATATCCACCTGTCCCTTGCTCACATCAATCCGAGCAAGTGAAAGGGTATCCGTTTCCCGATCGGTGGCCGTGTACACGTATTCTCCCCCGGGACCCCAGTTGGAATACAGATACCGGCATCGTTCACTTTCAGGGGTTAACCTCCGTGTCTCACCCGTTTCAAGGTTATGTATGTACAGATACTGATCTGAGTTCGATTGAAAATCCGTCAGGAGCAGCCGCTCGTCATCGGGTGACCATTCATTCACATGCAACCAGCCCCTCCCTTCACAGACACATTTTGCTTCCGTGCCATCCTCTACATATTGCACATAAGCATCAAACCGTGAACCGTCGCGTCGATTGGAGGAAAATGCAAATTTTGATCCTGTGGAATCCCAGCCTCCCCAGAGGTGTTTTTTGGCGGGCCTGTCCGTAAGCGGGTCGATCGTCAAATCCGATTCCCTGAGAAGGTAAAATTGAACCCGTTCATTTCCTCCCCGGTCTTTTCCGAAAATCAGGCATCGCTCGGCGGGCGACCAGGTCGCAAATGAGATTCCGTCATCATAAAATGTGTATTGTTCCGGCCATTCCCCCGGTTCCTCCAGGGTCCAGACCTGTGGCGATCCCGTCGTGTCCATCAGAAAAGAGAGCGTTTCTCCCTCCGGTCCAAACGTCGGAGCATAAGCACTTCGGATGTTCAGGTATCGATCGATGTCGTAATCAGTCATAAATGTTATTGGATAATCATTTCCGGTCACAGAAAACTGAAAAATTACGGACATCAACTGGAATCGTGGTGTCGGATCCGGATTGTATTTAAAGAACAACAAGACGATGAAGAATTCAAACGAATCAGACAATTCCGAGAAAAAGTCCCTTCTCACCGTACAAATTGAGGAATATACCTCCCGGTACCTCGGACGGGACTCCTCGGGGGAGAAGCCCGTACTCGTTCCGGGAAGCATTCCCGGCGAACGGATCCGGGCCCGACCCATTCACGAAAACAGCGACCGGATCCTGGCATTGCCCGAAGAAGTCCTCGAACCCTCCGAACATCGAACGGAACCACAATGCCGCCACTTCGTCGAGTGCGCCGGATGCCAGTTACAGCACGTGCAGTACGAACACCAGCTGGCATTAAAAAAGAAGCGGCTTCTTGAACACTTCGAGAAAAACACGCACGACCTGGAGGTGTCGTTCGAAAACATAATTCCCTGTCCATCCCCCTATGGCTACCGGAACCGGATCAGCGTTCACGGTCCGGGTGAACCCGGCTTCTGGAAGGTGGAGGGACGGGAAATTCTTCAAAACAGCGAATGTCCAATCTGTGTACCGGAACTGGAAAACCGGCTGAAGGAACTGCGGGCCGAATCCTTTGGGTCTTTTTTGAACAGAAATATCGAGAACGTCCGGCTTCGTGCGAGCAGCACGGGGGAGGTCTTCTCGTCGATCGAAAATCCCGATGCCCGGGAACGGGAAATCACCTGGTTAACGGAGGAGGTCACGGATCCGTCCACCGGGGAGACCATTTTATTTGACGTGCCGGCAAGAGCATTCTGGCAGGCCAATACACCGATGGTCTCCATACTGGCCGATCGGGTGGTCGGCTTCGTGGAGGAACGAGACCCGGAATTTTTGCTTGACGCATACTGCGGGGTCGGGGTCTTTTCCATTCTCTGTGCTCCGTTCGCCAACCGGGTGCTCGGTATAGAAAACGACGATCCCTCGGTGACGGGAGCACGGAAAACGAGGGACCGGGTGAAGCGAGATCACGTGGAATTCAAACACGGCAAAACGGAACGGTACATCAACCGGGTCCTCGTCGAAGCCCCCCTCGACAGCACCACCGTCGTCGTCGATCCGCCCCGGGATGGACTGCGAAAGATCGTGATCAAATACCTGCTTGATAACGGTCCCGACCAGCTTGTGTATGTAAGCTGCAACCCGGACAGCCTGTCCCGAAACATCAACAAATTATGCCGGGACACATACCGGATTGACACCCTGATCGGACTGGATCTGTTCCCTCAAACCCGTCACCTGGAGTGTGTGGCCAACCTGATCAAACGGTAGGGAGAGATTCACCTCGTTGGTCCACAGGAAACGGGGGTTATGATTCGGAACCTTCGTTTTCGTGCGAAGGATCTCCGACCTCCCGCATCTCCTTCACGGCCTCGGTCACTTCATCAAGAATTTCTTCGTCAAAATGACGAAGAACGCGGTCCTGCAGCGTTCCGGAAAGGAACTCGTCGTGTGTGCAATAATCCGTCCTGTTCTGGTGAGAGTGACCGAGATGAGTCCCGACGGCAACGGCGTCCGGATGCACCTGAACAAAATTCGTTCGGTTTCCCTGCTGTTTCTCCCAGTTCGTTTTCATGATCCGGAGTCCGGCGGTAAGAACGATCGTTCGGATGGAGAGAGCGCGAAGGATCAGACACCGGACTCGGTGGCCCGGTCAATGCGCTCCACCTCGTCGTCGGTGAGTTCCAGCTCCACGGCCGGGATCGAGTCTTCCACGCTCGGTACCCGGCTGGCTCCTGGAATCGGAACAACGACGGGAGATTTCGCGCGTAGCCAGCCGAGAACCAGTCGCTGCTCTGAAATGTTTTTCTCGTCGGCCAGGGCCGCTATTCCGTCAAACGCATCCAGATCCTTCGCACGCGACCGGCCACCAAGCGGGCTGTGGGGAAGAAACGTGATGCCTTCCTCTTCACAATACGACAGCACCCCACTTTCCTCGGGTTGTCGGTGAAACGGGCTGTACTGATTTTGAACCGACACCACGTCCACGATGTCCCGGGCCTCCTTGATCTCGTCAACGGAGAAGTTGGAAACCCCCACGTGTTCAATCAATCCATTTTCCGCGGCTTCCTGCACCGGCTTCAGTGATTCCTGTATTTCGAATTCCGGATCGGGGGCGTGGAATTGCCATAGAGGTATTGGTCGTTCCCCGCCCAGGGCTTCGTGACTCCGCCGAATCGCATCCCGCAGGTGATCGGGATCCCCGTTTCGAACCCAGTCGCCGTCCGGCCGCATCAATCCGCCCTTGGTCGCAACCACCACGTCCGAGGTGTCTTCGGCATACTGATCAAGGGCCTTCGCAATGACTTTTTCGTTGTGATGCTTGTCCGATTCATCCCTGCAATACGAATCCGCCGTGTCGATAAGCGTGACGCCGAGATCCAGCGCACGATGGATCACGTCGATGGCCTGGTCTTCCGGTGGCCTGCCCGAGATCGACAGTGGCATCGCCCCGAGACCAATGGCACTGATCTCACGATCCGTACCGTTTAGCTCCGTTGTGTTCATGATTTTCTCCCCCATTTTATGAAGTAATCAGGTGCCTTAAATAACGATTACAATCCTACGACACATACCGTTTTTGTTCAAACGAAAAATTATGAAAGGAGGTTTTGCTTGTAATTACAAGAATATGCCACCGTTTGCAAAATTTACTGGAAATACAGCAGCCCGTACAGAACCGGCCACAGAAACACCACGAAAAACCAGTACATCCTGCAGAGCCGAATAGAAACATGATCTCTGGCCGTGTACGATCCCCGGATCGACTGAAACACACAGTACAGCAAAAACGATAAACCGCCCGTTACGTGCAGGGCGTGCGCACCGATGATGGTGTAAAAAAGAGCACCGAACACGCTGGTCTCAGCCCGCAGGCCGTGGGAAAGAAGCCGGGCCCACTCCACACCCTGCACCCCAACAAAAGTCGTGCCGGCCACGGCGGTGACAGCCATCCACTTCCAGAGACCGGAAACGTTGTTCTCACGGATTGAAGCGTACCCCTTCTGCATGAAGTACGCACTGAAAAGAAGCAACATCGTGTTTGCGGCCGTTACGGCCACGGGGAGCTGAAGTCCCTCCGGCAACCAGTAGTTCCCGGCCAGTGGCGTTCGTCCCTGCACACCGCATAGCAGAAGCACGTTGCTGTTTTCCAGTTCGCTCGCCGATGCGGCCGTGTTGATTTTGGCCAGAATAAAATACGTGAACAGCAGGCCGGCGAAGAACATGGCCTCCGCAAGGAGGAACAACCACATCCCAAGAACACCGGCCTCTCGCCTCTGGTGTTTCCGCCGCTTTTTGCGCGCCAGTTCTTCCGTTTCCATTCGTGTGTTTAAGAGGACTGCGTACCACGTTCTTTGGATTCGGAAACAACGTCCTTCAGGTCCTTCAACACTTCGTAAACGGACCAGCTGGCACTCCGGTACGCCCGGGCAATTTTGCCACCGGGCTCGATGACGTACAGGCGAAGGTTGTGCTGCAGTTTCCGCTCCCTCTTCGTTTCCTTCGCCTTGATCTCAAACCATTCCGTAACGGTTTCCACCTGTTCGGGTTTTCCTGTGAGAAATGTCCAGTTCCGGAACTGCACGTCATAATTTTGCCCGTACGCCTTCAGAACTTCCGGCCCGTCGCGCTTCGGGTCAAACGTGATACTAACAAACTGAACACGATCGGCAAAATCATGGCTCGCCACCTTCTCCTGCAGGGTTGCCATTTTCTTCGTCATCAATGGACACATGTCTGCATCGGGACAGTTCGTGTATATAAACCCCACAACCAGTGCCTGCCCGTCCCATTGATCAAACGAAACGGCCTTGCCCTCCTGGTTAATCAATTCCACGTCCGGAACGTCCCCGATCTCCTGATCCAGCAGATCTGTGTCACTGTCAGTCAGTTCAATTCGGGCGCCCTCCGGCGTGTGGGACCGGCCGCACGAAACCGGTAAGGCTATACCTGTAACCAGAAGAAGAACACAGAAGAGTCGAAACTCGAATCGCCCCGTTCTCACGAAATTGTTACTGTCCATTACTCCCGCTCTCCGGTCTCGCCCCCGGAATGATCGACGTGTAATCAAGCGATTTTCGTTCCCTTCGGTAACCCGCACCCTTTTTCCTCGGATAGAATGCATGACAGTGCGTCATCTCCCCGGCGTATACGTGAATGGTCACGGCTTTCTGATCGAAGGTGTTATTGATTTCGTGGTATTCGAAGGGGGGAATAAGTGCTCCGGCATCACCGAGCCCGGAAATCACCTCCGATTGTTCCTCAAATTGTAGAACGTCCTCCTCTTTGCTGTCGTTCTGAAGTTCGTACGACGTTACTTCAATCTGTCCGCTGTAAACACACTCCACACACCACGTGCCCGCATGATCGTGCAGCGGGGTTCCCTGCCCGGGAGCCCAGACCATCAGAAGCACGGAATACCGGCCCTCCGGATCCAGGTGCAGGAGGTGGCGTGCGTATTCCTCCCGGTCGGTCTGCAAATATTGTTCGTCAACCAGCCTGTCTCCCCGCTCAACCGTCTGGCTGAGGACACTCTTGACGTTCTCACACCGGATGTCGTCATCCTCGTAGTCCACCGCGGAATCAAGGCGCCGAATTAATTCCCGGCGAACCGCTCGGGAACCGGACGTGGAAGCCATCAGTTACCTCCTGGCATTACGCGAATCCAACGGTCAATACCCGGGTGATGCAAACCAAATCCCGAAGGTTACATATGGAATGGTACCGTACTCGAAACGGGGTAATTTTTCAATATTCGGAAGCGTGGATCCGGAACCCGCGAATACACCTCCATCCGGAATAATACGATGTTCCCCTCATATCGTCCCATCATGATCGTTTACCGGGAAAGACCAGGACCCGACCATGAAGAAAAATATGCTTTTACCGAGGACGGCCGTCGACATATCGAACACCTCCCTGCTGAGGTATAAGATCACATTTCGAAATATCCTGCTCATCGGTGAATCCCGTCCGGGTGGTGCTCCCGCGCCGGGGGAAAATTCATCCTGAATGTTTTGTATTTAGCCAAACCTATTTGAATTCGCTCGACAAAATTGAACCTTTCCTCGTCATTTTCGTTATATAAACTCTTCCCACAGATAAATCACGAAAAAACAATTTAAATATCAAAAATATGAATTCCCGAATAGCCCTGCTTATCTCAACCCTTTCATTTCTCTTTTTCCTACCGTGTTTTCCGATCAGTGGACAGGAAACGGATTCGCGTTCGGGGGAGCCGGTGCCGAACCGGCAGGTTCGGAAACTCGTCGAGAAGCTCTCGCTAAAAGGCCTGAAGACGCGGAAAAAAGCCCAGAACAAACTGCGAAACATGGCCACCCGCCGTCCGGACGTGACCCGGACACTCTGGCAAATTCGCGCCTCCCACGATAATCCGGAAGTCCGGAAACGACTGTCCGACCTCATTTCACACGCCCGCCGCCGCCACTACGCCCATGACCGGGACGACCGAAACCCGTTCCTCCATACCGTACCCGTTCCGGAGGCGGAAGAGCACCGAAATGAATTAAGAAAACGGTTGCGACAGTTGGATGTATTAAAAAACCATTCCTGGTCCGATTTGTTTTCGAAACAGAAAACAGGAGAACGTCCCGGTCCAGAACTCCAGAGATTTGGGAATCGGGTGCCTCTGTTGAATGCCCTCATGGTGTCCGGCGTCCAGCTGGAAGATCTTCTTTCCGGGAAAAACACCATCAATCTCCCGACCGGGCCCGACCGGAAATACATCTTCCTGCCCGGAGGTTCCTTTTCCGTTGGACTTCGTTCCTGGAACTCCGACCGGCGGACGGGGGTTGTCGTGGAAACGGCGTACCTGAACGACCGGCACCTGACCGGAGGGGACGAACGAACGGCGCCCTACCATCATTGGCGAATTGCGTCCGTAAATCGGAAGAAGAAATCCCGCCCTCCGGAACGCTGTAATAGACACAGTCCGGAACAGGTTTTTCTTCCCGGGGCCGATACCGGTGACTTCATTGAAGTCACCATCGCCGGCGAAGCCCGGATGCTCCGGAAAAAGAAAGTGGTGTTTGAGAACCCGGAGAACGGACAGGTGAAACGAAAAAACAAAACGACTGTAACACTTTCATGGCCGTTTGTAGAACTGAAAACCTCGCCAACACCCTTCGACCTCAGAAATCGCATCCTGAAAAGGGAAGACGTTTCGGTCACGTGGAAGTCCTGTCACGAGGATCACCAACTCAAATATACGTCCATCGGACCGGGAGCAGATAGTGGATATTGCGGATTTGGATCACCGCACGAAACGTGGTGCGGTTGCAACCGAAAAAATCCAATTCCATATGCAGACCCCGAGATGGATCTGAGCCGAACCAAAACCGTAACCCTCTCCTTAAGCGACGAACGCGGAAAGAAGATGCTGGACCACATGGACACCATTACCGTGGAGTTCTACGAACCGGTCCGAATTCCCTTCCGGAAGACCATTCGGTTTAACACCCTCGAGAAATACATTCCCGAGAAATCCCGGATCAAACAGAAACCACGGGATGCCTAACCCGGAATCAACCCGGCCGTTACGATCGCACGAACGTTTTCCCCGGCAACTGCTCGACGAGTCCGCGAATTTCCATTTTCGTGAGGGCACTCGCAATAGTGTTACCGGGAATATCCATTCGTTCGGCAAGTTCGTCAATTGTCACCGGATCCGACGATAACTCGCCGAATATTTTTTCCTCCACCTCGGACGCGAGTTCAGGTTCACGGCCTTGGACCTCCGTTTCATTTGCCTGTTCCCGATCCTCTTCCTGCAATTCCACGTATCCCTGCAGTTCCTCGAGGATGTCCTCCACGTCCATCACCAGTTTCGCCCCTTCCTGGATCAGGTTGTTGGTGCCCTGGCTTTTCGGGGAATCCACGTTGCCCGGCAGGGCAAACACCTCCCGGTTCTGGTCGAGGGCCAAATCCACCGTAATCAACGCTCCACTCCGGGAGGGGGCTTCCACCACCAGCACCCCCATGGACAAACCCGAAATAATGCGATTTCGCTGGGGAAAATTGCTGGAGTCGGGAGGGGTATCGAGAGGAAGTTCACTCACGACGGCCCCATGGTCCCCGTCCAGTATTTCCTCCACCAGTTCCTCGTTTTCGCGAGGATAAATGTTCTTCAACCCGCTACCGAGCACGGCTATGGTTCGGCCGTTTGCCTGGAGGGTCCCCTTGTGAGCGGCGGTGTCAATGCCGCGCGCGAGACCGCTGACCACCGTGATACCCCGGTAAGCAAGCATGGACGCAAACCGCTTCGCCTGTTTGGTACCGTAGTGTGTACAGCCCCTTGTGCCGACGACCGCGAGCGCAAACCGGTCCCGGTCCGACAGATCCCCCATCACGGACAGCACAGCCGGTGGATCGTGAACCGTTTTGAGGAGGGAAGGATACGCCGGTTCCTGGATGGTAAGCAGCTGAAGCCCCATGTCACGGGCCTCCTCGAACTCCCGCTCGCCGCCCCCCTCCTCGAGGAGTTCCTGAAGGCGAACGGCAATCTGATCCCCGATGCCGTCGATTCGCCGCCACGCGCCCGGTCCGGCGTCGAGAAAGTCCCGGGCGGTGTCGAACTGATTAAGAATACGCCGGAAAATCTTGCCCCCGATGCCCGGCACCATGTTCAGAGATACCTGAGCTATTTTTTCGTCCTCATCGAGTTGCTCGGCCATGAGATGTCCCCCTGAATTTTGTGTAGTGTATGTTTATTCCGCGTCGTCGTAATTCCGGGAGATAAGTCGCACTTTCTTCACCACCTCGGCCGGATCAGTACCAAGCACACGAACCATGGCTTCCTTTCCGATGGCCCCCCGGTCAAAAATGACATCCGGCAGCCGGCCCTCATTCTTTTCGTACGTCTGTTCGACCGCGAACGGAATCGATTGTCCCTCCTCATCCCGAATTTCCACCGGTTCGCTGTCCCGGTTGTGCTCGAACACCTCCAGCCCGCCGGCCCGTGCCGCTCGAACCACGTCCTCGTCGTACCGGATGTTCAGCGCGGAACGAACGTCCGTTCCGAGCTGAATCGCGGAGAGAACGAGTCGTCCCATGTGTTCCGTGGCACCGGCTGTGGGTTGATCCAGCACCCGGAAACCGTCCTCAAATTTGATAATTCGCCCCGGAAACCCCACGACGTCCTGCAGGAACAGCGCCCCGTCAAACGTGTAGGCAAAATTCGACTGCACCTCCGGAATAAACTCCCCGAAGTTCATGTGTCGCAGTTCCTGAACGGCCGACGACAGAGCGCGCTGTACTTTGTTCATCTCCATCGCCCGAAACTTGCCCCAGGCAGGCTCCACACACCCGGCTTCCTCACCGACCGGTGCGCCCCATCGAATGGCTTCGGTGATGAAATTCTTCGCCCGCTCCACGGACTCGTTCAGGGACCGTTCCATCGCCATGTTGGCCGCTATCGCCGAGGAAAACGCACATCCGGACCCGTGGCGCGTGTCCCGGTTAATCCGGGGTGCTTCCGTCTTCCAGATGTTGCCTTCGTACGCAAGCACGTCCACGGCTTCTCCCTCAAGGTGTCCTCCCTTCAACACCACTGCCGCGTCATATTCCTTACTCAGGGAGGCGGCGGCGTCCTCCATCTCGACGAGCTCCGATATGTCCTCGCGAAGAATCACCTCAGCCTCGTGAATGTTTGGCGTGATCACGTTCGCAAGCGGAAGCATCTGCTCGATCAGCGTCTTCTTTGCTTTGTCCTTGAGCAGCGGGTCCCCGCTCTGGGCCACCATGACCGGATCCACCACGACGTTCGACAGATTATGCTCCTGAAGGGTCTCCGACACGGCTTCAATGATGGAGGAGGACGAAAGCATGCCCGTTTTCACGGCTCGGATCTGATAGTCCTCCGCCGACGAGCGAATCTGATTCTTTACGAATTCCGTGTCCACGTCCCGTATGGCCTGTACGCCCGTGCTGTTCTGAGCCGTCAACGAGGTAATGGCCGATACGCCGTGCACCCCGTAAAAACTGAATGTCTTCAGGTCGGCCTGAACCCCCGCGCCTCCTCCGGAATCCGATCCGGCGATCGTCAGGGCCACGACACGATCCTGGTAATTGAGATCGAACGAATCCGCCTGCTGCTGATCCATTTCCATAATTTGGTTCGTTCCGAATTCAGAAAGAAAAATATATTTCGGATGATTCAATCATCATTACCGATCCCCGCAACCTGCTCCCTTCACTGAAAGGAGGACATTATACGAAAATGAAGTACCATTTTTGAGCATCATTTTCACGATTCGTACGACGCAAGCAACAACACATCCCGATCCCCACCCTTGTTTATTTCAGCCGGTCATCCCGCTATCCTTATAATATATGGAAGACCCCGTATAAACCGAACCAAATGGTTCGGTTCGGGACGTAACTCCCGGGAGCGGATAGGGGCTGGTGCCCCTCCTGGACTTCAAATCCAGTGAGCCCTGGTACACCGGGGTTGGTGGGTTCGATTCCCATGCGCTCCCGTTCACAAAAACGCCGAATGCAATAGTGGCAATCAGGATGTATTCCATTATGCCGAAACTGAACCGATGACCAAGAACGACAACGATCGAAAACGCGTCCACATGACCATTTCGGGAAAAGTACAGGGTGTGTTTTTTCGGGACACCACGCGACGCACCGCAAATGACCTCGGCGTGACGGGTTGGGTAAAAAACCTTTCCGACGGCCGGGTCGAGGCCGTTGCCGAGGGCCCGGAGAACGCCGTCGACAAACTCGTGGAATTTGCACACGAAGGTCCCGCCAGGGCGAATGTGAAAAACGTGGAAGTGGAGGAAGAAACCCCCACCGACGAGTTCTCCGACTTCTCGATCCGATACTGATCCGGGTTTGAGACGAATTTGTCGAAACAACCCCATCGTCAGCTCATTTGTGTTTTATGGTTAGAGGAGAACGTTCATGATTGAAGCGGGAGATCTTAGCGAAGGAAACGTGATCAAAATGGACGACACCTATTACCGGGTGGAGGACGTCCAGCATGTCAAAAAAAGCAGGGGACAGGCCTATATTCAGACCGAATTAAAAAACCTGGACGCCGGAGGCACCGTCAACAACCGCTTCCGGTCCGATGAAAAAGTGGAACGGATCCACACCAACGAAAAACCGATGCAGTACACCTACGAAAGCAACGGACGTTACCACTTTATGGACCTGGAATCCGCCGATGAAATCGTGTTCGACGAATCCGACATCAAGGACGAAATTGAGTTCCTTCTTCCGAACCAGGAGGTCCGGGTGGTGATGTTTGAAGGAAAACCCGTGGACCTCAAACTCCCGAAAACGGTGGACCTCGAAGTGGTCGATACCCCTCCGCAGATCAAGGGGGCGACGGCCACCGACAAGTACAAGCCGGCCACACTCGAAACCGGCCTCGAAACACGGGT